>CAVXVD010000133.1:0-105282 GCA_963765015.1 uncultured Acidobacteriota bacterium | reverse complement strand
TCCTGGACTCTGAAGTCTCTCCCGCGAACGTAACTTCCTCCCACAAAGTCTTGTCACGGAGGATTCGCGAGACCAGTGCGGTATGCATGGCGTGACCGGCGCGGTCGGCGACGACCTTGCCCAAAATCTGCTTTCCGAGCAGAGCGAGGTCCCCTACCAAGTCCAGCACTTTGTGGCGTACAAATTCGTCGGGGAAGCGGAGGGGACCGTTTTCAATGCCATCGCGCGTGAGCACAATACAATTTTCGCTCGAGGCACCGCGAATGAGTCCCATGTTGCGCATGGCTTGCTCATCCTCGCGTGAGCCAAAAGTCCGGGCCGCCGCGATGTGGCGCAAGTAGCTGCCATTGGTCAACTCGACTTGAAACGTCTCTTTGCCGATTAATGGATGAGGGAAGTTGATCGAATAGGACACCGAATATGTGTTTGCGGGATAGACCGCGATGAACTTGTTCCCCTCCCGCATCTCGACCTCGCGGCGGATTTTCAGGTACTTGCGCGCCCGGCGTTGCTTGCGAATACCCACCTTCTGAATCATTTCCACAAAGGGCTTCGCACTCCCATCGAGAATCGGAAGTTCAAGGTTGTCGATCTCGACAATGGCATTGTCAATGCCCAGCCCAATAAAGGCAGAAAGCACGTGTTCGGTCGTGGAAATGAGCACGCCCTTCTTCATCAAGCTAGTCGCATAGCTGACGCGAGCTACGTTGCGGCTGACCGCCTCGATGTCAAACCCGTCAAGGTCCGCACGGCGGAAGACGATCCCGGTATTTGACGCGGCGGGGTAGATGCGCATCGAAACCGGGGCGCCGCTGTGCAAACCGACGCCACTGCACTCCACTGAAGAGCGGATTGTCTGCTCGAAGGTCAAGAATCCACAGTCTTGTTCAATGAATGGTACAGGTTACTGCTGGCAATCAGAAAAGCGACTGTGGTAAAAAAGCCACACTCCGTCGTAGAAGGATAAGCCATCTCGGGCACAATTCGAAAGCGAACAACTCCACAACTTGCTGCTAAGAGGCGAGTTATACCCTGGTTTCGCTCGGTTAACCCATCCGCCAAGAACGCGCCGACCCGGGCGAGTGTTCAGACCGCTTTCTATTCAATTGGAACCGGTCTCGCTGATTGCCGTCCGAAAACCCCACGAACCACTGAGGCAAGATGGACCGCCACTAGCGCTTGGGCCAACCCAGACTGGGAACAATGCCGGTGCCCTCCCGCACGGTGAGGAGTTGGTCGCACGAGATGTTGGAATGAACTTCCCTGTTGCCGTTCGGCCAGCGAATCTCCACCTCGGCCGACGTAGCGGACCCCAGTCCGAAGTGCAAGCGCGGATCATTGGAAGAGTAGAAGCTCGATTGGCTGACGACCTCTTGGGCCTGCACCTTCCCTGCATAGCGCGCCAGCACGCGGGCTCCAATCGCGCTGCGGTTTGATTTGGTGCCGATGAGTTTCACTTTCAGCCAGTGATTCTGCCCGCCCACGTCATTGCGCAAGAGAGACGGCGGTTCATTCATGTTGACGATAAGAATGTCGAGGTCGCCGTCATTATCGAAATCACCGAACGCACACCCGCGGCTGGAGTGACGGCTGGCCAGCGCCGGACCGCGGTCGTTCACGATCTGAAAAGTTCCATCGCCCAGATTGCGCCAAAGCGTTCGCGGACACTTGTCGGGATAGTCTGGAAGCTGCCTTTCGAGCTCCGGGTAAACACTTCCCGACACGAAGAAGATATCGGGCCAGCCGTCGTTGTCAAAGTCGGCCAGCGCGGTGCCCCAGCTGATGTAATGGCTTTCGGCGCCGAGCTTGGCTGAGGTCGTTACGTCCTCAAAGTTGGCCTTGCCGTCGTTCTTGTAGAGGACGTTGGTATCGTCGGAGAAATTGGTTTTGAAGATATCCAGATGACCGTCGAGGTTGTAGTCGCCGACCCCGATTCCCATACCGGCCTGTTCCTTACCGTCTTCACTGAGTGCAACACCGCGCGCGATTCCCTCCTCTTTGAATTTCCCGTCCTGCTGGTTCATGAAAAGCAGACTCGGAGTGGAGTCGCAGGCAACGTAGATATCCGGCCAGCCGTCTTCATTGAAGTCCGCAGCCACCACGGTCATGCCGTAGCCGGCCCGTGCCGCCGAAATGCCCGCCTGCTGACTTACATCCGTGAAGGTACCGTCACCGTTGTTCCGGTAAAGAGAGTTCACTCCAGGTGTCAAACCGCGCGGGCCGCAGTTCACCGGAATTCCCTTCCAGGTGCAATTCACGTTAGCGCCGGGTTTCGGAGCATGCTCCAGATCGAACTGAACGTAGTTGGAGACGAAGAGATCGAGGTTCCCGTCGCGGTCATAGTCAACAAAAGTGCAACCGGCGCCCCACCGGGGGTGATCGTTCCAGAGTCCTGCAGATCTGGTGACATCGGTGAACGTTCCGTCGCCGTTGTTTCGGTACAGTTTGTTTTGTCCGAAGTAGGAACAGAACAAATCCTCGAAACCGTCATTGTTATAGTCGCCGACCGACACGGCCGATGCCCATCCTGCAGCACCCAACCCAGATTTCTCGGTAACGTCTGTGAAGGTGCCATCGCGGTTGTTGCGGTATAGACGGCTGATCGTTCCCTGCGGAACACCGCGCAGTCGGTTGCCATTCAGAATGAAAACGTCCATCCAACCGTCATTGTCGTAGTCGAAGAAGGCACAGCCGCAGCCCACGGTTTCCAGAATGTAGTCTTTTTGATCCACCTCACCGTAAAGTGTGGGCAGCACGAGGCCCGCTTGCCTGGCGACATCGGTGAAATAGGCGCCGAAGGGATGATTGGAGCTGGGCGCCTTGGAGCGGGTTTCAATTGTGCGCTGATTCGCCGGTCGGCCCCATGCGGGCAACAAAACACTTGCCAGCACTCCTCCAGACAGATGGACAAAGCGGCGTCGATTCACGGCATAGAGTTGAAATGACTTTCGAGTTCAGATCGATTCTGTGCCCCAGCCGGCGCTCAGACAACGCGTATTTGAACGCCGCATGGGTCTCAGTCACATCGGCCCGCCCGTGAGTTGGAGAATATCACCAGATGAAAATAGATTTCATCTTGACTGTCCGGGCGCTTCTGAGTAACTTATGGGACACTTCGCGTCAAGCTTGGGGATGTTCCAAATCATAATTTTGGCGGTGCTGTACCGCGCGCAGGGTTTTGACACGGTTTGCCAAAAAGCCCGGCGCGGATCTGCAGAAGCAAGTGTCATTGGGCAGGTGGGTCGATGAAGACTGCCGCTCTTGGAGATAGGTGATGAGAAGTGGTCACAGCTTCTTCGTTCCTGTTTTCGTCGTCGTGTCGATCCTGTTGCTTCCAAGTATGCTGCTTGCTGACGTCACCGGGTCGATCAATGGAGTAGTGCGTGATCCGTCACAGGCAGTGATCAAGGGAGCACGCGTCACGGTTACGAACACACAGACCAACCTCTCCCAACACACCGTTAGCGCCGACGACGGCTCCTATCGTTTTCTGGCGCTGCCAGCCGGGAACTACAAGGTGAACGTCACGACTCCTGGATTTCAACAATTCAACGCCACCGACATCGTGCTCCAGGTAAACGACCAACTTCGCATTGACGTAACTCTCACAGTCGGCAACATCCAGGAACAGATTAGTATCCAGGCCAACGCCGCCCAAGTCGAGACCGAGAGCACGCAGCTCGGCGATGTGATCGATTCGAAGAAGATGCTGGCGTTGCCGCTCAACGGCCGCAGCTATCTGGATTTGTTGGGCCTGCAGGCCGGTGTGGCGCCCGCCGGATCAGTGACAATCGGTGGCGACCGGCCGGTCTCGGGCTATCTGTCAAACGCCGGCAACGTCTCAGTCAATGGCCAGCGCGAGACGGCCAACGCGTTTCTGGTAAATGGTGGCGACGTCAGCGAAGGGCGAAATCTGGGGGCTGGCCTGGTTCCGAATCTCGATTCGGTCGAAGAATTTCGGCTTATCACCAACAGCTTCGACGCGGAATATGGAAAGTTCAGCGGCGCGGTGATGAATGCCATTACCAAGTCCGGCACGAATGGATTCCATGGCGATGTGTTCGAGTTCCTGCGGAACGACGCGCTCGATGCCCAGAACTATTTCTTCTACGGCCAGCCTAAATCCGAACTGCGACAGCATCAGTTTGGTTTTACGGCCGGAGGTCCATTCTGGAAAGACAAGCTATTCTGGTTCACGGATTATCAAGGAACCAGAATACTGCAGGGGGCTGAGGTCAGCGAGGTTCCCGTGCCGAGCGTTGCCGAACTTGGGGGCCAATTTGACCCTTCCAGTTTGACCGGCACAGTCGATGGTGGTCCCGGTCCTTCCGGCAGTTGTCCCCCGTCTGCCGCGCCCTGCCTCGACTGGCCCACGACGCTTTCAAACAGACTGGGCTACACGGTCACAAACGGCGAGCCATACAGTTTCGCGGGATGCAATAGTACGGACTATCCCTCAAACCCCAATTCCTGCGTCTTTCCAGGCGGCCTAATTCCCAAAGCTGCCTGGTCGCCAGCGGCAGTTGGAATTCTCCCCTACATCCCGGGTCCCACTAACGCCGACGGCACATTCTCGGACAATCGTCACAGGAACAAGATTACTGACAACAAAATCGGCGAGCGGGTCGACTTTAATAGTCGGAAGACGGGCAATTGGTCCTTCTACTATCACTTTGACGACTCGACGGTGAACAGCGCTTACCCCAGCGGAGGCGCGAGCGTACCGGGCTTCCCTGCGGTAACGCCAACCCGCGCGCAAGAATTCGTTATCAGTAACAACAAAACCATCGGGACTAGCGCTGTGAACGAGGCGCGCATCACTTTCTTCCGCACCTCAACCCATCTGGACAACCCGACCGGCGGCCAGGCGTCGCTGGCGTCACTCGGGTTCGTGACCGGTGTCGGTACCCTCGGCATCATTCCCGATGCTACTCCCGGCTTTCCGGAGTATGTACCCCAAGTCTATTTCAACAACTTCGCCATCGGCACTCCCTCTCTAATCACTTTCCAACCGAATAACACGTATACGGCGTCGGAGGGGTTCTCCAGAGTCCTGGGTAAACACACCCTTAAGTTCGGTGGGGAAGTCCGCTATCTGCAAGTAAACGAACGCAACTTAGCAAGCCAGGATGGGGCTTTCGTTTTCGATGGTACAGTCACTGGAGTAGATTTCGCTGACTACCTGCTTGGAGCGACCACGGGAGCCGGAAATGGCTACACCCAGGCAGCGGCACAGCTCCTGGATTCCCGCACGCGCTATGGCGGCGCTTATGTGCAAGACGCATGGAAGGCAACTCCCAATCTGACGGTAAATCTGGGTCTCCGCTGGGAAGTGAGCATGCCTTGGTACGACACTCAGGGAAAGATCCAGACCTGGGTTAAGGGAGAGCAGTCCACGGTCTTTCCGAATTCCCCCCTGGGCTTGGTCTATCCCGGCGATCCCGGCATCCCGAAGACGCTTGCCCCGACCCGATACAACAACTTTGGACCGCGCCTTGGTCTTGCTTATTCTCCGAGCTTTAGCGATGGAGTGTTGGGCAAGGTCTTTGGCGGACCGGGCAAATCCAGCATCCGTGCTTCGTACGGCTTGTACTACACGTCGGTCGAAGATTTGAATCTCTTCTATGAAGTGGGAGACGCTCCCTTCGGCTTGTATTGGACCAGTCCAGGCTCGGTCGACTTTTCCGAGCCCTTCCGAAATCGGCTGGATGGAGGCACCGACGGCGAGGGACAGCGCTTCCCGTTCACCGTCCCAATTCCGGGCAGCCCGGCGAACAAGACGCTCGATTTCTCGGTTTACGAGCCGATGTCTTATTTTCCGGGATACGACGTCCATAACAGGCTCCCCTACGCCGAGCACTTCAATGTATCGCTTCAGCGTGAATTGAGCAGATCCACCGTTTTGACTGTGTCATACGTGGGCACCGAGGGTCATCGGCTCATCGCGCAGACCGAGGCCAACCCCGGAGACGCCGCGTTATGTATGCAGCTCACCGCACAGGGGTATACCGATCAATCGAGTGGTGCGATCGGGTGTGGACCAAACGTTGAGCAGGACACGTTCGCTCTCGGCGCAAATACGGTGTACGGCACCAGGGATACTCTGTTAAATCCGAACTACTGTCCCGGAGCCCAGTCCCTCTGTTTCGGTTTTGGCAACACCTTCACCAAGCTGGTGGCGAATTCTGTGTACCACTCGGGAGAGGTGACGGTCCAGGGTAAAGCAGGTGATGTAAACTTCTTGGCTGCCTATACCCTCGCAAAGGCCATCGACGATTCCTCGGCCTTCGGCGAACTAATCAACTTCTCAAACGCCAAACTGAGCCGCGGCCTGTCGTCCACGGACGTGCACCAGAACTTTGTGGTCAGCTATGTCTGGGAGATGCCGTTCAATCGGATTTTCCACGCCATGCCCAGGCTTACAAAAGGATGGCAACTGCAGGGCATTACCCGATTCGCGACAGGCTTTCCCGTCCAGATGGGGCAATCGAATCCAGTATCCGGGCCGCTGTGTGCGCAGCTAGACCCGACCACGGGGAGCCCGCTGTGCGTGGGAGATGCCTCGTTGGTCGGCAGCCCGTCCACCGATATGCCCAATCTCGTGGGCCCGGTGCACAAATACAATCCCCGCGCTACTCCGGGTACTTTCAACTATTTCAACCAGAGCGCATTTACCGCAACTGCGTGCGCTCTATCCTACCCAAATGGGCCGGGGACGGCAGGGGTTTTGATCGGAACGGACTGCGGAAGTTTCGGGACGGCGAACCGCCGATTCTTCCACGGTCCGGGCATCAACAACACGGATTTGGGTATCACGAAGATGATTCCCCTCAATGAGGCAATGCATTTCGAGATTCGAGGTGAATTCTTCAACATCTTCAACCACACGCAATTTAACAACCCCGCGGGGGATATCAGCAGCAGCAACTTCGGTAACGTCACGAGCGCCCGCGCTCCGCGCATTGGTCAGGTCAGTGCGAAATTCGTCTGGTGATGCCGTGGCAAAGGTTTGAGCATGGGACGGCGGGTTCACTCGCTGTCCCCTTGTTATTTTGAGATAAAGTGTAGATATGTCGCGCAACGGGCCGATCCGCGGGAACCCTGTGATTCGCACTTGCCTGTTGGCAACCTTCTTGACGGGAAGCCTTTTCGCGCCGCAGATCCGTGCGCAAACCGCAGACAGCTACCGACAGCGTGCGGCAGAGCTGTCGCGCGCCAAGTCGTGGGACGATGCGATCACAAACTACCGCAAGGCGCTCGAGCTCGAACCGAACGACACTGCCACGCATTACAACCTGGCCTTGGCGCTGAAGTACAAGGGAGAACCGAGAGAAGCCCTGAAAGAGTTCCAGGCCGTGCTGAAGCTCCGCCCGAAGTGGGCGGACGCGCACTACGGAATTGGCGCAGTCTGGTACGACCTGCAGGACCAGGACTCCGCTGTCAAAGAACTGCGCACCGCCGAAACGCTCGATCCACTCAATGCCGCTACGCATCGCTTGTTGGCCCGCATTCTTGCGCAGCAGAACAATCTGGCCGATGCCGAGCACGAACTAAGGCTGGCTCTCAAGCTAAAACCTTCGGCAGAGAGTCACCTGGAGATGGGAGTCATCGAAGGTCAGCTCGGCAAAATAAACGACGCTGTCATACAGTTTCGTAACGCGATACGGCTCGATCCCAGTCTTGCGCCCGCGCACCTCATGTTGGGGATCGCATTGCGGCGGCAGGCTGACCCCAGGGGTGCCTTAGAACAGTTTCGCTTCGCGGTGAAGCTGAAGCCGGACGATCCGGAGGCTCAGTACAATCTAGGCCGGGAATTGAAGACCGCAGGCGACACCGCCGGGGCGATTGTTGCTTTTCGTCGCGCAATCGAACTAAAGCCGGACTTTGAGCAAGCCCACTATAATCTGGCCATCGCCTTACGCGCCCAGGGAGATGCGAACAGCGCCAAGAAGGAGTTCGACGAACTGTCGGGATTGCATGAATTTCGCGCGCGGCTGGCGCAGTCGAAGCTTCTGATCGTGCAGGGGGTGGATGCGCTTAAGCAGCAGAAGCTGGACGAAGCCATTTCGTTATTCCAGAAATCCGTGGAACTGACGCCCGAACTTCCCACCAGCTTCTATTACCTCGGCGTTGCGCAGGCGGGCAAGAACGAACCCGCTCTCGCGAGAGAGGCATTCGAGAAGGCGATTGAACTCAAGCCTGATTACGCGCAGGCACACGCCAGCTTCGGATTGCTACTGTGGAAATCCGGGGATCAAACGCGGGGGCTGGAAGAATTCCAGCAGGCCGTCATGTGTGATCCGGATCTGGCGGAAGCGCATTACAATCTCGGCCTAGCTCTGCTGCAAATGCAGCGACTGCCCGATGCGATTCGCGAACTATCGGACGCGATCAGCCTGGATCCTCACCGTGTCGATGCGCGCGTGCAACTTGGGCTGGCCCTAAGTCAAAACAACGATGCCGCCGGGGCAGCCAATATCTTTCGCGATCTGGTACGGCGCGACCCAACATTCGCCGAGGGCCACAATAATCTCGGGCTCGTGCTGCTGCAGTCCCAGAAGATCCACCAGGCGGAGGCGGAGTTTGCGGAGGCAACGCGGCTGAAGCCAGGCTACGCCGAAGCGCACTACAATCTTGCTTTGGCCTTCCGCCAGGAAGGTAAGGATGCGGACGCGCAGCGCGAGTTCGCCAAGGCATATGAATTCGCGCCGGAGTTGAAGAATCTGCCGCTGCCGTGAGGGACTACGAGCTGCGGCGCAGGAAATTCGGTCCAGCGCCTTGGACTTGGTTGGGTTCGGAAACCCAAGACCTGACACATGGGAGCCTTCATTTCTTGCTGGACATTCGCGCAAGAGAGCGCAACCCAAGCACGATCGTCACAGCTCGGCATGAGGGCGTCTACACCACACCCGAAAACGATTTGCACGTTTTCAAGGTCGATGCTGCTCGCCCAGCCCACCTACAAATACTGTGAGCTTCCCCCGACTGAACTCATTGAGCACGGATTTCGGCAGACAGACTCCGCAGGCTTGTGATTAGTCGCTTTTTTTCATAGGAGCGGCGGTCTTGGACAGCGCAACTTTCTTAGCGTGCGCGACCAAGGCAGCAAAGCGCGGAGTGCCATGAAGGGCACTCAGGAGGGGATCTTTTTCGATCTGCAGATCCATCCTAGGCTGCAGCCCGTGATCGATGGCATACAACAAGTTCGCAACGGCTTCGTCCATCTGTCCGCGCCGTGCCAGAATGCAAGCCAAGCTGTATCTGGTTACGGCTGTTTCGGGCTGCCCTGGTCCGAGGAGCCGTTGTTCCAAATCTAGAGTTTCGCGATACAACCTCAGGGCTTCCTCGTCCCGGCCCATATCCCTCGTTATGTCAGCCATATCGGTCATTGTGCTTATGGTTCCCAGGTTCTCGCGACCGAAGACTCTGAGTTGAATTTCAAGCGTCTCCCGTTCCAATTTCTCCGCCTCGGAGAATTGGTTTGAGCGGGCGAGCATGACCGCCAAGTTATCCATAGACGCGAGGGTATAGAAATCCTCCGGACCAAAGAGGCGCCGCTTGATGTCGAGCTGCTCCCGGCCCAGTTTCACTGCTTCTGTGCACCTACCTTCCTCACATAGCGTGACGGCCAGATTGCCCATGGTGCCTAACGTCTCCTTGTCCTCGGGGCCGAGCACCCGCCGCTCGGTATCAAGTAACCTTCGCTCCATACTCTCGGCCTCGGACAGGCGGCCTTCTTCGAAAAGCGTCCACCCTAGATCACCCATCATATGGAGTGTGTCCTTGTGTTCTTGGCCGAGCACGGAACCGCTAACTTTTATGCCCCGTTCGAACAGGGACTGTGCCTCAGGAAAAAGTCCCAGATTCATGTACGCCCTTCCCATTACGTACATCATTCGGCTCTGAAACTCCGGATCTTTGGCCAGACCTGTATCGATGTCCTGTGCCGCTTTGCCAAGAAGTGCTTGTGCTGTTACCTTACTGCCGACATTCTCCGCTGGATCCGAGACCTTGAATATGCCCGTCATGAACTCCGCAATCCGGTCCTCTCGATCGCGTTCACGCCGGATCTTACGCAGCTGAATGTTTTGCACCACTGCAAAAGAGATTAGCAAGGCAACAAATACGGCGGCTCCAGCCACACTGTATCTGTGTCGTCGAATATATTTCTGAACGCGATAGGACACGCTCGCTGGACGCGCGCTGACGGGTTCGTTCTTTAAGAATCGGACGATATCAGCCGCCAGATCGGATGGGGTTCCATATCTGCGCGTCCTTTCTTTTTCGACCGCTTTCATCGTGATCCAGTCGAGATCACCGCGAAGTTGGTTGACAAGTTGTTTTGGCTCCGTACCGCGTGCGTCTGCAACTAGCAATGAGGCTTGCCGATCTGCACTGACTTTGGTACTGGGTCGTAACGGATCCTCCTCGCGCAAGCGCCGAAGTACCTCATCGAAAGGCCTGTCTTTCCAGTGCTGCGTGTCGAACGGCAAACTTCCTGTGAGCAGTACGTAAAGCACCACGCCAAGTGAATACACATCGGTGCGTGTATCAATGTCCTTCGCCGTAGGATCGCATTGTTCCGGACTCATATATCCCGGCGTGCCGACAAAGCTTCCTGCCCTGGTATGCATGGAGTCTGTTTGCTTGCCCATCGCCCTGGCCAAACCGAAGTCAATAATGCGGGGAGAGGGCTTGCCATCAATTTCGACCACCAGGATATTCGCTGGTTTGAGATCGCGATGGATTATGGCCTTCTGGTGGGCATGCTGAACTCCTTCGCAAACCTTGATGAACAGTTCGAGCCGGTTTCGGACGCTTAGTTTTTTCTGGTCGCAGTAGTCGGTTATCGAAACTCCCGGGACATATTCCATCACGAAATAGGGCTGGCCCTCGGGCGTTGCGCCCGCCTCAAACACCTTCGCGATCGTAGGATGGTCCATTACTGCAAGGGACTGCCTCTCAGCCTGGAAGCGATGAATTAGAGAATCATCGTACGCGCCCCACCGAATGAGCTTCAGGGCAACGTGGCGCTGAAGAGGAGCAGATTGCTCGGCCAGCCACACTTGCCCCATGCCACCCTCGCCGAGCATCTGCAGAAGCCGATAAGAACCGATGTGGCGAATGTCTACTTCGCCTGGAAGCGGAAGGTTCAAAGGACGTTCAAGCATTCCTCCTACGGAATCGTGGGCCTTTAATAAGGATTCCACTTCTTCCCGGACGGGTGCGTCCTTGCCGCACGCCTCGAGCAAGAAGGCCTCTCTTTCGGCGGGAGTCCGTTCGAGCGCCGCTCCGAACAGATCTTTAATTCTTTGCCACTCTGTCTTTGTCTCCACTTTCTCCTCTTTTTATCCGGCGCGAAAGCCAAGCGCGAGCCATGGTCCAGTCGCGTTTCACGGTCGCTGGAGAAATACCCATGACAGCGGCCGTTTCTTCAACCGTCATCCCCGCAAAAAAGCGCAACTCCACGATCCGGCTCTGCTGTAGGTCACGTTGTGCAAGTTGGGTTAGGGCATCGTCGAGTAGGAGCACGTCAACATCCTTCTCGGCATGCAGCACAGGATCGATACTGTCCTCCAGCCTTATCGTGCAGTCGGCTCCGCGTTTATCTGCGCGATGGCGGCGAGCGTAATCGACCAGAATCTGCCGCATCAACGTGGCTGCGATGGCCACGAAGTGATTACGATTTTCCGTCGGGAACGGTCCCTGCGCCGCCAGACGCAAATACGCCTCGTGAATCAGCGCTGTTGTCTGGAGAGTATGGTCTGGACGCTCCCCTCGCAGGTAATAGTGAGCCATCGCGTGAAGCTCGTTGTAGACCAGGGGAATGAGACCTTCGAGCGCATTTTGGTCTCCCGCGTTCCATTTGGCGAGCAAGACCTTGACCGATTCTGAACGCAGGTTACGCATACACGTCTTAATGGGCGGGGGGAGTTGCTGGACACGATAGCCGCCCGGCGACCGCAAGTCAATCCAATCGGACACTTTACCTGGATCGCGAAAAATTCTCACATCAGGCAAACAAAATTGAGCTCCTTTTTGTGCTCAATGCGCCTTAAACAGTAGGAGTGAGCTGCGCGCCGCTGTATTCGAGAGGGCCATGATTACCGCTAGACCGGCTAGGTGCTGGCGATGTTAATGAAACTGGTCCGCGGACTTCCAGCGGCAATTCGTGGTTAGCCTTCGCAGACTTCGCTCCAAGGGGGACAAATGTCACAGCGGAAGCGCTTCTTGCTATCAGAGTTATGGTCCACTTACTTTTCTACGGCGAAGACAAATTTTCGGAGTCGGATAGTTATATGCGCAGTCGGACTGCTGACACTTGCTGCCGGCAGCGCCATAGCGGACGTTTACCTTCCGAACCTGTTTCCATTTCTCGACTTCACCGGATTTTCTGGCACTTACAGTCAGACCGGCAATGTCGACCTCAGCGGACCGTTTTTTCAAAGTCTCGGCACGAATGGCCGCACTTGCGCTACTTGTCACCAGCCCGGGAACGCCTTCGGCCTCAGTGCCGCCAATGCGCAGCTGCGTTATTTTCTGACGCGAGGGAAAGACCCGCTGTTTGCTCAATTCGACGGAGCTACTTGCCCGACGGGTCCGGTCAACAATAGTCTCACCACGAACTACGGACTGATTCGCATCGGACTGACCGTTCCCCCCTCCACGACGGATCCGTCGGCGCCACAGTACACCATCAGCGCCGTGCAGGATCCGTACGGTTGCGCGCTAATGACCGATGCGCAGGGTCAGCAGACCGTGTCGGTTTATCGGCGCCCTTTGCCGACGACCAGTCTTGGCTTCCTGAGCGCCGTGATGTTCGATGGCAGAGAGTCGCTTACGTTTCCGCTGAACAGTCAAGCAACGTTTCCCACAAATCTGAATAACGACCTCACGCAACAGGCCATCGACGCGACAACCAGCCATGCGCAAGCGACGCAGCCTCCGACCAGTGACCAACTCAATCAGATCATTAGCTTCGAAATGGGGCTCAGCTCGGCACAGTCATTCGATTTTGCCGCCGGGGATCTCTCGAAGCATGCCAATGGCGGGGCGCAGTTTCTCGCAGCGCAAACTCAACTGTACTACCCCGGCATTAACGATTCTCTGGGAGGCGATCCGCACGGGAACCAGTTCACACCGAACGTATTTACGATCTACAGCTCGTGGCTGAATTCGACAAATCCCCAGCAAGCTTCGATCGCTCGCGGCGAACAAATCTTCAACACGCAGCCGCTGACGATCAGCAACGTACCAGGTCTGACCACCGGCAATCAGCAGATCACGGGAACCTGCACCACTTGTCACGATAATTTCAACGTAGGCAATCACTCATTCCCGCTGCCGCTCGACATCGGCAATGGCCACTCTCTTGCCTACGAAACTGATCCAAATATTATCGCCGCGCTTAGAGAGCTGAAAACGCCGCCAACGCTGCCGGTATTCGAACTAGTCTGCACACAAGGAACGCTGGCGGGAAATACTTATTACACCACCGATCCCGGGAAGGCCCTTATCAGCGGCCAGTGCAGCGATATCGGACGCGGCAAAGGGCTCATCTTGCGTGGCTTGGCCGCGCGCGCGCCTTACTTCCACAATGGAGTCGCTGCGAACCTCGACGAAGTGGTGAGATTCTACAACCAGCGTTTCCAGATCGGCCTGTCGCCCAACCAGATGCAGGACTTAGTCAATTTCTTGCAGACCTTATAACTCGGCCCGTCAGAATGGTCAGCAGTTTCACAATTTGGAGGGCACAATGGAGCGCTTTCTGCTCATCGGCTTCTGCCGATATCCGCCGAATGCAACGCCTCGCTGTGGTCTCAATATCCTGCCCGCGCGAGCTTCCACCGCGGGCGGAGCCTTCACCATTGGCCAGAATGACAATGCGGTGCAACCACTCGGCCGCCCGCGGTCCGTCAAGACAATGGCGTACGTTAACGCTTATCGAACCCCATACAAAATCGTCGGTTGTTTTAACTTCGCCCTCACCGGCGCGGCAGCCACGATGCCCCGTGCGGTAATAGCTTTACCGAAGACATTGATAGGACTCGGCTATTGGGACTTCGACCCCAATTTTGAGGTGAACAAGTGATTTTTGAGCGTGACACCAGTCGGGCTGTGCACGCGCACAGGAACTGGGCCGATCCCGCCCATAAGGGGCAAGTGGAGACCACCGATTTCAATAACGATTTGCGAGGTGCGGACTTCTATCTCCTTGCTTCTTGAGTGAGGCGAGCGGGAGCTGCGACACGGTGTTCAACAAATCAACAAGACCCTCAAAAGGAGAATCAAGAATGAAGCGAGTTTGCAAGATCAACAAGACAGTTCCAGTGATAATGATTATTGTGGCGGTCGCCATGGCTTTGCAGGCACCCGTTGCCTGCGCACAAGGGATATCTCCGGTGGTCTGGAGCGCATCCTCAGTCTCGTTTGACAACGGTACAGCACCGTCGCTGGCAATTTCCGGTACAGTCGCAGTTGAAGTGCATGAGGGTAGCTCGGGGACGCTCTGGTATAGCGTCGGCCAGATACAAGACAGCTCAATCGTCTGGTCCGGGTCTGTGCAGTATGCCAACGGATATGCTCCGTCCGTCGCTATCAGTGGCAACACGGTTGTTGAAGTGCACCAGGGCGGCAGCGGATTCGGTCCACTCTGGAATGTCTGCGCCCAAATCACGGCCACCGATGGGATCAGCTGGGGCTCTGCTACTCACTACGACGATGGCCTAGTGCCTTCGGTGGCAGCGGATGGACTGACAGTTGTCGAAGTGCACCAGGGCGGCAGCGGAGTCGGTCCGCTGTGGTATCACACTGGCGAGCTCCTGGAAAATGTTGTCGAGTGGAGTGCGAGTGCATCCCAATATGACACCGGAGCTGCACCATCCGTGGCGGTTGCAGGATCGACGGTCATCGAAGTCCACCAGACAGGTGCCGGTGAAGGGCCTCTGTGGTACCACGCCGCGGAAGTTCGCGCCAATGGTTCGGTGATGTGGGCCACAACAGGGTTCCATTACGGGAGTGGCCTCGCTCCCTCCGTATCTGCCTCGGGACCGACGGTCATCGAGGTACACCAGGTGGTCAGCGGAGTCGGTGCGCTGTGGTATTACACCGCTGGATTGCAATCGAGTGGGACGGTCAAATTCGCAGCTAACCCGCTTAAGTATGGCAGCGGTGAAGCGCCGCGGATCGCAGTGGCCGGAGCCTTGATCGTGGAGGTACACGACTCCGACAACGGTGCGGGACCAATTCTCTATCACACCGCAGCGTACTAGAGGTACCTCTACCTCTGATTTATTGGGGGCGGCGGCAGCGATTATGCTCTTCCACTCCGTGGCGAGGCTCACAGGCCCCCCACGTCAGCGAAAGCCGCTCCCAGGCAGGCATCTCTGCGTCGAGCAGACCCTATTCGTGAACGGGAAAATCGTGGCCTTTGGCCCCGGCATGCTCTGCATACAACGCTATCCCCTCGCCTCCACAGTTGTTGTACATGACAACCTTCATGAAATCGGGGTGGTTCGAGGGCAGGTTCCTGCGAAATGCTTGGATCGTCACAACCCCGACCCGCACAACGGCCAGTTGGCCAAACCTAGAACGGAAATAGGATCCCTCTGTCTTTAAGTTTCTCGAAGCTTGCGGCTACGAATTCGTAAAGGCGCGCGGGACGACGGCCGCCATGACGATACTCCCGTGTAGCCCGCAGCACTTTGAGTAGCGCCAGCTTTCGGCGAAAGTTTCGCTTGTCGAGTTTTTTATCGAGGATCGCTTCGTACACTTCCTGCAATTCGGTAAGGGAAAAGCGCGCCGGGAGGAGTTGGAATCCTACAGTGGTGTACTCCAGCTTGTTTCGCAGACGTTCCAGGGAGTAATCCAAGATCGCGCCGTGGTCGAAAGCGAGAGCTGGCAGCTTTCCAACGTGCCACCATTGGGCATCCGCCGCATCGGAGCCGGGCCTCAGGGGTAATCCGGAAGCGATCAGCGCAAAATAGGCCACACTAATAACACGACCGCGTGGATCGCGGCCGGGCTCCCCGAAAGAGTAAAGCTGCTCCAGATAGACGTCGGTGACGCCGGTTTCTTCTCTGAGCTCGCGCAGAGCGGCCTGGTCAAGACTCTCGTTTTCGAGAATAAAGCCGCCGGGAATCGCGAATTGTCCTTCGAAGGGCGGGATTCCGCGCTTGACGAGGAGAACCTGCAACTCTCCGGACTGAATCGTGAAGATGACAATGTCGACCGCAACTCTCATGCCTTGCAATCCTAACCTAGGCAACATCTTTCATGACAAGGTGGGCACGTTGTTCGGCCGCCCGTACGTTCGCGTTTGAGCCGGAGTTGAAATTGAGAAAGTCCGCCTCCATGCCATCGCTGAAAATTACACCGCCGGTAGGCATGAGAGATTCCAGGGACAAGTACTCCCCGGGACGGAGCATGCCAGCAACAATTGACGCTTGCGAGTGATGGCTGATAAACGGCTCGCGTACGACGAACAGGAGGCGCCTGTCTTCCCACGGAAGATGAATGGTCGAGCCGGGCGTTCCGCCGCAGAATTTCGCTATACCAGCGGTCATGTTGAATATGGACGAAACCCATCCTGTCGATCCGGCTCCGGTCGACACCAGGACTCCGCTGGACGACTGCACCTCCGTTTTCTTCTCGCAAGTAATGCGGTACTGAGCCGATACGTGGCTATGGGCGCCGATGAAAAGATCATTGAATGCGAGAAGACGCTGGCCATCGTTGAGTGTTACTTCGGCCAGCGTGATATTGCGAACGCGGGCGGTGTCCTCCATGACCTTGGCTGCCGTCGCTCGAGCGTCTTCCGGAAAAAACGGAAGGAGGACCCCATCAAACCGTGATGGCTCGGGATTGACCGCGATGATTGGCTGGCTTCCCACATATTTCGCCGTGTTTGCGACCAGTCCGTCCTGCCCGAGGGTAAACACAAGATCCTCCTTCTGAAACTGGAAGGTCGGAACCAGAGTGCGGTCAACCAATTGCTGTGGAATATCGAACTCCAGCGAATGGCATAAAACATCGAGCGACCGTCGGTAAGCGTCGTCTTCCAGCTCATAATCGGCAAAGCTTCCGCCAGCATGCTCGATGTAAAACTTCGCCTGCGAGCGCGTGTTGAAGCGCTCAACCAGCTCTTGCAGGCGAGTCTTGCGGGTCACGATAATGAGCTTCTTGTACATCGGTCATTTCCCTGCGCTGCCCGCAATCAGCGATCGCAACAGATCCGGCGATACATTCAGCTCGCCGATTTTCTGCGCGTTGCTGGCCATTTCCTGGAATGCCAGTGCGATCATGGCCTTAGGATCTGCGCCTTTGCCGTTAAGCATCATCAGAGTCTTCCAGTCCAGGTCCCGTAAGGGTTTCAACGTTTCGGTAAGTACATAGGCGTGGCTGTCTGCGTCTTTGCGTTCGTTTTCGACGTGGCGATCGACCAACTGGGCTCGTTGCTCTTCCACGGCAATTTCGGCGGCCATCTGAGTTTCGCGGATTTGCCGCTTCTTAGCCTCAACGGCGATTTCGGTGTTCAGCTCGCTTTCCTTGATGAGACGCTCCTGTTCAACGGCAGCATTCCGACGGGCGTAGATCGCTTCGTCGGCGCGTTGTTGCAGGGCCTCTCTAGCCTCCGCTTCCAAGGCGCGCGAAGTTTCCGGGGTGGGCTTTATTCCCAGGAGGGACAGAGCGAGGATTTCGACGCCCAGGGTCGTGACCGCCTCAGACACTCTCAGCTTGCCGAGGACTTCCGCCACAATTGCGTCGGAACTCACCAGAGCATTGCGCAACGTGAGCCTTTGCGTGATAGCGCGAGTCAATGTTTGGATTGTGTGGATCATGCGCTCTGGCAGTTTCCGAGGATCCTCGGAACAGTACCGGCGGCTCGTATCTACGCTGAAATCCAGCAAAGAAGCCAGCCTTTTCGGGTCGGCCACACGGTAGGTGAGCTGGCCCTGGATGGTCACGGACTGAAAGTCCGCTGTCGCTTCCTGAAAGACGAATGGGACATCGGCGCTAGCCAGCGGAATCGTAACGATGGTGGAAGTTGGCACCGAGTAAATGAACGACAAGCCGACCCCCTCTCGCTTTACCCTGCCCCGTTTGAATTGCAACACGTAGGTAGTAGGTGGCACCTTCATGAAGCTCAACATGGCGACCTCCTTTAGTGTCTTTATGACAATTATATTAGTGTCTATCCGACACCTTGTCAATAGGAATCTGCCGCTTCACGATGTGGCCAATAACGGGGGGGTACATTATTTCTTGGAGGGCTTACCGGACTTGACCGTCTTATTCGGATCGTAACCGGAATTTGGGTCGAACATGGCCTGATCAAGGCCTTGATTAATGGTCACCGAAAAGAGGAAGCGCTGGCGCGACATGTCACCGTTGAAATATCGGGTGACATTGTAAGGTGCGACGATTCCCCCCGGAACCTGCCGATAGTTCTCATAAATCTCTTCTTCGAGATTCTTCTGCCGGTCCACCGGATCACGCCACTCGAAAGATTTTTTGACCGGCAGGTGATTGTCCGCGTCGAAATACAAGGTGACGCTTTCATTTTTTGAGTTAATGAGGGTTACCTGCAAGGCCGGATGCTGGGCTGCGATGGCATTTCCTTCATAAAGCAAAACTACTCCGGGATCGTTGACCCAGGACCGCAAGACTGTATCCAACGAAAACTGCCGCTGGCGCAGGTAGTCGACCAGATCTTTCTCGTCGACCGGACGCGCGCCCTTGTAAGTAATCTCGTATCCCTTGGCGCCGACAAACACGCGAGCGATGTCGCGCTCTTTGGTGTACTCGACCCGTTCCTTGTCGGGAAACTCGGTAAAAGTCCAGAAAACGTCCCCGCCACCGCTGGGACGCCCATGGTGGAAGCTGTAGCCGCGTCCCTGCTGTTCGCGGTCCCGGATGGTGAGGTAGGCCTGCCCGCCGAGCGCCTGAATCGCTTGCTCGATGATTTCTTTGGCCTTGGCGGAATTCTCCTGGGCATCTTTGTCGACCGATGTCTTGTCTGCAGGCGTTGCGGAGCCGGAATGGGAGGACGCCGATGCAGTCTGTTGGGCCGCTTGAGGCGCAGAGGTACGAGGCTGTTCCCAGGCGTGGGACCAGGCCGAGCACACCACAATCAGAATCGGGAGAAACTGTCTCATTCCACTTGAGGGAGTAATCGCGTGCAATCAGGATTGTAGCGTTTCTTGTGGACTCTTTGCCCACAGCAAAGCGTGCTCCTCTCTTTGCTTGGATGCACGAAAGCCCGAAAATGCAAGCCCGATTGGCTATTTTATGGCTTCCCCTGTGCTCTTACCCGGCGAGAACTGCACCGCCATTGACGTTGAAGACTTCTCCGGTGATAAAACTGGCGTATTCGGTGCACAGAAAGAGCACGGGCGCTGCGATTTCCTCTGCCTTGCCGGCGCGGCCGAGCGGGATTGTACTTCGGATTTCCCCGCCGCTCCTGGGGTCGGCAAGGGCGCCTGCACTCATGTCAGTATCGACCCATCCGGGAGCAACGCAGTTCACGTAGATGCCGTCTGATGCCAACTCCGTTGACAGGCCCTTGACCATGCTGATGAGAGCTCCCTTGGTGGCGGAATAATCGCAGTGATACGCCTCACCCCGCTGTCCACTCGTGGAGCTGATGAGGACGATGTGTCCCGCGGCGACGCTGCCCCGGGACTGCTTTTTCATTTGAGCTACGGCGTGCTTTACTAGCCCGAAAACGCCGTCGAGGTTGATCGACATCGTGGAGCGCCACTGTTCGTCCGACATACGTTCGATGGGCACGTCCTGGGCTGGCCACACGCCGTGATTGGCGACCAAAATGTCGAGGCGTCCGAAATGCTTAACAGTCTCGGCTACGAGAGAGCGGGCGGCTGCAGGGTTATTCAGATCGGATTCCACGGGATGGCAGCACGCTTCGCCACATTCGGTCGCCAAAATTTCCGCTTGGGCGCGAGCGCTGCGAAAACTGAAGACAACCTTGGCACCCGCGGCGGTGAACATCCGCACCGTGGCAGCCCCAATGCCGCGCGAGCCGCCGGAGATCAGGGCAACCTTACCGGAAAGTGAGAGGGGTATGGACATACCACACTAGTGTCCTGTTTCCGGTTTGCGTTTTGCAAGCCGCGGCATCACACTCAATGCTCAGTCTCCCGTGCTGGATGAGGCGCTCGTTCGGATTTCAGGCTCCGCAACAGCAGCCGAACCAGCATGCCGTCGAAGCGCGTACCGCTCATTTTCGACAGTTCGTCCAACGCCTGATCCGGCGTCCTGGCCGAGGAAAAAGACTGCTCGGTCACCATATTGGCATAGGCGTCAGCCAAGGCAATGATTCGCGCCCACAACGGAATCTCTTCTCCGCGAAGGCCGTCGGGATAGCCGGAGCCATCAAAGCGCTGGTGGTGATGCTCGATTGCATCTCTCATCATGTTGGAGCGAGGGACGGCGCCGACGATCTCGGATCCGATGTGGGCATGCATTTTGACCTGAAAGAACTCTTCATCGGTGAGGGGCCCGGGCTTGTTAAGAATGTGCTCCGTAACAAAAACCTTCCCCACGTCGTGCACCCGAGCGGCGTAAACGAGGTCGGCTGTCTCCTCAGGCGAAAGTCCCAGCGCCCGCGCAATTACCTCGCTGTAGCGAGCCACAAGATCACCGTGGCCAGCGGTCTGCAACTCGCGAGATTCCGCGGCGCGACTTAAAGATTCGATGGCTTCCTTGAGGAGAGGCACGTTACACTCTTCGTCTCCGCCGCATAGCTTGCACAACGTGGAGGTGAGCTCCTCAACTTGATCGGGGCCGGTGCGCTCCCGCTGCAGAAAACCCTCGATATAAGCGGAAATCTGCTGGCGCTGCCGGGCAAAATCCTGGCCCTCGACAAACTCTTGCGCCGTCGAGACCATGTTTCCTCCTGAGCGCTTGGAAACATACATACCAGCGTCGGCCACGCGAATGATGTCCTCGATGGAGAATCCATGCATGGGGAAACTGGCCACACCGAAACTTCCCGTCACGTTGTGTTCGCTGAGCATGGGATCTGACGCCAGCCACTGGCGCAGTCGCTCGGCGAGCACCTGCGCCTGTTCAGCTCCCGTGTCAGGCATCAGGACGATGAATTCATCGCCGCCGTAGCGCGCCACGACGTTGGATTGTCGCGATTTTTGCTCGAGAAGGCGTCCCACGCGCGCAAGAACGAGGTCGCCTTCGAAGTGGCCCATGCTGTCGTTGACCTCTTTGAATTTGTCGAGATCAATCAGAACGACGGAAAATGGGCGACCGGATCGCGAGGCGCGCTTCCACTCGGCTGATAATGCCTCCCAGAAAAACCGGCGCGTCTTGATGCCGGTAAGACCATCGGTAATCGACTGCTGCTGCAACTTCTGGAACACGAATGCATTGTGCAATGCGGTAGCCAGCAGATCGGCAAGCGTGTTGAGGATGAGGACATCTTGAGGTAAGAAGGCGTTCTCGGCACGACTCTCGATATTGAGCACGCCCAGCAGCGATTCGCCGTAGGTGATGGGAATACAGAGTATTGCGCGCGAGTCCGGAAGAATTCCTGTGAGATTGCCCGGCAATGCATTTTGGACAAGCGCACGCTCACCGGTCCGAGCAACGCGTCCCAGGATGCCGGTTCCAAGCGGGATTCGTCGGTTCGTGGCGTGGGCTGTCGCGCCTGCTTCGGCTTTGATTTCGACTTCTTTTGTGCCGTAATCGAGTAGACCGATTCCGATGTGGTCGAAGCTGAAGTTCTTCTGGATCTCACTCGCAATCTGGCTCAGCATGTGCACGGGATCATCGCTTGAGATGGCCGTTCGCGAGACATTGTTGAGGAAGGCCAGCTGCCGGGAGCGGCGCTGTTCGTCGGCGAACAGGCGGGCGTTCTCAACGGCGACCGAGACCTGTCCCGCTGCCGTCACTAGCACATCCAAATCTCGCTGTTCGAAGACAAACTCCCGATCAGGATTCATGGCGACCATAATCCCAGTCGGCTTGCTTCCGAGAAAAATGGGCGCCGCAATTAGACATTTGGCCGGACGCTTGGGAACGTGGCTGATTCCCAAACGGTTTCGCATGGTTTCCAGATCGGATCGGATCAGTAGCGGTTCCCCGCTGCGGATCACATACTCGGTAAAAGCATTGCGCACTTCCCGCGTCCGCTTGGGCAGGACGCGATTATCGCGTACTTCGAGCTCAAAACGAATTTCTTCGCCTTCCTGGAACGCGATATAGAAATGGCTGGTATCAAAGATCTGCCCGAGTTCAACCTGAATGGTACGCAGAACTTCGTCTTGATCGAGGCGCGAACTGATTGCCTTGCCGATCTCCGTCAGGAGTTCGTACTCCTTGGTTCGGCGATGGGCATCATGGCCCAGCACATAGTTCTCCAGCGTCAGGCCGAGTTGCAGCGCGAGGCCAACCATCAGTCGCGGTCCTGAGGATCCAAAGGCTCGACGTTCGGCGTGGGGAAAGAGGATGACTCCGAAATTGTGTTCGCGGGTTTGAAGATTCACCGCGGTCAAGTGGCGGACTTCGGCTTCCGCTAGAATTCGCTTGAATTCCGAGAATGTACCCAGGGATCCGACGGGCAGTGGTTCCGTCATCTCGGACAGATCTTGCACGGTAAAGATGCCGCTCTGGCGGTAAGCCAGTTCACAGATGTAATCTCCCGCGCTGGTTCTTTCCAACTCGTCGAGAAAGCCTCCCGAGAAACCTTGCTGTACGGACGGTAAAAGACCCCGCCAGCGCTCGCTGATAACGATGGCGGCGCGGTGCATCGGCAGGGCGCTGCGCAAGCGCTCCAGCGCGGCCTGCATGCTGGGCACTAGATCCTCGGCAAAAAGCAAACGCCGCGGGTCCACGCCCAGAGTCGAGAGCGCAAGAGTATTTTCCTGCACGGCATTGCGCTGATTTTCGAATAACACCATCACCATGGCGATGCCAAGCAACATTTGAGGAACCGGGCCGAACAGCCGGCTCGCACTGCCGAATATCTCCATCCAGGGCATCTGCAGCTGGCCGACACCCATCAACACTCCCCAGAGCGCAAGCGCAAAAGCCAATACCTGGAAGGCGAGCGATCCGCGGCGGTGACCATTCAGGTAAAAGACCGCAGAGCAATACAGCAGGACCGCTGCGAGCCCCAGGCCCAGGCGCACCGCCGGCTGCGCGTCGGGTTGAAACATGCCGTTCACGATGTGCCCACGTAGCGTCAGGAGGGCGAGGATGACGCCCGTAGCCCCGACCGCCGCGTCGTACCAACGAAATTGTGAGGCTCCTCGCATGAGGCGGGTCGAAACAAAAATACATAGAGCCATCGCGACCAGAAACAACTCGCTGATGAGAAAAGCCACCGACGATCCCGGAAATGCATCAAGTACGTAATGCAGTGAGTACGCTGCCCATGCCAATTGCCAGGCGCGGAAATACGGCTGGCGGCTTTGCTCGTGGAGATAAGTAAAGACAAGGAACAGCAGCACCGAAACAAATCCGGGGATCAACACGGTTGTGAAGGCGACGCTGTTCATAAGGGCGGCAGCAAGACCTCTGGCCAAGCCAACTGGCTCAGTTTCGGAGGGAAATAGTGTCTTAATGCTTTCATATCGGGCAGGCAGAACACAACAGGATTTAAGTACAGTGCACGCCTTCGATAGCCCGTCTAATCGAAGGGTTGCATACAAAATCGATTATCTGCTGCTTGACGTCTTTGCGACCCGCTCGTACCATCGAAAGTCCGACCCTTCGACATGTCCTCATCAGTAAATCTAACTTCGCCGCGCGCACCGAGAGTTCGTTTCGCGCCGTCCCCCACTGGATTTCTTCATGTCGGAAGCGCACGCACGTTCATTTTTAACTGGCTGTACGCGCGCCGGATGGGCGGCACGATGATTTTGCGGCTCGATGACACGGACGTGGAGCGGAATACCGACGCATCGGTGAATTCCATTTTTGAGGGCTTGAAATGGCTCGGGCTGAGTTGGGACGAAGAATATAGGCAATCGGAACGCGGAGCGTTGCATCGCCGGATAGCTGAATCAATCTTTCAGCGAGGACTCGCTTACCGCGATTTCACTCCTGCCCATACGGGTGACAGCGAGAGATCCGGAGCACAAGGAACGTGGCTGTTCAATGCTGGAATGCGGGAACTATCGCGCGAGGAGAGTGACCGCCGCGCCGCCGCCGGAGAACCCTTTGCGCTTCGTTTTCGGGTACCCCGCGAAAGTGGTCAGGTCGTGCGCTTTACCGACGCTGTCTATGGAGAGCAAATGAAAGCGGGAGCCGACATCGAGGACTTCGCGCTTCTGCGCTCAGACGGCATGCCCACATATCACCTGGCGTCGTGCGCCGACGATGCAGACCTCAATATTACCCAGATCATTCGTGGGCAGGATCACCTATCGAATACCTTCAAGCACATTCTGATTTTCGAGGCTGCAGGCTATGAACCGCCGCAATTCGCACATCTTCCATTGCTCGTAGCTCCCGATGGAACCAAGCTGTCAAAGCGCCGCCATGGACCGGTTGTGAGTGTGACGACCTATCGTGACGCCGGATTTCTGCCCGAAGCCTTCATCAACTTCCTATGCCTTCTGGGCTGGTCTCCGAAGAACGATCGCGAGCAGATGAGCCGGCAGGAATTGATCGATGCGTTCTCGCTCGAAGGCATCAACCGTGCCAACGCGGTCGTGAACTTCAAAGACCCCGCCCCCACGCCGGAAGAAACTTTCGATCCAAAAGCTGTTTGGCTGAATGCCGAGCATATTCGCGGCCTGGCAATCGAAGACCTCAGCCAAAGGCTCCTGCCGATCGTGCAGGGCGCGGGATTTAGGATCACGCCCGAAAAGATGCTTAGGATCACGCCGCTGATTCGCGAACGCATCAAGCTGCTGCGTGATGTACTTACCGCAGCCGACTTTTTCTTTGTGAACCAGTTGCCGCCCTACGATCCCGCGGAACTGATCCCGCAAAAGGGAGACGCCGCTATGGCGAAGAAAGTACTTGCGAAAGCGCGCGAGGTATTGCCAAACGTCGAATTCAAGCACGACCCCTTGGACCAGGCGCTGCGGGCGGCCGCCCAGGAGTTGGGTGTCAAGGCTGGACAGATGTTCCAGCCAATCCGGGTCGCGGTCTGCGGGCGCAAGAATGCGCCTCCGCTGTTCGAGACGCTGGAAGTGCTCGGAAAAGACGCGACACTGGCAAGGATCGAAGATGCAATCCGGCGATCCGCATAGGATCGGCTTTCATTTTTCGTTGCATCCTGCCTCGCTCCATTCTGATCTATAGCTTTGCGATCTTCTTGCAGGCTTAAGAGCCGCCAAGTTTTCTGTTCCTAACTTCCAACTCAGTACGAGAGGTATTCATGAAAGCCGTACAAATCAGCAAACCAGGTGGAAAGTTCGAGGTTGTCGAGCGCGCCACTCCGGGACCATCTCGAAGACAGGTTCGCATCAAGGTTGAGGCATGCGGCATCTGTCATAGCGACGCGCTGGTGAAAGAAGGACACTGGCCGGGAATTCAATATCCGCGCGTGCCGGGGCACGAAATTGCAGGGCGCGTTGACGCCGTCGGCGCAGACGTGACTCTTTGGAGGGCGGGCCAGCGCGTCGGCGTAGGCTGGCACGGCGGGCACTGCTTCCAGTGCGACCCTTGCCGGCGCGGCGATTTCATCAACTGCAAGTTCGAGAAGATCACTGGCATCCACTTTGACGGCGGATATCAGGAATATATCGTCGTCCCGGAGGAAGCAGTTGCACTGATACCGGATGACCTACCTGCCGACGAGGCGGCTCCGCTGATGTGCGCGGGCATCACGGTGTTCAACGCGTTGCGCAACTCGGGAGCGCGCGGCGGTGATCTCATCGCGGTACAAGGCATCGGTGGCCTTGGACATCTTGGCATTCAGTATGCCCGCCAGATGGGGTTTCGCACGGTCGCGATCGGGCGCGGGGGTGATAAGCAAGCACTCGCCAAGAAACTCGGCGCCCATGAATATGTTGACACCAGCGCAGGAGATCCCGCAGAGGCACTGCAGAGACTAGGCGGTGCCCACGTGGTTCTGGCGACTGCGCCCGATTCAAAATCGATGTCGGCGCTGGTGAACGGACTGGGACCAAACGGAACTCTGATCGTTGTCGGCGCAGGGATGGAATCTCTGAATGTAACTCCACTACAACTCATCGGCGGAAGCAAGACGATTCGCGGATGGGCCTCAGGGACTGCACGCGACTCGCAGGATACATTGGAGTTCAGCGCGTTCAGCGGAGTGCGCCCCATGATCGAGCACTACCCGCTGGAAAAGGCCGCCGAGGCCTACCAGCAAATGATCAGCGGCAAAGCCAGATTCCGCGTCGTGTTGACCATGAGTTAGATCTACTGAGAGATTGTTTGACCACGAAGGACACGAAGTCTCAAGAAGGAGTTTGCCGCAAATGGCTTCCTTCGTGGGCTTTCGTGTCCTTTTTGGTGAAGGGTCTTGACTCCGGAATCTTTAGGCTTGACCTAATGTACTTTGTATTATAAAGTACATTACATGATTGATCCGTATGAGCCTTTCCTGTGCCGCGTACCCAAGCGATCGATCCCCCGTGAGATGTCGACCGCTCCGGCACTGGATCCTGCCGAGCCCCGCGGATTCATCGAACGACGTTTCGCGCTGCTGATTAATCCCTTCTATCCCAAGGATGCGAATGCCAGCTTTGGCAAGCACGTGCTTACGCCGACGCTTGCCCTAACCAGCTTCGCTGCGACCACGCCTGCCCACTGGCGCGTCGAGTATTGGGATGAGAACCTGCTCGATGGCCGGCCGCCTTTTCAGCCTATGCCTCAACTGGTTGGCATTACGGTCCATCTGACCTTCGCACGTCGAGCCTTCGAGCTGGCCGACTGGTACCGCGCTCGCGGATCGAAAGTGATTCTTGGAGGACTACATGTGCTGTCGTGTCCGGACGAATGCGAAGCGCATGCCGATGCCCTCGCCTTGGGCGATGGGGTTCAACTCTGGCCACGCATCCTGCGCGACATAGAGCAAAATGCCTTGCAGCGGCGTTACGTCGCCACCTACGAGAATGACTACTGTGACGATCCTGCGCCGCGACGTACCCTCCTGCAGCGCCGGAGTTTCCTGACTACAACGAGTCTCATCGCCACGCGCGGATGCCATAACCGCTGCGGCTTCTGCTATCTCGCGACAGACGGCCTGCGCATGCCATATCGCATGCGCCATCCGCAGCAGGTAGTCGACGAGTTCAAGGCCGACGACCAGCCGTATGCCGTGTTCATCGACAACAATCTCGGCTCGCGGCATGACTACCTCCACTCCCTCTGCGGCGCGCTGCGGCCGCTCAACAAGATATGGAGTGCCGCAGTCACGATCGATGTCACGGACGATCCCAGCCTCATTCGGAACATGGCTCTTGCGGGCTGTACTGGCGTTTTTATCGGCTTTGAATCGCTCTCCGACGACAATCTGGCCGACTCGCACAAGAAAACGCCGAAGACTGCCGACTATGCTCGCCGGGTACGGATTCTTCACGACTACGGCATCCAGGTAAACGGTTCGTTCGTCCTCGGCTTCGATCATGATCGCAAAGACGTCTTCGCCCGCACCGCCGAATGGATCGAAGAGAACCGTCTGGAGTGCGCGACGTTCCATATCCTGACGCCTTATCCGGCGACGCCGCTGTTCCGGCAGATGGAGGCGCAGGGCCGTATGTTGCACCGTAACTGGGATCTTTACGATACAAGCCATGCTGTCTTTCAACCTAAGCACATGACGCCCGAAGAATTGGAGCAGGGATATGCCTGGATCTATCATCGGCTGTTCTCGCTGGCATCGATCTGGCGCCGGCGGCCAGAGCAGTGGCAGGCAGTCGCTCCGTACCTGGCCATGTCGTACTTGTACAAGCGCTCCAACCGCTTCTGGCACCTCCTGATCAAGCACCATCTGGTCAATCCGGTGTGGAAACCGCTGGTCGAGATCACGCGTTGGCGGCATGTCCGATACCGGCGGGCGCTGGTGCGGGAAGAGCAGGCCGCCGGCGCACCTGGACAGATTGTGTCGGCGGGAGTCTGAATGGTGACCGCGGTTACATGGAGAGTGCGGTCGGTCATGGCGCCGCGGGGAAAACGACGCTATGATGTGCCGTTCGCTTGGGGGATCTCGAATGGCGTGCGCGAACTCTCTTCGTCTGCTCCGCCGCAATTTCTTCGTCACGACTGCGGCCGTCGTGGCGGCGATTCTCTTCCTGGCCTCGAATGGAGCCGCGCAGGCTGCAGAGGCCAATCCCGCTCCATTTTCCCCGGACGACTTTAAAAAGTATTCCGGACTGTTCAGCGAGTTCGGTCAAATGCTGAAGAAGTTTCAGGATCGGCGTCCATTACCCGGAACCGCGCAACCAGAGCCGGCTGTTGCCGCTATTGCCGCAGTCCACGATCCTTCTTGCCGCCGTTCCGAACTATGGCGAGGCATCGCACCAGGCGCTGGTGATTTTCCAGCAGGAGCGCAAAGAGAACGCGGAGTTGCGCAGCTGGTGGGAACGTGGCGATATGGTCACCGAAGGACCCAAAGCAGAGGAAGCGCTCGAGAAGTTCTACCAGCTCTCGCAATACCTCGGAGATGAGTTCGTGGTCGCCGGAGTCATGGAGGGAAAGAAGGATCCAGATTTCGTGTTTCTGGCGGAGGTGCAAAAGCCGGGCCTGAAAAGCTTCCTGCAGCAGATGTTAGCCGAAACAGCCGGCAAAGCGCAGCCGGCGGCGCGGGTGCTTGATCTGCAGGAACTCGCCACTGCGAAAGACACGCATGCCGGGCAACCTGTAATTCTGATCCGACCTGACTTCGTGATTGGTGCGGCGGATCTCGGCGCACTGCGAAGGTTCAGCGCCCTAATCGATCTAAAGGACGGCAAATTCGCCGGAACTGGCTTCGGGCAACGCCTGGCACAAAGTTATGAAGGCGGGGCCACCATGGTCGCGGGCCTTGATGTGCACGCCATCCTTGCGCAGATTCCGTCTTCCGACCCGAGCCGAGCGACACTGGAGCGGACAGGATTTTCAGACATGAAGTACCTGGTGTGGGAACACAAGAAGATCGATGCGCAGGCGGCGAGCCAATTGGAACTGAGCTTCACCGGCCCGCGCCGAGCCGTTGCGTCGTGGCTGGCGACGCCAGGGCCCATGGGTAGTCTTGATTTCATCTCGCCGAAGGCAGTGGTAGCCACCAGTCTGCGGCTCAAAGACCCGGCACAGATCTTTGACGACGTGCGGGACATCGCGACCGCACAGAATCCCAATGCCTTCGCTGCAGTGACGCAAGTGGAAAGCGCGATGAAGATTAACCTGCGAAATGATCTCTTTGCCCGCCTCGGGGGCGAGATCGCGGTAGAGATGGATCGCCTCACCCCGACTCCTGAGTGGAAGGTGATCTTGAAAGCGGAAGATCCGAGCGGATTGCTGGCGACATTACGGACTTTTATGACGCAAGCAAGAATGACGCCCGTCGAGGCGGATGAAGATGGCGTCACTTATCACACGATCCAGATTCCTGTTGGTCCGAGGATGCAGGAGATCTGCTTCGCGGTGGTGGATGGATACTTTATTGTCGCGTCCGGCCACGAGGCCGTTGCAGAATCCGTTCGTCTGCATCGCAGTGGCGAATCGCTGGCCAAGTCGACGAAATTCAACGCGTCGCTGCCGCCGGGATCGCTCGCGCAAACTTCCGCCGTCTTTTATGAAGATCCGCTCGCGGTTGCCGCGCTGAGCATGCGACAAGTCTCACCCGATCTGGCCGATTCATTTTCGAAGGCCGGCGTGAACAGCTCTCCGGCGGTGATTGCCGGCTATGGTGACGAATCGGCATTGCGCGAGGCGAGTCGCAGCGGTGGCATGGATTTCGGTGCGGCGTTAGTTGTGGGCGCGATTGCGATTCCGAACCTGCTGCGCGCGAGAATGGCGGCAAATGAGTCGAGCGCTGTGGCCACCCTGCGCACGGCGAATACTGCAGAAATCACATACGCTGCCAGCTATCCCGTAAAGGGATTCGCACGGGATTTCGCCAGTCTCGGGCCCGATCCGAGCGGATCTCACTCGTATTCAGCGCAGCACGCAGGAATCATTGACGCGGCGCTGGGCAATCCCGGTTGCACTGCGGGGGCATGGTGCGTCAGGTCCGGATATCGCTTCAGCATCTCTGCGACCTGCCGGACACAACGGTGCAGCAATTACGTGGTAGTCGGAACTCCCATCAGCAACAGCACCGGAATCCGGAGCTTCTGCTCGACCTCGGATGCCGTGATTCGCGTTAAGACAGGGACGCCTCTCGTTACGCCCGTTAGCGCGGCAGAGTGTGGTACTTGGGACCCCTTGCAGTAAGCTAATCTGCTGACGCACCGGCACCCTGGTCTCCAGCTATCCGGGGAGCTGGGTAGCTGTCCATCCCAGTCCCCCGCCTTCTTTGCGGTAAGATCAGAGATTATGAAAATGTCTAATTCCGACTCTGGGCCGGGCGACAGCCCCGCTCCGGAGTCTCGTCCTTCTAACTTTCTACGCGATCGCTTCATCGACGACCTGAAGACCAACAAGTACGACGGACGTGTGCAGACACGGTTCCCTCCCGAACCCAACGGGTATCTTCATATCGGGCATGCCAAGGCAATCTGCATCGACTTCGGGCTCGCCGATGAATTTGGTGGGCATACCAACCTGCGCTTCGACGATACGAATCCTGAGAAAGAAGACATCGAGTACGTCGACGCGATCATGGAAGATATCAAGTGGCTCGGGTTCCGCTGGGACGGCCTCTTCTATGCCTCGGATTACTTCGATCAGCTGTATGAGTGGGCCATCAAGCTGATCAAGGATGGAAAAGCATACGTTGACGATCTCACGGCCGAAGACATTCGCAAACATCGTGGCACACTCACAGAACCCGGCAAGGACAGTCCGTTTCGTAATCGGTCAGCGGAAGAGAATTTGAACTTGTTCGAGCGCATGAAAGCTGGTGAATTCCCCGACGGGGCGCGCGTGCTGCGCGCAAAAGTGGACATGTCATCGCCCAACATCAATATGCGCGATCCGGTGATGTACCGCATCCTGCATGCGGAGCATCACCGCACGGGCAGTAAGTGGTGCATCTATCCGATGTACGACTATGCGCACGGTCAATCGGACTCGCTCGAGCGGGTCACGCACTCCATGTGCTCGCTCGAATTTGCCGATCATCAGCCGATTTATCGCTGGTTCATCGAGCAGTTGGGTATTTTTCCCTCGCAACAGATTGAATTTGACCGCCTCAGCCTGACCTACACACTGATGAGCAAACGCAAGCTCCGCCAGTTGGTGGAGCAGGGCCACGTTCGGGGGTGGGACGATCCGCGCATGCCGACGCTGGGTGGGATGCGTCGCCGCGGCTATACGCCAGAGGCCATCCGCAACTTCGTCGCTGCGGTCGGGGTATCTCGGACCAATGGCATCGTGGAATTGGCAATGCTCGAACACTTCGTACGTGAAGACCTGAACAAGCGCTCGCCAAGGGTGATGGCGGTCCTGCATCCGCTGAAAGTTGTGATCGACAATTACCCGGAAGATCAGGTTGACGAGATGGATGCGACGAATAATCCTGAGGACGAGAGCGCCGGATCGCGCAAAGTTCCGTTCTCGCGGGTGCTCTATATCGAGCAGGATGACTTCCGCGAAGTGCCTCCGCCGAAATATTTCCGGCTGTCCCCCGGCAAAGAAGTTCGCCTCCGCTATGGATACTTCATTACTGCCAAGAACGTAGTGAAAGACAATAAGGGCGAGGTGATCGAAGTGCACTGCACGTACGATCCGGCTACGCGCGGCGGCAATGCGCCGGATGGCCGCAAAGTGAAGTCAACGATTCACTGGGTCTCGGCGGCGCACGCGGTCGATGCGGAAGTCCGCGTATACGAAAACCTGTTCACGAAGGAAAACCTCGGCGATATCGAGGATGGGAAAGACGTCCTAGACTATCTGAATCCAAATTCGCTGGAATTAGTTTCACACGCAAAGCTTGAGCCGTCTCTGGCCAACGCCACGGCAGGAGGCCGATATCAGTTCGAACGCCTGGGATATTTCTGCGCCGATCCCGACTCCAAGCCGGGAGCCCCGGTCTTCAACCGTACGGTCGCGCTGAAGGACACGTGGGCGCGTGTGGAGAAGAAACAAGCCGGAAGCGAGAAGCACTGATCGAGCGAATGCATTGCGGGCGAGAACGCGAAGCAATTGCTAGTTATGGATGTGCGGGCTCTGGGGATTCGTGTGATGTACAGGCGGGGACTTCACGACCTTTACATCAAAGCTCACCGGAATCGTTTTCGGCGGGAAGCACTGCGCATTGTCGCAGGCCTGGTAACGGAGAACTCCGTGCATCGCATACTTCCCTGGAACAACGGATGCCAGCGGGTGGACCGCCACGTTGATCGTGAAGTCTCCGCTGTAAACGTTTAACTTCGTGTCGGGCATAAAGGGAAATGCCACGTCCTTTCCTTCGGGATACTCAATTTTTCCAAGCACGATGTCGGTTGGCAGGTCCATCTTCAGCGCTGTGGGGATGAGAAACTCGTCTTTCGGTGCGTTGGAGTTGATGTGAAAGCCGGAACCGACCCGGAAATTCAAGGCCACCATTGTCTGCGCCGCTCGCGGCGCTGTTACGAGCGCCACCGGCGCAAATGAAACCGACGGTGCTTTGCCGGTCTGGGCTAAGACCGGGAAGGCAAAAGCGAACAGGCAAACAAGTCCTAAGTTGCGTCTCAGCGAGATGACGAGTCTTCTATGCCAGAAACCCATAGCTGCGATGTTAGAAGGAATGCAACGCACTTTCCATTGTCATCTCTGGGGCTATTGTCAGTTCTGAGCCTGCAGGGCCGCGGGTGCTTCCCCGATCTGGCTCGTTGCCTGCGTCTCCAGAGCCCTCTTGACTGAATCCTCGATTTCTCCCCGGCCCCTCAGGCCGATGATCTTGTCGACAATCTTGCCGTCCCGCCCGATGAAAAAGCTTTCGGGAAGCGCCGGGACGCCGCCGTAGGCATCACCCACTGCCTCTTTCCCCAGCAGAACGGGATAGTTCATCCCCATGTCTTTGGCGAATTTGGCGATGTCTTCCTTGCCGGAGTCGTCCATGGCCACTCCAATCACCTGCAGGCCCTGGGACCCGTATTGGTTCTGCAATTCCACCAGCCAAGGCGTTTCGATCTTGCAGGGTCCGCACCATGTCGCCCAAAAGTTCAGTAATACCGCTTTGCCGCGAAGGTCCGAGAGGCGCACATTCTTGCCGTCGAGCGATTCCAACGTGAAATCGGGAGCGGCGGAAGCCTTGGTGATTCGCGACGGCTCCAACCCAGCGCGCCGCGCAGCGTGAAAACCAAAATACAACATGGCCGCAGCCACGACGGCGACAACCACGAGAGCCAGCGGATTTCGCCCTCCTCCGCGAACCGGCGGTTGGGAACTGTCATTTAATGCCAATGGCGGCGGAAGCGGTGTTCCACAAGCGTCGCAAACAGGTGCGTCGGCGGGAACGTCGGTCTTTCGGCCGCCGCCTTGTCCTAATGCAGCTCCGCATTTCAGGCACCACTGCGGATTATCCATCGCCGTTCCCTGTGCTTCGTCAACGATTGGCGTGTTTTGAGGTTCGTTAGCCATGAAACCAATACCCCCTACTACAATGCAAAGCGATTCAAGAATGACAGCCAGCTCGAGATCAGGGTGAAGCGTCCCATTACCAGTAGTACACCAAGAGCAATCATCAGCCCTCCGCTTGCGACTTCGAGCGCGTGCATGTGCGAACGGAAGCGGCTATAAAACTTCAGGAAACGCTCCATCAGCAGAGACGTCAGCAGAAACGGGACCGCAAGCCCTAACGAATAGACGGCGAGCAGGGCGATTCCTTTCGTAAGGGTGTCCTGCTCACTGGCCAGGGTCAAAATTGCCGTCAGAATGGGGCCCAGGCATGGAGTCCAACCGAAGGCGAAGGCAAATCCGATCACGAAGGCCCCAATCGGTGTGCTGCTTCCTTTTACGCTATGCAGGCGGGCGTCAGTGTAAAGCGCCTTGATCTTGAAAATGCCGGTCAGGTGCAGCCCGAAAATGATAATGACCACTCCCGCCACGATCGAGAGCGTGTGTTTGTAGCGGGCGGCCAACTGTCCGACCTCCGTCGAGATCGCCCCCAGGGTGACAAAGACTACGCTGAAACCGAGGATAAACCCAATCGAATTCACCATGACCCGGCGCATCAATTGGCCCTGGGGCGACTTCAGTTCCTCCACTCCAGCACCAGAAATCAGGGAAACATACCCTGGAACCAAAGGAAGGACGCACGGAGAAAGGAAAGAAACCAGGCCGGCAAAAAACGCAGTAATCGGTGTCAGGCTAGACATGCGCTTCTTATTGTAACCGCTGGGACTTTCATCTCTGAATAAGACGCAGGGCGAGCGATTTAGTTGCAGAATTCCCCTGGTGTTTAGTGTTTTCCAGGGACGGGGCCTTTTTGCGGATCGGCCGGAGTCGGGGCTGATTCAAGCGACGGCAGTTGGTCCGCGGAATCGACGACTTTGCGGAATACTCCGGTTGGAAGGGCTGCAGACAATACAGCACGGCTGCCCTCCTGCTGAACTCGCAGGCTCTCGAAGAGAGCTTTCAGATCGGCATCGCTACCCGGGGAACCGACGGACAACTCAGCACTGTGAAACATGGCTAAGAAGACGGTTAGCTTGTTGGTAATGATATGAGCATCGTCGTCGTTGTCCGCCCAAGCTTCGGCGCGCAGATGCATCACCCCAGAGCGCAACGGCAGATGAAGGGGGTTATAGCTGGCAGAGACGACTAAATCTGCTGGCTTCGGAAAGATCGCCGACCAGCCTGCAAACTCCGGCGCCGAAGGAACAACTCGGGCCACAAGCCAGACTGGACTCGCCAACTGGACCCGCTTGTAATACCGTCGGAGAAATGCAGGTCCGCCGAATGGAGACGCCAGGCGGCGCGATCGATCGACCATGCCGCGAATGACTGCCGGATCTTCATGGTTCGACGCGGCAACCGTGTCGACACCGAGAATCGCAACGCGGACCGTTCGTCCATTGATCGGAATGGTGAAGATATCTATCGAGTTGTAGCTTTCCACCGACTGCGCCGTACGCTGCAGGTACGAACGACACTTGCTACCGTCGAACCGCCCGACAAGAACCTCGGAAAATCGTGGCTCCGGGGCGGTCCCACCTGTGCCACCGCCAGGCCACTTTTGCGGATAGTGAACGGCAAACGCCACGGCGTCGAGGTCTCGTTCGTAGTCAAAGCCCGTGTCCTGGAGGAAGTGCTCATACTCCGGATCATGAGATACCGGCAGAAAAGGCCTTCCATTGTTGGTTTTACGAGCCCAGCTGAAATTGGCGTAAAGGAAGGCATCCGCACCAGGCAGCAGCCGCGCAGGCTCGGGCGGCGCACTCTTTCGGAGTTGGACCGTGATCGTTACCGCTGCGGCAACGATTACGACCCCGAGAACAATAGGAAGAGTGCGTCTGATTCGCATGCAATTGCGGCTAGGAGTGAAATCATAGCATTGTCGCCCTACCCTTCCCAGCCGAGAGGTGACCATCCTCCGACGGCATTCCTTCTATTTTCCTTGGGTTTTCGAAGCCGGAAAGAACTAACACTCGCCTCTTGGAAGGAGCAGGTGCCGATCCGTCCCAGAGGATCGGCACCCGCTTGGGGGGCGTTGTGTCGAGTAGAGATTGCAGATTATTCTCCCTCTAACCAAGCCACAATACTGTGAACCCTGTACGTACGAAAGGAAAGCGCCTCTGTCGCAACCAGGAAGTGGCGTCTACGGCCTCTCCATCGGGAAAGTTCTACCCCTGTTTACTGCCTCCGCCGGATAGAAGCATCTCAGCCAAACGAATACTTTTATCCTCGCGGTCCAAATAGCAGGTGCTCACGTGGAGCACAGAAGAGGTCAAAAATGAAACGAATTTCTTCCGCATGGCCAAAATGCCTCCTGATTTTGAGCATTTGTTCGATTTTCGTAGGCGTGGGCTGGTCGGCTGATAAAGATGAATCCGACATCTCCAAGCGTATCGACGCGTCGGCGAAAGTTTTGAACGAAGTGATGGCGACTCCTGACAAAGCGATCCCCGATAAGGTTATGAGGGACGCGAAATGCATCGCGGTAATTCCGTCGATGGTAAAGATCGCGGTGGGGTTTGGCGGAAGTCATGGCAAGGGTGTTGCCACCTGCCGCACCGCGACGGGATGGAGCGCACCAGCACCCATCACGATTACCGGTGGCAGTTGGGGCCTACAGCTTGGTGGCCAAGCTATTGATTTGGTGATGATTGTTACGAATGATGCGGGCATGGAGCATCTGCTCAGCAGCAAGTTCAAGCTGGGCGCTGACGCCTCGGCGGCGGCGGGTCCTGTGGGCCGTGACGCTGGTGCGGACACCGACATCAAGATGCGGGCCGAAGTCCTGACCTATTCGCGCGCGCGTGGCCTGTTTGCGGGCATCGACCTTAGCGGCGCTTCGCTTACCCAAGATAAAGATGAAACTCGCTTGCTCTACGGGAAGTTTATTCCGTTCGGTGAAATTCTGAATGGGAAGGTCGACGCGACCGCTTCCAGCGAGCCTTTCCTGCACGCGGTGCGAAAGTATTCGGCCCAGAGCAGAGAAAAAGAGTCGAGTAAAACCGAGTCGTCCATTGGAGACGCGGCGGGCTCGAACAGATAAGCGTGGAATACACCGGCCAGGCCGGTCGGCCGGCTTGCACGACACAACTGCTTAACTAAGGGAGAGATTATGTACACGATTCTTCTTGTCTTGCTGATCCTGATGTTGCTCGGAGCGTTGCCCACGTGGCCCTACAGCAGATCTTGGGGTTACTACCCGAGCGGCGGCCTAGGTCTAGTTGTCGTGGTGGTAATCGTACTGCTTCTCGCCGGCCGTCTGTGACGCGCACGGTTTTTGGCTAACCCTCTCAGTCACAGAACCTTGTGACTCGACAAATGGTGGGACCCGTTGAATCCCACCATTTGTTTTTCTCAAAGCCGGTGCAGTTGTTTTTCTCAAAGCCGGTGCAAGCTTTGCAATGTCGGCGATGTGTTGATCGAGGTTCAGGAACCGGCGCGACGGCATCTGGTAATAAACCTGAGGTTGTTTCGACGCATCTATTTGCATGACCAACGCTGTTGCAAGTCTGCCAGGAGCAGTCCATGTCGAGTCATCAGAATTCCGCCTACAACAGTGAGTCCTTGATGCAAGTTCCGTCGCGGAACGTTCCGGTCCGTCGTTATTCATTAGAGCCGGGGGCGCGTGGTGCATACCGGTCAACCGTGCGAGCCTCGCGCCCACCAGACCAGATCTGGGGTCAATACAACAATTATCGGGCGAATGGTGTCGCGGTTTCTGCAATCGTCCACGTCGCGTTCGTCCTCCTGCTGTTGAGCGGCGTTTTCGTCAGCCATCAAATCACGCAGCGGCAGGAACGGCAAGTCGTCACACTGATCGCACCGTCTCCTGACAGTTACGCACTGCCAGTCGCGAAGAAAGTGATCAGCGGAGGAGGAGGCGGCGGTGACCGTGATGTGCTTCCTGCTCCCAAAGGACATCCGCCGAAGACTGCGCTGCTGCAGATCACTCCACCCGCAATTGTCATGAGGAATGAAAGGCCCAAGCTCGCGGTGCAACCCACCGTGGTAGTTCCACCGCAGGTTCATCTGGCGGAGAATCACATGCCGACTCTGGGGACTTCTACGGGTCCAGTAATGCCGGCTGCACCACCTTCGAATGGCACTGGCTCCGGTGGCGGCATCGGCTCAGGTTCGGGTGGTGGACTGGGCGTGGGACGTGGGCCGGGAGTGGGCGCAGGAACTGGCGGCGGCATTGGGGGCGGAGTTTATCGCGTAGGCGGAGGCATCTCGGCACCCACGGCAATCTCCTCGCCTGACCCCGACTATACCGAGGAGGCGCGCCTCGCCAAGAAACAAGGTACGTGCGTGCTGTGGCTTATCGTCGATTCGTCTGGACATCCCCGCGACATACGCGTAGCTCGCGGCTTGGGATTTGGCCTGGACGCGAAAGCTCTTGAAGCAGTTAAGCAATGGCGCTTTCAACCAGCTCTTAAAGATGGCAAGCCAGTAGATGTTCAAATCAGCGTGGAAGTGGAGTTCCACCTCTACTGATCGACGAATGTCAATCGGTTTATTCCCTTAAATAAACGAAAATCTTTCTCTGCACTGTACTCAGCAAGATCCGCGTTATACGCGGATCTCCGTGTTTTGGAATAGGAACGAGAACGTTCTTGTAGGGCCTTAGGAGGTCAGTCGGAAGCCTTACAGACTCTCCTGCAAGTGTTTACAGATGTGACCCGATGGGAGGAACGAGTTCTTTTTTCTACTCTGTCATTCATGTTCGCGGATGTTTGCGTTAGGCGAACGACTTTCAGGCACCTGAAGGAGAACAACCGTGGCAACTTGTGCAATTTCTGCGACAGAAGCGAACGTCATCCCCTCGGCAAGCGTCAAGGGTCGTGACGATTCCCAGATTAACTTGGTAAAGCGCGCGCAGGCAGGCGATGAGCAGGCTTTTGCGACGTTGTTCCAACAGCACAAGAATCGAGTCTATTCAGTATGTCTCCTGATGACGAAGGACGTCGCGGAAGCAGAAGACCTCACCCAGGAAGCTTTCCTTCAAGTATTCCGCACCGTCAGCTCGTTTCGCGGCGATGCCGCATTCTCGACTTGGCTCTATCGCGTTGCGGTTAACACCGTCCTGATGAAACTCCGCCGGCGCAAATCGCCACCCACGGTGTCGCTCGACGAGCCCGTCAATTCAGAGTCTCCTTCTCTGCATCGCGACTTCGGGAAAAACGATCCTGATCTCTCGGGTGTCGTCGATCGGATTGCGTTACGCCGCGCCCTGGAAGAGCTGCCGGAAGGGTGCCGAACCATTTTCGCCCTGCATGAGGTCGAGGGTTACCAGCATCACGAGATCGCGCAATTGCTGGACTGCTCGATCGGCAACTCGAAATCTCAGCTTCACAAAGCGAAACTGAAGATGCGCGCCCTGCTGTTTCCGAAGACGAAAATTCGCCGGCGCAAAACTGGAGCGCTCGAACTCAGCAAGGCCTCAGCAAAGTAACCTGCATTAACAACGAGCAGACGGCGGTTCCTAAGACAGAGGAGTAGTCGAAGTGCCGGGCGCAATTGTGATCGCAGGACCGAAGATTCGACAAACGGCTGGCACGGTCGCGGCAGATGTGGCCCATTCTGCTCTGTCGGACATAGCCGGAAGGGCAGCTTTTCTAGCCGGCGTTGAGGTACTTGGCAGATCAGTTATTGGACGCGTCGTAGAAGGTCTGAGATATGGGAATGTTGACGCCATTTCGGTGTTTGTGGACCGTTCGTTCATCCCGTATGGATTCGAGGATTCGGCCAATATCGCACCTTACTTGACCGCAGATGCATGGCTCAGTGCTGGCTGCAAGCTGATTAGCCTGAGAAACAGTGGAGTCGACTCCGTGCTGATAGCGCGAGTCGGCGCCTATATGGAGTTCGACGCGAAGGATGCGATCCAACGACATCGCGAACAAGGCGCAGAGGTCACCCGAGCTTGCGACGAGCACGGAGCCTTGGATCTATGGATCGTCGATCCAGCACGCTTCAATGCAGAGGGAAATCTGCTACATGCGTTGCTCGCTGCCCCGGCGGCTCAGTACGAAGTTCGGGGCTACGTGAATCGACTCGAGCATCCCGAGGACCTCCGACGTCTGGTGGTCGATAGCTTGACGTCGCGTTGTGGGTTTCGCCCGCAAGGCACTGAGGTGCGGCCTGGCATGTGGATGGCCGAGGGAGCCCAGGTCGATCGAGGGGCTCGGGTTGTGGCCCCAGCTTTTCTCGGGCGCAGCGTGCGAATCGCCGAGCAGTGTCTGATCACCAGGTGCAGCAACGTGGAGAGCAATTCATACGTTGATTATGGAACTGTAGTCGAAGACAGCACGATTCTCTCGAACACCTATGTCGGGATCGGGTTGGATTTATCTCATTTCATAGTGGGTGGACGCAGCTTAGTGAGCTTGCGCCGCAACGTGGTTCTGGACATTAATGATCCCGTGGTGATGCGAGAAAACAAACCCCGGACCGAAGCGGATCGCCTGCGATCGACCGATTTTGGATTTGGCGATATGGCGTTGTTGTCTGCGGAGGAGTAAATAGCTTAAAGAGCCGCAGCGCACTTGATGTTTTGAAGTCTGGAAGTTTAGGTGGTCAAAATTAAAAAGGGGTGGAGACAATGCTTACCAGTGGGCCCGTAGTCGTGATGCAACTGCCAGAACAACTCAATGGGGTAGAGGTTCGGAATTTTGTCCAGGAATTAGAGCCGTTGCTCGAGCACAACCGCCCACGCATCGTTCTTGAATGTTCACAGGTCCGCTCCTTGGATAGCACGGGGGTGGAAATGTTGTTGCATTGTCTCGAAGAGGCTCTCAAGCGGGACGGTGACCTAAAGCTCGCAGCCCTATCCCCCGAAGCGGAAGTGATCCTCGAACTGATGCGAGTGTCGCGCGTGTTTGAGACGTTTCAGACGTCGGATGAAGCGGTGCAGAGCTTTAATGCTGTTCCCGTGGATGCTGTTCCGCAAGATGAACCTTGGTACGCCGCGGCTTTCGGGGATCTGGGTGTGCTGAAGCAGGCCAGCTAGCATAATCACGAGGACGGAGGCACGATGAGGCCGTTAAACCGGGGTCTTTTTCTTATTGCGTGCTTAACCTTCGCTGTGGGGTTTTCAGCTCACGCTTTTACGCAAGACGGCCGATCAGCCGCCGCAGCGGATACGCGCGTCGGGTTAAACCAACCGGCGGCAGCCACCTCGAAGACAGCTCAGGACCTTCCAGACAGTCCGGGCACGGAGTGGGCAAAATTGCAGTCCTCCTCGCCCGCGCAAGACAACCAACAAAATTCTACGAGTCCGCCACCGGCTCAATCGACCACACAACCGAGCGAAGGCACAGAACAGAAACCCCAGCGTCCTGTCGGGACCGCTGCTGCAGAGGCGCCGAAGGTTAGTGGCGTCACAGCAGCCGAGCCCGCGGGAGTAGCAATCGCTCCAGCCAAGCAGCGACGTGTGCGAACGATCGTGCTCAAAGTTGGAGCCATCATAGGTGCTAGTGCGGCTTTGGGTACGGTGATCGCTCTGACCGAAGCCACACCCAGCAAGCCGCCGGGCGCACACTAATGATTTAACGTATTTGGCACGAGGCGCGTTGCCCAATCAATATGCGATTCGACCGCGTAAAGGTAGTCAGCTTCTCTGGGATTGACGGGGCCGGTAAAAGCACTCAGATAGAAGCCCTGTGTCATCATCTGAAAGAACTCGGCATTCCTTTCACTCTCTATACCTTTTGGGACAACATTGTCGTGCTTTCGAGCGTTCGCGAAAACATGAGCTTGAAAGCGTTCAAAGGCGACAAGGGTATCGGCAGTCCCAACCAGCCGATTACCCGCCGCGACAAGAACATTACGTCCTGGCACATGACCGCCGTTCGACTATTTCTTTATATGTTGGACGCGTTCAGTCTTTGTGTGGCCATTGCAAGCAGTGTGGATCGCGGGACTTCTGAATTCTTGATTTTCGATCGGTATATCTATGATGAACTCGCCAATCTTCCCTTGCGCAATCCGGGTGTGCGGATCTACATCCGCCTTCTAATGAAGTTTGTTCCAAGACCTGATGTCGCTTTTCTCGTAGACGCCGATCCAGAGGCTGCGAATCGGCGAAAACCGGAGTATCCGCTGGAGTTTGTTCGTCGCAACCGGGATGCATACCTGAAACTTAGCCGCCTCGTTGGAGGTGTCACGGTGCTCCCCCCACTCCCGGTGGAGCAGACCACCAAGCTGGTCAAGATATCCGTCACGGAAAAATGTCTGCGGGCGGATGCTGCTGCGGTCACTTTTGATTTGCCATGCCCGGAGCCGGCGAAGACCGGCAACAGCTGAGGTTCTTCAGTTTATTGTGTCGGCCTGCAACATTCTCTTCTGAAAGCACATCGAACATTCTGGCGCCGACGAGGCGGGAGACGAATGAAGATCTGTCTGGTTACCACTTTTCCTCCGAGTACCGGGGGTTTGAGTGAATATGGATTTCACATCGCGCAGGAGTTGCAACGTAATCCGTTCCTCAGCCTCACCGTTTTGGCAGACGAACTTCCGCCAAACCACGAAGAGTTGCCGGGTTACGCGGTGGTTCGTTGCTGGTCGTTCGACGACCCCGCGAGCGTTTATCGACTTCTGAGGACGATGCAACGCATCAAGCCTGATGTGGTCTGGTTCAATTTGCTCTTTAGCACCTTTGGTCGGAATCCGCTGGTCGCCTTCAGCGGCCTCATGACTCCGCTGCTTGCCCGCATGAGCGGCCGGTATACGCACGTAACCCTTCACCATTTGATGGATACCGTTGAATTAAAGGACGTGGGAGTACGTCACGAGAGGTTGTACCGATTCGCCGGAGCAGTGGCAACTCGAATGTTGCTGCTGTCGAATTCTGTTTCCGTGCTCATGCCGGGTTATCGCAAGATCTTGAACGACAAGTATGGGCGCGACAACGTTCATCTGCGCGCTCACGGTATTCTCACCCGCCGGCCCGAGTTCCCCGACTTTCTGCGGCGTGGAACTCCGATTCACAATATTCTCGCGTTCGGAAAGTGGGGAACGTATAAACGCCTCGAATTGATGATTGAGTCTTTTCATATTTTGGCCGCCAAGATGCCAGAGGCCCGGCTCATCATCGCGGGTGGCGATCATCCTCAGGCTTCCGGCTACATCGAATCGGTCAAGCAGCAATGCGCCGACGACCCTCGCATCGAGTTCCGCGGCTACGTTCCCGAGGACGAACTTTCCGATCTGTTCCAAAGTGCTAGCGTTGCGGTCATGCCCTACTCCTCCTCTACGGGATGCAGTGGAGTAGCTCATCTCGCGTGTGCTTATGGTGTTCCGATCGTCTGCGCAGACCTGGCCGACTTCCGGCAGATGGCGCAGGGAGAAGAGCTGGCCATTGAGTTCTATCCGCCCGGCGACGCCCGAGGCCTCGCAGATTGTCTTGTGGGATTACTGGAAAATTCCCAGAAGCTGCAGCTGATGGCGACACAGAACTTCTCAGCGGCGTTGCGCATGACCATGCCCAATGTCGTGCAGAAATACCTCAGGCACTTTGAACTTCAGCAGCGGGTGCAAACGTTACGATACGTCTCCCGTTTTCGACGATTGCCTCGCTGGATACCCTCCAAGTCCTTGCTGTTACGCCTCATGACACGCAATTCTTTGGGCTGGGCCCGGCGCTCCGCTGTGCTCCATAATTCGTGGAATAGAGGTAGTGAGTTGCAGTCACTTTACTCTGACGGTAACGATTCTGGAAAGCCGAACAGAAGCGGCGCTCCCGTTGGTGGTCACCACACAGCTGCCCATATCCCAGTGGGGGAAACCGCTGGGGCGTCCGGTGTTTCCGCGGGACCAGGTGCCGACAATGACGGTCGCGGGCAGAATGCAGCTTCTCAAAACGGAAAACTGGCGCCTTCGGAACAGTCCGAAACCCGACAACCCGGCGGCGACAAGGAAATTTCTTCCTTGGTCGCAGTTCACACTCGAGATCGGGGCGGTAGCGACAGTCAGAACCGGCTCGGCATAGGGGAGAATGGAAGCGAGGGCGAATGAACAGCTCGAGTTCGAGGGAAGGCCGGCACAAACAAGCGCGACGGAACTAAGGAACGGTCCCGAACTCGACGTGTTCCCATAGCGTCCTAGGAATCGAAGCAGTTCCTGAGAAGGGACGCATCGATGCAAGCCCTGTTAAGTAGAATGGATCTGGCGCTGGGCCGACCCGTCACGGCTCCGTTATTTTTCCTCCGAGTCGATCGTCAAACTGCGCGCCACATATCGGGAACCCTCGAAGTTCGTTACCACCGTGACGCTCGATCCCGGATGCAGATTGTCGTCTGGAGCAACCGATGGGTCGAGGTAGACTTCGTAAGTCTTGTGGTCAATCGAGGAATTGAGGACCAGCAAACCCGTGCGGAGATCAATATGCATGACCCGACCGGAAAAGGTATAGCGACTTCCCGGGAGCGCGAGGATCGAAATCTCGCGAGCAACGTCGCGGCCGTTCCCTTCGGCATTGAAAGCTACCGAGACCAAAGAACCAACGGTCAAAACACTGGCTGTGACGACCCGATCACCCTGCAAGAACTTCGTTGAGGGATTTATGCGGACGTGTATCGGACTGGGAGAGATCGCGTCGCGCAAGATTAACTCTCCACGGTCGGCCCGATACTTAAGGACAGCCCCCTGACTTTCGCCTGCGGCCGCCGATGCCTTAAGGCGGATAGTCCGCGCAAATACGGTCCCGTCGTCCAGCATGGTTTCTAGGTAGACTCGTTCGCCGACCTTCAAATCGGAGAGAGTCGCCTCCTTCCCTGCGAGAAACACGCGAGTGCGGGGGTCGAATAATGCATTCATTCGTCCGCCACCGAAAACCTGGACCGTGAGTTGGTCCCGTACTCGATCGAGCCGCGCGATAGTTCCACCAACCAAGGTTGCTTTCGCCCCTGGGACCGGTTTCAAGTCCGGCAGTCGGCTGGCAGGGTCGACAACGGTCTCCGCATCGGGCGAAGCTTCCTTGATAGACGGCTGCCCGGGTTGGACCGTGCTTTCGGTTTCGGGCGAGATCATTGCGGAAGGCGATGGCTGTGAAGGAGCTTGCGCCCATGCGAAACTCGCCAGAACCATGGCGCTCAAGGCAAGCCTAAGCAGAGAAGGAAGACCGGTGAACTCTTTTTGCAGGTCGTGTTTCACGCCGCCATTGGATGCAGGTTGAAGCGCGAAAGGTGGCCTAAATTCGCGTTTACGGACGACTTAGGTCGTGTTTCCAATGCAAACAAACTGCCTTGCTCGGCATCCAATCTCGGACTCCAAGTGACTCGTTCTCGTTCAAGAGGCTGAACTTTCATGGTTTCAAAACACTGGTTTCTCGCAAGTCTTGTAGTCATGGCGGCCGCGGGATTGGGATCTCAGTGCGCCATTGCGGGCGATCTCAAGATATCCATTCCGCGCAGCAGCAAGCTCACTCCTGTACAGCGTTTAAACCGCGAGGGTGTGTACGCCCTTCGCAAACATAACTACAAAAGGGCGGAAGAGCTCTTTTACAAGGCGTACCTTTTTGATCCGGATGATGCGTTTACGCTTAACAATCTTGGGTACATCTCTGAGTTGCAAGGCCAGATCGACCGGGCACAAAACTTTTATTCCCTCGCAGCTGAGGAGTCGACTGACGCGGTAGTGGATCTAGCCAGCGCGAAGCGCTTACAGGGTCGGCCCATGAAGGAAGCGTTAGCGGTCACCAACGGGCCACTTGAACTCAACCATGCCAATGTCGAGGCAGTGCGACTGCTTGCTCAGGGACGGGCCCCCGAGGCCGACCTCCTATTGCAGAATGCGCTGAAAAGTGATCCGCAGAACGTCTTCACGCTGAACAATCTCGGCGTTGCGAAAGAGATGGAAGGCGAAGAGCAGGAGGCGCTGAAGTATTACGACGAGGCTTCAGCAGGACAATCTGGTTCAATTGCTGTCGTAACCACTGACCGGGTCTGGAGAGGACGGCCAGTAAACGAAATGGCGCAACAGAACGCAAAGGCTCTGCGCGATCACTTGGCGCGCGAAAAAGAGCTGCCGGAGCAGGTCGCGGAGTTGAACCTGCGGGGCGTTTCAGCAGTGAATCGGAACGACTTGCACACCGCCGAGACTGATTTCCGCAAGGCCTACGCCCTGGACCCCAACAATGCCTTTACATTGAACAATATCGGCTATGTTTCGGAGCTCGAAGGCGACCGCGAAACTGCGGAATTCTTCTATGAGCATGCGCGCCAATCGCTGGGAGCGTCGACCCCGGTCGGCGTTGCGAGCAGGCGCACCGCCGAGGGAAGAAAGCTCTTCGCGGTTGCGGAGGACAGCAATTCGCGAGTGGAAGCCAAGGTAGCTCAGGATCGCCAAGCTTTGCAGAGGGAGAACGAACCAGTCGTATTGCGTCGGCGGGACAACAGCATCGTGGATGAATCAATTCACCCGGAAACCCCAGCGCAGAGTGTACAACCACAGTGATTACGAACCACTTTCCAGGAAACGACCGATATCTGATTCGGGATCGTAAAAGAAATGACGCAGCAGATTCGTGAGATAACGCGAGAGCGTATTCACGTTCGTGCGATACCAGCAACAGCGCGTCATGGCAGGAGATAGACCGCAAATAAACTGAAAGCTATCTAGCGCCGCCGGAGGCTGCGCCAACATTGCGGCGGCCATTCGGTGATTCCCGTCCAGAATCGTCAGGGGGCTGCGCGCATCAACTCCGATCAGTAGAACAGTCGGGCTCACGAGACCTTCCTGAACCGGATTACTCATGCGGCGGAGTTTTTGGAAAAACTCGTCCTCGGGTGATTGCTGCCATTTCGTACGTAGGCACTCGACCATATCCATTAGATAAAAGCTGCCTTCCGCCACGCGCCGCCATTGCGCCCGGGGAAAGAAACGAATCCGATCCAGATCGCTTTCGGTAAGTTCCACCTTGAACCATTCCGTATCTTCCGGGAGCTCTCGCCACATGGCCCCACGCCGAAGAAACAACAGAGCCCGCCGGAGTGCGTTTTCGCGATTGCTCTCCAGATCAGGATGGTTGACGAGATGTCCGAATTCCTCACGGTACTCTGCAAATTCCGGATGATGAAATTCACTGCGTAGGAATTCGGAGATGACTTGCTGTTCGTTCATCGGCCGCATGATGTAGAGGCTCGGGTAAGTCCGAACGTCTTCGGGAGGAGCAATTTCCCGTCGCAAGAGCGGCAGAGCGACCATTACGAACAGAATCACCATGAGCAGTAGTTGCACAAAGATGACTTGTCTCAAGGTTTGGTGAAACACGCAGATCCCGAGCACGACCGCCCCGGCAAATGCCAGCTGAACCCAGCTTGTATTGGCAATCTTGCGTGACATTTCGTAAGTGATCATCACGGAGCTGAGAGAATAAATTCCGGTGGTCACGGCATAAAGAATAAGGAGGGCGGCGAGTCCTTCATAACTTCCGAGACCGAAGTGCGAACCGAACAGAGTCCTCCATAAGAAGCTTGGAATGGCCCACAGACCCAGAGTCAGGACGGACAAGATCATGAAGACCATGAACAGAGACATGAACAATACGGGACGCGCTTCGCGATCGCTCTGACGCGCGCCGGCAGACACCGGAAACATTGTGTTGACGACGGACCACGCGCACATATTGACGAGTCTTCCGACAAGAGAAACCGCGGCGTAGATTCCGGCTTGGTCGGAGGCGAAGAAATGCTTCACGAGGACGATATCGAAATTATTGATGATGACTTGGCCCGAGAAAAAAACGATTGCCTGCAAGCCCTCGCCAAACGAAATCGAAACTACGTGGGAGCCGAAGCCCCTAAATCCAGGGCTTGGCTTTGCTAAGAAATACGAAGCGATGACCCCGATCACGCTGGCCAGCACGGCTCCCTTCACACCGAGGCCAAGCAGGATCAGCACATACGCCCCTCCCAAACGCACGAGCCCTTCCAGCATGAAGTTCATGGCCAGCGAACTAAAAGCGTGGATGCCCTGAATGTATCCGCGGCGCACACCCAGCGGAATATAGAAGGCAGTCCCCAGAGCGAGCAGCGAGATAAGGACTGGGTCAGGCAGGTTGAGGTAAGACTGGAGCGTTCGATTGAAAAGAAACAACAGAAGACCGAGCCCTACTCCAGCGATCCACGCTCGCAAATGCAAGGCCGCGAAAATCCCTTCCTTTTCTGCTTGGGTTTCACAGCCGGCAACGTATTTTGCGCAGACAACCTGGAACGAGAGCGTAATCGCCGATGCCAGCATCAGCAGCGTATATACGGCAGTGGCGTGCGCGAATCCCGTGGGTCCCAACAGGCGCGCAGTGACAACGTTGTAAACGAGGTTCGTAACGCCGACTAACCCCGATCCAGCCAGGAGAGTCAGACTGCCACCGAGCAATTTTTGTCGCAGCGCCTTTGCTCGTGTCTCTGCCACACTCGAGGGCGCGCTGACCGAGGTATTTCTAACTCGTTTTTTTCCGATGAGCGTCATCAAGGCGTTAGGACACTAGAACAACGTGAAATGAACAATGGGAAGCACCGTACTCCTGCTGGACCCGGGGAAATCGTAGAACGTTTGTTGCTGGATACCGAGCGAGAAGCGCATTGGAAATGCGACCGGTACCTCACCCGCACCATCCCTCACGTTCCCGCGGAGCGCTCGTGTGTAGGAGACCAGAAACTCGCTCTGTACGTTGTCATAAGCGTGGTAGCCGGATCCGCGAGAGAGCACGAACGATCCCTGAACATTCCAACGCGGAGTCGCCCGGAATTCGAAGCGGCCTCCCGGCAGCAGCGCCTGGGCAATCGCGTATTGCGTTGTCTGCACGCGCCACGATCGCAAGTCCTCTGCCAGTACCGCGGCGGTGAGCCGAGTACCAACTTTGTGCTGGAGCCCTGCATACGTCGTGGTATTGAAGTACTCCTCGATCAGTGGACGGAAAAGAAGATCACGAACGGAGTATCCGGTAATCAAAGACGTGCTTCCCCAAGGACGTCCCACCGTAAATTCCACGTTGGCAAATGCATCGCGCGAATGCAGATCCTGATCGATAAAGGGACCAGCCTCGCGCTCTGCGCTGCCACTGAACGATACCCAGTTGAAGAATGAGTTTGTGTACACGTACAGAAATTGCCGAAATAAATTCTGGCTCATGTAAACGGGCGAGATCGTATCGCGGCGCACCGTAAACTGGAGGCCGCCATTGAACGTAATTGAATTCGTTCCCAAATGCAGAGTCGGCGTGATTCCCCCATTCAGAATCGTGTCGTAAGTGTTGCGATCCTGCACCACACCAATACTTGGAAACAGCAACCGCCCGGCCGTCATGCTTTCGCCAACGAAGCCGGTAATAGCAGGCAAATTGCCCAATTTCAAGCGATAGTGGGTCTCGGCCAGGCTCTGGTACGAATGGCGAGGCGGAGGGAGCAGCGCGGGGTTTGTAACCCGCAGGATTTTCGCGTCCAACGCGTATACATTGATATCTTCAAGTGCCGGAGCAAAAGTGGCTTCCGGCACTAAGCTCACTCTGTCGTTAATAATCTGGCGGCCTTCTTGATCCGCTGCGGCGTATTGCGAGACTTCCGCGATCCCGTGATCTTCCTGTCCGGCGACTGTGCTGGCTTGAGCAAAGGCGGCTAGCGAATGCAGAGGATCCTGGCGCTGGCGGTAGACGTTGGCCGAAGCCATCATATAGTCGTAATCGTCTCGAAAATCGTTCGCGGGCCCCAAGGTGGCGAGAGCGGTTTCAGCTTTGCGCGTATTTCCTTCCGCGAGATAAGTATTGGTGAGGCCGAGGGCAACGGTCCGATTGTTGGCTCCCGCCAATTGAGCCTTATTGAAATAGCTCTCCGCGAGATCAAAATCGTGCATGGCGAGAAAGATGTTTGCGGCATCGGCAAAATCCTCCCCAGCGACTGGAGAATCGGGGAAGAGGCGGGCTTCGGCGAATCCTAGCGCGATCTGGCGGCGAGTTTCGTCAAGATGACCCTGCTTAAGAAAAATCTGAGCAATGGCCAGACGAACTCCAATGCGATCTCCTCCCGGCACATCCAGTGCCCGGGCAAACCGCTGCATCGCGGCGTTGCGATCGCCCAATGTGAGCAGCGCATCACCTGTTGCGGTGAGGATTTCTACGCGATCGCCGCCCAACCGTTCGGCGGATTGAATGTCCCGCAGCGCCAGGTCGCGGTTACCTTGCTTCGCATGAACCTGCGCCATCAGCGCATAAATTGCGGCATCAGCGGGCGATAGCTTCAGCGCGGCGTCGAGCGCGGCGATGGCTTCCGTATACCGTCGCATCCGGTAAAGCACGTCGGCATAGGCCAATTCCGTCGTCAGGTCCTTTGGATCTTCTGCCAGCACCGCCCGGTACTCGCTCGCAGCGTGCGGATAGTCAAGTTCTTGCCGGAACCCTTCCGCACGGGCGAGGCGCCAAGCGTGCGATTTACCGAGGATTTTTCCCGCTGCGTCGAGCTGCGTAAGTGCTGGCTTGGGCCGATGAAGCTGGAGGTCTGCAAAGGCCAAACCCAGGTGGGCCTCCCCATAGCGGGGCTCCAATTGCAGCGCAGTCTTGAAGTCTTCGGTGGCCTTTGCCGGCTCCTTGAGATCATTCAACACAAAGCCGCGCTCCACATATCCCGTCGCCATTTTTGGATCCCGCCGCAAAGCGATCGTGAAATTCTTGACGGCAAGATCTAAGTCGCCATTGTGCGCATAGACATTCCCCGCAATCAGGGGCAGGTCTTTGTCATTGGGAAGAACCGGTTCGTATTTATTGACCAAAGCCAACGCCTCATCGTAGCGGCCGAGGTAATAAAGATCGTAAGCGAGGTAGACCGCTCCCTCGCGGTCATTCGGGAGCTTAGCAATTACGTTGTAACCCAACTTCGCGGACTCGGCGTACTCGCCCTTGAATGTGAGAAACCGCTCCCGCTCGCGTTGAACTTGCGGGCTAGAGTTCATTCTTTCGTTGGCGCGCTGCAGCCAACGCTGTGCCAGTTCGATGTTGTGCGATTCGAGCGCGGCGTTCGCAGCTCCCGCTACGACGAGCGCATTTGTCGGCATTCGCTGGTATGCACTCTCGTAATTAGCCTCAGCGGACGGAAAATTGCGCTCTGCCGTGTACAAGTCTCCCAAAGCCAAATAGGGGGCGAAGTCTTTCGGATGCGCTGCGACCGCGCGGGCAAAATACTGCTCGGCGAGCTTTGCGTCTCCCGCATCGCGCGCGAGGTATCCGAGCGCCGACAACGCCTGCCGGTTCGTGTGATCCATTTCGAGAATCTTCCTAAACGTGTCGCTGGCGGCATCTTTCTGCCCCATCTTCCAGAGCAGGGTTCCGAAGTTCATCAGCGAGTTCACATTGTTCGGAGCGAGAGTGAGCGCCTCTTTCAAATCACGGTTGGCTGCATCGAGATCGCCGGAAGCAGATTCAACGGCCGCACGCAGCCTGAGCATCTCCGGACGGGATGAATCTGATACCTTCAGTTGCTGAATTGCAGCACCAGCGGCCTGCAGCTGTTGTTTGGCGTTGGCGTCGTCATCTTGCCGAACATAGATTTCGTAAAGATTGAGGCGCAGCTCGATGGGATAAAGAGGCCCTTCGGGCACGCGCGCCGGCAACTTTTCGAGGGCAGCCTTGTACTGTTGCTCCGCTTCCAAAAGACGATCTTCAGATTCCGCCATACTTGCCTCGATAGCGAGCAGACGGTAGTTGTTGGCATCGATCCGCTTGGCCTCATCGAGGAATGGACGGGCTTCATCGGGGCGCCCAACATTAATCCAAGCCTGCGCGGCGCTGAGTTCCAATCCGATATTGCCCTTGGCCGCCCTCGCCAAACGAGAATAAAGTTCCGCAGCTTCCTGCTGCTTGCTGGCTAGTTGATAGGTATAGGCCAACTCTGCCTGCACGTCGGTACTCTTGTCGGGAATTGCCTGCAAGGTCGCGATCGCCTCGTCAAACTTACCTTGATCGCGATACTGGCCAGCGACTGCCCGGAGAACCTCGGGGTCACGTGGAGCACGGCTCTTTGCACGATTCAGGTATTTAGTAGACTCGTCCGGCTGGCCAAGTCGGTCGTAGGCATGAGCGATCAACAGATCGCTGTGTGCGGATGGCTGAACCGCATCGGCACGCTCCAGAAGACTCAGAGCGGCTTTCGGATCGGAGCTGAGCAGAAGTTCCCCCGCAAGTTGCAAGCTATTCGTATCTTTAGGATTAGCGTCGACAACCCGACGCAGCAATTGCTCTGCTTCCTGATCGCGGCCCATCTTGGCGTAGGTTTGAGCCAATCCTGCCAGCCCCCGGACGGAAGTGGGCTGCAATTGCAAGCCATGATTGTAGGAGTCGACCGAAAGCGAATACCGATCGTTCAATCTTGCAGCATACCCAAGCAAGAACCACAGTTCGGCATTTCGCGGAGCGGACTTCGCGGCCTGCTCCGCATACGCTACGGCTGCGGTGTAGTCATTTTTCTTGAGTGCATCTTGCGCGGCGCGTGCCTGTCGAGCAACGTCTATCCCCGATCCCCAACTGAAATCGCTGCCGCTTTGCGGTGAATCGCCAGCCGGCTTGTTCGTTTGGTTACTCGAGGGAGAACTACTTCCTCCACCGAGGTCGTACGTCTGGCAATGTCCTCGGCCAATTGAACCGAGGATCATGACAAGGCAAAAGCTCGTGAGCGGAATCCGGCTTTTCACGTAGTCACCACACTCTTCAAAAAATCTGAAAGACTCTCAGCGGAGAGCCTCCCGCACAGGAAGTCCTGCGGTTCTTCTCTGATGCCGCCTTGGCATCTAGGTTTGCCTTTCCGGCAGAGTCCAGCGTAGTAAGCGTTACTGGGTCGAAACCGGGCAAATTGACGTAAACCCGACAGAGCGTTTCCGAATCAAAAGGGCTGCTACGGGTACAGGAGTGTGTTTGCATGTCCGCTCAAGAAAGCTACTCTCGTCCCATTCCGCTGCTCGCGATCGTTTTGGTTGCCCTGGCGGTCCATGGGCCGCTGTTGCTCATGCAACTTCCGTCCGGATCGTTTGACACCAACTTCCACATCTTTCTGGCCTCGCATTACGCGCATCACTGGTTCAATCCGTGGAACGAAAAGTGGTTCGCGGGCTTTTCTCAAACGACCTATCCTCCGCTGACTCACCAGTGGATTGCCCTCGTATCGACAGTTGCCGGCCTAAAGATGGGCTACATGCTGGTCCAGTTGATTGGGGTTCTGCTGCTGCCCGTTGGGGTATTCCGATTCGCTCGAATCTGGGTGGATGAGCGCGCAGCCAGTTACGCGGCGTTAGGCAGCATTTTTCTGGGCGCACTCGCGTTCCTCGTGTATCAGGCCGGACAGTTGGCCACCGTCACGTCCGCTGCCCTGTATTTGAACGCCCTGCCTTACTTTTATGAGTGGTCTACTGAATCTTCAGGCCGCTCGCTCGTAAAAGGTATCGCCGTCAGCCTGACCGCGGCGGCCGCCCATCACGTCACATTGATCTTCGGTACCGTGTTATTTGCCGGTCCGGTTCTGTGGGTAGCATTGCTGGATGCCCGCAACGGCCGGACGAGAGGATCAATGGCGGCCGTGATTTCGCGAGCCTTCGTATTCGCGGGGTTAGTGGTTGTCGGCGTTGGGATCGTCTTGCTGCCCTACTGGTTGACTCTGATCCAGCACCCGATCCATCAGATTCCGATCCCTCATGACAGCCGGTCGAATTTTCTGCTGAACTCGATTACGGGAATCAACTACTTCGTAATTCCCTATGGTGCGTTGATTCTCGCTTTGCCATTCATCATTTTTCGTGGCGCCTCCCTCCCGAGGTTGCGTCCTTTGCTTTTCGGATTTTGGCTCACTATGATTTTCGGCCTGGGCGGAACAACTCCCTTGCCGAGGTGGCTTCTCGGCCGCGCTTACGAAGTTCTGACCTTTGAGCGCTTTACGTTCTGGGCAACGCTGATGGCCATGCCGATCGTCGGACTGCTGGCGATCGAACTGCTTGATCGCTTTGGTGCCAAAGCCGCCGTCGCACTCTCGCTGGCCGCCGTTGCAACGATTGGAGCGGCTTTGGCCTGGCTGACAGCCAATCCTTATCGCCCCACCGGAACGACCAATGTAGCGCCAGTTATCGCTTTTCTGAATCGCGACGGGCACGATTCTTACCGATATTTGACCTTGGGCTTCGGAAGTGAACTCGCGCAAGTGTCTACCTACACCGATGCCAGCAGTGTCGACGGAGACTACAATTCTGCTCGTCTCCTGCCGGAGATGACGCAATATGGGTCCGCGCAGTTGACCAATGCAAAGTTCTACGGGTCTGCCGGAATGGCTTCATTGCGCGCGATGCTGGAGCATGCAAATCGGTACGGACTGAAGTACATTTTCGTGCACGATCCTTACTACGAGCCACTCCTGACGTTCGTCGGATGGCGCAAGACGGAAACCTTCGACAACGGAGAAATTACAGCATGGTCGAAGGACGACGTTCCTCCTGCTCACCGTATTGAATCCGATGCGATCCCACCGGCGTGGATGGGTTTGCTTTGGGGCACGCTCCCCATCGGAGTAAGCGTGCTGGCGATGTTCCTTGTGCTTTTCCTGCCGGCACGCCAACGCGTGCGCGGAGTCGTCGAGTCTCCTGTTCCGCTCCATGAGCGGGAAGGGCACTACGTAGCATGAGGGAGGCGAAATGAAACGTGCACTGCCAGCAATCATCATTCTTGCTGTCACCGCGCTGCTGATCTTTGTCGGACTCACGGGCGTCGGAGGGTCTGCCGGAACTGTCGGCATCGCTTCGGGCTCTGCCCTGCCAGGGTTCGGTGCGAGCGCCTCGACACCCGATCAGGCGCTAGCGAATTTTCTGCTGGATGTGCAGCGGCGCAATTGGGATCGGGCTTTCTCGGCCGTCGTGCGCACCAGCGACAGCCTGAATGAGCCGGCCTTCATTCAGGAATGGACCGGGTCAAACGGTGGGTTGCGCTCATTCTCAAGTTTAGAGAAGTACGAGGCGCGGCCCCTGCACGCCACCAATTCCGACGCTCAAATGCGTGCCCGCCTGCATTGGACGACCCCCGTCGGACCCGTTGAAGACGTGCGCGACTTCCACCTGATACGTCAGGGCGATTCGTGGAAAGTTGTCTGGGATGAAGTTCCGCCGCCGAATGTGCCCGCTGAAGTGGTGCCCGTGAATTACCTGCGCTGGGACTTGGTTACGGGCAGCGCTGGAGAGGAATGGGGATCGCACAATGTCGATGCACCGCATGTGCGTATTGTGTCGATGAACGCGGTGGATTCCGGCGATGGGTCGGTGGTGATGGGCGAGGTTGTAAATGAAGACACGATTCCAGCATTCGTGAACGTCAATGCCACGCTTGTCGATGCCTCAGGAAGCACGATTGACGACGAAAGCAGTTTCGACAAGATTCTTCATGTCCTCCTGCCCAAGCAGGTCTCGGCCTATCGCATCGACTTTCCGCATATCACCTTGAGCAAAGTGAAGAACGTGCGCATGGACGTGAAAGCCACGCTGGTCCCGGCCTCCTCTGACCCGGTGATTGGAGTGATGAATCAGAAGTTGGATACGGACGCGCAGGGCCGCTCGGTATTACACGGGGAGTTGCTGAACCAGAGTGGGCAGGTCGTGAACATTCCGCACGTGATCGCAAGTTTCTACGACAACAACGGGAAGGTCGTATGGGTATCCGACGGATATGTGGAGCAGGCACTCCTGCCGCAGTCCAGCCAGCCATTTGCGGTCGAGATTCCCAAATCCTTGGCAGGAAAGGTTCAGAACTTTCATGTCGTCGTCAACCAATACAGCCTGCAAAGGTCGTAGAACAATGCACCAGTCATGGCGGCTAAGCGTCGGCGCACTTTGTCTTGTTGCTGCGGCCTTTGCGCAGGATGCGGCGCTTCACGTTCCATCAACGGCGGTCGCCGGCAGCGCGGCTTCGATTGAAACGATCGGCAATGGTTCGGCCACTTTTTATCTTTCGGGACCGTCGATCTCGCTCAAGCGCGAAGTCCAACTTGGGCACGAGATCGCGCTCGCGCCACGGGATTTGCAGAATGCAGGGCGTTACGTTGCGATAGTCTGTGCAGGCAACTGTTCGAGCGCACCATTCTTCGTTTCGCCCGCTGCGCCAGTAAGCCTAACTTCTCTGGTCCACCCTTCGCGAGCGCCCGTTGGGCAAAACAACGTGGTCAGCGGCGTGGCCATACCGTTTGATGAGTTCCATAATCTCGTATTTGTGCCGGTCAGCGTGGACTTCCAATTGATCGCGAAAGGATCTGCCCCCGCAACGCATAAGGTTAAGACGCAGGACGGCATCGCGTGGTTCCATTCCAATTCAGGCAAATCCGCCGGGCCCTTGCAGGTCGAGGCTTCCATCAATGACGTTATCGCGCGGCGGATTGTGCAGCAGGTGGCGTCAGACCCGTGTAACTTACGCATCACAGGCCAACGCACTCCGAAGGGCGTCGTGCTTGAGACGGATCCCGTGCGCGATTGCTCGGGCAATCCGGTTCCCGACGGCACTGTCGTCACTTTTACGGCAAAATCTGGAAACGAAACCAGCACCGTGGATGCGCCTGTGAAGCAGGATGTAGCGACAGCTCGAATCACTGCGAAGGGACCGTTGGTGATTTCAGCTGCGTCCGGAGTCGTCATGGGAAATGAACTGCGCATCGGCGGCCAGGAATAGATCAATGCGAGTGAAAGAATTTCGAGAATCGCTTCCGCGCCAGGTGAGATTTCACCTGACATGGCTGGCTGCTGTTTTGGCGCCCATTTTCGCGATGTCGTGCTGGTCAATGGCCGCAGACGTCGCCCCGCAAGTCGTCCTCAGCACGAGCAAGGCCGGCCCGCGCCAGGTTGAGAGCCTGACTCAGCGTAGTATTCTTCGCGACTATAGATTCGCATGGGTGAATCTATCGCAAGCGCTGGAATCCAATTCGAACGGGGCCCTGAACGGACTCTTTGACGGCACGGCGAGCGTCTGGTTCAATGACGCGGTTAACAGCCAGCGGCGCGCTGGGCTGACTTCGCGTTACGTCAATCAGTCCCACAAGCTGGAAGCTGTCTTCTACGCTCCCGAAGGCGACGTGATGGAACTGCACGATACTGCCGAATACGATCTGGAAATTCTCGACGGAAGTAAGGTCATTTCCAACGAGCACACTGTCGTGCGCTATGTGGTCCTCATGACCCCTGGCGCAGACCGATGGGTCATTCGGCAACTGCAGGCGGTGCAGCAGTTTTAACTAATTCCTCAGGCCTCACCGCTTGCCAACCACGCCGATGGGCGTGGCATCTAAAAACTTGATCAAGCGGTGGAACGCATGGAGTCTTATTTTGTCCAAAAAGCTGCTAGCTCTTGCGAGTGTGTGTTTTATGGTCGGCGTAGGCTGTACCACGCCCGGCATGCATCGCGCCTTGCAGCAGAATCTGCAGGCTCCTAATTCCTGGCCCAAACTGTTAGCGGTATACATGCCGTGGTTCGGAAACCGTGTGCACATCGATGTGGGTTATTCGAGCTACGATCCAGCGGTTCTGCGCAAGCAGATCCAGCAAGCCCGTCATATGGGAATTTCCGCTTTTGTCGTCGACTGGTACGGTGAGAGTCAGCCATTTTCCGACCGCAATTTCGCGCTCATGCAGGAAGCGGCCGACGAGAGCCACTTCCAGGTCGCTCTCCTTTTAAACGAGCCTGAGGACGAAGATGCAGGGGCCACCGACGCGGCCATTGCTGCCTTCGACAAAGCATATAAAGCCTACATCGGTCCCGAAGCGCCACATCGCTCCGCCTATCTGACTTATAACGGGCATCCTGTGATTTTCATTTTTCCCAAGCAGGGCCATGTGGATTGGAATCGAGTCGTCGAACATTGTCGTTCTTGGGAGTCGTCTCCGTTCTTCTTCTACAAAGACGAACCTCCTCAGCAGTACTCCGCCGACTTCGCAGGTTTATTTGCATGGGTTCAGCCGGGACGTAGGGGCTGGATGCCCGACGGCAGCAACTGGGGCGAAGAGTACCTGGATGATTTTTACAAGAACATGCGGAATAAACACCCCGATAAAATCGCTGTAGGGGCCGCTTGGCCCGGCTTCGACGACTCAGCCGCCAAATGGGGCCTGAATCGGCACATGCAAAGCCGGTGCGGGCAGACATTTGAAGATACTCTCCACCTTTATACCCGCTATTTCGACGCGTCCCATCCGCTTCCATTCGTCCTGGTGGAAACCTGGAACGACTATGAAGAGGGAACGGCTATTGAGCGCTTGAACTTTGCCAAGTGCAGTCAAGATGCCCAGTCGGCGCCCGTTTCGCGTTGATTTGATCGCCGCCGGTATGCCAACCGCGTTACCTTTTTCCACATCCAAAGAGCGGCTCGCCTATTCCTTTTCGACCGGAGTTCCATCGATGGAACACGTTCAACACTCGACGACGCAGCTCCAGTTGCTATCAGAGCTTCTGCTCGCATCATCAGGCGGAACTCATTCGAACCACGCTCTCGAAATCGTCTCAGCTCTCAACCAGCAGGAACTGGAAAAGCTAAAGTCGCTCGCAATAACAAACCACGTCATCATGCGTTCTTTCCGGCCGCTTACTGAGATTTTTGAATCTCGAAGCCTGAATTCGCAGGCCCAATGGTCCGCCACTGCGCTGAACGAGGAGCTAGCCAGAATCGACCACGCCCTCAGTTTTCTGGCCAGGATTTGTTCAGCATTCGAAATGGCCGGGTGCCCCGTCACTGTTATCAAGTCGCTCGACCATTGGCCGGATCTCGGCAGCGATCTGGACCTCTATACCGACGCCGAGGCCTCCCAAATCGTCGCGGTAATGGGCGCCTCATTCAGTGCGAAACTCGCCGATCGCAGTTGGGGAGATCGGCTGGCAAACAAATGGAATTTCATCGTGCCCGGCCTGCCGGAGCTCATCGAGGTTCACGTCGGACGGCTAGGGCAAACGGGCGAGCAGACGACTCTTTCCCGATCTCTTTCCGCGCGCACCCGTGTGATTACGGTGGGAGCGCATTCTTTCCGAGTACCTGCCCCGGAAGACCGTTTCGTCGTCAGCACCCTTCAGCGGATGTACCGGCATTTTTATATCCGGCTCTGCGACATCGTGGACAACGCTCTGCTTTTGGACTCGCGCCAGGTCGACTTCGAGTATCTCCACTCGCTGGGGTCATCGGCAGGCCTGTGGGAAGGCATCGCCACCTATCTGACGATCATTTCCGGCTATGTCGCGAAATACCGCGGGTTCGGCGTACCTTTGCCTTCTTTGGTCACCGGATCGGCGAAGTTCGGCGCAGATCAGATTCGCTTCCGGCGGGACTTTCTGCGCGTTCCGATCCTCCCTCATTCGCTCAATCTTTATGCCGGCGAACTGAAGACTCTTTTGCTCAAGGGAGACCTCCGAAACAGTTTCCGCTTGAGCCTGCTCCCGGGCCTGGCTACCGCGGCTGCGCTCGAGCAAAAGATTACGGGGAGTGATAAGGGAATCTGGTAGGGGAATTCGGGTTTGCGGATCCTTGAGCACCCCGTTATGAATCCAAACTCTACGGGTTTTGCTGGATGGCGGCCTCCCTGATCGTTCGCCTAATGTTTCCATAGGCTTAGGTAAGTTCTTTCGTCCGAGGAGTAGAACAGGCAAGTTTGGATTCCGTTGAAGGTGTTTTCAAGCGAGAGCCCCTTTCGTACTGCCGAACGGAATCACGGTCGCTATTTCAGGCTGGAGGCTTTCGCGTGATTCGAATTTTATTGGTCGATGACAATCCTGCGGTCCGCCGCTATTTGCGCGCGATCCTGGAGCAGCAAGAGTCCTGGCACGTGTGCGGGGAAGCCCGAACCGGCGCCGAGGCCTTGCATCAAGTACTGGAGGCTCCCCCTCCGGATTTGATAGTCCTGGATTACCAAATGCCGGACCTGAATGGAGTTGATGTCGCCAAACAAATTTCCGAAATGTTTCCTACCATACCGATTCTCATGGTCACGCTTCATTTGTCCAAACAGTTGGCCGATGCAGCGCGGAAGGCCGGGGTGCGAGGAGCATGTGCGAAACAGGACATTGGATCGGTTGTCGAGGCGGTCGAATTATTGTTGCATCATCAGACATATTTTCCCGTGATATCGGTGGGAAACTGAGCTTTGAAAGCTCCTCGATCATCGAGGGAGAGGTGTCGCGAAATACAGGGTTCCCTGTATTGGACATTGCTAACGCAGAAGTTAGCCTTCTTTCGGTTGAGCTGTCAGGGCGCCTCCCCTTCGCCGAGTTAAAGCTTTTGAATTTTGCGGTTATTGGTCAGGCTGTCACATCCGTTCAGGGGTAAAATGTGGCGAATCGTCTGGTCGGTCTCCCCCTAAAGGAACTGAAACGGAATGACAATTCGCATACTTTTGGTCGATGACCATCCTATCGTCCGGCAGGGGTTGAGAACTCTGTTAGAGGGGCACTCGGATTGGGAGGTCATTGGCGAAGCTTCGGATGGGGCTGAAGCGGTCCAGAAAGCCAAAGACCTGAGCCCAGATGTAATGGTGCTGGACGTGACTATGCCGCGAATGAATGGGTTGGAAGCATGCCGCTTGTTGCGGCGCCAATCCCCGGCGTTGGAGATTTTATTTGTCACGCAGCATGATTCGCCGCAGATGATGCGGGAGGCTTTGGAAGCAGGTGCTCGCGGGTACGTCGTGAAATCCAACGCGGCACGCGATTTGTTAGCAGCAGTGGAAGCGGTGAGTCAGCATCGGGTATTTACCGCCTTAAATGGACGAAGTTTTCCGGAATTGCGTTAAGTTTTCGGCTGAAGTCGCTGTCCATCTTGCCTGGAAAGGGCTCTTATGAAGCTGAGAATCTTGTTGGCTGACGACCATGAAATCGTACGCCGTGGCCTCCGCGCGCTGCTTGAAAAGCACGAGGGGTGGGAAGTATGCGGCGAGGCTAGCGACGGCCGGGAGGCCGTTGAAAAGGCATTGCAGTTGAATCCCGATGTCGTCATCGTCGATATCGGCATGCCCAACCTGAATGGCCTCGACACTACGCGCCAGCTTCTGCAACACGATCCCCATTTCAAGGTAATAGTCCTTACCATTACGGACTCGGATCAGGTGATCCGTGAGGCACTGGACGCCGGGGCTCGAGGGTTTGTTCTGAAGTCTGATGCCGCGCGCGATCTCGTGTCTGCGGTCGAGGCCCTGCAGAACAAGCGCATGTTCTTTACCCCTCGCGTAAACGATCTGGTTCTCGCAGGCTTTCTCGAAAAAGGGCAGACGGTTTCGCGCAACGAAGCCCCGAAGCTTCCCACCCTGACTGCACGAGAGCGCGAGATTACGCAGTTGCTCGCCGAGGGGAACAGCTCGAAGGAAGTCGCCTCTCTTCTGAATCTCAGCACTAAGACCGTGGAAACCCACCGCAGCAACATCATGCGAAAGCTGAGCTTTCATTCGATTCGTGATCTGGTGGTCTACGCGATTAAGAACAATCTGATCCAGATTGAATTACCGCCGCCGCCGAAAACACCCACGGGACCGACGGCGGCGTAAGTTCCTTACAGACCCGCAGGGCGCCTATCGCAGCGTCTCTCCAGGATAGTATCCACTGCGCGTGCGTACCGTCAGGTGCGCGTGAGGCTGGCCTTTTGCCTCCACGCGAATGCGTTGGTAGCCCTCGCCAATAGCACCCCCCGGATTGTAAGCCAGCGTGTATTGGCTTCGGATATCGTGAGCAACGGTGCGGGTAACAGCGTCTACTTCGTCCAGGCTCTGTGGGAAATACGCTACCCCGCCCGTGCCTGCAGCCAGGCTTTGCAATGCTTCCCGTGCCGATCGCGTCATTCCTTCGTCGGCGAGACCGATGGCATAGAGCGTTGCGCCCTTGCTGGACTGCAGCTTTCGCGTCGCGTCCTGCAACGTCTCCCGGCTCATGTTGTCCTGGCCGTCGGTAATGACCAGAAGCACCTTCTTATCCAAGCGTGGATTGTTTCGTAAATGGACATCAGAGGCAACGACGGCGTCGTATAGCGCGGTGCTCCCGCGAGTCGACGTCTGATGCAACGCCGTTTGCAGAAGGTTCGTATCCGAAGTGAAGTCTTGATCCAGATAAGGAGTCTGGCTGAAGTTCACGACGAACACTTCATCCTGAGAATTGCTTGCGCGGATCAGGTTCAGTACCGCCTGATTGACCTTCGCTCGCTTATCCCGCATCGACCCGGAATTATCAATGACAATCCCGATTGCAACCGGCACGTCTTCGCGGCGGAATGACGTGATCGTCTCCGGTTGGCCGTTTTGATAGACGGAAAAAGCGCTACGGTCCAAGCCTGTTACCAGGCGCCCCATTTCGTCTACGACCGTGGCGTGCAAGGCTACTTCCTGCACCTGCTTCTTGAATACGAATCTTCCCTGGTCTTCTGTGCCTCCTGTAATTGGGGTGATCGAACTTCCCGCCGGTTGGGTTTGTGGCAGCCCTGCGGGTTGGGCGGATGGCTGCTGCACGGACGGAGGCGGCGGAGAAGTTCTTGGCGGCAAAGCGAGTGGGTTGTCGTAGGCCGTAGGCGGCCCGGGAGCATTGTCCTGCGGGGAAGAGGTCGTCTGCGCAAACCCGATCGCCCAGGAATTCCCGGCGACCGCCGCGAGAACGAATAGTCTTATAACCGAGCGGAAAATGTAGGTGCTACCAGCGAACATTGGCAAGCCTCCGAGCAAGTGTTGGATGCAACTGACACCGGTCCCGGCCAGCCTGTAATTTCGACCTGCTCCAAACTGGGTTCCGACAGCTTCTAAGGTGAACACTGTAGTCGTGAACCAGCGCGCTCGCCGTCGCTGAGCCTGGCTTTCCTCGAACTTGGCAAAACTTACATCGGAGTATGCCTGCAAAGAACTCCTGAAGTATCTCCATACCAAGGGAATCCGAGTTTGGCACGATGTGTGCTCCGAATTAATGAAAGCGGCCCCGAGTTTTTGAGGACGCGAACTCCCGGATAATCTTGTCGGCTCGGAAATTCTATCAAGGGTCTGGAATCGCCTGTGAGGAGAACTATGCTTCGAATCCTGATAGCGGACGATCATGAGGTAGCGCGGCGTGGCATCCGAGCACTATTGGAGAGTCATCCGGGCTGGGAAGTATGCGCGGAAGCCAAAGACGGCCGAGAGACTGTTGAACTCGCCGCCACCGCAAAGCCTGACCTGATTTTGCTCGATATCGGGATGCCAAACCTTAACGGATTGGAAGCCGCTCGCCAGATCCTGGCGGCATCGCCCGAGGTCGCGATCCTCATCCTGACCATGCACGATTCCGATAATGTCGTGCGCGAGGTCCTCCGCGCTGGGGCTCGTGGATTTCTGCTCAAGTCGGATGCGGGACGGGATTTGGTCGCAGCCGTCGAGGCATTACAGCTCCAACGAACCTTCTTCACTACTCGAGTCAGTCAAATGGTTCTGGATGGATTCTTGGATCGCGAGAAGCGCGATAATTCGAGCGAACGGGACGAAGATATCACTGGCGACGTGCTCACATCTCGTGAACGCGAAGTCATCCAACTGCTGGCCGAAGGAAAAACCAGCAAAGAAGTCGCGGTGACTCTCAACCTGAGTGTCAAGACCGCGGAAACGCATCGCACTAACCTGATGCGAAAGTTGGGCCTGCATTCAGTAGCCGATTTGACCCGCTATGCCGTGCGGAACGGCATCGTTCAGGTTTTCTGAAAACCGAGCCGCAAGTCGCCCAACCAAGCTTTTCTGTAGTGTTCCCCACACTGAATTCCTCGGAGTCGGAACTTTCCGGTTCGTTTAGAGACAATCACTCTCCCGCGTAAGTAGTTCGCTGGATACACCTTCGCTCCTTTTTTACCTAGGCTGGCTAAAGTCGTTGCCATAACTTTGTCTGAAAAAGGAAGACCAAATGCTCTGGACGATTGCTGCCCTACTGCTGATCCTGTGGCTGTTGGGAATGGTCAGTTCCTACACGCTGGGTGGATTTATTCACATTCTGCTGGTGCTGGCCGTCATTGTGGTGTTAGTGCGGATTATTCAAGGGCGCACACCCGTTTAGACCGCGCGATGCCGGGCGGCGAACCTTCGTCCAACAGCTCCATCACAACTATCAGGGCGGAACGTTGCTCTGCCATTGTCAAACCGTGATGCACCCCGGTGGGTGCCAAATCCAATTAAGGAGACTTACTCATGAATAAGGATCGAGTGGAAGGCAAAGTAAAGGACGCAGCAGGGCGCGTCGAGCGACAAGTGGGAGAATGGACGGGCGACCCCAAAAAGCAGGTTGAAGGTACCGCAAAGCAAGTAGAAGGCAAGGTACAGAACGCCTGGGGGAAAGCCAAGGATGCGGCAGAGGATGCGAAGTCCTCGTCCAAACCACCCCAACGAGTACCCGATGATCCCGATTCCGAGGAATCGATCAAAGCCCGTCGCTCATAATATCTCGCTCGTATTCTTAAGACTCGCCCTGGGAATGTCCCGGGGCTTTTGTTTTTTTATAACCTCCCCAAGACTTCAACTCTAATTCGCAACGGTTTTGGACGCATACCTTCGCGCTACATAACACTACTCGAGGGAGATTCTTAAGACAATCTTCCTTTTCGAACGAGTACACCATCCTCCACGCATTGAGTGCATCACTGTATGTTCTTCCAGTCGATAGTGATCTTAAATAGCAGCGATTGAGAGGAGACATCTTCGTGGCGACAAGGCCTATCGACCCGTCTTCGACCCCTAACCCAAAGCATGCTTTCGACGCCGCGCTGGCGCTGCTGAAGCAGGGAGAATCGCCTTCAGGTTCGCGCCGGTCTGCAATTGTTCGCCGACAGCCGATCGCGGTTTCTCCAAGTGACCGCCCCGCGGAAAAGCGCGCATTAACGGACGCTGCCCGTGCATTAGCGCAGCTCTGGAACGTTTCCCCACATCTTGTTCGCTGAGGAGGTCACAAAATGGTGCGAGCGATGGCAGCATTTCTATTGCTCTTTTTCTTTCTCAGTCTCGTCCTGCACTTAAATGGGATGTCGGAATTATTTGGGGTGGCCGCCCTGACTGTATCCGCGATCGACCTCGCGACTGCCGTTCTCGCTAAGAGTCCACGATCCGCCAAGATCGGCAGATTGCCGCTTCTTTAGGAAATGTCTCCCGGGTCCTGTTGGTACCTCGTACAGAGAACCCCTTATGGATCTCTGCGAATGGCGAGGGTAAGAAGTATTAACAGTCGTGTATAAGCGTCATCGCAGTGCGCCAGTAGCTCAGGAAACAAAGCGCCACCAATAAACAGATTGATGGCAGGCAGTTCGTCGACAGGGTTTACCAGCTGCTTCGTCTTTCGGGAGTCATGACTTATGGATCGAACGACGATTCTCGCTGGTTTCTTGCTAACAGTAACTTCGCTCGCACTTTCGCAGGAGCCGAAGATAAGCCCTCCACCCGTTCCCGAGGACGCGTTCGCAACCCAGCAACTGATTGCCTGGTCAAATCTGCAGAAACCGCAGCCTGCGCCTCAACCTCTTCCGCCCCGCGACGCTCCGATACCGCAGCCCGATCAGGGACAGGATCAGCAAGCCAAGCCGCCGGCCGATCCTCAAAATCAGCAAACGCCTACACAGTCGTTTACCGGGAAAATCATAAGGGACGGCGGCAAGTTTGTTCTTAGGGTCGCTGCAAATACGACCTATCAACTGTATGAACAGAACGATGTTAAGCAATACGAGAACCAGAATGTCAAGGTCATCGGTAATCTCGATGCCGACAGCAATACCATTCGGATTGTGAAGATCGAATTGATTTCATAGTCTTGACCTGCCCCTGCTTTCGTTCACGTAAGAATACGACAACTTTCTGTTGCTCCATCTCGGGGTTGAGCCGGGATGGGGGAGCGCGAGGGGCAAGGGACGGCGTTTGAGTCCGTCGCCTCTCGCTCAGCTGTGTAGAAGCTTGCGGCCTGCGCTGCAAACTCCTTCGGTGTTTTGTATCCCAAACTGCTGTGGGGACGTTCCTCGTTGTACTCGATCCTCCACGCCGCGATCTTCCGCCGTGCATCGAAGAGATTCTGGAACCAGCTCACCGTCAAACATTCTTCCCGCAGGCGCCCGTGGAAGCTCTCCACCCGCGCGTTCTGGGTCGGCTTCCCCGGCTGGATGTGCATCGACTCGATCTGCCGCTCTACGCACCACGCCAGAAAATGCCGGCTCGTCAGCTCCGGCCCTTTGTCGCAGCGGATCGCCAGCGGCCGCGGATCGGAGAATTTAAGCCGCATTCGTCTTCAGGCGACAATTCATCTTTGTTCAAAACAGACCTCAGAACCATCAGACAAAGCGCGGACATGGGTCTTGGAAGTTTTTCTTGCCTACACGATTCACCCTAGTGGCAACGTTCTAGAAACTTCGTATGGTGAAGTATCGTCCCACACTCGTGCTGTAGAAGGAAGCTCTTCCTTTTCCGCGATGCTGACCGGAGAATCCATAATGAATCCAAGTGGAACAGCCGCGTACGGAATGTATCCCCGAAATGTAGCATTGCCTGATGTGGTCTTTGCCCTGAATCAGGCTGGCTTCAACAAGGAGGACATCTGCATGGTGCTTTCTCCGGCCCACCCTGACGCGGAGGTTGTCAGCGACGCAAGCGTCTTCGACGCGGGAGCCGCGAAGAGTTCTAAGAGCGCTCGCTTGATCGGGTGGTTTTCAGAGTTTGGTGCCGTGGTCATTCCTACGGTCGGTTTCTTCATACGCTCACAGGTCTTCTTCCAGGCCGTACTGATGGACCAGAACTTCCCCACGCTCTCCCGAGGATCTCGCACTTTACTCGGGCTCGGTTTCTCCCAAGAAGACGCGAAGAGATTGGGTCACCAGCTTTGCGATGTGGGCGCACTCGTTTATGTTTCCTGTCGTGAGAACACTAAAGCTGAGGGTGCTCTCGATTTGCTTTGGCGCGCTGGAGCAAGGGAAGCCGCAAGTCTGCATGCAACCAAAGCCAACGCAGCAGTCGCCTAATTCAAAGACCGCAATCTCCAGTATTTATGTTCCCCGCGTTGAGCAGTTTTTTACCGCCCGCGTGCATTCTTCACCTGTTGAGCGGATCTTCATCTTGAAATCGTTCCTTGAATCCCAATGAATCCCGCCTCTTTGCCGTAATCAGATTGGCGTCTTACTTGCACAGGTGGTTCTTGCCAACCGTTTTGGTGGGTGAGGCATCCATCGTGTTGCGTTCGCCGGAGGATAATTGTCGTGAAGACGCACCGTATCTGGATTGAGATTGTGATACTGGGATCGGCGATAGCCTTCGCGCTCGCGGTCCTGTTGGCCAGTTTGGGAACAGCCGCTGTTGCCGCCGTGAGCCAAGCGGTTCGGATGTCTGCAGAAACGGCAGCAACCGGCCAAACCTACGAGGGTATGGTGACATGCTCTCGCTGCGGGGCAAAGCATTCCTCGACACTCGGAAAAACAGCCGCTGTTTGTGTCCGCGTTTGCGTTCACGACGGAGCGACGTTCGCCTTGGTCAATGCCGATTCGTCCTATCTGCTCGACGGTGACTCGTATGCTCTGAAACAGCTCGCCGGCCAGCGTGCGCGGATCGTTGGAAGTCTCAACGGGAAAACAATCAAAGTTGCGTCCGTAGTCGGGACTTAGTCCAGACCAATTTCCTCGGGAGTGTTTTTGATTTCCATTTTCTCTTTAGTGAAAGCACTTCGATGAACGATTTTTTGACACGCCTGATCGTTGCAGCTGCCATTACATTGGCGGCGCTCCTGCTATCGTCGTCTTCTCAAGCCGCGGACACGATGCGGGCCCCGCACCGCGTCCAGACTCGAATCGATTACAGGATCTCCCTGATTGCTCGCCTTCATTACGCCAGCTCTAATGGCATTCGAATATTTCTGAGGCCTTCGCTGTAATTCAGTCTTCTTTAAGAGAGGTTGAAGCCATGCAGTCCCCCGCATCCTCGTCGCCACCGGATGTGTCTCTCGCCCGACGCGCGTTCGAATGGTGGCCTTACTTATTGATCGCCGTTTCCATCGTGGGATTTATTTATCTCGCTTTGAGCGCTTCTCACTAAACGAAACCTCTGGTGGGACCGACGACCTCGACTCCCCATGTCACTTCTCGAAACTAAGGCATAAGCCCGATATCTTGTGCATCCCAAACTCCCCATACTTTCTTTTGAATTCGAAAGCTGCGGCCAGATGACTTTGGTTCGTTGAAACTGAAATTAATCGCCGGGAGATGAGAAATGTCGATGACGAAACTTGCATTGCTATCTGTAATCTTGTGTTGCACAGGCTGGGTCGTTGCGCAGAGCGCACCGGCAGGCGGAGCGGCGCCTGCCGGTGGTTCTGGCACCGCGGGGCAGAGCTCGACACCTGGCGCGGCAACTCCACCTGCGGGGACCGCGACGCCTCCTGCGAGCACCGCAACGCCGCCCGCCGGAACTGCGACTCCGCCGGCTGGAACTCCCCAAACAACGCCTGGCTCGCCTTCACCTAATGGCACTCCGAACACCACGACTCCCGGTTCCGCGACTCCTCGATCTTCCACCCCTGGATCGACCACGACACCCGGAAGCACTTCACCATCCGCAAATCCGAACAACCCGAACAGTTCGGGGAATTCCACCAGTGGTCCGTGTGGCACCTTGCCGGGTTCGCCAAACAGTTCCGCCTCAGGGTCGACGGGCAGCCCGTCAAGTCCCTCGCCTTCCACTTCTGGCAACGGCACGGCAAGTAATGGGAGCTCGAACAGCTCGGGCATGAGCCCGACTCCCGGCACGCCATGCCCTCCGTCAGCCAGCGGCAGCAGCACTTCCCCGCGTTCGTAGGATGTGGACTGAAAGAAACCTGAGAAGGGCGGATCCTTTATGGGTCCGCCCTTTTGTATCTTCCGAATTAGGCGTTGCAGAAGGAAATGGAGGTTGAAGGTGCGGATCATGAGATTCCGATGGCGGAACGCACTGGTCGGTCGCGAGCAGCGTAACTCATAGATGGCGGCTTCCCTTCTGGTTCCTGCCGCATCTGACTCGTCATGCAACCAGAGATCGATTACAGCCAGGCGTATTTCCTCCGAATTCCTTCTGAGCCGGCGCCTCCTCCGATGCAAGACCCGATCGACCCTCCCGAGAATCCTGATGTGCCAGTGCGCGAGCCGGACCCCGAAGACCCAGGACAGATATGAGCTCAGTCTCTGGTTTCCGTGTTCTTCCACCTACAGTGAACCGCCGATTGTTTGTGATCCTCCGCAACCCCGATACTCGCCTGAATGCCCGCAGCGAACAATCTCTGGCGAAGACCAGAAATACGAAGGAGGTTACGACATGGCACATTACGGCATCCTGAAAGACGCTCCCGTCGCGGAAGCAACTGAAGATATTCGTGGCGCTCATCTCTATGGTTTAAACGACGAAAAACTGGGGAAGATTGACGATGTGATCTTCGATCATTCCACCGCGAACATCCGTTACGTGGTGGTCGATACGGGCGGCTGGCTCAAAACCAAGAAATTCCTCGTGCCTACCGAAAGGTTGAGGGCATCCGCAAAACACGAAAATGATTTCGAAACAGACTTGACCAGGGACCAAGTCGAGAGTTTTCCACCTTACAATGAATCGGATCTCGCTTCGGATAGCGACTGGGCTGGCTATGAGGACCGTTATCGATCGAAGTGGCTGAGCGATCCGGTGATGCATCGCGTCGGGACAGATCGCAACATCACTCCGACCCCCCAACAGATGTCCGGCAATGTCGCCTCCGAACGCGCTGCTGCTGAAGCGCATGGCGTGCCCGTGGCGCCCAGGAAAGAACCCATATCGACCGGAGCCAGCCGCGCGGACCTGGACGCTGCCGATTCACCTACTGAGCGAGCGGTGGCTGCTGGGGACGACTCGGTCGTGATCAGCAACAGTGCCGTGGGGATCGGTGGCCGCTGGGATACATTTCAAAGCCGGCTCCGCGAACGTCGGAAAGAGGCAGTCGCGGCTTGCAATACTTGCTCCGGTGGATCCGCTGTAAAGCGCGGGTCAGAGAGTGCGGAGACCCTGCGAAAGGCCGTCTAGTAATGCAACGGTAGCGCTCCGACCGCCCGGCAAGGGTCTCGGAGCGCACTTTCCACTCCGGTAAACGACATCGATCACATTTCGAAACTGAATCGTAGACGTCCGCGATTTCCGATGCATCTCACTTGCGCTGTGATCGCAGGGAATTATAAATGCGACGAATCATGGCAACCATTGCGGTTCCACTATTCGTCGCCACAGTTCTTTTCGCGGCAATCGTAACCCTCCGCAAGAGAACCGCATCGGAAAGTGAGCCCCCGCTCCATCCCTCTACACCCATAGCGATCGCGGGATTTCCTTTCGAATTTCCCCCACATCAGCGGCCGGCGGTCGGAGAAACCTTCCATAACTGAGCCAGCGCCCTCGCCGCATCGGACAAGGCGCGCTTCTCTTCGCTGACGCTGGATTTAGAAACGGCCCGGCCCGCTCGTTGCACGATCGGAGTGCGATAGTTCGAAACTTTACCGGTACGACCTGCCTCGTAGATATCCCGCACTGCGGTCTCGAACGAGCGCTTGAGATTCCTGGCGACAGGAAGGGAGGATGCTGAGTTCTTGTTAATCATGGAAAGGCAACGCTCGACTTTCTCGGATTCGCTAATCGCGTTCTTTCAGCACTGTAAGGTTTGTCTCCTCACGCGACAATACAGCGTTGCCCCCAACAAACGCCGTTGCTTTGCCTAGAATTTCTGAGACGCGAAACGCAATACACCGTGATCGCGGTCGAACCTACGCGGCATTCGCCTCAGTCGCCTCGCTGGAAAAGCAATTCCGGAGAGCCCGCAATGCGTAGAGAGCATCGTCGAGAATCTGGTCCTCTTCGATATGATCGCTATGAACGACGAACAATTCTTTGACGCGAGCGAGGATAGCCTGCTCCGCTTTTGCGATCCGATCCGGGATCAAAGCCCTGTCATTTTCAAACAAGGCTGCCTGGTACAGCGCGTGCCAGCCGACAGTGGAGTCCGTGCCATTCCCGAGAGAACGCTTTTTCATGGTAACAATCCTTAGGTTTTCGACTAGGATCTTGCAGGCAACCAAGGGCACTTCTGCTACTACATCAAGGAAGGTATACGCAGCCGACTGGGCGTCCTATAGGGTGATTTCCGTATTTTTCACAGCCGTGAGGCTCTGGGTAGAGGGCTGGAAGGGCGCGTATGCGCCCTTCCACACCGCTATGCCGCGCGCCGCGAGTTTTTGCCCGCTTTGGACTCCCGGCTTCCTGCTTCCTGTTCTTCTTGTCCCTGCCCCGCCTCCGAATTGATTTCCTCGGCCAACCGGGTCAGCTTTTCATCCGCTTGCTTTTCTTCCTCTAGCGTCTCTTCGATGAGGGAAATGTGCTCATGTTCGCCGAGACGCTCAGCGAAAGCGCGGACCGTACCGTAGCCCGCGATTTCATAGTGCTCTACCCTCTGAGCAGCGCCAATGATCGCGGCATCCTTCACCGCATCGTTGTACTCCTCCTGCATCGTTTCAGATCCTTCTTTTACCAGGCCTTCCATCCCAAGACACTTCTTCCCAGTGGCCTTCTCTCCTAACATTTCGAAGATCTGTTCCAACCTGGAAACCTGCTCAGATGTCTGGCGTAAATGCTCTTCAAACGCCCGTCGCAACTCGGCGCTCGATGAGGCTTTCGCCATTTTAGGCAGGGCTTTCACTAATTGGGTCTCGGCACTGTAGAGATCCCTCAATTCATCGACGTAGAGCTGCCGCAATGAATCTTTTCGCATTATGTTCCTCCTTTGCTGAATTTCCAGCGACGGAGCGGAGCGTCACTCACTGGGCCTTTAGTTTGAAAACTATTTTCATCCCCAACGGTAAACAATACCCCGGATGCTGTATGAAGAAGGTCCAACTCGTGCTGCTATCGGGGATGTGCCGCCGCGGCTTCGCCGTGGCCGTCCAGCGGCTGCTCACTCTTACGGTGGAAGTCGAGTCCGAAGTGAGGGGCCTCGCGTGTACCGTCAATCTTGAATGGGATCTCCGCACCAACTCCTTGTTTGTGGAAGAACGGATCGACCGGCTTTAGCAGAATGGATTTCCATCCCGTGGTCATTTGCGAAAGCTTGGCATCCAGTTTCAAGACACCGTGAAAATCGAAAGTGCTGCCGTCGAGACTGTACTGGCCCTTCATATCGGCTTGTGTGCCGGGAACCTGGAAGTGTAAGAACGAGAACGTCAGCAGTCCACTCCGTAGCTCGAATTTGCCCTGCAGGTCCGAGGGGACGGTCCTCTCGCTTGCCTCACTCACCAACTTGGGCTCTCCTCGACTCCTCAGGCTTAAGGCATCGATCTGTGTTTGAACTTTCTCGTTGTCGAAATAAGCCCCCGGGATGTGGAAACTTCCATTGAGTTTCAACCGATCAGCGATGTCGGCCGGACCAGAGGGCAAACTCATGTGAGTCTTCATTTCCACGGCCCCACGCATAACCGGGGGGTCTGTCTTCACGCCCAGTTTCAGCAAGTCTTCAATGTTGGCTTGCCCCAGCACAACATCCAATTCAATATCATGGCCATGCGGATTCCTGGTCCGGACCACCTTTCCTCTGGCGGTGAAAGAGGAACGCAGCACCCGGACTTTGACAGGGTCAAGATAGGTATCCCCGTCTGTGCCGTCTACGATCGCGTGAAAGTCAGTGTGTAGTGGGACGAGGTGCCCGCTGACAGCGATACGAAAATCGGGTGTATCCGTTGCTCCATCGACTTCGATGCGGCCCAACGTTCCAGAATATTTCCCAGTAGACGATAGGATCCCGCCAATTCCCTTAAGTGTCCCGAGATCGGCATTGGTAAACGAATAATCCCCGGCAACAGCGGAATCGCGGGGGCTCATTTCATTCAACGGCCCAAACTCACCGACCGAATGGATGTCCCCGGTTGGCTTAGGATTGACCAGCGTCGCTTCGAAACGAAGCGGTTGCCCCGGACCGATGTCCTTCATTCGCAATTCGCTGATGTCGAACTCAAGCGGTGGTTTGTCTGATCGCGCAGTGTTGATGATGAGTTTTGTACCCGTGCACACAAAACGGTCCACCGCTATTGTCATTCTTCCGCCTTTACGGCGCAGGTCGCCCATTTCACTACGATCGCTCTTCGGCGGAACATTAATCGTAAGGCCGCTGACGTAGATTGTGTCTACCTTCATCGGCTCACGAAACAAGCTGCGCAACGCGGTTTGAAAACGGAACTGGCCGATTTCCAGAAGCGGTTGCATTCCGGTTTCCCAAAGGTTGGGATCGGTAGCACCAAAAATCTTCAGTCCCCTACCGTCCACGTGGATGCCGTTCGCAATCCAAACGTGAAACTCGCTGAGTTCAACACGGCTCTTGAAGCGAGTCGAGAGCGTCTCGATGACCCGGGTTCGCAGGATCGGCTGTGCGCGGACAATCGCGATCCGAACGCAGACGGCTCCCAGGCAAAGGATGGCGATCGTGCTGAAGAGGACCCACCGCCATCTGCGGAATCGGCGGCCGGGAATCGGCTCAACCCGCGGCCGCTGGACGCCGGGCGAGACTGGATTTTCTGCGGCCAAGCTCAAACATTCTAATACCTATCGCAAGGATACAATCGGGTATTTCCTGCAATCATCCGGTCGCAGCGACTTCAAAAACCATACTTTGCTACGATCTTCCTTTCGTTCTTGCCAATCACCGCGATAGCCGCATGCTGCGAAGCCAGTGAAAGACTAAGCGGTACGCCCGTCGCCAAGTCCCGAATATTGATCGCCACGTCAGTTGCGGAGTCAGAGACCATGACGTAGAGAACGGAGTCCGCCAAGACGGTCGGAAATACCAGAATTCCCGAAGGCAAGGCTATGTGAGCGCTGAACATTGGAGTGATGTTCAACCGGCCGGCCACGTACGAATAGAGATCAGATGTGGATTGCAAGTCTTCGGATAGTTCTACCGGATACGCGGCCCAGAAAATCCGCCCTTTGGCATGGGGGACCTCCTTAAACGTACTTCCATCATCGAATCGCAGGGTATCCAGCCAAATCTGCTGTTGCTGGCCAAACGCCAACGGGGTCGCACGGTTCCCCAGACGGATCTCGGCGTCGTGATAAACCAGCGGTTCAACATGCCCGCTGATACCGACCTCCATCGCTCGGTGAATAATTCGCCAGTGTTCATCCCGATCCACCGGCCCAGTGATGAGGAGGTTTCCACCGGCATCAACATACCTCAGGAGAGCGGTCCACGCTGGATCGCTCAACGCTTGCGGGGAAGGCAAAATGGCAAGTTTCGGCGAACCCATCTTCCCAATTTGATTCTCAGCGACCATGTAGCCGGGCAAGTGGACGGAGTACGCCAGAGCGCGCACGGCTCTTTGCTGGGCCTGCAATTGAAGATCTCCGATCGCCGAATATTGCGCCGCTTGAGAAGTGATGATGGCTATGTCTGGCAGTTGCGGATCATGAAGATGATCCTCCAGCGCAGGTGCGAATCGAGCGAACGCCCGCAACAACGACGCTTCCGGCTTTTCGGTAAAGTCGGTTCGCACTGCACCGATCGGCGTCTCATTGCTTTCAGTCATCACGGAGTTCGTATTCCAGAGCCATTCGATCGCGCCGGCTCCCTGGATAAAGGCAGCGGCAATCTTCCGTTCCAGGAGCGCCGCCTCGTTTTCGGGAGTACGCCTCGCCACTTCGTCCAAATTGAGTTGCCGCTGCAGGCCAGTCTCCTGGATCAGCATCGCTTCGCCGGGCTGCTTGGCAGCAAGGGAATCCCACAGAATCTGGTCATCCAGCCACCAGGAATGATTCGTTGTGAAATCAACGGAGTGGCCCCAGAATGCCGGAGAGAGCCGATCCTGAATTCCCCCTTCGTCCTGCCCGACGGTGACAAGCTGCTCGGATCCGGCTGCGCGAATCGTCTCGTGCATGGCCTGAGTCCATTTGGAGAACGATTCCTGCGCAAAGAGAAAATAATCGTTGACCCTCAACGAATTCGTGCCGGTATAGACCCCGCGCGGCAAAAACTCATCCATCCCGGGAAGAGAGATCGTTCCGGCGATCGAGCCAACAGGAACGTTCCACAGGGACGCGAGTTTGGCTCGGTCGGGATAGCGAGCATTCAGCCAGCCGTTCCATTCTGCCAGTTCGATCGCATCTCCATTCGGCCGCGTCTGCCACAGATGTTGCGAAAAGCTTGGTTCATTGATCAGATCCCATGCCAGATAGGGAACGTCGTGGAATCGCCCAGCTACCGCAGCGATTAAATTCTTTTGCCGGCGGACTGCTTGAGGATCCAGAAATGCATTCGTGCCGCCCAGAACGTCCGGCAGAAAGGCAAAGAAATTGAACTGCACCGGCAGGTCATACTTGCGAGCGGTCATCAGGTAGGCTTCCAGGGTTCGAAGAGTGCGCTCGTACGGCTGCCCATCCTCGTCGCAGAATTTGTCCCAGCCCGTCCACCAGCCGGTGCGGATCATGTTTAATCCCGCGTCGTGAATTTGCCCCAGGTCCTCGTTCCACACAAACACATTCGGATGCTCAAAATAGAGCCGTTGTACCTCGCTCGACATATAGGTCGTCCCGACCACGGCCAACGGATGACCGTCGAGCTCGAAATAGTTGTGGTTCACAGAGAGGCGGGGACCGGAGCGGAGAAAGGCTTCATCGCGGATCCAGAACGCAGAATGATAGATTGCGCGCACGCGATCGCCTTCCAGCAACTGCGCTTCGACAACGAAGAGTCCCTTGCCTTCTGGTGAGGGAAGAACGATAGGCTCATCGGCGGGTAGAGCGGCGGTCATTGTTTTGCGCTCTGATGGCTGAGATTCGGGGAAGGTCGTAACCCTCACCGAAAGAGCCGTAGCCACAGAATCTGAGTGCCAGCGCACTTCCAGTTCGATCGGCTCGCCGTGAACATAGAGCGGAATCACAGGGCGTACGGTGAACTCCTCCGCACCCCGCATAGCCCGGTCCACAAGGGCTTGCATCAGGCTGGCATTCTGGAAGAACTCTCCCGAAAGCTCGGCGTTCACAAAAATCCACCGTCCACCGTCGAACCCGTTTCGATAGTGGTCGACCTGGATCACGGGAGCTGATAGCTTGCGCCCGTTCTGCGTTCCCCAGGCGAGAGCGTCGAGGCGGGCGTCGATGGATCCAGTCGAGCCATCTCGATGGTACAAATCGACCGCGCTCAACCGAATCACAGGGCTATAGGCGCGCTTCCAGGCGAAGGGGCGAAGCTGCAGAGTCGACTCCGGATTTGGTAGAAACTGCATCCCGTCTGACCCCGGGGTTTCCTGGTACTGGTCAATCATCAGCGGCCGAATGAAACGCACGCCGTAGTCGCGGAGATGCCAGCCTGTCGAATCGAGATATGCGGCACGAGTGAAAGGTCTTCCCCCTAGGACTAAGAGATTTCCTCCCCGATCCAGAAAACCTTTAATCTCGGGCCACGCCTGTTCGGGAAATGCTGAACCGTAGGGAAGTACCAGCAGACGAGTGGATGACGCCGTCAGGGATTCTCGAAGTTGATCCACCGCAGCCAGCTTCGCTTCGGGAAACATCTCTCCGATCTGCTGTAACGCAGCACTGGCTGTGTCGGCGGCGGGAAAACCGGCCTGGCTGAATACGACGACTCCGGACGTGGCGGCTTGGCCGAAAATGAGATGCGGAACCGCAAGGGTGAGAAGCGGAACGAATGCCAGAATCAGCAGCTTGCGCATAAGAGTGCCTTGAAAAAACAAGACTCCTGGAAACCAGTGCAGTGTCTGGCAAGCTGCAAAGGATGTCAAGTTAGAGAAACGATTTTGTAGAGGCTGAGACTCGGTGGTCAAGCAAAGAAATTGAGCAAAAATTGGGCCCGCCGATGTATGATGACGGCGTTTACGGATTCGTCCGAGGGGATCACGAACTCATGGCCTTCGCCTCACCGAATACCTCTACATCGACCGCCGCCCCTGGCAATGGGCAAAGTTATGGCGCAGCTCTGGCTGTGCTGACGACGCTATTCTTCATTTGGGGATCGCTCACATCTCTCAACGACGTATTGATTCCGTTCGCGCAAAATGTTTTCAGTTTGAACTTGGCTGAGAGCTTCCTGATTCAGACGGCGTTTTTCCTTGCTTATTTCATTTTCTCCATTCCGGCGGCCAGGATCATTGACTGGATCGGGTACAAGCGGGCAATCATCGTAGGCTTGAGTACCATGGTGGCAGCGTGTCTCTTGGTTTACCCTGCTGCAAAAATCCCGTCGTTTCCTTTTTTCTTGACGGCTTTGTTGATCCTCGCAGCTGGTATAACTGTGCTGCAGGTCGCGGCGAACCCCTATGTAGCAGTGCTAGGTCGACCACAAACCGCCTCCAGTCGGTTGGTTCTAACCCAAGCCTTTAACTCTCTTGGAACTGCGGTGTTCCCCTGGGTGGGGGCGAAGCTGATCCTGAAAGAGTCGGTCAGCGCGGCGGCCCAAAGCGCGTCGCAAGACGCCGTGGTGAAACTTTATGTTTATTTCTTTGCGATCGTCCTTGTTCTGCTGGCCATACTATTCGCCGTTTTCAAACTTCCAAGAATGGAAGCCGCGGAGCACAAGGCCGGTCAGAAACTCGACGATTCCGTTTGGAAGCACCCGAACCTCGTTTTTGGCGCGATCGGAATCTTCGTGTACGTTGGCGCTGAGGTTGCGATAGGGAGCTCGATATCCAACTATCTCGCGCTCGACAACATCGGCCATTTCGCCTCGAATGTTGCCGAGCCCGCGGCGCGTTATCTCGCAGCAAAGGCGGTTGCGGCACGATACATATCTATCTACTGGCTCGGCGCGATGGTTGGCCGATTCATTGGATCGGCGGTTCTCCAGAAGATAAGGACTTCTCGAGTGCTTGCGTTCTGCGCCATTATGACAGCGCTGCTTGTAACAATTTCGGCAGCCAGCAGTGGCGCTGTCGCGATGTGGTCCATACTTTCCGTAGGCCTGTTCAATTCGATTATGTTCCCCTGCATCTTTACCAGTGGTATCGCTGAGTTAGGGCCGCTCACCGGGGATGGATCCGGCATCTTGAACACGGCAATTGTGGGCGGGGCGGTGATACCGTGGGTCGTTGGCAAGGTTGCTGACGCTATTAATCACGCAGACTACCCAACGATGATTCAGGGCGGACTGAGCTGGGGCCAAGGCATTCATTATGCCCTTGTAATCGCTATATTCTGCTATCTGTACATTCTTTTCTACGCCCTCAGCGGCTCGAGGCCAAATAGCGAGCGCGGCGTTCGAGCATGATGGGACATACAGACATGTCCGCCGCATTCGCAGCAGGCGTGCGTGCAGTCACGGACATCCGCACCTTTTGATAGGATCATTTTGCGTAGGAGTCCAATTAATCCGATTTAAACGATCATGGTGCAAGTAAAGAAACCCGGCCAAAAACCGGAGGTTATTACTCTCAAGGCAGTTGCGCAACATTTGGGCCTGACCCCGGGCACAGTTTCCGCCGTTCTCAACGATTCGCCCTCGGCTCGTTCCATCCCGCAAGAGACTAAGAACCGAATTCGCGCGGCTGCCCAGGAACTGAACTATCGCCCAAACTTTTTCGCCCGTACCCTGCGCAACAAACGTACTTACACCATCGGGGTTATCGCGGAAGAGATCGGCGACTCCTACAGCTCTCCCATCATTAGCGGGATCGAGCAATACTTGCGGAAAAAGGACTATTTCTTCCTGACCGTCGTGCATCGCCATGACCCCTTACTGTTGAATCGATATTCACAATTATTGTCGGAGCGCGGCGTCGAAGGCATTATCACCGTGGACACGACGGTCAACGAAGCGCCCATGCTGCCTACCGTCGCCGTCGCCGGTCATAAGAAACTCAAGGGCGTCACCAATATTGTCCTCGATCACGAACGGGCGGCAGTTTTGGCTTTAAACCACCTGAAGGATCTCCGCCACGAGCGCGTCGCATTTATGAAGGGCAACCCCATCAGTTCCGATTCCCAGGATCGCTGGGATGCAATCTGCCATGTGGCGGAAATGATCGGACTGAACATCGACCCTGAATTGGTCGTGCAGATCGACACCGACGACCCTACCCCCATGCTGGGTTATCCCTTCACCAAGCAACTGCTCGCCCGCCGCAAGCCGTTTACCGCGCTGTTTGCCTATAACGATATTTCGGCAATCGGCGCGATTCGCGCTTTGCAAGAGCAAGGCCTGCGCGTCCCTCAAGACATATCGGTGATGGGTTTCGACGATATTCCGGGCGCAGCCTTTCACACTCCCAGCTTGACCACCGTCCGACAGCCGCTGAACCGGATGGGCGAGGTAGCAGCGCAAAGCCTGCTTGAGCGAATCGAAGGCAAGAAGGAATATCCGGCCGAGATCGCGATCGAGCCCGAACTCGTGGTTCGGGAATCGACTGCGCAAGCACCCGGCTCCTGCTAGCATCCAAGCAGCGGTGTAAGGCAAGCTCCGCCCACAACCATTCATGGCCGCCTCCGACACTCCAATCCCTTCGGCAAAAGCTCTCACGTGGGCGGCATACGTGTGCTTCCTCCCTGTCGGTATCGCGACCGTCCTCCTCGGACCCATGTTGCCGACCCTCTCCGCTCGCTGGTCCCTTAACTATTCGCAGGCAGGTGCACTCTTCCCCGTGCAATACGTGGCCTCCACCTGCGCGGTCGGGATCTCCGGGATGGTGGCTTCCCGCTGGGGATTTCGCTTCGCAATCAAGACTGGACTTCTGCTGATCGCAGCCGGTGTCTCCCTGCTGCTGGTCGGTCCGAAAGCATTGGGTATGCTTTGCATTGGAGCGTATGGAGCAGGTTTGGGACTTGCCGTTCCAGCGGCGAATCTGCTCGTAGCCGCTGCAAATCCCGGTCGCCGAAGCGCGACTCTGAATCTTCTCAACTTCTTCTGGAGTGCGGGCGCCGTATCCTGCCCCTTCCTCGTGGCCGTTGCCGCCAAGAGTCATCGGATCCCGTTGTTTCTTGCTTTCGTTTCCGGCTTTTCGCTGCTGGTCGCAATCGGAATCGCGATCATGCCGGCGGGTATCGTAGAACCAGAACCACCCTCTAGTACGGACATCAAATTTATTGTTCTGATTCGATCCAAGATTGTTCCCCTTATCCGCGAGAGGCTCAATCTTTTTCTCGTTCTGGCCGCACTGTTTTTCTTTTACGTCGGCGCCGAAAATGGCTTCGGCGGATGGGTCGCGTCCTATGCGAAAAGCCTCGGTACCTTATCCCCAGCCATGTCGGTGATGACTCCCTCTTTTTTTTATGCAGCGATGATGCTCGGCCGGTGGATCGCTCCTCTCTTATTGCGAAACATCGGCGAGATCAGATTGGCTCAGGCCGGATTGCTTCTCGCTTGTGCAGGAACGTTAGGACTGGTGTTCTCTAACGGGCTCGGCGGAGTCGTTTCCAGCGCCTGCGCCGCCGGGTTTGGACTTTCCTCGGTGTATCCCACCACAATCTCGCTCTTGTCCAGAGGATTTGGCTCCGCGTCGTCAGTAATAGGTTCTTTCTTGTTCGTGTTGTCCAACATCGGCGGCGGGCTTCTTCCTTGGATCGCGGGCATCTCCTCGAACCGATTTGGCACTCTCAAGGCGGGGATATTCGTGCCGCTCCTCGGGTGTGCGGCGATGTACGCTCTTTATCTGCGAGACTGGACTCACATCGCTGTCGAAGAGGCCTGAGAGCCCGCACCAACCAGCCTAGCCGCCAGGCGCGATAGCCGGACGACTCGGTATAACGGAAACAATGGTTTCGGCAAACGCACCGCTGCCCATTCGTTCGGTCCGGGAGTGAGCGCGAGCCGGCTAATGAATCGAACCCGGTCTAACCGCCGTTCTCGCAGTCGCAGCATCAAACGAAAATAATCCACTGACTCCACGTCGAAGACCTGCTCGGCAGCAACATGACTGCCGATCTCTTTCGCAAGCGCTCTGGCACCCAAGTCCCTCGGCAAAGAGGACTCCGCCGTCTGTGGAATTGCGGTGCCTAGCACATCGGTTGCCAGAAGCATCGTCACGCGCAAGATGCGGACGATACCCATGCTGGTCGCTTGCGCAGCGATTCCATCCCAATTCAACCCTGGCAGCTTCATGATGCGATCCAGATCGCAAAGCCAGATCAGGCGTCCCCAGACATGTTTGGCGGCGTGAAGTGCAAGAATCAGAAACAAATCTTCAGCGCACGGCGTCTTCATCGCATGACCTGCAACCGAGACCGTAACCGCCCGCTGGAACAGGCCTTCCACATCAAAATCTACCGCGTAAAACCGCGGCTGAATCGCCCACTGCACCTCGAGCAGGTTGCGCCCCGCCGCTGCATCGAAGGCACACTCGTATCCTGACTTCAGATAACAACTTTCTTCCACCTCCGTAAGAGGAGAGTGCGGGGTATCTGCGGAGGGAGTTGCGCCCCAGATGGCTGCCAATGCCTGCCAGGAAAGATTGCCGCGATAGTCACGGCAAAGATGAAACCGGCGTTCAGGCCGGTCTTGATAATGGCGGAAAGGGGTAGAGGACTGCTGTGATCGCCATCAAGGCGAAAAAGCACAAAATCCGCGATGCGGTCCCGCGAGGGCGGAGAAGGAGCCGGCAGGCTTATTCTTTCGGTCTTTGCGATATAACAGGCCCTTGCTCCGTCCCCAAAGCGCAGGGGTAGCATGATATTACCCATGATGCCAACCAGGACGGAGGTAAAGCAGTTGGGAAGCTAAAATCTTGCGCTCACCGGCAGCAGTATGACGGCCAGCCTCAGGCCCTCGACATATGTGTTTGAGAGATTCGGTAAAGGAACCGATATGGCCCAGCGCCATTTGATTCCTATGAACGCATCGGCCATTTTTTTAATATCCGCAAAGGACAGAACGATTGCGAATACAGCAAGGACCAGAATAAACGACCCTACGCGCGCCGCTTGAGCAACTTCATCACAAAGACGTTTTGATCATCCGTGAAAGGGTCAGGGGCCAAAATACCCGGCAATTGAGGTCATCAATTATCAGGGGCAGCGCCTTCAACCAGGTGAGTTAAATCGGCCCCTTCCTCGACGCCGCGCCCGTCATGCAGCAGGATGACGCAGCCGTGATTGACGCTCTTCAGGGTTCTGCGCGCGATGACTTCGGCTCCGGGGCGATCAGGTATCCCATACCCCAATCGTCCATGCAACGGGAACGCAGCCGCATTTGCGGGCAATCGCATTCCTCCAGGGATTTCTCCAGCCATGAAGCGGCGAAAAAGAGCCGGCCGTTTTCCGGTGTACTTTTAGATGATGTCGGAGGTCTTTTTTATTTCTTCCTCTATCCGGAAAGGCGATTTTGGCGGGGGGGCTCCATGCGTCTAAGAGTGGTACCCTATAATTTTTTTTCGTCCTCTGCAAGCCTTTTGAGCATACCCGGAAACCTCGGCCAATACACCATTGTCACCAGAGAAAGTTGCCCTGACCTGGCGCCTCTTTCAAAATATCGAGTATTTTGAGATGTGAATGGTTCGTTTGGGCCGTCATCGAAGGTCAGGGCGACCGTGTAATGGCCCTGCGCTCCTTTCCGAATACCGGTCCGAAGATCGGCGAGCGACGCTCGAAGACGCCGAAGGCAAGGAGCTGGCTTCGCTGACCGATAGGGTCAAAAACCAGATCAGAATAATTTTGCACAGAAAAGAAGCGAGAAGATGGTTAAAAGGCAGGCCAGCCACGGAGGCCGGAATCAGGGAAATTAACGTTATGGCCGCAATTATTCTGAGAATCATCAACCGTTTAGAACTTCCTCATAATACCCCAAAGTCGCATCGGACACGTTGTCCCATGAATAGCGTGATGCTTTTTGTCTGCCGTTAATGCCCAGTTTCTCTCGTCCGCGCACAGGGTTGTGCAGAATTTCCAGGACCGCTTCGGCAAAGGCCGCCGCGTCGCGGGGCGAGACCAGCACCCCCTCATCGCCGCTGAGGATCTCCCGGGTCTCCTGGGTCTTTAGCTATTATCGGTTTGCCTGAAGCCATGGCCTCCAGAAGGGTAACCCCGAAGGATGGCTTTTTCAACGCGGGGAGCGGGAACCCACGCATGTTGCATAGTATCGGTTGCGCTCTTCGAGCACGGGACCAACGAGATGAACGTCTCGCACCAGGCGTTCAGGCACCAGCCGCCTATAGTATTTTCTGAGCGGGCCGTCTCCGACGATGATCCGCCTGACTTCCGAAAACCTGGACTTGATTATCTCGAAAGCCTTTCATCATAAAGGAGAAACCATCTCGCGGGTTAAGCCCTTCCAAGGAACAGCAGGTTCTCCCAGCCATCGTCGAATTGGGGCAGTTTGAGTATATCCGGACTGAATTCGGTGACGTCAACTCCGTTCGGTATTACCCTGGCGTTTATTTTGAAAAATGGGACCAGAGCGTCAATACAGCTCCGAGAAATAGCTATCTGTCCGTCCAGCTTGTCTATAAGCTTCTTCTGGACTGCGTTCTTCAGCAGTGAGTACCACAAGCATCTGTCGAAATACGTGTGGAAGGTGCCGACCGTCGGGCACTTTGCGTTGAGCAGGGCAAACATAGGCAAGGTTGGAACGAGCGGCGAATGAAGGTGAAGCAGGTCGGATCTCTCACTCTCCAGGACCTGGTTTAATTCATTGATGACATGCTTTCCGACTGTAACATGCGCAATCGATCCGTTGCTGAGGATTGACGCGCTTCGTCCCACTCTTATGATATCCGGTGCGTCTGCGCCGTTTTGGCCGCCGTTCAGGTTTGAGGTGACTATAGTGACCTTATTGCCTTTTTTTCGAAGCTGCTCGGCTGTATTGTGAACGTGTTCGGAGATGCCTCCCAGTAATGGATAATAATATTCGGTTACTATGCCAATTTTCAAATTCATCCTCAGGCTCTCGAGTCCAATCAAGCCTCCGTGCATTCATGCGGATAAAATGGGCGGTTCGTCGTTTCTGAAACTAAGTTAATACAGAACTTGATTCATCTAAATTAAGACGCCTAAAAAACAACCGGACTGAAACGGCATGCTGAAAGCCCATGAATACAACTATTTTTTATCAGCCTACCCCGCTGAATTTCAATCTAAAACTGCGGCAGATCATTTAGCGCAACTTGCGGCGGCTCCCCGATTTTCGCCCCCCATGCTTTCACTTCATTCATGATTTTGGACTCCCTGCGATTCGGCGGGACGTTGTTTCCGGCGACCCGGCAAAAGACCTTCAGTGAAAAAGAGATAAAATGTTTGAGGCAGTGCTTTTTGACTTTTCTGCGCCATGGATGCGGTTATAGAATAGAGAAGTTTGAAGCGAGAAAAGAAAAAGCACAATGAGCGTGTATCGGGACTTCTTCCGGGTCAGGCAGATTATCGTTACGGTGTCGAAAGAGAGGGGCAATTGAGACGGTATGGACTTGCGTTACCGGTTTTCTTTGTATGTCTTCTGCTGCTTACGCAGGCCATGGGGGCGGAGCAGGCCGCACGGGCGGGCGTCGGCCTAAGAATGTTCTGGTCAATTTTCTGGATCTTTATGGAAGGAATGGCCCTCAATCTTACCCCATGTGTTTATCCGCTGATTCCCATTACGATATCTTATTTCAGCGCGAAATCGAGTGATCCGAAGGCAGGGCGGGGCTCAACCTGCATCAACGCTCTGCTCTATATTTTGGGAATAGCGTTAATGAATTCCAGCCTGGGGGTGTTCGCCGCGCTTTCCGGGCGTCTTCTGGGGACACTGCTGGAAAATCCCGTAACGCTTGTCCTGGTTGCCCTGGTTATGTGTGTGTTCGCTCTCAGCATGTTCGGAGTCTGGGAGATCCGGCTGCCCGCATCGCTAACAAACGCAGCAGCTCGAAATTACGCCGGTTACTTCGGCAGCCTTTTCATGGGGTTGACTCTGGGCATCGTCGCTGCTCCGTGCATCGGGCCGTTCGTAGCCTGGGTCATCGTCTGGGTTGCAAATAAAGAGAATTCTACTGTTTTCGGTTTTGGGTTTTTTTCAGCCTGAGTATGGGAATGGGGTTTCTTTGGCCAGTTCCCCGGCCGTTTAGCGGTTCTGCCCAAATCCGGTGAATGGATGCTCTGGGTCCGGAAGGGCATGGGGTGGGTAATGATTGGAGCGGCCGCTTATTTCATCGCTCCGATAATGCCTGATTCCCTCGGGGTAGGACTGCTTTGCGCCATCGCTCTGGCAGCGGGGATTCATCTGGGCTGGATAGATTCGACAGTGGGGCGTTCCGCTGCGTTCAAATGGATAAAAAGGGGCGTTGGGATTGTCTGTATAGGCATTGCGTGCGCGCTTATCTGGGATGCCTTGCCGAGCGAAGGTGTAAAATGGACACCCTTTTCGGAGGGCGTCCTGGCCGAAGCCAAAGCGTCTGGCAGGCCCATAGTACTCGATTTTTACGCCGACTGGTGCTCGCCTTGCAGGCGCTTGGACAAGCTTGCCTTTCATGATTGATCAGTTATCGGGGCAGCAAAAGACTTTGTTATGATTAGGGTGGATTTCACTCATAGCGGGGATAAGGCAAAGGAAAGCCTGGCTCGCCAGTATGGTGTCAGCGGGGTGCCGACTATCATTTTTCTGAAGCCGGGGGGTGAGGAGCGGGCCGATTTGCGGGTCAACGATATCCTGGAGCCCGATCAGTTCCTGGCAAGGATGGATGAGCTGAAGAATTGGGAGAGTAGTTCATCGGGGAAGTGGACCGCCATTCACTCGGATCTTGGAGAGGGGCTGTTTCCAAGGGTTTTGGAGAGCCCGATTATGTCTGCGACGGCCCTGGACCTGGCGCCGGGTTCGTCATAACCGCGTTTGTACTGGTATTCGAGGAAAAGATCGATTGTCTTCTCCATGAGTTGTTTGAGCTGATCTTCATGGAGCAGATATTTCTTCATATCTTCTTCTTTGCGGTTCGAGTTGAAAAGGATATCGTCAACAGGGTATCACATGCCGGGATTTCAGTTGCCTGCTATTATACAACCGCTGAGCAAAATCGTCGATTATCCTATTTTGATTTGCGAGCGATCTGCTGCCAAATATCAGCTTTTTTTTACGTTATATCGGCATTTTGATGGAATATTGCAGGAGTTTAGAGATGCCACTTGAGAGAAAATGCAGGCTCGGAGTTCTGGTCCTCGTTTCAATGCTGCTGCTCGGGTTCTATGGGGCCGGGAGCTGGGGCGAGGGCGACCCCAGGCCGCCCATCACGGTCGTGAATGTTCCCTACTTCGAACTTCCGGGAAGCGCCGAGCTTTGCGGCGATGCTGTGCCGCTAGAGTCTTCCGACGTTCGCGAAAGGTTTGACCGGGAGTTTTGGCCACATGCCATCTCTTTTCGCCGGTGCGCGAAGATGAATTGCCGACAACGATAAACCCTATCAGCGCCAGGGTCATCGGGATCACCACCACCCAGCCGACAGCAGCGTTGGACCAGCCGGAAACCGCCTTCAACACGGTCGGCATCCAGAAGTTGAAACCCCAGAAACCGGTTATCCACATGAAATAGATCAGGCAGAGCTTCAGCACCTCCCTATCGCTTAAGGCCTGCCAGAGCGTGTATCTCCTGGCGGAGTTCTTTGCCGCGACTTCATCCTCGTATTTCCTCGTCAGCGCCTTCTTTTCCTCCGCTGTCAGCCATTTTGCGTCTTTCGGCCAGTCAACCAGAAGGAACAAAAGGAGAATACCGTAAATTACCGCTGGAATGGCCTCGAGAAGGAAGAGCACCTGCCACCCCTTGAGGCCGGCCAGGGTTACCCCCAAAAGCCACCCTGCCAGCGGCGAACCGACAATGGACGAAATCAGCAGGGAGGTGAGCATCAGGGAGATGGCCCTGGGCCTCTCTTCCGTGTTGAACCAGCGCGGGATGACGACCGCATAGACCACCGGATAGAAGCTCGCTTCCGCCGCGCCCAGAAGGAACCGGCAGATATAGAACTCCGTCTCGCTCCCCATGAATGCCATGAAGCCGCAGACGATCCCCCAGCTGATCATTATTCGGGCGATCCAGATCCGCGGGCTGTATCGCTCGGCGATCAGGGCACCGGGGACCTCGAACAGGATATAGCCGACGAAGAAGATACCAGCGCCCATCCCGAACACGGTGGCGGAAAACCCCATATCCCTGTTCATCGTCAACGCGGCATAGGCAACGTTAACCCTGTCCAGGTAGGCAATGACCGAGGCGAGGAAAAGGGGGAGGATGATGTGGAGATACTTGCGCAGCAAAACGCTTCTCTTATCCACGGAAGCCCCCGGAGTCTTTTTGTTTATCAATGAATAAAGGGGATCAGCCTAGCCACCCTTTTTTGGTAAGCGGCGTATTCCGGGAATTTTTCCCGCAGCCAGCGCTCTTCGCGGCGCGCCTTGAGATCAAGGAAGATGCAGAGCAGGATCGCGTAGCCGATGGTCAGCCAGCCGTGCACCAAGAGTCCCCATCCCAAGGCGGCAAAAACAAGACCGCCGTATATCGGATGGCGCACCAGCCGGTATGCTCCCGTCTCGACCAGCCGCGCGTTCTCCCTGGGGCGCGGCAGCACTGTGAGATTCGTTCCCAGGCTGTAAAACCCCGCCGCTGTGAAAAGGCCACCCAGAATGAGAAGGCAGCCCCCAGTAAGAGTTCCGATCCTGACAAAGGGATAACCCCACCCCGGCAAACCGGGCCAGGTGCGCGGCCCGAATGCAATCAGGAGAAAGATGGCAAACTGAATGACAACATACCATTCACCGCGTCTGCCCCTCCACCAGGGGGTGTGAGCCATAAGAATCCAGTCCTTCTCGCCCCGGCCGGTCAAGGTCATCTCATGCGGATCATCCGGCGTCCGCGCATTTAGGGTTCTTCGTTGACGGGGGGGGAGGTAAAAGTGATGTATCTTTGTCAGGCCTACGGGTTGAGGCCTGGCTTGCGCCAGAGCCTCACCCGTGATCGTCGCCTATTTGCGGAATCCTAACTCAAGGGTAAAGAACTGGGGCTTGAAAGCTGCGAGAGGCCCCCGGAGTTTAGCCAGTTCGCCTTCCGGGCCATGGACCTCCAGACGCGTGATCTCGGCAATTTTCAGCGCCTCCTGAAGAAGGTCGCCGACATTCTCAAGATGTACCAGTAGTCCGTCGGCGTCCGCATAACCCTCCCGGCAATGGGCTTGGTCACCGTCGAAGGTGAAGCCGTAATAAAGGCACTTGGGCTCATTGCTCGACTTCGTGACAAAGGCCTCGCACAGTTTCTTAAATGCCTGGAGATTCGCACTCGGAACCTTGAAGTAAGGCACGATTGTACAGCACTTGTCCTGGGTTGACATGGTTTTCTCCTTTACCTTTCTGGGATATTAACTGCTTACATGATGGAAAGATCTTTCACTGAGCAATGATCGATTTGATTTTTCTGGTAATAGCAGAATACACATCAAACTTCAATTTAAATATGCAACCGAAGTAATTAATCAGGCGTTAAGGAAGAAAGTTGAAGGTTGATTTAATTTTAACACTCATCAGCCTTAAGTCCATAAACATTTTATGTTTTCCCATAACCCGGTTTCCGCAAAAGGAGCAGTAGCGGAATCGTTGCCAGGAAAGCAAGACCGATAATCCAGAAGATATGGTTGTAGGTCAGGATGCCGGCCTGTCTGCGCACGATCCGGTAAATAATCTCCAGTGCCGCATTTTGTGATGTTACGGCGTCCATCCCTTTTGCCACGGCTGCCTGCTTCAGTTGCTCGAGCCTCGTTTGCAAAAATGGATTGTAAGGGTTTATATGGCCGACGAGGTTTGTCTGGAAGGACTGGGCAAAGCGGGCAAGAAAAGTGGCGGTAATGGCTATTCCTACGCTTGCGCCGATATTCCTGAGCAGATTGTACATCCCTGTGGCATTCCCCATCTGTTCCCTGGCGATGCCGGCAAGGGTCAAAGTCGACAATGGCGGAAAGATGAACGCAAGTGCCAAGCCAAGCAGTACCCGCGGCCAGACGAAATCCCAGTAGGATGCCTCCAGGGTGAAGCCCCGCATGAGATACATGGAGAGCGCCCCGAGCAGGAGGCCTGCCAGGATTACCTTCCTGCCGTCGTGGCGGCGGATGTATGCGCCGACAAAGGGCATGGTGACAAGGGTTGCCAAACCGCCGGGAGCCATTACCATGCCGGCTTGGGTCGCGGAATACCCCATGAGTGTCTGAAGGAAGAGGGGGAGCATGACCACCGAACCGTAGAGACAGAAACCGACCATGAACATGATGAAGTTACCAATGGAGAATGAGACCGTCTTGAACAGTCTCAGGTTGATGACCGGATGTTCATGGGTCAGTTCCACATAAAGGAGAAGGAGAAGCGCGACCAGGGAGATTATCGAAAAGGCAATGATAAAAGAGGAGTTGAACCAGTCATCCTGCTGCCCCTTGTCCAGCACCACCTGCAGCGAACCTATTCCCAGGGTCAGGAGGGCAAGTCCCCAGTAGTCGATGGGGATCTTTCCCCTTTTCAGATAAGCGGGGTCGAAAATGAAATATTTTGCCATCAGCACGGCGATTATGCCGACCGGGATGTTTATGTAGAATATCCAGCGCCAGCTCAGGTTGTCGGTGATCCATCCCCCCAGTGTGGGGCCGACAACAGGACCGAACATTGCGCCGATGCCGAAGATGGACATGGCCATCCCCCTTTCCTGGATGGGGAATGTCTCCATCATGATCGCCTGGCTCATGGGGACCAGCGCTCCCCCTGCCGCGCCCTGCAGTATCCTGAAAAAGATGAGCGCGGCAAGGTTCGGCGCGGCTCCGCAGAGAAAGGACGACAGTGTAAACAGGACGATGCAGGTGATAAGGAACCTTTTCCTCCCGAAAACACGTGCCAGCCATCCGGTCATCGGCAGGATCACCGCGTTGCTTATCAGATAGGATGTAAGGACCCAGGTTACTTCGTCTGTTCCCGCATTCAGGTTCCCCTGCATGTGCGGCAGAGCCACATTGGCTATGGAGGTGTCGACGATCTCCATGAATACCGGGATCATGACCGTGAAAACTATCAGCCACTTGTTTATCGGTTTTGGCGTCTGGATGACTGCCTCCGGATACCTACGTAATGACTATTTCAACGACCGCCCAGATATTTTTTTGCCAACTCCTTTTTTGATCTGGCATCCCCGACCTCCATCGACCAGTCCGCAAACGATTCCAGATTATCCACCACCTTGTCGGGCACCGGTTTTCTCCCCGGGCAGAAATCATCCACTTCCGCCAGACCTATGTTCAAGGCCCTTGCCATGCGTTCATTGTCATACCCCAGGCAATCCCGAACATGCCTGAACCTTTAGTTGTCCATTGTCAGTTCTCATTATATCTTAACTATCCTTCCCCGTTTCCCGCCGTTTTTGATTTTTTCCGGTGGGCAACCGCCGCCGGCTTTGTCCGCAGCCATACCCTTCAGCCCGTGCAGTGTAAAGGTGGTGATCTGGCCGGCAATTTTTTCGATATCCCCGCGGTCGAATTTCCGTTCAGGGTCCATCCGGCTGATTACGGACCTGCCAAAGAGGTAGAAGACGCACTGGCTGATCGTGCTTCTGGCGCAGGCCAGCACCAGCTCCTCGGCGGTTTCCTCCCCCATGAGGATCCGCACGATCTCGACGAGCTGATCGAAAAGGGAACGTATCCCTTCATCCACGATCATGTCGAGGGCGCTGGTCGGTTCCACCATCTCCCGCATCATCAGCACCCCGAAACCAGGGACACTTTCCTCGCCGATGGCACGCAGGAGAAAGGAACGGACATAGGCGAGGAGTCTCTCCTCCGGGGCCGCTTCGGCATTGAGACCGTAGGTCGTCGGATACCTTTCATAGGCCAAGCTCCGCACATGGCGGAGGACCTCGCGATAAAGGCCATCCTTGCTGCCGAAGTGGTAATTGACCGCAGCCACATTCACCCGGGCGAGCACGGCTATCATGCGGATGGTTGCCGTAGCGAAACCGTGCTCGGCAAATACCAAGGCGGCGGTTTCCAAAAGCCGAGTACGGGTTTCAATATTTTCCTTATCCATCTGCATTCCTCCCCGCCGATTTTACCGGCGAACCAAAGCTAGAGCCCTGCAAATCGCATTTTGAAACATAAGGGGCCCTTACTCTTGATCAGGTTGACTCAGGTACTTTTTTGCCAGTTCTTTTTTTGTATACGTATGCGAAAGCTCACACGACCAGTCAGCAAACAATTCCAGATCATTCGCCAATATGTCGGGTATCGGTTTTGTTCCGATGCAGAAGGCTTCAACTTCCTCGACATCTATATTGAACATCTTTGAAATGCGTAGATTATCATAACCGATCAGATCACGCAGATGTATGAATCGCTTACCGTCCACCTTAATATCTCCTTTTTGTGTGGCTAATTAAAACAGATGTTTTAATTTTATGTATCAAACAATTGTTTTAATGTCAACAAGTAAATCCACCTTCCCTTAGACATTTATGCTTGTAATGCTAATATTCATTAAAGAGGGCATGCGGGCATCTGAGCCTGGCTTACACTCTGCATTACATTGGAGAAATAAATTTTAATCTCATTGGAAAGGTGGCGATCGTTACAGGTGCGGGCGCGGTTTGGGGAGGGCAAGCAATGAGCGTTGAAAACAGGAAAAGTTCGGCAGTTTCTTCTATTCCGGTCGCCGGGCTTATGCAGGCCCTGGCTATTGCAGTTGCGGCGGCATTGGCGGGCTTTGGCGGCCTTAAGGACCCCTGGCGCTTCCGCAGCGGTTTCACCATACTCAAATGGGTGGCATATGGTGGCCTTGCGGCGGCACTGGTTTCCCTGCCGGGGGCCGTTGCTGCGGGGAAAAAGGGATATCCGCGCATCTGCAGAGAATCAGGCCGGCTGCTGATACATCAGGCCTTTTTCAGGGTAAAGGAAAAGGTAGACCCTTTTCCGGGAGTGCTCTCCACGGAAACGCTTCCGCCGTGGAGTTGGACAATGTGCTTGACGATGGCCAGGCCGAGTCCGGTTCCCCCCTGTTCACGGCTTCGCGCCGCATCGACCCGGTAGAACCGCTCGAAGATGCGCGACAGCTCTTTGGGAGGGATGCCGATTCCGCTATCGGTGACCGCTATGCTCACCATCCCCTCCGCCTCGGCAGCGGAAATGGCGATCGAACCATTTTCCGGCGTATATTTGATGGCATTGTCGAGGAGATTGACCATCACCTGTTCGAGCTTCCCCCGGTCGGCCAGGACAGGCTGCGCCTCGCCGAGACCTTGCATGGCTATGCTTATCTTTTTGCCGCGGGCCTTCTCCTCCAAAAGGGCGCAGACGTGACCAACGACACCTTCGATAACGACCGGCGCCAGTTCCCGTGACGTTTCGCCCGATTCCAGTTCGGAAAGGATTAGGAGGTCGCCGATCAGGCTTGCCAGCCTTTCCGCATGGCGATGGATTTTTTCCAGAAAAGCGCCGGATCTCTCGGGGTCCGTTGTCAATGCCCCGCCAAGGAGGGTTTCGGCATATCCCCTGATGACCGTTACCGGCGTGCGCAGCTCGTGGGAAACGTTGGCAACGAAATCACGACGCACCTGTTCCAGGCGTTTCAACTCGCTGATGTCATGGAAAACCGCGACCACTCCCTGAAGTTTCCCGCTCTCCAGCAAGGGCACCCAATGGGTCAGGACAGTTTTCCCCCCATGCAGTGGGAGGGTGAACTCCTCCACGCGCTCATTTTTCGTCTCTACCAGTTTTTTAAAGGCATCGTTAAGGGAGGGATGGCGGGTGATGTCGATGAGCGGCTTCCCTTCCACCTCCTCCCGCAAATCGAAGAGGATGCGGAACGCCGGATTTACGAGGGTGATTACCCCTGTGGCGTCGGTCACCATCACCCCTTCCCCCATGCCGCGCAAAATGGTGTCGAGACGGTTTTTCTCGGCGGCAACGCTTTTCAGCTCTCCCTCGATCCTGACGGCCATATCGTTCATGACCGTTGCCAGCTCCCCCACTTCATCCCGGCTCGTTACCGGGACCCGCCTGCCGAATTCCCCCCTGCCGATTTGGGTGGCGATTTTCGCCATGGTGCGGAGCGACTTAGAGGTGAAATTGGAAAGAATGTAGCTCAAGATAAGGGAAATGAAGAGCGCCGCGGCGAGGGAAATGCCGAGAATGGCGTGGAAGCTCGCTCTGGACTTTTGCAGGGTGGAAAGCGGAAGGGCGAGGCGCAGCACGCCCCCTTCGCCGGCGGTACTCCGAAACGGGAAAGCGACATAGAGCATGTCGGTCTTAAGGGTCGCTGAGTAGCGGATAGAGCTTCCCTGACCGCTTTTCAGAACCTGCTGCACCTCCGGGCGGTTCAGGTGATTTTCAAGTTCCTTCAGTTCAGCGGGGTTGACGTCGGAATCTCCGAGCACTTCTCCTCGGAGGGAGATGAAGGTAACCCTCGCCTGGGTTTCCCTGGCAATGGCAGCGGCCATGCCGGGAGCGTCCCGCCGCATATTTCCGATCTCCCGGACGGAGGTGAGGCGGGCGAGTCGCGCTTCACCAAGTAGCCCGGCCCTCGTTTCCTCTTGCATGTGTTTGTCGAGCGTGCCGGAGAGCCAGCCATAAAGCACCCCGCCCATGACCAGTGCGACCAGCAGGTGCGATCCCAGGAGCTTCCAGCGCATCGTCAGCTTCATTCCGCCTCCATCTTGTAACCGAAACCGCGCACAGTCTTTATCAGGTTTCCGGCTTCCCCGAGTTTGGCGCGGAGCCGCGTGAGGTGAGTATCGACCGTGCGGGTGTCACCCAGATAGCTGTACCCCCAGACATCCTTTAAGAGCCGGTCCCGGCTCTGCACCCTCCCGGCCCGCTCGGCAAGGATGAGGAGGAGCTTGAATTCGATAGTCGAGAGAACCGTCTCTTTCCCGGCAACGGTCACAATATGACGGCCGGTGTCGATGGCAACGGCCCCGACAGTGACGATTTTCCCGGCTCTTACAACCGGCGCGGCGCGGCGCAGGACCGCCTGCACCCGCAACAAGAGCTCCCGGATCGAGAAAGGCTTCACCACATAATCATCGGCGCCAACCTCGAAACCGACCACCCGGTCAATCTCTTCTCCCTTGGCAGTCAGCATGATGACCGGGATCCGGGCGGTCTTCTCACCGCTTTTCAGCGCCTTGCAGACCTCGGTCCCCGGCATGCCGGGAAGCATGAGATCGAGAAGGATCAGATCGGGAGCATGGGTGCGCGCCTTATCCAGTCCCATGTCCCCATCCGCAGCAAGCAAAGGGCGGTATCCCGCCTTCTCCAGGTTGAAGGCCACCAGCTCCGCCAGGTCTTTCTCGTCTTCAATTACAAGAACGGTTTTCACGACTACTTGAACTCCGGCAGGAGCGTCTTGAGCATCCACAAGCCCTTGTCCTTTTCTCCAACATAACGCCATTTCTGGACATCCTCCACACTCTTCACTTTCACGGAGGGGGGGATATAATAGTCCCAATCCACCGAGAGCCCGGCCTCCCCTTTCTGCACATCGCAACGCAGGTTTCTGACCCGGTAATCGAAAATCTTTACTTCCCTTGCTGCATCAATCCTTTTCTGGAAATCTTCGCGCAGCGAATCGTCGATGAAAGAAAGGGGAGCCTTTTCGAGTTCGTGCCAACGCACCATGTTGAGGTAGTCACGGGAAGTGTTGGTGAATTCCTCAGCCACTTTCTCGTCACGCATGGACTGGCAGGACGAAAGGATGAGCAGGACAGCCGAAATAAGCAACAGGTGGAATGTTTTCATAAAATTCCTTTCTTGGTTAACATCGATTGTAATGCAGCGAACCGGGGTCCAAAACGACTTCGTCAACCCTTGATGAATGCGACCAGTTCCACGGCGATCTCATATTTGCCGAAAGGGGGGATGAGATAAAAGCCGCCGACACGATCCCTGACCTGGGCAATGAACTCCCGGGCGATGGCGAGCCCTTCCTGCACCCCCGCCTCTTTTTCCTTGCCCCGCATCCGTTCCCGCACCTCCGCAGGAATGACGATCCCAGGCACCTCGTTGTGGAGATATTCGCAGTTCCGTTCGCTGACAAGGGGGAGTACCCCCGGCAGGATCGGTAGCGCAAGGTGGGCGGTACGATCCAGCATCTCATCCAGTATGGCGACATCGTAGAGCGGCTGGGTCTGGGCGAAGCGGGCGCCAAAGGCAGCCTTTTTTGCGAGCCTGGCAACCTGTGCCTCCATGTTCGGAGTATTGGGGTTGAAGGCGCAGCCGATGGTGAAACCGGTGCTGCCGCCGACCGGGTTCCCCTGGCCGTTGACCCCGTTATTCAGGTCACTTAAGAGCTTGATCAGGCCGAAGGAGTTCAGGTCGAACACCGACGAGGCGCCGGCCTGGTCCCCCAGTCTGGCAGGATCGCCGGTAACGGCAAGGATGGAGCGTATCCCCAGCAGGCTTGCACCCAAAAGCTCCGACTGGAGTCCGAGAAGGTTGCGGTCTCGACATGTGATGTGGACGATCACCTCGATGCCAACCTCCCGCTGCATTCTGCTTCCCAGGGCGATGTTCCCCATCCGGACCCGGGCCAGAGGGTTTTCCGCCAGGTTGATGGCATCCGCCCCCGCATCCTTGAGCGCCCGGCTGCCGGTAAGGACCCTGGCGCAGTCGAGGCCGCGGGGGGGATCGAGTTCCACGGTGACGATCTTTCTCTTTCCCCAGTCGGCCAGGAAGCCCTCAATGGTTGCGGCAGGCGCCGGCTGCTCCTCGACGGGCTCGACACGCGCGTGAGCAGCCCTGAAGACGGGGCTCAAGCCGCGCAGCTTTTCGGCGAGACAGCGGATATGCTCAGGGGTGGTGCCGCAGCAGCCGCCGATGAGATTGGCGCCCGCGGCGACCATCTCCAGGGCCATGGCGGCGAAGTATTCGGGGGTGGTACGGTAAATGTAACGGCCATCCACGTATTCGGGAAAGCCGCTGTTGGGATAGGCCGCCAAAGGGAGATCCGTGATCCCGGCCATCCTTTTGATATTGCGCAGGATCTCGAGGGGCCCTGCCCCGCAGTTGGCGCCGATGACGGAGGCTTTGGCGCCGGCCAGTTCCAGAGCCACCTTTTCCGTCCCCACCCCGCCGACGGTGCGCCCCCCCTCCATGAAGGCCATGCAGGCGATGGCCGGCAACCCGGTTTCTCCGGCGACCTCAAGGGCGATCTTTAACTGATCAAGGTCGGAAAAGGTTTCGAGGATGAAGAGGTCCACTCCCCCTTCGGCGAGTGCCCGGCACTGCTCGCGGAAGATATCCACTGCTTCGGCGGGGGAAAGCTCTCTCTCCTCTTCCTTGATCCGTGCAAGCGGCCCCACGGAGCCTGCCACGAAGAGGTCATGCCCTTCTGCTGCCCGGCGCGCCAGCAATGCTCCGTGCAGGTTGATGTCATGCACCTTCTTGTCGAGCCCGATGGCCGCAAGTTTCGTGTAGTTGGCGCCGAAGGTGTTGGTCTCGATGACCTGGGCGCCGGCGGCGATGTATTCGCCGTGCAGCTCCAGGACCAGCTCCGGCCGGACGAGGTTCAAGTGCTCGAAGTTGGCCTCAAGCCCCACCCCTTTGGCATAGAGCATGGTGCCGATGGCGCCGTCGCCGACCAGCACCTCGTTCTGTAATCTGTCGAGAAAATTCACCGCATGCCCTTACTTGTTTTACTGGCTTTTTTCAAACATAGCCGCTAGAATGCGGGGCTAACAAACCCTGTCCCAACGAGGTTATGAATGCTGCAAACGTTAATAAACTGGCTTCTGGCAACGATCCTGAAACTCGGCTATCCCGGCATTTTCCTACTGATGGCAATGGAAAGTTCGGTCATCCCCCTCCCCAGTGAGCTGGTGATGCCCCCTGCCGGCTATTGGGCCGCCGAGGGGAAGATGAACATAATTATCGCCATCCTCTGCGGCGCCGCCGGGAGCCTGGTCGGCGCCTATATGAACTATTTCGCGGCCCGTTATCTCGGCCGGCCGCTAATCCTGAAATACGGCAAGTACGTCTGGATCACCGAGGAGAAGTTCGCCAAGGTGGAGACATTTTTTCACAAACATGGCGAAATATCAACCTTCATCGGCAGGTTACTGCCGGTGGTGCGCCACCTCATCTCCCTCCCGGCAGGGCTGGCCGGTATGCACCACTGGAAATTCGCCCTCTATACGCTGCTCGGCGCCGGTATCTGGTGTACTGTGCTCGCCCTGATCGGCTACATCATCGGTGAAAACCAGGAACTGATCATCAAGCATTCCCACCAGGCGGTGATCGGCGTGGTCATCTTCAGCGCCGTGCTTATCGCAGTCTATGTGTGGCGGCACAGGAGAAAAAGCGCCCGGGCTGAATAATACAGGATACGGGCATCATTGACAATAAACATTACGCTCCAGATATGACAAAGCCCCGGAGATGCGACGATCTATCGGGGCTTTTGCTTTTTGTTAGAGTGGCGGACCCTATTTCGGCACCTTCTCCCAGTCCTCCAGGAACTTCTTCAGCCCCGCGTCGGTCAGGGGATGCTTGGTAAGCTGCATGATCACGGAAAAGGGGATGGTGGCGATATCGGCGCCGATCAGGGCGGCGTTCAGGACATGGACCGGGTTCCTTACGCTGGCGACGATGATCTCGGCTTCATAGCCGTAGTTGTCGAAAATGGTGCGGATATCCTCGATGATCCCCATGCCGTCCTGGGCGATGTCGTCGAGCCGGCCGATGAAGGGGGAAACGTAGGTCGCCCCGGCCTTGGCCGCCAGAAGCGCCTGCATGGGGGTGAAGATAAGGGTGACGTTGACCCTGATTCCCCTCTCATGGAGTGTCTTGGTAGCCCTCAGTCCTTCCGGGGTCATCGGGACCTTGACCACGATGTTCGGATGAATCTTGGCAAGTGCCGCCGCCTCCCTGACCATGCCGTCGTGGTCAAGGGAGACCACCTCGGCGGATATGGGACCATCGACGATCTTGGTGATCTCCTTTATCACATCCTTGAATTTACGCCCGGACTTGGCGATCAACGACGGGTTGGTCGTCACCCCGTCCACCAGACCCAGTTCATGGGCCTCCCGTATCTCCTTCACATCCGCGGTATCGATAAAAAATTTCATCTGCTGCCTCCCGGTTATTATTAGTGCTGCGTTCAGTGTCCTGCGTGCAGATAAAATCCGCCCGGCACGCTGAACGGTTTATTCTTTATGCGTCACCTTATCCTGAAACTTTTCCAGACAGGCCATGGAACAGAAGAATATCCTTTTCCCCTCGAGCTTGCCGACAACGGCGTCATCCTCAGCCACGTAAACCCCGCAGATCGGGTCGCGGTGCGTGTCATCCGCGGAAGAAGGCGTTTCTTTGGGAATCTCTTTTTTCGCCATGAACCCCTTGAACATGATGTAAATAACATAGCCCAAAAGGATCCACATAAGCAGTCTTATCACATTACTCTCCTAAAAATCAGATCGATTAAACATACTTCTTGACACGCTCCGTCGTTTTCAGCGATGCCAAAAGCTCCGCAATGCTATTCTGCAGCACCGGATGGATGAACTCCGGGGCGATCTCCGCCAGAGGGACCAGCACGAAACCCCGTTCGTGCAGCCTGGGGTGGGGTATGGTCAGCTCTTCTTCTGTGCGTACGAGGTCCCCATAGAAGAGGATGTCAAGATCCATGGGGCGCGGCCCCCAGTGAACAGTTCTTTTCCGTTCGAACACCGCGGTTTCGATCCGTTGCAATTCTTCCAGAAGCTGATGCGGTGAAAGGGAGGTTTCCAGTTTCAGCGTCGCGTTCAGGAAGTTATCCTGGTTGACCGGGCCGACCGGCTGAGTGTCATAAAAGCTTGACAGGGCGGTGATCCGCGTAGCAGCGAGCCTGCCGATTTCGGCTATTGCGCGCAGCAGGTTCAATTCCCGGTCTCCCTGGTTCGATCCCAGGGCTATGAAAACGTTGGATGCCACCGGTGGATTAGAACATAAATCGCGATTTATTGCAACTTGCGGCTGTGAAAAATGCGGCTGTAAATGTTGAAGCTCTGCAACTATCGGATTATAATGAAAGACACCCGGTATGATAGAGGGAGAGGGTGGGAAATCAACGCGTTTATCAGGAATTTGTTTCAGCGGAATGGTTCCCGGTAATGCAGGTAATTTTTTATGATTGGCCATATACCGGAAGAAGAAGAAACGGGACCGATCCATGCGGATGGAGACGATCCCCGCTTCATCGCCGATGCCATGCTCGGGAAGCTGGCCCGCTGGCTGCGTGTCCTGGGGTGTGACGTGGAATACTTCCCTTCGATCGGGGATGAGGAAGTGGTGGCGCGGGCTGCCCGGGCGGGCCGCCTGCTCCTTACCAGGGATACTCTGCTGGTGCGGCGCAGGGGGGCGCGCAACAACCATTTTTTCGTTGTGGGGGACCATTTCCGCGACCAGCTCCGCCAGGTGGTCGTACACTTTGCCATCGACCCAACCGACCGTTTCCTCACCCGCTGCCTGGAGTGCAATTCCCTCCTTATGGAAATAGGCAAGAACGCCGTCCGAGACATGGTGCCGCCCTACGTTTATGCAACTCAGGAAGTTTTTCGCTCCTGCCCTTCGTGCGGCAGGCTATACTGGCAGGGGACCCATCGGCAGAGGATGGCGCGGGAAGTGGAGGAAATCCTGAAACCACGGCTCTAACCGCACAAGGGGAACAATCAACGGATGCCATAGAGCGGCTCGGCTATCTGCTCGTTGCGGCAGACCGGACATTTGCCCGGCCTGGCAAGACGCTCCCTCTTTCTGAAGATAAAACCGCATTTCTTGCAGAGTGCCGGGGTCAGCAGGAGTTGCTGTCCGTCCTTGCGGGAAGCAATCCGGATATGCTCCAGGTGATCGAGAACCTCTTTTTCAGGGATTCGCACTATTGATGAGATATCCCGGGCAGAAAGGGTGCGCCGCTCAATGAGCGTCTTTATTGCCTGCCGGACGGTCGCGTATTCTTCGCGGGGGATAAATGGACCCTTTGTCTTCATTTGCTTTATTTCCTTGCAAAAATGTATTATATTATAATCAAAATTACTGAATTGCCAAATCCTTATCACCGATAGAGGTGAGAGGCGGTCAAATTTTATGATGATTTATTTATGGACCTGACGTAAGCGGATACTCCAGGGTTATTTATACAATTAAATGAAGAAAGAGGTTTGTCCCATGTCCAAAATGGAAGCTGAAGAACTTTTTACCATGGGGATGGAAACCCTGAAAAACGGGGAAAGCGCTGCTGCATTGATGCTTCTGGAAAAGGCTGTCAGCATGGAAAGGAACCCTCTCTACTGTTCCAACCTGGCTGTATGCCTGGCGAAAGAAAAAAGGGATTTCAAACTGGCGATTTCCCTATGCAAAGAGGCAATAAGAAAAGAGCCGAAAAATTCCATTCACTTCCTGCACCTCGGCAGGGTCCATCTCCTGGCAGACCAGAAGAGGGATGCGCTGAGGATCTTCAGCATGGGTCTGCGCAATGAGACCAACCAGGACATCATCGCCGAAATGAAAAAGTTTGACAGAAGGAGACCGCCGCTCATTTCCTTCCTGGAGAGAAGTAATCCCATCAATAAGGCTCTCGGCAAGATCTTTTACAAGCAGAGGGGCCGCTGATTAGGCTTGCCGGGTGCTGTGTTCAGCATGCATCGATATTTTGCGCCTCACGCGCACAAGCAATCTTCTCGGGAGTGCTGAATGGCTGATGCAGATCCGGCGGCGGTATTCTTTACAAAGGGTCTTGAAGCTCTGGCCCGTGGCGAATGGACTGCCGCTCTCTCCTGCTTCGAGAAAGCGTCGAGGATTTTGGACATCCCAGTTCACAACTCCTTCCTGGCCCTTTGTATCGCAAAAGAGCGGGGGCAGTTCAAAAAAGCCGTTGCCCTTTGCAGCGAAGCGTTGGAGGCGGAGCCCGACAACCCGTTGCATTACCTGAACCTGGGAAGGGTCTACCTCCTCCAGGGAAAAGCTGAGGATGCTATAGAGATTTTCCGGAGAGGTCTCAACCGGGAAGCAAATGAGCAGATTATTGAGGAACTGAAAAAGCTTGGCACCAGGCGACCACCGCCACTTGCCTTTTTGCAAAGGGATAATCCACTGAACAAATATCTCGGTATCATCTTGACCAAGATCGGTTTGCGCTAGTTCTCCATATCAAATCGGCCTTGGTCGGCACATCCCAGACCCTGCTGATCGAAAACGGCAAACTGCTCCTCGGGACCTGGCAGAGCGTCTACTTCTGCGAATTCGACGGGCCGAGGCCGAGAAGAGTAGCCGTGAAGATCGCGGCCGACAAATAAGACCCCCCCGCCCCAGTAATTCCCTTCAATTTGAACCGGAAAAAATCGGACCCTCCCAAACTTGTAGGCCCTTATACTTTTTTTTATATAATTTTGTAAACAAAGTTTACATGTAAACATTGTTTACATTCCCCGTAATCTCCCGCCAAATCTCTCTTTGCAGCGCTTAACCCGGAAAACTGTAAACTTAGTTTACATTCCAATCTGTCAGTAATAACCCATCCATAACAGTTAACATAGCGATCTTGTTGTTAATTTTGCATTGGCTTGATTTGTGCTGAAAGAGAACTATAAACATATGCAAATCCTATTACCGGCAACTCATGGCAGAGGATAACCTCTTGTCGGCCTTGGAGAAGAACATGAATCCTGCTGCACTTTCAACATACTACTTACTACATTAATTAGAAGGAGTAAACAATGGACCATAGACCATTGAAGAGCTGGATATGTATCTCTGTATTAACATTAGGACTAGAAATTCTGTTAGCGGGTTGCGCGACAGTCGATCCGAATCCTTTTCAACAATACGCCACGGCGGTGAAGGAAGCTGGAGATGGATTGGATAAAGATTTAGGTCAAGATATCAAAAGGGCACACGACAAATACATTATCAGTGTGCTCGATAGTTCCGTAAAACTTCGTGACACGGCTTGGCTGGACCATAAAGGCCCTTTCACGATTTCTTTTCCGGAAACAAATGGCAAATCTAATCAGCCGACATTATACCTGCTTCAGGAAGACCGAGAGATGTTGCTAAACTTGAATGAAGCTACCGAAAAGTATATCAATACGCTCGCTGTGTTGGCAGGCAACGATACTGTGAACCAAAAAACATTTGATGCTATGGCAAAGGATACTGATGCCAGCCTGAACTCTATCATTAAGAAACTCGATGCCCAAGTTCCTGGAAGTTCGATTCATGTTTTCTCCGTTGGCAGTGCCGAAATAGCACACCTAATCATTGAAGGCCAAAGGCACGATGCACTGGTAAAAGTCTTAACAGATAGCCAGAAAAGCATTGATGGGTATTGCGAAAAATGTCTTACGCTGTTGACGATCCTCGATCAATCGCTTAATGATGAATACAATTCAAAGTGGCTAGCATTAGAAAGCTCTTTCTCTAAAATCCCGTCTGAGAAACGAGCTAGTTTCCGTCCGGAAACGCTAACAGCTTGATATTTATATTAAAACCTGAATATTTTTCTATAGTTTCAAGGCAAATTATGGTACAATTCGATTCCAACATACTGGTTTTACTGAACAATATGAATCGAAGGAGCCCTGAATGCGTCAGAAATTCAACCCGCAATTGAACATCTTCACAACCATGGCCCGGAATCAGATTGCCAAAGAGTTGCAGCAGATTTCAAAAGTACTTGATGCCACCCCCAAAGTGGTGGAACTGGCCTTTCGGGACTTGGTACGCACTGCCCGGCCAACCACCGGCCGGGAAGGGATGACCGCCGAACAGGTTTTACGTTGCGCCATCCTGAAGCAGTATCGCCAACTCACATACGAAGAGTTGGCCTTTCATCTTGAAGATTCGGACGCTTTCCGTAGTTTCGCCCGTCTGGATATGGGGCAGTATCCCTGCAAGTCGATACTCCAGCAGAACATCAAAGCCCTGCGGGAAGAGACCTGGGAGGCGATCCACCGGGAGATCATCGGCTACGCCAAGCAAGAAAACATCGAGTCCGGCCGCAAGGTCCGCATTGACGCCACTGCCGTGGAAACTGACATCCACCATCCCACCGACTCCTCTCTTCTGGCCGATGGTGTCCGGATCATCACCCGCTGGTTGGCCGAAGGAAAGGAGTTGATCCCCACTCCCGGCTATCAGTACTGCGACCATCGGCGGGCGGTCAAGAAGCGAGGGATGTTGATCCTCAACGCCAAGAAGGAAACAGTCCGCCTGAGTGCGTACAAAGACCTCCTTGTATATGCCGGAAAAGTCAGAGAGTATGCCGTTGCGGCAATCCCGGAGCTTCACGCCCATAAAGGCCAGGACATAAGCGATCTCTTTGCCGGCAGAGTCTTGGCCGAGCAACTTGAGCGTGCTGTCGGCGTTCTCGGCAAAGTCATCGACCAGACCGACCGGCGAGTCTTCAAGAACGAGAGCGTTCCCGCCTCGGAGAAAGTGGTCTCCTTCTTTGAGGACCATACCGACATCATCGTCAAGAAGCGGCGCGAGACCGAGTTCGGACACAAGATCTTCCTCACTGGCGGCGTATCCACCATGATCCTTGACTGTCTGATTCTCCGCGGCAATCCTGCCGACAGCGAACAGTATATCCCGATACTTGAGCGGCACAGGGAGCTGTATGGCCGCATGCCCCGCCAGGTATCCGCGGACGGCGGTTTTGCTGCCAAAGACAATCTTGCCAATGCCAAGAAACAGGGTGTCAAGGATGCGGTCTTTGCCAAGAAGCGGGGCTTGTCGGTACTTGACATGGCCAAGAGCACCTGGGTCTACAAAATGCTGCGCAACTTCCGGGCCGGCATCGAAGCTGGAATATCCGTCCTCAAGCGCGCCTTCGGTCTTGACCGCTGCACCTGGAAGGGATGGGAGGGATTCGGCCGGTATGTCTGGAGTTCGATAGTCTCCTACAACTTACTGGTCCTGGCCAGAACCAAGCTGGACCCTGCCTGATAAAACTCAGGCAGGATGAAACCGGCACGACCAAGGGGATACTGCGTCCTGAATTGAGAAAGAACGGCTATCTTATTAAACCAAGCTAATGTGAAAGCCGAGCCATTGTGGCATGGTCCGATGCCGGCATCCCTGCCCGCTTCAAAATAGGGGTTTCCGGACGGACACGAGCTAATAACACTAATGCACGCGCCACCATTGAGCAGATCCTTCAGCTCAACAGTGATTACCTAGTGCTGGTTCAAACCTTGAAATCCGCCAAGAAAGTTTACGAAACTTTGCCGCAAGGGCACAGTGAATTGCTTAAGTCGGTACAAAACCAACCAACTGGTTTCGAAGCAATCAAGAACCTCTATGGAGAAGGCAGACGTCTAAAAAGCATTTATGATGAACTGAATAAACCAGCTGCAACATCAACTACGAAAGGATAATAAATTATGTTGACTAACGATCAAGCCGACAATGCATTTCAAGCTCTACACGACGCTCAGAGAGCCGCCCAGATGCTGTACATGGATCTTCGTGACGCTGGTGACGGTGTGGGCGCAGCTAACGCGAAGCTGCGCGCGGATCGAGTACAAAATGAAATAGACAACTTGATCAACAAGGAACTTACTGATTGGCTAGCGGGCGCCGAAAAATTCATACCCCAGTTGTCTGCCGCTGCAAATGCCGCTCTGCAAGCTGTGAATAAGGTCCAGAATGACGTGAAGGACGCACAACAGGTTGTCAGTGCTATGAAATATCTCGATAGTGCGATCTCTATCGCGATGAAGTTTATTGGATAAACGGAGGATATTTTTGAAAAAGAAATAATAAGTATCTGACATTGGGAGAGGGAATTTGTCCCCTCAATCCCTAGGCTGGCTGGATTTGCTTTAGGTTTGAGCGGATCCGGAGTTTGGCCGGTTTCGGATTTATTTTTTTCAAGGGTCGATAACTTATAAAATATCTTGCCAGGTATGGATTATTTTAAATGGTGTTCTATAATTAAACATCAATTAGTGAATTGATTCATGGAAATGGCAAGCAAACAGCAGCCACATTGTGATGGAATTGATAGTTGCTTCAACAGCTCACTATTTTTTATGAAAGCTGCAGATGAATACAACCATCAGCTTCTATTTCCTGGCCCAATCATGGGTCAACAGCAAATGAACCAACAGGAGGCCGCCAAATTTGGTCAAGCTAAAGAAATCCTCAACGAAATTTATGTGAAAATTTCAAAAATCTTGCCTAAGCGTCGTTACACTGAGTTTATCATGATTCACAAATCATGGGAAAAATACAGAGATAAACAGGCTGAGTTCGACGCAAACGTTTACCGTGGCGGCACTCTCTGGAGTTACATATATTCAACTACAGCGATTGAAATTACTTCGAAAAGAATTAAAGAAGCCCAAGAATATCTAGCTCAACTTGAAGAATATGGTGGAGAGTATCCCTAACTAGTTTCCGTCCGGAAACGCTAACAGCTTGATATTTATATTAAAACCTGAATATTTTTCTATAGTTTTAAGGCAAATTATGGTACAATTCGATTCCAACATACTGGTTTTACTGAACAATATGAATCGAAGGAGCCCTGAATGCGTCAGAAATTCAACCCGCAATTGAACATCTTCACAACCATGGCCCGGAATCAGATTGCCAAAGAGTTGCAGCAGATTTCAAAAGTGCTTGATGCCACCCCCAAAGTGGTGGAACTGGCCTTTCGGGACTTGGTACGCACTGCCCGGCCAACCACCGGCCGGGA
>CAVXVD010000132.1:0-8226 GCA_963765015.1 uncultured Acidobacteriota bacterium | reverse complement strand
GCTGCGCGAGACAGGCGTCGACTCGTTTCTGATTGTTCCCTGGTACGACATGGCGGCGTTTGCGACGCTCTTTGGCCTGGCGGTTCTGTGGCGGAAGAAACCGGAGTTTCATCGCCGCCTCATTTTTATCGCCACCTGTTGCCTGCTCGATGCCGCGTTTGGCCGGCAAGACTACATCTTCAATCACAACCTCTACTTCTGGTGCCTGGACGGAGTGATTCTGCTCGGCGTGGTGCGCGATCTGGTGGTGAACCGGAGCATCCATAAGGTGTATCTGGTGACGCTGCCGGTGTTGGTTGCCTGCCAGATGTTTGCCGTTCACACGTACGCGAGCGCATCAGCGTGGTGGCTGAGGATTGCGGACCGGGTGCTGGGGTAGCGCTGCGAGCGGCGAGGCCCTGCGTTGAGCTGCGGTCTAAAGCCCTCCTTTTGCCATTTAGACTAGATAGGTTATGGCCACTCTGAAAGCTGTGCGCGGGACGCGCGATCTGCTGCCGCCGGAGACGGAGCTGCCGGTCCTGTCTTTTCCCGCTCCTGGTCCCAAATCTCAGCCGAGATCTCTCGCAGCTGGTCCGGCACCCCGAAGCTAACGTACCGCCAATTGAAATCGAAGGCGGCCCTTACCTCTTCGACCGGTGGATAGTCGAGCGGATTGTGAAGCGCACGCAGTTGGCCAGGAGCATGCTGGCACAGCTCCGGATAGACGGCGACGAATGCCTCGACCAGATTGGTACGCTGGTCGGCAAACTCGCGCATCTTTCGCTCCACCTCTTTCAACAGCGGCAACGGGCACAAATGAATCCCGCGTTCGAACGGCAGACACGTGCTCTCCAGATACCGCGTGACTTCGCCATCGAAGTTCCGGATTGCCGCGTATTCGTTGGAGGTAAAGAGCCGTTTGGAAACGGCGATCATGGTCTTGTCGGTATCGACTTCGACCTGGGAGCTATTGACTTTCTTTGAATTGCCCAACCGGCTCCGTTGGATCTTAATGCAGACCGTCCGTCGAGCCAAATCCTGTCCCGCATCCTGGCTTTCCAGGAGGGGCATCGCGTATGTTGCCATCGTTGTTGTTCTCCTTGTATTGTTTGCGGCATTCAGCCGCGAGTGACATGCTGACCGCCGTAAATGTTGAACAGCCCTGCCGCTTCCATTGGGACCTCGCGAGAGTCGAAGGTCCGCAACTCATCAAAGACGATGCTGTTGTCCCCACGCGTGTAGAGTTGTTGGACCAGCAGATGAAACGCTGGAGTTTGCAGCGTTATGCTGAGGCCCTCGCTCTTTCTCCCGAAGCCGGATCGGACCAACGCATCAATGCCGGCGCCGGCGGCGGCCTGTACCAGTCGTGGATTCGCCTCTCTCAGCGCGGTCAGGTCGGGTATGAAGCAGTTGCTGTCCATCCCGATGAGGGTGCCGTGCGCTTCGGTTTGCAGTGCGCGATTCCGGAATGCCCTTGCGACGGCCGCCCTTCCCTCCGCGGATTCGAACAGGCACGGTGAGAAGGTCAGGACCTCGCAGTCTCTTTCGTGCAAGAGGATGAATGCCGGCGAAACAGTCCCTCGTTCTGCAAGCTCCTCCTTCAGCGCACGCATCAGTTCGTTTGCACACTCCACCAGCGCATTCGGCTCCATAAGCCCTCCACACAATGATCTGAACTTGGTAGGATTTGCTCTGAATCAGGCCGGATTTCCCAACGTCGGAAAGCCCGTGGTTCGGGCCAGCCCGTCCGCGGCAATGATGATCTCCACGGTTTGTGCGCCGAAGTCACTCTCGCTGTAACGGCTACTGAATAGGGTCAGTGCCTGGTTCGAGCTGGTGCGCATCGGCGCGTCAGACGGTTGAAGGCGGTTGTATCTGCCCATCACCGCGAAATCGAGTTGACCGCGGATCGAGCGCCAAAACGCCCGCCGCCGGTCCTGGTCTACGCCATGCCTCGTGAAATAGCGGCCACTCTCGAGTTCCTTCTCCGAGTAACCGGTAAACATCCCGAGGCTGAGCGCAGGTAGGGCTGTGCGTAGGTCCTGAATTAGCGGCGCCAGTTCGTCGGCCTGCTGCATTGGCTCACCGCCCGAAAAGGTCACGCCGTCAAGCGAGTACTGGCCGTGACAATTCGTTACCTCACCGACGATCGCCGCAATTGCGAGATCGGTCCCGTGGAAATCGTGACTTCGGACATTCCAGCACCCTGGGCAAGCTAAATTGCACCCCTGGACGAAGACAACGCACCGCAAGCCTGGCCCGTTGACACGGCTCGCTGGCATGATCGCGTGAACCAGCATCGCATGGCCCTCACTGATTTCCTTGCTGACACTGGTGGCCGTGGCCGCGGTTGTAGTGCTCAGGCTTCCGGCGTTCGGTCAAGACCCGATCACCACCCCTGAAATCATCCATCACCTTGCCGCAGGTGTTATCGGTGAAGCCCTCCAGATCGATTTTGCTGGTCCCATCCGGTTCCAGCGTGACGGTAATCAGTTTCTGTTGCATCGTTCACCTCGCAATAAACTGGAGCCGGATTTGCGGTCCCTCCGGCGTTTGCACGAGCTCGCGCCCGCGGAATACATATCCCTTGGCTTTAGCGTCCGCCATTGTCTGCTGTTCCTTGTACGCCTGCTGCACCCGGCCCACCCACTTTTCGTCGAAGCCGATCCCGCGGTCGTATTCGCTGAGCACTGCCCCGAAGGTGCCATCGGGCTTTCGCACGAATCCGATATCATTTGACGCAGGGCCAATCTGGACGCGCCTGATGATCACGTGCGCCCGTTCCGGCCGTTCGCGCCCCTCATAGCCGACCAACGCGGCGCCGTCCGCGTGGACTTCCGCCTTATAGCCAAGCTCGGTCAATGCTGCTACCAGGTAAGACTGGTTGCGCACGCGTAGTGGCCGCTTCTGAATATTTCGACATGGTGCCTCCCTGTTGGTCGCTCTCATTCCCGTTCGAGTGCCCGGAACGCTCGCCCTTTCGGCGTCGACCGCGTTCCTGTTGTACTCGTAAACGCCCGGGTGCGACGCGCTCAAATACTTCCCCGACGATTGCTGGCGGAGGCTTTCGATTTGGTCCGCGGCCGATCTGGCTACCGGGACGAGGTATTCCGCCGATTGCCGGAGTGACATGCGGAGCCGGTAAGCCTTGCGGCAACACTCCTTGATTTCCGCTCCGGTCCAGTTGTCGTCATGTGGCCGCTCGTCCTGCACACCATATTTCGAGGTATAGATCTGCCAGATCGCCTCACGCTCGTCCGCGGCCGGCAGATCGAAGAAAAAGGTGCCCAGTGTGAACCGGCGTCGCAGTTCGGGCGGAAGTGAGCCGATGGAATTGCAGGTTGCCAGCCACAGACTTCGTCCCCCCGATACTGCGTCGATAATGCTCAGAGCACTGCGCAGGCGTTCGCCGGAGCTGCCGATGATTCCGTTCTTCATCGCGCTCAGGTCGAATGCGATCGTTGGGATTCCTGCCGTGTTTCCGGTCGCCTTTGCAACCAAACTCTTTGCCGTCCCAGGCGGCCCGATCAGAATGCAGCCGTCCGCTTCGCGATTCTGCATCCAGGTGAGGATCGTTCCCGTCATCTCGGTCGTCACGCCTGAAAGATCGGTCCCGGTCCCCGCAAATGCCTTCTCAATCTCGTCGCAAAAGACAACTACCCGAGGCGCTTCCGCGCCTTCCAGAACCGACTGCAGGAACGCTTTCACATTCGAGCACCCGCCCACGTCCGAGAAGGCCTCGCCTCCGCGCCACACCGTCAGTCCCGGCGCCTGTTCAATGACCTGGCGCTTCCGTTCCCAAAGCTGGTCGTGGTCGAGCCCCCGTTTGGAGAGCGACATCGCCACCACCTGCTCTGCCGGGAACGCTGCTAGGCCGAGCAGGGCGTCAACCGCGCGGCTCTCGTCGTCGTCGGCCGGCGCCGCCAGCTTCGCGTTTTCAAAAGTCGTTCGCACAATCGCCCGCAAGTCTTCGTGGGCTGGGAGCGGCTCGTCGATGACCAGCACATCTTGCGTAAGCTCCTGAGGCAGTACGCTGCCAGGGGGCGTTATCAGCACCACGACTGCCCCGACGGCTTTCAGAGTGTCCCGCAGATTCCACAGTCCCTGGACGACGACGGGGTCCTGCCAGAGTCGCTGGGGGTTGGCATAGAACATGACCGCGTCGTCGCCCAGTTTCGCTGCGAGGGATAACGCATCAGCCGGCCCCACAGTCTCGGGATTGCGTTCCCCGATGATCGAGTCGAGCATTTTCTTGCCGGGCCCGTTCATCGCCGAGAGTCCGGTCATGATGTCCCACGTCAAAAGGGACGTGCTGTCTGCGTCGCCGTTCAGGCTTCGCGCCGTCAATGCAACCGCGCTGGCGGGATCTGCCGTGCGGATCGACACCAGAGGCGTTGACGCGCGGCGGGCTGCCCGTAGTGCGGCCAGAAACTCTTCAGTATTCCGGATCATCTGTGTTCTCCTGGCTTTTTGGAATTGGAAAGCTGGCGGTCTGCACCACGCTTAGGAGGGGTTTTGGAGGTGCAAAAAGGGAGGGATACGCGGTGGGTCTCACGGGGAAAGAAAGAGGGACGTGGTGCCCAGACCGCCAGCGGAAGCTTTTCAACTATGCAATTGGCACCGGCTCACAAGGTACGCGGTGCGTGAAGAAGAGCCCCTGCGACCAACGCCGGAGTTCCCGTACGTCCGACTCGGCAAGATCGGGGATGGCGGGAGCCATCAACATGGCTCGATCCACCAAGACCATTGCGGTCATTGGCAAGGATCATCTCTCGACACGCGTTACACGCGGCCCAGTCGGCGTCGCTCTCGCCCGCAATCGGGCCGTAATCGATAAGAAAGGGTCTGGCGCGGAATCGCCAGACCGGATTCGGAGCGTTACAAAAATCACAAATCATGTTGGTTTCCTCTAGTTGATTGCGGATCGAAGCTGGGCCTCGCGGAGCGATGTAGAAGTTCGGAAGGAGCTGTAAGAAAGTGAAGGCAGTCGTTCGTTTAGATCGATACCCCGTACCATGAGGGGATGGTCCTCGGCTTGAAATCGCGCACGTCCTGGATTTTCTGCCTTGTTGGCATCATCGCCGTAGGAATCCTCTCGCGGGTTGTTCATACCGGGCTGACGGTCGTCGACAAGTACCTGGGGGACGCCTTGTACGCGGCGATGGTCTATGCCATCTTGCGGATTTTTTGGATGGCCGCGGAGTCTACGCGCCTGGCTGTGTCCGCCATGGCAATCATGACCGCCATCGAATTATTTCAGCTGACGATGATCCCGGAACACCTGCTGGCCAACGAACATGTGATGGTGCGTATATGCGCGCGTCTTATGGGAACGGAGTTCAGCTTCCTGGATCTGCTCACGTACGCGGTGGGCATCGCGTGCATCTATCTTGCAGATTCTTCGAATGCGTGAATGGCCAGAACGATTGGCACTCTGCGGGGGGAGTCCGCCCGCTATTTCAGGAGGTCTTCAATACTCTCGGCGTCAAGCACACGTACGCTTAATTCTTCGAGGTCGGCCGCTGATCTGCCAGCCAGTCGCTCCTCGGCCCAAGTCGAAATCGCGCCGAAGCGCTTTTCGATCTGGCGGCGAAGAATCGTGAGTTCGCCATCTTGCAGGCCCCTCTTGTACTCGCGTCCAAGCACTCTGTTGTCCAAAGTGTCACCCAAAATAGGCATCTTTCGCGCCTCCCATTCTACAGTTTCTTCCAAGTGCCGAAGGCCAGCCAGGATTAATAGCTGTCCCAACGCGGTCGCCCGCTCTGCCGGCATCAAGCCGGCGATCCGCTCCACGATCCTCCTGACCGCATCTTTATGGTCCCGCAATCGCGCCAGGATCGCAATTACGTTATCTCCGACGTCCTCGCTTTCCAGCAGCCGCTCGCCGTCCAAGTCGCGAATGTCGAAAACACGGTACCGGAACCAGACATCGTCGCCGCGGAGTTCGCTTTCCATGCGAAGCGGGGCCTCACCCACATAGAGCAGCACCTGGCGCGGGAATCTTTCGAACAACCGGAAAACTCCCGAGGCAATACTCCGCCATCCGGAGCGGCATGGTCGCATCGTTTCCGCTCTGCAATTCGAGGTGCACGAGACCCTTCTCGGCGGTCTCGCCGAGGAGGTCCACCCGGGAATTCTGCACTTTGCTCATTTCGATATCAAGCCACGTTTCCACTGTGCTTCCGGTCAACTCGCGCATCGTGAGCTTGGCCGACCCGCGCAACAGCAGCTTCAAGGCTACGTCGTATTCCTGCATGAATCTCTTCCATTGTGACGCTGTTTCGTCTCGGTCGTGACGCCCCTTTAGTCGGAATGCCCGATGCGTGCATCGACCTTGCCCGGCGCGAACGCCGCTTCAGCAGCATCTCGACTGGCGTGCCGGTGCAGGCCACGTTCTCCGCCATCCCTCTCGATCGGTAGCGGCCAGAGCCGCCGATAAATGTGTACGGTGAGGGGTACCGCTGCAAGCGCTCCGAAGAATGCGCTCGCGGCGCTGGCCTTCAACCCTTGCGAAAGCAGGACACAGTAAACCACAAATAGGCAGACCAGCAATGTTGCGGCTTTCGCGCGTTTCATGGTCGGCTCCCTGCGGCGTTCGCCGTCACTGGACTGGTTTCGATGCCAATATCGCCGTCCACCGAAGCATCAGTGGCAAAACTTTCCTTCCCATTGGGCAAGACTACAGGTGCAGACGACGACGACGCCGCCTGAGGCTCGATGAGAAAGTGAGAATGGGAACAAAAAAGACAGCTCGCGGCTGCCGTGACCGCCTGTACTGCCTCCACAAACTGTGCCGGTAGTTGCCGAGCCTCGCCCGCCCTGGTGAAAAACTCGGGCGCGATCTTTCCCGCGACCGAGCGATCTTTCTCCACCAGGTCGAGCGGCAGTTGCCCCTGCCAGCCACGAAACACCAGTTGCGACTGAATCCGGGGGCGCGCCCCTTCCTTTTCCGCCCTCAGTTCATGTCGTGCAATTAGCAACTCGTATGTGTGATTGACCCGGAGCGCCTCGACGCTCACCAGCACGGGAGCCAGGACAATAGCGTGGTCACCGTTGCTCGTCAGGGAATCCGGGCGGACAAACCATGGCAGGCGCTCTCCGCCCTCTCCGCAGAAGCTGACGTAATGGCCGAATTCCTTAATTGCTCCGCCGGATTCCCGGCCTCGCAGAACGTGGCGTTTCGTTGCCTGCTGAAATTCTATGGTGATGCTGGGAGTGCAATAGATCCCAGACTTGCGAAGCCGCTGCACCGCGGCGGACGGAAGGGTCAGCCGCAGCAAGGGATTGGTCTTCTTCATGCGTACCTCTTCTGCGTAATTGGCCGGCCAAGCGCTTCCCGGATCATTTCCTTCGAGCACCCGGCCCAGCAAATGTACTTTCTTGGTTCCTCGACCGCTATGGCGAGATTGTCGCCGCTCTTGTCCCGGTTGGCGTGCGCGCACGATGGGCAGCGTGCGATCCAATTCCGCCCGGCCTGACGCCGCACTTCGACATAATCCAGAATTCGGAACTCGTTTGGCGCTGAAGTGTAATACCTCTTCGGAATCTCCGGCCTTCTCGCGTGTTGAATAAACTCTCCCGGAATCTCCTTGCCGGCGACAAAGCTTTGCAATTCCGATTCGGTCACCTTGCGGAGCCGCGCGAGGTAAGCCAGTTGGTCGGTGAGCGTGTAGTCCGCGTTGTAGAACCAGAATCTCCAGCCGCGGCTTTCCTTGGCACCCCGATGAACGCCGAGCGGTCCGCGGATCGCATTGCCAAATTCATCGGGGCCGATCTCATCCTGACGCGGGAAGATTTCGATTCCTTCTGGCAGCCCGGCACCCTTTATCGGCAGACCCAGTCGCAGAGCGGTGTGATAGATGTAAACCCGGCAGTCTCTCGCGAGCGCCGGCTTCTCGAAAAAGATCCACAGGTGGCCGCCGCGGTTCGATTTCTCCAGCGCGGGCTCCACGCCATCCTGAGTCAGCTCATATTGAAGTTTCAGCAGGTGCTCGACGGCGTTCTTGTAGTCGGCGTCGATGGCCACCCACTTTGACCGTTGAGTCTTCGGATTGATCGAATACAAGCCGAGCGTGAGGTCGCCGGCCAGGTGTCTCCGTAACGTTTCCAAGCCCAGTGCCGGAGGTGGCTGCCCTTCGTGTGCTTTCGGCCGGAAATAGTAGTGGCGCCCCGTTTCCGGATGCGGCCTCATAGACTGAAGCGTGTAGGCGCGGCGGTTTACGAACAGGTGATGAAATTGAGTGGCCA
>CAVXVD010000131.1:0-37153 GCA_963765015.1 uncultured Acidobacteriota bacterium | reverse complement strand
GGATTCGCATGGCCACCACTCTCGTCATGGGACAGGAAAAATGTTCGGACCTGGTTTTGTCGTCGCTGGTCCGCGCCCGCTTCTGCGAACTGCTGGCTCCCAAACTGGAATACAAAGGCTCTGATCTTTTTCTGCTGGGCATGCTTTCGCTGATGGACGCGATTCTCGAAGTTCCCATGGGCATCGTGGTGGAAGGACTCGCCTTCGACGCCGAGACCAAGGCCGAACTGCTCGGCGCCAAGACTGGCAGTGAAACCCCGCTTACGCCGATCTTCAACCTCATGGTGGCGCGCGAACTCGGCGAGTGGGAAACTGTCACCATCCTCGCCCGAAAACTCAACCTCTCTCTCCCCTTCGTCAATCGCGCCTATAACGAAGCCATGGCATGGGCCCGCCAAATGACCAGTACCGCCCCCGCCTAGCGGCGCAGACCTTCGCGTGAAGGTTTCGCGGGATGTAACTTCCTTCGCCCATGCGTGACAATTCGTCACTATTGCAACTGGCAGACCTAGGTGCAGCGGATCAAAATATCGTCCAGGCTTCGGGCTCAGCACGTTCCCGCGGTGACGCACGGATCGATCACCCGCAGATGCTGCGCCACCAAATTCGGAGCCGAGATCGGGAACAAGTACGCGTTATACGGATCACTGGGATCGCTGTAGGGCTGGATCCCGTTCTGTTGCGCCATCGCCACCCACGGGTCCGCCAGTCCAAGTTGCGTATAGGTCAATCCGCTCTCCGTTTTCAATTCCATTTCGTTCCCGGTGCCCGTGTCGCAAACGAAGGCACCGTAGTGCGCCAGTGCGATCAAGACAGGTTTGGCATACCCTGGAACGTTCAGCGCGTCGATCTCAGCATCCGTCATGTTCAACTGCACTCTCATCCCGTAATAGGGCGGGCTCTGCGTGCCGGTTGGACAGTACTGGTCACTGGTTACGGACGCCGGATACACTCCGTCGCTGGCGCAAGGGATCGCCATCTGCAGCGCATGCGGGATAGATCCTGCGTTGATGTCAGCAGAACGCACGACCCCGATCGTCAACGCGAATCCAGACTGTGCTGCACCATAAGTGAGAATGCCCTGGTCCATATTGGGACCGGAAACATGTCCCGACCCTCCCCAACCAATTTCGAGGTCGCCTCCCGTCCCACTCGGCTGACATGCACCCCACATGTCATATTCCGTTCCCGTTGTCGAATCGATAATTGCCATGTGGTGGTCCGTATCCCAACAATTATTTCCCGGCCCGCTGTTTTCCGGTTCCGCATAGGACGGGATGTGAATTTGCAGGTTGTTTAGCCCGCAGTATTGCCAGATGGAGGGGTCGCCGTACCGGCATTGAATCGTATAGGTAGGATCGGAAGGAACGCTGTAGTAGAACGGGTAGGTGAAATCGTAATTCGATGGTGTTACAGCAGTCCGTAGACCCCACCCGGTTTGTCCCGGCGGTAGATAAAAGGCCTGGTTCGTCATGCCGCTGAGCGTGGCAATAATCGCGTCGGAGTTAGGATCCAACTTAGGATTCGCTGGCAGGAGAGTATTGAAAGGACTATCGGAAGCGAAAGGTTGATAGTTGCCACCCGGAAGCGGAGGCCGCTGTACCGTTTGTCCCAGCTGCTTGCTGCCGCCGCCGCAACCCAACATAATGGCTGTAATCGTAATAATTCCAACGATCGCGCACTCCCGTCCCATTGCGCCAACTCCTCTCCATTGTGATTTCCCGGTTCAAGCTCTTCGCGCATCCTCGTACTTGGATCGAATGAACCTTGACATGTCCCAGCAGAAACCCGCGCAAGACGCTGCCATCCAAAAACGGCGGCGGAGTGGATGTTAGTGAATCGCACGAGATCATCTGATTCGACGAGTATAGCTGAGTGCACTGTTTCACCCGCGGTAACGAACTTCACCTGTGACCCGTGCCTCCATCCTGACAAATCGCCACGCAATCTTCACGAAACTTTACTCGGGTCAGGGTTTAAGTCACTGAGCAGCTCCCGCATCCGGGATTAAGATGATCCCGAATGAGCGAAGTGAGTCCCTCATCGCTCCGCCATTCGCAGCAGTTGGAGGCCTTATGACCAAATTCCGGTCACCAGCTTTCCGGTCACCAGCTTTCTTCCGTCCTTTCTCTCTTTTTCGTTTCTTAGCTTTCGTCCCCATCTTCCTCACACTCAGCGCATGCACCCGCATACAAGTCAAAATGGGGTGGAAAGTTCTGCTAGCCCAGACTCCGGTGAGATCCATGCAGGCGAGTCTGCCGAAGGGAGCCATCGCGCCCGGCGAGAAGGCGCCGCTTGTCGTCATTTTCGCGCAACCCGACGGAAAGATGCTGCAGACCGAAGGCGCCGGCCAGGGCAGAGTCATGTGGAAGGATCTTCAGGTCGCGGCCACCGTCGTGACCGTTAATCAGAAAGGGATTATCTCCCTTCCGAAAGATCCGCGAGTCAGCGACGGAAAAGTCGGCCATGTGACCATCACGGTGCCTAGCCATCCTGATCTGCGTGCCGACCTCGACGTTCCCTTTCGCTATGACTCCAGATATGTCTCGAATTTTTCCGGCAGCCCCGGCACTTCAGGCTTGGCAGGCAGCGACGGCACGGATGGCATGAGCGGGAGCCCCGGCTCGATCGATCCCAACAATCCATCTCCAGGCGGAGACGGCGGAAACGGCAGTGACGGTTCTAACGGCGGTGACGGAGGCAATGGCGGAGACGCACCCGCCGTGCAGGTTCGAATTGCCGTTCAAGCAGGAAGTCACACGCTCCTCCAGGTGAGCGTTTCCGCGGCCGGTAAACAGAAACTGTACCTGCTCGATCCCAATGGTGGCTCCATCACCATCAGCGCCGATGGAGGTTCTGGCGGATCCGGGGGAAAAGGCGGTCGCGGTGGACGCGGCGGTTCGGGGGGATCCGGCACACCCAACGGAAACAGTGGCCGTGATGGCTCCGACGGTCGCGATGGCTCCGATGGCTCGCCCGGACGCGGCGGCAGCATCACCGTCACCTATGATCCCCAGGCCAAGCCCTTCCTGGCGGTGATCCACCTGTCCAACTCGAATGGTCCGAAACCCGTCTTCCAGGAAGCGACAGTCGCCCCGCTCTGGTGAACGGGACGACACATAAGAATCCAAATCCGGCTATGTCGGCAAGCTCCGGGTCATCGGGGAGCGCTGCATAGCACTCATTTGGCCTCGGGGCAGCAGGGGCACTTTGGCGCAATACTTGATTTTCGGCGAACGCAAAGCAGTTCCGGAAAGAGGGTGGCCCCTGCGTATGCTGCCCGAACCAGGACGGGATTTGCAAAATCCCATCCAAATCTCGCCCTGGAACTTTAGACACGTTACCGCCGTGCCACGCACCGTCGAGCCATTCTCAGAAAGGTTCTCCTGATCGAAGATAAACCACCATGCCAGCCGATTCCAAACCGCGAAAGGACACTTTGAAAGTCGAGAAAGCTTCGCTTCTCATCCTGACGCTTTGCATCCTGGTGCTGGTCGGCATTCTGGTCTTCCGGCCCTTCTAATCGCGCCCGAACCCCCCGTCCATAGCTGCTTTTCGCCTCTGACGCTGTTGAAATCTGGTACGGTTTGAGCCCTTCTCTCTCAGGTCTCCCCATGGTAAGATGTGCGACAAAGTTGTAAAGCCCTTTTTGCTTGGTGCTGCGTGCCAGAAAGGCTAAAAACTCCTGGCGAGTCGGCACAGTCTGATCTCCCCAAGACTCCCCAGGGCAAGGCTTGCATCGGTCTTCTGACTGGTCTCGGACAGAAGTTCCTGCTGCCGGATCGGTTGGGTAGTCCAGACTGACAGCTCGCTTAGCTTTCGCCCTAATTAGTCGTCTCGGAAGATAGGCCCATGAAACTGATCGCGCTCGCGTTTTTTCTCGTACTGGCCCCGTTCGCCGTTGGACAGGATCCGCTGGGAACCATCAGCGCCTCCCCCGAAGTCTGCCCGTCCGGCGGTATCAAGGCATCTTCTTGCTACGCACTCGCCATCAGTTGCCCGAAGGTTCCGAACTATACCGCCTACGCGAAAATCATCGCTCCGGCGCACCGCTCCTTCGGCACCGTCGTCTTCACCATTGGTGGTGACGTCAACGACATCTATGAGTCCTACACTTACGGCTCGGTGGCGGTCCAAAACGTCGTCAATGCCGGATACACAGCGGTCGAATTGACCTTCGGAGAGCCATTTTCCGGCAATCCAGGCTGGCAGTGGGACGCTTCCGGCGAAGGAGTCCGCGTAGCCAGTTGCCGTTACGCTACCGCCGTGCAATGGGTCTACGACAATGAGATCAGCGGAAACGCCCCGCTTTGCGCCACCGGCAACTCCGCTGGCGGAGAAATCATCGCCCAGGGACTGTCTCATTACGGCTTGGGAAAATACCTGACCTTCGCCGAGATCACCAGCGGCCCACCCTTCAGCCGCGTCGACTACGGCTGTATCAATAACGTTCCGTCTGCCGTGGAGTACTGCTCCAATGCCAAGGTCACCCTCGGCGTTGGCACCAAGAACGCGAGCGCTTATATCGATCCGGCCTATCCCGGCCCTTGGTGCTCCAGCAGCATGCTGACTCACAGTACCCAATATGAGCCGCAGTTCCTCAACGACTCCGTGACCTCGCCCGATGCTGTTCTGAGCTATCCCACCACCACAATTCGCTTCCTCTTTGGCGGCAAGGACACCTCATCGGCCATCCGTCAGGGATTCATCTATCAGTCGCAAATCACCGAGCCGACGACCTACGCATGCGTCAAGGATGCCCCGCATTCAATCCCCAATGTTCTTGACGGAGCGCAGACCATCGCAGCGGACGTGATCGCCAATTGTCATAAGTAAGAGCATTGGCAAAAACAGCGGTTTCCGAATCCACGGCGTTTAGTAGCTTCCGGCGTCATAAGGGCCCCTCGCCCGGCTTTCGCCTTCGCTCAGATGACATCTGCTCTTGATGCCGGGCCCATTTTCTTCCAACCGCTCCCGCTGAGGCTGGCATCTGACTGTCAAGGCTTTGCGTCGGACGCGGTAACCGCTCAGCGCTGGTGCCGAAAGTAACCACCAGGGTGCCTTTTCGGCGATTGACCCTGGAGCCCCCAGAAGGTACGATTTTTGGTAGAATTCAGCGGGCTTTCATAATCCAGGGAGGGGACGCATCTTATAGAGAAATATGCGATTTGTAAACCTCCATGTCCGGACAGCAGTGCTCGCCTCAGCCACCCTGCTGGTGTGCGGCTGCCAGAGCGCGCAGAAGCCCGTCGCGCTGCTGCCGCCGACTGCCCCCCCGGCTCTGAAGCCGGTACCGGCTGCGGTGGCAACTGCCAAGCCCGCGCAAGATCCCGCACCTCAAGCCGAAGAAGCTCCAGCCCAGCAGTCCGCGTCAACCGAGGCCTCTTCTCCGGCAGCCCAATCTTCCGACGCGGTGGCCGAACTGGTTTCGAAAGCGGAGAAGGAATATCAGGCCGGCATTGCCAACTATCACGCCAATAAGGCGGAGGAAGCCAAACAGAATTTCGATAACGCGCTCAACGCGCTGCTCGGCAGCAACCTCGATGTCCGCTCCGACAACCGGCTGCAGGCGGAATTTGACCGCATCGTGCAGGGCGTCAACGAGCTTTACCCGGGTGGAACTACCGCCGACGAGAATCCGCAAGACGCGCAGCAGAAGTCCGAACCCGCACCCATCGACGAGACCAACGGCATCGTGCCCGCTGCCGATGCCGGCGTAAAAGCCAAAGCACAGGCCGAGATCAAACACACGAACTCCGATCTGCCGCTGATGATGACCGACCAGGTCGCCGGCTACATTACTTACTTCTCCGGCCGCGGACGCGGCGTCTTCGAGCGCGCCTTCGCCCGCTCCGGCCGCTACCACGACATGATCGTCTCGACGCTCAAAGAGGAAGGCGTCCCGCAGGATCTGATTTATCTGGCGCAGGCCGAATCCGGCTTCCATCCGCTCGCCGTCTCCCGGGTTGGCGCTCGCGGCATCTGGCAATTCATGGCCAGCCGCGGTCGTGGATACGGCCTTTACCACAACATGTGGGTCGACGATCGCCAGGACCCAGAGAAGTCCACGCGCGCCGCCGCCCGCCACCTCAAAGATCTCTACAACCAGTTCGGCGATTGGTATCTCGCCATGGCCGCCTATAACTCCGGCCCGGGCACCGTACAGGCTGCGGTCAAGCGCACCGGATACGCCGATTTCTGGGAACTCTACGACCGCAACGTCCTGCCAAAGGAGACCAGGAATTACGTCCCCATCATTCTGGCCGTGACCATCATGGCCAAGAACCCCTCCCAGTACGGGTTGAATGATGTGGCCATGGAACGTCCGGTGGACTACGACACCGTCACCATTGACTATCCGGTGGATTTACGTCTGGTCGCCGAATGCGTGAGTTCGACGCCAACGGAATTGCAGGATCTGAATCCGAGTCTGCTGCGTTTGACGACTCCGCGCGAAGGCAAGTTCGAACTGCACTTGCCCGCAGGAACGAAAGACGACTATCAGACGGCGATCGCCTCGATCCCGCAAGATATGCGGCTGTGGTGGCGCTATCACACGGTGCACTCGGGAGACACCCTGGCCTCGCTGGCCCGCACTTATCACACCACGGTGAAGTCGATCGTCGAGACCAACCAGCTCGACAGCAATCAACTGGACTCCGAAGCGCGACTGGTCATACCGGTGGCGCCCGGCAAACATCCCACGAGCGATGCCGCGACCTACGCTCGCCGCATCACGCGTTACAAAGTTCATAAGGGAGACACGGTCGAAACGGTCGCCGAAAATTTCGGCATCTCGCCTACCATGCTGCGTCGTTGGAATGGCATTCATGGCGACAGCCTCAGCGGACGCCGCATCCTCGCACTGCACCTGCCCGTTTCTCCTGGCCACGAGGAAGTTGCCTCGTCGCACAGCAGCCGAGCCAAGCATCCCGCGACACCCAAGACCGAAACCGCCAGCACCAAGCCTCCGGCGACCAAGTCGGCAGAGGTAGAACGCGTGAAGCCGGAAGAAGTAGCGGTCGTCCACCACAAAGTAAAGTCCGGCGAAACTCTCTACTCGATTGCCAACCTGTACAAGACCACCGTCGCCGCCCTCAAGCGCGACAACCGCAACGTAGGCGTCATCCGCCCCGGCATGATTTTGATCGTGCAGAGCGCCCGCTGAACGAAACGTTCTTAGGATCAGTTCGTTGAACTGGCATCCTGAGTAAAGGTGCGTTCAGGATGACTACGCTGGCCTAGGCCGTTTAGTGGTATGCTAGGCCCCGCACGAGCATGCTCAGCCGTAATCTGAAATGGGCCCCCAACTCACGTGCGCAGGATCACATTCTTCCGAATCTTAGAAAGTTACAATCGTCGGTTATTTTGCATACCGTTCGTTGTTTCATATCCAATTACCTAAGGAGAACTGTGATGAGAGTTACTAAGTTGATTGTTCTGTTCGTCATCCTGGCAATCGCCGTCTCGATTGCCCTACCCGCCTTCGCTGCTGATGGAGCCGCCACCTACAAAGCGAAGTGCGCCATGTGCCATGGTCCGGATGGACAAGGCAAAGTAGGTCCGGCACTGAAGGGTACATCCCTGACCGCCGATCAGATCACCGATCTGCTCACCAAGGGTAATGATGCCAAGAAGGCTCCGCACAAGAAGGCCGTCTCCGGTGTTGCGGCTGATGATGCCAAGGCTGTTGCGGATTACGTAAAGACCCTCAAATAGATCTCGGCCCTCAAAAATGTGTTGAGCCCTGCTGCGAACACGAATGCTTCCGGCAGGGCATTTTTGTTCCTCCACACATCCACCAAGAAAGTCGAGGGACTTAAACCCGCGACTCAGCAGCTGTTCCGGCTTTTTACACGCCATTCATCTGGTTCTTACCTGCCGTTGATTTCTCTCTGCTACTCCTAAGGCTGTTTCTTTTCAACCTTCCCAGGAGGAAATCCCCTATGAGTCTCTCCCGCAGTCTGTGCGTAGCTCTGTCCGGTCTCGTGTTGACGGCATGCGTGAGCACCGCGGCCGCGCAAACCCCCAATCCCATCAAACGAGTTCTGCTGATCAGCGTCGACGGTATGCACGCGGTCGACTATTTGAACTGCGCCAACGGCATCAGCACCGCCAACAACGGCCAGCCGTTTTGCCCGGCACTCGCGGCCTTGGGCCAGACCGGCGTCAACTACGTCGCGGCCAGCACCTCCAAGCCCTCCGACTCCTTCCCCGGCCTGACCGCCATCGTCACTGGCGGCAGCCCAGCCCTGACCGGCGTCTACTACGACGTGGCGTATTCCAGAAGTTATGACGCCCCCGCGCAAACCACCGGAAACGGCCTTGCGGCTGGACCCTGCACTCCCTACGGACCGCCCACGGGCACAACGACGGAATACGAAGAAGGCATCGACTTCGACAAGACCAAGCTGAATGGCGGCGCACCCGGCGCATCGCTTACCGACGGCACCCTAGCCTCCATCGATCCCAAAAAGCTGGTTCGGGACCCGAGCCAGGGTTGCGCGCCCGTGTACCCGTGGCAATTCGTCCGCGCCAACAGCATTTTCAGCGTCATCCACGCCGCTGGCGGATACGCCGCCTGGTCTGACAAGCACCCGGCCTACGGCTCCGTCGCCTCCGGTATCGGACCAAGCGCGCTCGACGACTTCTACGCTCCTGAAATCAACTCGAACTGTCGTCGCACTTCCCGGCGTCACCACTCCCACCGGCATCTCCTGCGCGAAAGTCCTCGATCCGGGTTCGGATCTGACTGCCTGGACCAACAGCTTCCAGAATATTCAGTGCTACGACACGTTGAAGGTGAACGCAGTCCTCAACTGGATCGACGGCAAGAACCACCTCGGCACCAAGACTACCCAGGTTCCTACCATCTTCGGCATGAATTTCCAGTCGCTGAGCGTGGGCCAAAAGCTGATCGAAGCCAGCAACAACACCACCGGCGGATATCTCGATGCCGCCGCCACACCGAGCGCGGCCCTACTGAACGAATTCCAGTTTGTCGACGCCTCGATCGCGGCCTTCGTCAGCGAGCTCCAGAAGCAGGGGCTCTATAATTCGACCCTGATCATCATCACCGCCAAGCACGGCCAGTCGCCCATCGACCCCAGTCGCTATGTCGGGCAGACCATCAACGGAACGTCGCCCGTAACGCTGCTCTCCAACGCGGGCTACATCCCTTATTCGGAATCCACCAACAACCCGACCGGCATCGGCCCGACGGAAGATGACGTCTCGCTGATCTGGCTGAAGAGCTCGTTCGATACCGACTCCGCCGTGCAGATCATCGAAGCCAACCCGTCCACCACTACTGGAGTGGGCCTCGGGCAGATCTTCTACGGCCCGTCGCTCTCGCTCAACTTTAACGATCCAACCTTCGACCCCCGCACGCCCGACATCATCGTGACCCCGAACGTGGGCGTGACCTACTCCGGCAGCCACGCCAAACAGGAAGAGCACGGCGGCTTCTCGCATGACGACACCAACGTCGTTCTGCTGCTCTCCAACCCTAACTTCAAGGCCCGCACGGTAAGCGCTGCCGTAGGCACGGCCCAGGTCGCGCCTACCGTTCTGCGAGCCTTGTCGATCAATACCTCGGCCCTGGACTCGGTTAAGGCGGAAGGCATCAGCGTCCTGCCGGCCGCTCCACTGCAGTAGTCAGCGGAAGCCTGGAAGGCAAAAAGCGGAGAGCTCGGTGCTCTCCGCTTTTTCGTTCAAAAAATCTACACGTAGGCCGCCGACAACTCGCTTCTTTTCTTAATTTTGAGGAGTGTTCGGCCGGCAACGATTCTTCCTAAGGTGTTCCGCTATCTCTGGCGCCGTTCGCTTACGACATCTCGACCGCCGCGTAGCGTCGCCGCCGTAGCCAGATTAGCAACGCGAATCATATGTTCGCGGATGGCCTGCTGCAATTCGCGAATCACATCGCCCCACTCGGGCTCTTTCGTGTAAATAGCCCGCGCACACAGTTCCCGGATGCGGTCTTCGACACGGCGTGCAGGCATAGGGGGAGCACTCGGACGAACGGCGCACACAAAGGATGCCAAACCTCGGCTCAGCGTTGGATACCCTCCATCCTGTAGGGGTTGTCGGCCATCATGACTGGTTCCATACCCTGGTTAAGTCAACTCGAGTTCTTAAATTACCCCGACATCCCGAGGGCCCGCGTTTTCCCAGCGGACTGAGGGACCCCTCTCCAGAAGATGATCATCGCTCGAGAGAGCCTCAACGGAAAGGCGGACGCAGTTCGGGATGACACCAAGGTTGGAAGACCACTTCGGTTCAATCGGACCAACCACCCTGTAACCGGAGTCCTTGCGGAGAGCACCGAATCCCGTGCTATAATCGCGCGCCGTTGCAGCAAAAGTTTCCGGTGGTCTTTTCATTCTTTCGTGCCGCAGCCAGGTCCGCACCCGGCCGCTACTGAAATCAGGAGGAGCAATGACGTTCTACGATCCCACGCTCTACGGACGTGACGAAGAAGAAGAATTCGGCGACAGCGGCGCTTACAGCGAGTCGCTGGAAGAAGATTTCGAAGAGGAAGAGGAGGAGGAGGAAGAAGAAACCGGCGTACCGGCTCCCGATGCGATCGAGTCGGAACCGGAGCCGGCTCCCGCGCCTCCTGCCCCCAAGCCCGCAACTCCCCGCCCAACCGGCGGAGGCGGCGGCAGCAAGCCAAAGGCGAAAAAGAAACCGGCGGCGAAAAAACCTGCAGCCAAAAAGCCAGCGGCAAAAAAGAAGCCCGCAGCCAAGAAGAAGGCGGCGAAAAAGCCTGCCAAGAAGAAAGCTGCCAAGAAAGCTGCAAAAAAGCCTGCCAAGAAAAAAGGCAAGAAGCGCCGCTAAGCACTTGTCTGGCCGCCAGCGCCGGCGTTGGCGCAATTCAAGAATTGAGCCGCGTCCCTCCCACGAGGACGCGGCTTTTCTTTCGCGTCATCCTCTTAACAACGTCATGCTGAGGAGGACGGCAACCGTCCGAGGAACCTGACGACGTCGTCCCGATCCGTTCAGTTCTCTTGCGGCGCCCACCCAGCCTTCGAATCGTGCCGGTACGCAGCAGACGCACCTTTCCGGCGTATACTTCTCTGCGCCGCCAGAGAGGTCATGATGAAACTCACGCGCTTCGCGCTCGCCGTCTGCCTGTTCTCCGTGCTCGTCCTCGCGCAGACCCCCACCCCCAAGCCCCCCGCCACACCCAGGCAGCCGGTCACCGACGATGTGCAGGGCGTGAAAGTCAGCGACGATTATCGCTGGCTGGAAAACTGGGACGATCCGGCGGTGAAGCAATGGAGCGCCGCTCAAAACGCGCGCACTCGTGAATATCTCGATCATCTGCCGGCGCGTGACGCCATCAAAGATCGCCTGAAGAAGCTGGTCGCCGCCAGTTCGGCCACCTATTTCGACCTGCAATTTCGCGCGGGAATGTTGTTCGCCGAACGAGATCAACCGCCGCAGCAGCAGCCTGTGCTCGTCGTCATGCGCTCGGCCGACGATCCCGCCAGCGCCCGCGCCATCTTCGACCCCAACACCGCCAGCGCCCAGGGATCTGTCGCGGTCGATTTCTACGTGCCGTCGTTCGGCGGCAAGTACGTGGCCGCCGCGCTTTCCGAGGGCGGTTCCGAAGATGCCTCGGCTCACGTGTTCGAGGTGGCGACCGGGAAAGAACTTTCCGACGTGGTGCCGAGGGTGAACTTCGCCACCGCCGGCGGCAGCATCGCGTGGAAGGCCGACAGCTCCGGCTTTTATTACACGCGCTATCCGCAGGGCAACGAGCGTCCCAAGGACGATGCCAACTTTTATCAGCAAGTTTATTTTCACAAGCTCGGCACCGATCCCAAGCAGGATGCCTACGTTATTGGCAAAGAGTTTCCGCGCATCGCCGAGATTCAGTTGCACACCAGCGATGACGGACGCTGGCTGCTCGCCGCCGTCGAGAACGGCGATGGCGGCCAGTATGCCCATTACCTGATGGACATGGACGGACACTGGACCGAGCTCACGCACTTCGAAGACGGAATCGTTTCGGTGAAGTTCGGCGCCGACCCGGCGCTGTATCTGCTGTCGCGCAAGGATGCGCCCCGCGGACAAATTCTGCGCCTGCCCATCGGACAACGCGAGCACGGAGTCGAATACAATCCCCTCGATCTGGCGCAAGCGAAGGTCCTGGTTCCGCAGTCATCCGGCACCGGTAGCGACGAAGCCGACCGCGCCTCCATTGAAGATTTCGTTCCCGCCTGGGGCCATCTATACGTGGTCGATATCCTGGGAGGGCCCTCGCGAGTGCGTGTCTTCGACAATAAAGGTCAACCGTTGCCCGCACCATCGCTCCCGCCCATCTCCGCGGCTTACGGCGGTATTTCGATCGGTGGCGGGGACGCACTCTTCCTTTTGTCCACCTATCTCGACCCACCCGCGCGCTACCGCTTTGACGCCACCACCGGCAAGGCCATTCGCACCGCCCTGTTCCAGACTTCGCCGGTCACGTTCGAGGATGCGGAGGTGGTCCGCGACTTCGCCACTTCGAAGGACGGCACGCGCATTCCGTTGAACATCATCCGGCCGAAAGGAACGAAGCTCGACGGCACTCATCCCGTGCTAGTCACCGGCTACGGCGGATACGGCATCAGCACGCGGCCATTCTTTCAGGGATCGTTCGCGCGCCTGTGGCTCGACCAGGGCGGTATCCTGGTGGACACCAATCTTCGAGGCGGCGCGGAATACGGCGAGGAGTGGCACAAGGGCGGAAATCTCATCCGCAAGCAGAATGTCTTCGACGACTTCCTGGCGTGCAGCCAATACATGGTCGACCAGAAATACACTTCGCCGGCGCACCTCGCCATTCTCGGCGGCAGCAATGGAGGCCTGCTGATGGGCGCGGCGCTCACCCAGCGTCCGGATCTGTTCCGCGCCGTCGTCTCCTACGTCGGCATCTACGACATGCTGCGCGTCGAGCTCGACCCCAACGGAGCCTTCAACGTCACCGAATTCGGCACAGTCAAAGATCCGGAGCAGTTCAAGGCGCTCTACGCCTACTCGCCCTACCATCATGTGAAGGACGGCACCGCCTATCCGGCAGTGCTGATGCCGACGGGCGAAAACGATCACCGCGTGAATCCGATGCAGTCGCGAAAGATGATCGCGCGGCTGCAAGCGGCCACCAGTTCCGACCATCCCATTCTGCTGCGGACATCGTCGAGCTCCGGCCACGGGATCGGCACCGCACTCGACGAACAAATCGAAGAGGCGGCCGACGTCTTCAGCTTTTTATTTGATCAGCTGGGAATTCAGTATAAAGCGACTGGAAACTGAAACCACAGTGGAAGAGCGGCCCTTGAGGGCCGCGTTAAGCGCCAGACAAAAAATGGGGGCTTTAGCCCCTGAGGTTGCGACATAGGGAAAGGCGCACGGGAACACGCGCCGTGTCCCATATAACTCGCTACTTTTTCCCGCTTACCGCGCCCAGGCATCGTCCATACAGTTCGAGCAAGTGCGTGGCGTAATCTTCCGGCTTGGCGGCGGAGCCGGTGCCGGTGAATCCTACACCCGTCGAGGCGGTTCGTCCGTAGCCGGTGGTCATGGCGACGAACTTCATCAGATCGAGGGCTATATCTTCGTTACGGCGCGAGGCGCCTGAGCCTGTGGCTGGAGCTTCTTCCATGATTCCTTCTCCTCTACCAGATATGACGGGGATCTCGTCGTCTTCTTCGAAGTCCTGCATCCGAATAATGGCTGTGACGCTCATGACGAATTCGACCGCTCCGTCAGCGATGATAGCAGAGGACGCGATAGCACAGGACAGCGATAGCATAGGTTTGAGATCGCGTTCCAGCGTTCGGTGAGCGATTAGCGGGTCTGTTTGAATTCTTAAAGGGCCCGGCGTCATCCCTGAGCAGAGACGGTCGTCGCACTCGATGTCCTCGCTGCGCCTGAAATGCAGCTCCGCTCGGAAGGCGCCGAGGGTGGAGGATCACTGCAGTTCAAGCTGACTTGCCGCCCTGGTCTTCCACAGCCGCATCATCAGCCACACCGATCCGATGAACAGCAGTGGAGAAGAATAAAATCCCGGCGCAGGACGCGGGAAGGTCACGCCTGCGACCGTGTGTCCAAGAATCGTGAACAAAGTGTGACTCAGAGCATTGGCAAACAGGATGAGCGCATAGAGCCAGCCCAGCGGCCGCAGCCAGCGCGCCCCGCGCGACGCTGGCCACGTCAGCAAGAAGCACAGTGCGATGACGCTGAGCAACACCGTCAGAAACCCGCGGAATGTATACGTCGGCAGGGGAAACCATCCCCAACGCGCACGCAAAATAGCGGCGGTGGCATTGAAAACGCCGAGAAATCCAGTAGACGCTTCGTCGAAGGTATGTACGGCGAGGGCCACCGTCAGGGCTAACCAGGCTCGGCCGAAACTTTGCCCGGCGCGCAATCGTTTGGGTTCCATGGGGATGCCCCTTTCCTCGCTTCGCTCTTCTCTCTTATCTTCATTGTCGGGCGTAGACAAAAAAACGGCAATCCGAAACGAATCGACGCTCGCCCGAGCTACGCGATGACAAGGCGTTATTGGAATTTCGAAAGGTCGTCGCCATGGCGCACGAAGGGCGGTTCGCGGGACGGCAGTTCGGCATTGACGGTGCGTCCGCCCGCTGCTAATTTTGCTCGGGACAGGACGTCACTTTTGGCGCAACGGTCGGGGAGACCCTCGGTGTCATCGCCGGTGGCAAGGTGACGTTCAGCAACGGCCCGAACCAGCTCGGAATCGCACAGATAACGGGGCCAAACAACTCGGAAGCCGGCGTTTGCCACGCTAACCACCACCAGCCCCCCTGCGGGCACGAACGCCATCGTCGCGGGATACGGCGGCAACTCTCTCTACGCTGCGAGTGCATCGCCGGTGATCTATCAAGTGGTGAAGCAGGCCTCGACCACCACTACGATTAGCTCACCGGCGACTCCAACGTTGCCGGGAGTTCAGCAACGGTCACCCAGGTGGTGCAGTAGCGAACTTGCGCTTGGCGGTCTTTTGTCTTGACCCGGGTTAAGATGACGTCAGGACACAAATGTGCCCCGAGACATGAATATTCGCTGGTTTGCCAGCTCGCTGACCGTACTGCCTTTGCTCGCGGTGTTGATGCCGTACGCGGCGCTCGATGCCCAGTCGCCGACACCACCGTCCGTTTCTTCGGCGAAGGCGGCCGCCGAGAGCCCAATCCAGTTCGCTTTTCAACCAATCGACTTCAAGCTCGACAGCGACGAGACTCCGGAGCGCCATGCGCCAGAGACGATGGCCGGCGGCGTTGCCGTGTTTGATTACAACAACGACGGCAAGCTCGACATCTTCTTCACCAATGGAGCGGACCTCAAGACGCTGCACAAGGATTCTCCGAAATATTCCAATCGCCTTTTCGAAAATGACGGCAAGGGACACTTTACCGATGTGACGGAGAAGGCCGGGCTGGCGGGAACGGGCTACGATACCGGCGTCGCTATCGGCGATTACGACAACGACGGCTTTGAAGATATTTTCGTTGCAGGCGTGTACCGGAACACGCTGTATCACAACAACGGCAACGGGACATTCACCGACGTCACGACGAAAGCTGGGCTGAACAAGCCGGACGCGGAGTACGGGCCGCTGTGGTCGGTGGCGGCCGCGTGGATCGACGTGAATAACGATGGACTGCTCGACCTGGTGGTCATCAATTACCTGAAATGGGATTTCGATCACGAGCCGGTATGCGAAGGCTACGGGCATCGCGACTATTGCCATCCGAAGATGTACAAGCCGACGCCCAATCAATTGTTTCTCAACAATGGCGACGGAACGTTTCGGGATGCGTCGGTAGAGGCGGGATTTCGCGCGCATCCGGGAAAGGGCATGGGCGTGGCTGCGGCCGATTCGGAGTTGTCGGGAAGGATGGACCTGATCGTCCCCAACGACAAGCTGATGAACTGGTTCTTCCGCAGCAAAGGAGGCGGCAAGTTCGAGGAGACCGGCTTCGAGGAGAATGTCGCACTGCGCGAGGATGGCACCTACATTTCGGGCATGGGAGTCGACTTCCGAGATCTGGATAACGATGGATATCCGGACATCATCATCGTCGCGCTGGATGGAGAGACATTTCCGCTCTACAAGAACACGGGAAAAGGCAGCTTTGTCGAGGTGACACGGGAGAGCGGAATGACGAAGCTGAGTCTGCCGATGTCGGGATATTCTCCGACGATCGCTGATTTTGATAACGACGGATGGAAGGATATTTTCGTTTCGCGGGGGCATGTGCAATCGTTGGCGGCGTCGGCGAATCTACAGATCGAGCAGCCGAATACAGTGTTTCGCAATCTGGGCAGGATGAAGTTTGCCGCGTTGACTGCAGAGGCTGGGCTGACGGCGGAGGCACCGTCGCGGCATCGCGGGTCGGCGGTCGGAGATTTCAACGGCGACGGCAAACTGGATGTCGTGGTAAGCGCGATTAATGCACCCGCGGAGATCTGGATGAACGAAAGTCCGGGAAACAATCACTGGATAGAGTTCAAGCTGCAGGGGACGAAGAGCAATCGAGACGGAATTGGAGCGCGCATCAAAGTCGTGACCAAATCGGGATCGCAATACAACCACATGACGACGAGCTGCGGGTACGCGTCGTCGAGCGCGGGCCCGGTGCATTTCGGACTAAGCACGAATGGCACGGCCGATTTGGTGGAGATTCGGTGGCCTTCGGGGATCGTGCAAACGATGCGGAACGTGCCGGGGGATCGGATGGTGGTGGTTAAGGAAGCGGCGAAATAGTCGCACGCGTTCGAAAAGCATCTCGCAGGGTGGATTCGTTCAGTGGAGAAAATCCCCACTTAAGCCGTCATCGCGAATTGTGTAGGCTCAGTCCAGTAACAGTTGACATGTTTACCCTGGAGCAAATCAACGAAGCGCATGCGCGACTGGGGAGCGCCAAGACGTTCGTGGAGTATGTGCGGGCGCTGAAGGCGCTGGGCGTCGAACGGTACGATTCTTACCTCGCTGATGGGCATTCGGAGTACTTCGGGTCGGGCGGCTACAGGGTAGTTTCGCCGGCGGAGCACGAAGTGCTCGCGGTTGCGGAAACCAGTCAGCGAGAGACATTTCTGGAACACTTGCGCCGGCATGAACAGCGCCGGACGTCGTACCTGGAGATGTCGACAGGGTTGGCGCAAAGCGGTATCGAGAAGTGGACGGTGGACATGGGCCAAATGACGATGACGTTCTACGACAAGGCTGGCACGGAGATGCTGATCGAGCAGATCCGCTAAGTTCCGGCACTAGCGTCCCTCACGCATCCACTTTCCGTCGCAACAGGGTTGAGGGCGACAGGCGGATGCACTTCTGCGACTTCTGGCTGTGTACCTTGCCGTAATTGACTCCGTACACCGCACTCTCGGCTTGCGCGACCGCATAGCCCTTGGCTTTGTTATATGGCTCGTTGAGTGCTCCGATCGCAAATGCGATGTGGCCGGCATAGACGAGGATGTCTGCCGGCAGGATGGTATCGCCTTCCGCGACCAGCGTTCCCATTGGTTCGCCAACTAGATTTGGCATATCGGGCTTGGCGCTGATGCCTTCGATCCATGCGCCGCAGACTTTCGAGACCACGTATTTGACGAATCCGCCGCAGTCAAAGTGCTGGGTGTCGTCGCAGCCTTCTCCCCAGACAACCGCGTTCGTGACGTTCGTGTTGGTGTTGTAGTCGATGATGGAATCTCCCTTTACCACTCTTGGGGTGAGATCAGAGGGCCAGCCCACCTGGGCAGACGGATTGCTCGCGTTTTTCTGGATGAAAGCTTGCAGGTCTTTGAGGGCATCCGGCGATGCCGGGCCAACGGCAGGAACGGCGACCTTGCGAGAAGGTCTCGCGCTCGCCACGTCGGGATGGCAAAATCGGCCAGCGCAGACGTATGTGATCTTGCCAACATCGATCGTAGCCGCGCAAAAAGTGGTGTCCTCCGGCGAGCTCGCGTCCAGTACCACGGGAGCATATTGGACCGTGCCGGTCTTCGCAGGCTTCTGCCCCGAGGCTCCCCAGAGATAATGGGCACCCTCATCGGCAAGGCGCTTGGCCAAGGCCAAGATGTCATTTCGCTTTTGGGTGCACTGTTGGTCGAGATCGCTCATGGGTCGACTCCTGCGGGGAACATCTGTTCAGAGGAACATCTGTTCGGAGGTTGAAAGCGGCGTTCATTGTACATCGAGTTCCCGGCGCACGCTCTTCGGGGTGAATGCGCGCTATAACGGCAGTTGACTATCGCAGCTTCGCGAACTCGGCTTTGGCTTGCTTCAGGATGGGGACGTCGGGGTCGGCATCTTTCCAGAGAGTGAAGAAGTCTTGATATGCCGCTTTCGCTTTGGCCGTATCGCCCGCCATCGCGTAGGCGCGGCCGATTTGCAGATGTGCCAGCGATCCCGTCACGAAGTTGGCCACGATGGCGCTGTGATCCAGCAACTTCTGGAACTCGGCGGCCGCGGCCGTGCCGTTGTGGGCCAACAGGTACGCCTGGCCGCGCACATACGCGGGATACAGGTAATTAATGGCCGTTGCGGCCCCACCCAGTTCGTAGGGCGCTGCGGGTTCCAAAGTCTTAATTGCCTGTGAGGAGTTTCCCTTGCTGATTTCGATGGCAGCGTTGATGACAGGCAGCCAGTAGGCCTTTAGCAGCGTGTTTGTCGGATTGCCCTTTTCTACCTCTTGAGCCAGCGCCACGGCTCTCGCCGCGTCGCCGGTACGGGCTAACGCAAGAGCAGAGAAGATTTTGACATCCCGGCCGTCGGAGAGCTTCAAAGCCGCCGCCACCCCTTGCCTGGCCAAGGCAGCATTACCCAGCTCCGCCTCGCGCAGCGCTGCATTGATCTGCCAACCCGCGGCGGTTTCTTTGGCGTCAGCGCGGACGGCGGAATCCACCGCTCGACGGGAGAAGTCCCGCGCCTTGCTCATTCGCCCGTAATAGGCCTCCGTATCCGACTGCGCTGGAGAGCAACACATCTTCATCACCGGGTTTGCCGAGCCCAGGCAAGTTGCTGCGCCATTTGCGCGTGTCTCCCTGCAGAAAGGCGACAATATAGTCTTGTCCCCGCAGGTACCCGCCATCCATCTTGCGCGCAAAGGCCTCATGCAAGGTAGACTTTGCTTCATCCAAGCGGTTCAGACGCAGTGTAGACAACCGCCAGATCGAAATAAAACGTCACATTACCCGGGCGAAGCTGCGCCACTTCCTGATACTTGGAAAGGGCTTTCTCCCATTGCCCCATGTTGGCGTAGGTATTGCCCAAGCTCGTGCTGGTTTGAATGGTATCGCGAGGGTAATTTGCTGCCCAGAGTTCGAGCGTCTCTGCTTCCTTCTCGATCTCCCCGGTTGCCTGGAAATAGCCTACGCTGATAACCAGCTTCTCTCTTTCGCTCGTCCGGTCGCGCAGCTGGTAGGCCTTGGTGGCATATTCCAGTTCCAAAGACGGCTGACCGAGGTTGCCATATATTTGTGACAGAAAACTGTATGCCAATGCATAGTTGGGGTCCAGTTCGATGGCGCGCTGGCAGAATGGAATCCCCGCCACATCCCCTTTTTGGCGCGTAGCAGCTTGGCCCATGCTTAACGCCTTCAGCGCCTCGAGTGAGGATGTGGTGGTCTCGGACAGCGGAACGTCGAACTTCCGCACCGAAGTCAACGACTCGCCCAACTCGCCGCGCAGTTTCGAGGCTGCGTCACCCAGCACGTCAAGTACTTTCTCCTTGCTTACCGCTGTCGCCTGCTCCTGGGCGAGCAAGTCCCCGCTCTGGCAGTTCACCACTTTTAGCCCCAGCACGTATTGGCTGCCCAGACTGGCGATTGATCCGGCGACGTATGCCTTGCTCTCGGCGCGCTGGCAGACTTCTTTTGCAACATCGGGCGTGAGCGTGGTGTCGGGCGGGCGCGTCATGCGCTTTAAGATGGCTGCGACCTTGCCGTCGGAGACTACGCTGAGGAACGGCGACTGATTAAGGGCGGCGCCAAGTGCGGTGCGAAGCGTGTCGTCGAAGACCGCGTCGCCAGTGCGGTTATCGAAGTCGGCGAGAACAATCGTGTCCTTGTCGGTGAGGGGCTTGGCACGATGCGAGCGGTAGTAAAGGCCCGAGGCGACGCCAGCAACCGTCACAAGAGCAGCCAGAATCCAGCCGAGCTTCGCTCGAGCTGAACGGCCGATGGCAGCCGTTCCCACATGGTCCGTGGCGCTGACCGCAGCCGCTACGGATCCGGAACTGGCGGCCAGCACGCGCCCGGTCTCCGTGTCCCGCTTCAGGCGCTGCAATTCCGCGCGCATTTCATTGGCGCTCTGGTAACGCAGGTCGCGGTCTTTCTCCAGCGCCCGATTGATGATGTCTTCCAGCTTGGCCGGGACGTCGCGGTTGAAGCGGATGGCGGGCGGTGGATCGGAATCAAGGATGGCTTTGAAGATCACTCCCGAACTCTCGCCTCGGAAGGGGAGTTGGCCGGTCGCCATTTCGTACAGGACCGCTCCAAACGAGAACAAATCGGTGCGCGCATCCAGTTCTTTCGCCCGCACCTGCTCCGGCGACATGTAGGCCACCGTCCCTACGGTAGCGCCGGGGCTGGTCAGGTGCTCTTCCATCGTCACCGTCGTTTGCCCTACCGCTTGGGATTCGCTGCCCGACTCGCGGATCGGCTCTGTCACCTTCGCTAACCCGAAATCCAGAATCTTCGCGTGTCCGCGCTTGGTAACAAAGATGTTGGCAGGCTTGATGTCACGGTGGATGATCCCCGCCGCGTGCGCTGCATCGAGCGCGTCGGCAATCTCAATCCCCACCGACAAGATCGCCTCGGTCTCCATCGGGCGGCCAGCGATGCGATGCTTCAGCGTCATCCCGTCCAGGTACTCCATCACCAGGAACGACTGATCGTCGCTCTTGCCGATCTCGTAAATCGTGCAGATGTTGGGATGGTTCAGCGCAGACGCCGCACGCGCTTCGCGCCGGAAGCGCTCCAGGGCCTGCGGGTCCTTCGCCACATCATCCGGCAGGAACTTCAAAGCAACGAAACGCCCGAGCTCAGTATCTTCGGCTTTGTAGACCACCCCCATGCCGCCCCCGCCGAGTTTCTCGACAATGCGATAGTGCGAGATGGTCTGGCCAATCATGGGGTGAAAGGTTAGGACTGGAGGCAGTCCAAGTCAACGAAGGTACGTGGGTCGGCCTTGTCTCGGGTCCGCGGTCGCTCGGAACTCCTGTTGTGGCTGGAAAACGCTGATTTTCTCAAGAATCGACTCTCAAGGTTAGTGCGCAAGGCACCGCCTCTAATTATGAAATCGGAAACGGCAGGGAAAATACGACACGATGCCAATAAAAATCTTGGGTACAAGGCTGCAAGAGCGGGCAGCCGGGGTTTTCAGTGCAAGGCAATGAGATCGAACGGGTTGAGGCTATTTCAGATCGGCAATTGGCGAAACATCCCGATAACGATCATTGACCACGCGTTGGTATCGAGACGCGCATCTATCCTTGGATCGCAATAGCTGCGGTGCTATTGCTGAATCTGGCGGAGCGCGGGATAGATTTTGCGGTAGGTACTGTAAGCCTTCTGCATGGTGGCGGAATCTTTCGAATTTGGGGCGATTCGCTTGGCGACGTGCACGATTCCATCGCAGGCTTCTTCGACTGAGCCCCACGCACCGTCTCCGGTGCCGGCCAGAATTGCGGCGCCGTAGGCAGCGCCTTCCTCTGCCGCGACGATCTCCACTTCCCTGCCATAGACATCGGCTTGAATCTGTCGCCACAGCGGGGAGCGAGCGCCGCCACCGCCAAGGCGAATGGAGGTTACGGGAATCTTCATTTCGTCAAAGATGGTGAATGTATCTTTCAGGCTGAAGGCGACGCCCTCGAGGATGGCGCGGATTACGTGGGCGCGCGTGTGCGACGCGGTGAGGCCGACTAACGCGGCGCGAGCATTGGGATCGAGATGCGGTGTGCGCTCGCCCATCAGGTACGGAACCCAGAAGGCACCCTCGGATCCGGCCGGGGCTGTGCTCGCTTCTTCGGCGAGAACATCGTAGGGATCGCGGCTGGCGTTTTCTTTGGCGCTCTTTTGCAAACCGGGAGACGCCGCCCCGAACTGGTCGCGATACCAGCGCAGGGAAAGTCCTGCGGACTGAGTAACGCCCATGACGTGCCATCGGCCGGGAATGGCATGGCAGAAAGTGTGCAGCCGTCCGGCGGGATCGAGCGCGGGACGGTCGGTCGAGGCAAAGACGACGCCGGAGGTCCCGATGGTGGCGCTGACTGCACCGGCGCGGGCAATGCCCATGCCGACGGCGCCTGCGGCCTGATCTCCGGCTCCAGCCACGACGGGAGTGCCCGGACGCAGGCCGGTGGCTTCCGCTCCCGCGGCAGAAATTCTTCCGCAGATTTGTGGCGACTCGAAAAGAGCCGGGAGCAGTTTCAGATCGATGCCTGTTTTGCTGAGAACTTCGGACGACCAACGGCGATTGGTTACATCGAGCAGAAGCGTGCCGGAAGCGTCCGCCATGTCGATGGCACGTTCGCCGGTCAGGCGGAAGCGAACGTAATCCTTGGGCAGCATGACGTGGGCGACGCGGGCCCAATTTTGCGGCTCACTTTCGCGCACCCAGAGAAGTTTGGTCAGCGTAAAGTTGGTCAGCGGCGGATTGCAGGTGAGGCGAATCAGCGTGTCGCGGCCGAAAATGTCTTCCAGTTCGCGGCTCTGGGCCTCGCTGCGCTGGTCGCACCAGATGATGGCCTTGCGCACGACCTGGTCCGCGGAGTCGAGAAGAACCGCGCCGTGCATCTGCCCGGAGAAGCCGACACAGGCGATGTCTTCCGCGCGCAGATTGGAAGAGTGCAGAACGTTACGGACGGCAAATCCGCAGGCTCGCCACCAGTCCTGAGGATCCTGCTCAGCCCATCCGGGCCGAGGGCTGGCGAAGTTCTCGTGATCCGCCGAGGCGGAGGCGACTACCTTTCCCTGCGCATCGATTACGAGTGCGCGCGTGCCGCCAGTCCCTACGTCGATGCCTAAATAAGCCATGATTCTTTTCCGTTGCGTGATTTCTGACCTGATCCGGTTAAGAAAATTCCTGCGCCAATTCACGCGCGGACTTGCTCATCGGACGGGCCTTTTCTTTTTCGGACTCCTGCAACTGCCGGCGCAAAAAGAAGTCGAGATTGCCGCGCATCACCAAGTGTGGGGCCAGGGCCAGCTGATGGAAGCGCTCGCCACCCTCGGCAAGGAACTCATGCAACATTCGGACCGCCATCTCGCCCTGGGCGCGAGGACGCTGATAAATGGTAGCCACAACCGCACCAGAGCGAAGGTGCGGTACGAGGTCGGGAAATAAATCGGTAGTGATAATGGTGAGACGATCCAGCAGATTCGCGTCGCGAGCAGCCTGCAGCACGGGAATCGACGCTTCCGTCGTCACATAGACTCCAATCAGGTCGGGATGCTCGTCAAAAACCTTGCGACACTTGCGATAGGATTCTTTTTCGACATCGTGATCTTCGATGGGTCTCAGCAGTTGCAGATTCGGGTAAAAAGATCGGAGAGTCGATTCAAAAGCGGCGGACTTCTCCGCATGTTCGGTGATCGCCATGTCAAAGACCGTGATGGCGATGGATCCCTTCTGGCCGTTTAAGAATCTTCCCAAGAGGTCTGCGGCGATGGATCCGCTGGCCAGAGTGTCAATGGCGACGATGCCCAACCGGCCGCTGTTGGGTGCGTCGGTGGCGATGCACACCACCGGAATTCGGGCGCGGGCTGCCCGGCGAATCCACGGGCGCAGCGTTTGCGGACGGCTGGGGAAAATAATGATGCCATCCACTTTCTCGCGGATGGCCGTTTCGAGTGCGGCTTCTTCGCCTTCGCCAAGGCGGGCACAAGTGTGAAACTCGATTTCGATATTCTCCATGAGGATGGAGACGGCTTCGTCACGAATGCCGGCGCGAACCTCATCCCAGAAAGAGGTCGTGCCTTGCGGAGTGATGACGGAGACGCGCAGCGTTTTGCGCGAGGAAAGAAACCTGGCGGCGAGGTTGGGACGATAGCCGAGAGCGCGCGCCATCTGCTGAACTCTGGATTTGGTTAAAGGACTGACACCGGGATTGTCGTGTAAGGCGCGGTGCACCGTGCCTATTGAAGTGCCCAACGACTTTGCAATATCACGAAGAGTAGTAGGAGGCTTACCCATTTCGTTGGCCCGAACGCTGCGGAGCGTTCCCGATCGCGCGACCCCTCAAAAACTCCCGGTCAACCCGGAACCGTAAACGTTAACGGAAGTTGAGGAAATGCGCAAGAAGAGTAGTAACGAAATCCAGGGTAGTGGACTTCGAAACCGGCGGCCCGTGTCGGGCGCAGGTTGCAAGCTGCTCTCAGGATGGCTTGCTGGCCGCCGCCGCGGTTGGGCGGCCCGCATTATTTGCCGGTTGCCCCCCGTTTCCGAGTCTGCCTTTTTGATCGGGAATGCCCGAAAGGCGGTAGATCCAGGTACAGATCGTGTCGCGCCAGCGGATGGCTTCTCTGGCCTGGAACTGAAATCGGGAGAGGCCATCCCCGTAGCGCTCGGTGTCGATGTGCCCTTCGAGCGTCTTCCACTGTGAAATAAAGTCGCGTGCCTGATCCGCGCCCTCGTAGTGGGAATCGTACACATGTTGAATTACGGTCTTTCCCGAGTGAAGAGCGTACGTGTACGGAACGTGGTGGAAGAAGAGCAGGAGATTATCGGGACAGTTAGTGAGCGATTCGTAGAGCTTCTGCACCTCGGGTGGATATTGACCGATGTAGCCGGTGCCGGTGGCGACAGTGCGATCCATGCCGATGCCCTGATGGTCGGCACGATGCCATTGTCCCCAGCCGTTTTCTTCGGAGGATTGCGGGGCGGGATCGTAATGATTTCCGGTGATATTGGTGAGCGTTCCGGCACCCAGCGGACCGGTGTAATTTTCATAGACGTGCCAGGAATTCAGCTGCATCGCGGCAATGGTCTTCACGACGAGCGGATCGTTGCCGAAGGTCAGGCGGGTCCATTCGTCGATGATTGTTTCAGCACTCAGATTCGGATTCCAGGCCAGGCGTCCGAAGCCATAGAGATTGGCCATGGCGAGAGGGTTGCCGATCCAGTTGGCATCCATGCCGAGGTCAGCGACACCGACGAAACCGCCGATTGGACGGTGAAACACGTGGCCTGCGGCAAGATCCTTTACTGGCGTGGAATGGCCGTCGACGCGCATGTCGAAGTCAAGAGCCTCTTTCCACATGGGAATGAGAAAACAGAGATGCTTTTGCTGGCCGGTGTATTCCTGGGTGATCTGCAATTCAATGGCTTGGTTTGTGCGCCTCAGGCCGGCAAAGAGCGGTGACGCCGGCTCGCGCACCTGAAAATCGATGGGGCCGTTCTTGATCTGGATGGCGGCGTTGTCGTCGAAAGCGCCATCGAGTGGATGGAAGTTGTCGTAGGCCGCTTTCGCACGGTCGTTTTTGAGGTCGCGCCAATCGAGGTGATGGTTGTAAACGAAGGCGCGGTAGAAGACGATGCCGCCGTGCGGCTTGAGCGCACGCGCCAGAACATTGGCGGCGTCGGCATGGGAGCGTTGGTAAGCGGATGGACCGGCGCGGCCTTCGGAATCGGCTTTGACCACGAAGCCGCCGAAGTCCGGGATCTGGCGATAAATCTCGTCAACTTTCTTGCGCCACCACTCGACGACCCGCGGATCGAGGGGATCAAACGAATCGAGGCCGCCAAGGCTTTTTGGACTGGTTAAATCAACGGACATGGAAAGTTGAACGCCCCAGGGGCGGAATACATCGGCGATGCTGGCAACTTGCGTGATGAACTTGCCATCGAGTACGTCCGGGGGAGCATTCACGTTGTTGATGGTGCAGCCATTGAGGCCAATGGATGCGAGGATGCGGGCGTATTGGCCGGCGCGGGTCAGATCGCTGCGAACTTTACCATCCGCGAAAAAAATCGAGGGACCGCCGTAACCGCGCTCGATGCGGCCGTCGAGGTTGTCCCATTGGTTCACCCAGCGGATGGGAGCGAAAGGCCGCTGCACTTCGTCAAGGGCAGCGATGCTCTCTCCCCTGGCAATCTTTTCTAAGAGAGCGAATACACCGTAGAGAACGCCGCGGTCGTCGGCCGCGGTCACGAATATCCGTTCTGATCCGTGGAGTGGAGACGTCTTCAGCCAGTAAGCATCGGCGACCAAGGCCTCGGGCGGATTGAGCTGGGGATCCACTTCATGGAGGTCGTGTATCGTCGCGAGTACGAAAGCCTGATCGGCAACGGATCCTGCGATCAGGGTTTTTTTCAGCATTTGCGCGAGGCCGCGTGAGAGTTCCTGGCGCGCGCTGTTCATGACCGCGGAGTCGCCGCGCACGAAGACTTTGTTGGGCAAGCTCTCATAAGCCTTGGCGGCTTGAGGTTCGAGCTTGGCGTAGCGCAGCCACGCCTCGGCTCCTGTTTCAGCAGCGGCAGGTTGCAGCAGCACTCCAGCCCAGACCATTAACGCTAGAGTTATGCCCCGCCGCACGATTAGGGAGAGATTGCTCATCGTCCGATTTCAAGCTATCGTCGATCCCTTCGTGAAACGAGCACGACGAACGCGACCTTGAGTATAAGAGACTAGCCAATTGCTGCGCACGATTGAGATTGCTTTTCGTTCAGTTCAGGCCTACCATTCGCCGAATGGAGGGCCTGCGATGAATGCGTTTGGCCCGAAGTTCAGCCGTCTCGTGCAACTCGCCGCAATCATCTTCATAGCGGCCACCGCCGTGGCGCAAGCGCCACCGAAATATGATCCCGCCACAGAAACTACCTTCAAGGCCGTTGTCGGAGAGTTGAAGCTGGTTCCTCCGACAGGCGGCAAGCCAGTCGCCTATCTGATTTTGAAAAGCAGTCCCGATGCACAGGTTTTTCTCTGTCCGAAGAAATTTCTCGATGACATCGGAGTCGTTTTCAAAGCGGACGACGAGATCGAAGTGACCGGCTCCAAAGTGAAGCAGGAAGGTGTGGACCTGACTCTGGCGCGCGAGGTCGTCAAAGGCGGGGAGACGCTTACGCTGCGATTTAAAGATGGCAAGCCGGCGTGGTAGGTTCCTCAGCGTCGGAAAATCCAAATCTTCCTGGCATCAACCTCCCCGCGCATTAAGCGCGCGAGTAGCGTGTGCCTGATAATCTCGATGGAGAGACTCAGGAGATCCCACACCGTTGCCACCTCTGATCAATGTCCGTAGCATTTCGAAATCGTTTGGAGCCGATCCGCTGTTTCAGAACGTCTCGTTCACCGTATCGGAGGGCGACCGAATCGGTCTGATCGGTCCGAATGGATCCGGGAAGTCCACGCTGCTGCGGATTCTAGCGGGAACGGTAGAACCGGATGATGGGGAAATGGCGGTTCGAAAGCGGTTGCGCATGAGTTACGTGGAGCAGGAGTCGGAGTTCCGGCCGGGCGACACGGTGCGGTCGGTGGTGGAAGCGTCGATGCAACAATCCGGCGTGCCCGAAGCAGAACGGGGCACGCGCTCGGCGGAAACCTTGGGACGAGCCGGCTTCGTGGATTTGCAGGCTGAGGCTACGGCGTTGTCGGGAGGGTGGCAGAAGCGCCTCGCGATCGTGGAGGCTCTGGTTCAGGCTCCCGATGTTCTACTGCTGGACGAGCCGACCAATCACCTGGATCTCGCGGGAATCGAGTGGCTGGAAGAAGTTCTGGAGCAAGCCGCGTTTGCCTGCGTGGTGATTAGTCACGACCGCTACTTTCTCGAGAATGTTGCCACCGAGATGGCGGAGTTGAGCCGAATTTATCCGGATGGAATCCTTCGGGTAAGAGGGCGCTACAGCGTTTTTCTGGAGAAGAAAGAGGAGTTCCTGCACGCGCAGTCTAAGCGGCAGGAAGCGCTGGAAAACCTGGTGCATTCGGAGATCGAATGGCTGCGGCGGGGTGCGAAGGCGCGGACGAGAAAGTCGAAAGCACGCATCGGGAAGGCCGGAGAGTTGATGGAAGAACTCGCCGACCTGAATAACCGGACTCGAACCGGGACGGCGCTGATCGATTTCTCGGCCACCGATCGAAAGACCAAGCGGCTTATCGAACTGCAGAGCGTTAGCTATGAAATCGGCGGGCGGCAACTGTTTCAGGGATTGAGCTTCATCATCACGGCTGGGCTGCGGGTGGGATTGGTGGGGCCCAATGGCAGCGGGAAGACGACTCTGTTGCGGATGTTGCGCGGAGAAGTGGCTCCGACCGCGGGAGAGATTCGACGGGCGGACCGGTTGCGTATCGTGTATTTCGATCAGAGCCGTGCGCTCGACCCGAATGTGACGCTGCGCCGGGCGCTGGCACCCGAGGGCGATTCGGTGATCTATCAGGATCGCGTCGTTCATGTGGCGTCGTGGGCGGCGAAGTTTCTGTTCAAGAGCGAACAGCTCAATCAGCCGGTCGAGCGCCTGTCGGGAGGCGAACGCGCCCGCGTGCTGATCGCGCAACTGATGCTGCAACCGGCCGATGTGCTTCTGCTGGACGAACCCACGAACGATCTCGACATTCCGACGCTCGAGATTCTGGAAGAGAGCCTGCTGGAGTTTCGCGGATCGCTGGTATTGGTGACGCACGACCGTTACATGCTCGATCGCGTATCGACCATTGTGCTGGGCCTCGATGGGCAGGGCGGCGCTGAACGATTCGCGGATTACTCGCAGTGGGAGATCTGGCAGGCAGAGCGCAAGCAGGTCGGGCAGCGGAAGGAGATTCGGCAACCTTCTGCGTCGAAGGGAGAGCCTTCCCCCAAAAAGAAGCTATCCTATCTGGAGGCTCGCGAATATTCCGGGATCGAGGAGCGCGTTGCTGAGGCGGAGCGGGTCCTCGACGAGAAACGGACGAATGCGGAGGATCCGGCGATTGCCAGCGATGCTACCGCGCTGATGAACGCTCACGCGGAACTGGAAGCCGCGCAGCAGGAAGTAGATGAGTTGTACGCCCGCTGGGCGGAACTTGAGAAGAAGCAGTAGGCGCGGCGTGGGCGTTACGTTTTCGCACTAGCAAATACAGAATGCGATGATGGTATTCCCGCGACGGCCCGTAGATTTTTCTAGCTTCTCGAGCAGGCGTCCTTCGATGTCATCGGGATCGGGCTTCATTTCGCAGGAGGTGATCTCTTGCGGAGTTGCACCCTGATAGCAGAGTTCGCAAACGCCGAGTCCGTCTTCCGAACGAACGGGTGGACCGAAGACCCGGCAGGTCATGGGACGCGATTCGTAGAGGTCGCAGGTTCCGGTTCCTGGATCGAGGACGGGACAGGGCTCATCGTTGGCAAAATCAGCGAAGCGGAGATCGGCCCCTTCTCCTTCTTTTAAGATGCCTGTCGCCGGGTCGCCGGGAAATTCTGGCGAGAGCCGCGCAACCGCAGTTCTTGCTCGTTCGCGAATGGCAGATGCGCGGCGCGGATCGCGCGCTTCGAGTTCGGACAGGCCACGCCGCAAGCGCGCGGCGTCGAGTTGATTGATCGTGAATACCCCGATACAGCACTGGGTGCATCCTGGGCGGCAGACCAGCCATTTTCCACTGCGACGAGTAACGTCGGCTAATGCGGCGTCCACGATCTGGATCAGTTTCTGATCTCCACGGGATGGAAAGCGGCTGGCCACCCACTGAGCATAACGCGCGGTATACCACGAAGCGCACGAAGTCTCGCGAAAGATAACAAGCGCGAATTCCGTTTTCGTGTTATTTCGCGTTTTTCGTCATGAAGGTCTTGGTCTACATTCCCAGCATGTTGCTCTGCAGTTTGGCGTAGCCGTGTTCGTGCGCCCAAAGATCGAGGGGGGCGGAGGCCAGTTCATCGACCACCGGCTCGGCCCGGCCATTCCTGGTAAGATCGACGGCCTTGATGTACGTCTTGCAAGTGTCGCAGCATTCCACGCGAATGTAGTCGAATTCCTCGGCCGTAAAGATCGGGAGCTTTTTGTCGTTCTCTTCGCCGCATCCGGGGCATACGAGGCGGCGGAATTCCCACTCGGCAAGACAAAAGGAGCAGATCAGGGAACGGGCTGAGCCCTCGCCCATGGGACGCAGGACTCCAAAGCTGGGTTTGCGATGGCAGTAAGGACACAAGGCGTAGGTCGTCGGGCTGGACCGCAGCTTCGCGCGGGAGCGCAGCAGTTCGGCGTAGGGCTGAAGAAAGGCCTGGGCCAAGAACTCCTCGGCGTTCGATGGAGAGGCGGCCTGCCATGCGGCGGCGAGCAATGCCGCGGATCGGGCATGGGCACGCAGTTCTCGGATTCGCTCCGCCAGCGGCGCGGAGCCTCGTTCTTTCGCCATGGACAAAAACGAGTCAAATCCGGGAAGGAGCTCAGCCAATTCAGCCGGACTCAGTGAGGCGTCCGCGAGGGACGAAGAGGATTGCAAAAGCAGGCTCACGCGGTGATGCCACTCCTGCTGAAATTCTGCCACATGGATATAGAAAGCGAGAATTTCCGCTGCCGCAGGATACTGTCGCGAGAGTTCGACCGCGCGGTGGATGCGCCGCTGCCAGGAAGAAAGTTTGATCACGGAAAGCGTTCGCTGCCGATGAAATGGAATTTTATCATTCGCGCTGCTGGGGCGTGCGTCATTCCCAGCGCGGCCGGTTTTCAGGCGGTGGGAGGAATCTCCCCGCGAGGGTCTGTTGAGGGAGGTCGGCCCGCTGGAGAAAACGTGGGCCATTTTGAGGTGCCCAAAACTGGTCCGCTGTTCGCCGGATTGACTCCTGACCGGAGCGGGATTATAGTCTCCGAAATTAGTTCTGGATCCGATTTCGGTCGTCGGGGCGTGGGCAAACACAACGACCGCAACCTTCAACGTTGTTCTGTCATCCAAGGCATTTCTCCGGGTACGCATTGTGCTTGAACGGTGCGGCAGACTAGCTGGAGGGCTTCATGGAATTCTCAAGAAGGACGTTTCTTAAGGGCGCGATCGCAGGCGGAGCCGGCCTTTCCACCTTGGGCTTCGACCTGACCCCGGTCTACGCGCAAACCCAAAACCTGAAGATCTCGCGCGCCAGCGAGACGCGCAGCACGTGTCCCTATTGCTCGGTGAGCTGCGGCGTCATTATTTACACGCTGGGCGACAAGGCGAAAAACGCGATTCCACAGGTGGTCCACGTGGAGGGCGATCCCGATCACCCGATTAACCGCGGAACGCTTTGCCCGAAGGGCTCGTCGCTCGAGCAGGACATCATGAATGATCGCCGCCTGCTCAAACCTCAAGTACGGCGCCCGGGCGCAACCGACTGGGAAGACATCTCCTGGGAGCAGGCGTACAGCGAAATTGCGCAACGCGTGAAGAAGACGCGCGACGACTCGTTTATCGAGACCGATGCAAATGGCAAGACCGTCAACCGCTGCGAAGGCATGGCCTTCACGGGTGGATGCACCGATACCAACGAATTCAATTATCTGGTGGTCAAGAGCATGCGCAGCCTGGGGGTCTGCTACCTGGAAAACCAGGCCCGGGTTTGACACGGTCCTACGGTCTCCAGTTTGGGGCCCACATTCGGACGCGGTGCAATGACCAACGGCTGGATCGACATCAAGAACACCGACATGATGTTGATCATGGGCGGAAATCCAGCCGAAAACCATCCTTGCGGCTTCAAGTGGGCGATTGAAGCCAAGCTCCACCGCAACGCCAAGACTATCGTGGTCGATCCGCGTCTCACGCGGACAGCTGCGACTGCCGATATGTATGTGCAGATCCGCGCGGGCTCCGACATCGCCTTCCTCGGCGGAATGATCAAATACGCGATCGAAAACAACCGGATTGCGCACGAATACCTCCTCAACTATACGAATGCTGCGTTCATCATCAAGGACGGATTCAAGCTTCCAGATGACGGGCTGTATTCGGGTTTCGACGCCGAAAAGAAGGTGTACGACAAAGCCACCTGGAACTACGAAGAAGGCGGAGACCTGACAGGAAAGCCGGTGATGCCGACTCCGGCAGCTCAACAAGCGCCTCCTCCACATGCCCAAGCGAATGTTCAAGCGGGCGGCGCCAAACGGGAAGGCCAAGGCTATCAGGGCGCGAGTCCGGCGGGAGCCAAGGGCGGAGCAGCGCCGGGGCCGATGTTGCCGCCGAAGATTGCGTTTGACCTGTCATTGCAACATCCACGCTGCGTGTTTCAGCTGCTCAAGAAACAGTACGCGCGTTACACGCCAGAGATGGTGGAGCGCATCACCGGAATTCCGAAAGATCAATTCCTGAAGGCGGCCGATCTGTACACATCGGTTCGCAAAGATGGCGATATGAAGAAGGTGTCGACCATCATCTACGCGGTGGGATGGACCCAACACAGTTTTGGCACGCAGATCATTCGTACCGCGGCGATGCTGCAGTTGCTTATGGGTAATGTTGGGCGCGCAGGCGGCGGGGTGAATGCACTGCGCGGGCATTCGAATATTCAGGGCGCAACCGACATGGCCGGAATTTTCGACAACTTGCCCGGTTACCTGAAAATGCCGAGCCCGGCAGACACCGACTTGGCGACTTATGTGAAACGCATCACCCCCACAGTGTCAAAGCCCGATCCGTGGGACTCGTTCAATTACTGGTCGAACACATCCAAGTTTGCGGTGTCGTGGCTCAAGGCGATGTACGGTCCGGCGGCGACGAAGGAGAATGATTACGCCTTCCACTACATTCCGAAGATTGACCGCAACTATTCCTGGGTGAACATCTGGAACGACATGTACGAAGGCAAAGTAAAAGGCCTCTTCGCCTTCGGCATGAACGGCGTAATGATTGGGCCGGATTCGCAGAAAAACATTGACGCCTTGAAGAAGGCCGACTGGCTGGTGGTTTGCGAGATTTATCCCGATGAGACCAGCGAGTTCTGGCGGGCTCCGGGCATCTCGACGGACGAGATGAAGCAGATCAACACGACCGTGTACCGGCTGCCGGGCGCGGGATTCGCGGAGAAGGACGGGACGTTCGTGAACTCGGCGCGCTGGTTGCAGTGGAAGAACGTCGCCCTGCCTCCGCCGGGACAGTGCAAGCTCGACCAGGAAATTCTGGCGACGATCTTCCTGAAAGTCCGCGAACTGTATCAGAAGGAGGGCGGGAAGTTTCCGGACCCAGTTCTGAATGCGTCGTTCGCTTATACGAACCCGTACAACCCGTCGTTGACGGAAGTCGCGAAAGAACTGAACGGGAAGGCCCTCGCCGACATCACGGATCCGAAGACGAATGTCACGATCAAAGCAGGCCAGCAACTGCCGGGTTTCTCGTGGCTGAAAGATGACGGCACCACGCTTTCGGGCAACTGGTTATATTGCGGATCATGGACGGAAGCGGGCGCGCTCACGCAGCGCCGCGGGACTGAAGATCCATCGGGCCTGGGAATTTATCCGAACTGGGCGTGGTCGTGGCCGATGAACCGGCGCGTGCTTTACAACCGCGCATCCTGCGACGTGAATGGCAAGCCGTGGGATGCGACTCGCCGGCAAGTCTGGTGGGACGAGTCCAAACAAGCCTGGGCCGGGGTCGATGTTCCCGACTTCAAGCCCGATTCGGCTCCGAAAGATCACATGGGACCGTTCATCATGAACCCGGAGGGTGTGGGGCGTTTGTTTGTACCGCTTGGCGCGATGGCGGACGGGCCTTTCCCGGAATTCTATGAACCGATCGAAAGTCCGATCGCGAATCCGCTGCACCCGAATCAATCGAATAATCCGGTGGTCAAGAAGTACAAGACCGATATGGACAAGTACGGAACCGTCGAGCAGGGATTCAATGTGATCTGCACGACGTACCGGTTGACCGAACACTATCACTACTGGACGAAGAACAATCCGATGAACGTGCAGCTGGTACCGGAGCCATTTGTCGAAGTGCCGGCGGAACTGGCGGACCGCATGGGCATCCGCGGTGGAGAAAAGGTGCGGGTTACCAGTGCTCGCAGTCACTACATTGCGAAGGCGATGGTCACGCGCCGGATTCGTCCAATGATGATCGACGGCAAGGAGATGTTTCAGATCGGGATGCCGATTCATTGGGGATTTCGCGGCATTGCGGAGGATGAGGGAAAGACAGCAAAGACTCTGGTAAATCAGTTGACACCGACGGTGATCGATCCGAACGCGTACACACCGGAGTTCAAGGGGTTTCTGGTGAAGATTGAGAAGGCATAGAGGGCAGCGCGAGCTGTCGCGTGGGCGTCTACGGAAGAGCGAGCATGAGCGATCGCAAGACACTTCAGATCAAGCAAATCTCGGGCCACTCCGGGGCATCGCCGGGCTTCGACATGCAGCGCGACGCGGAAGTCTGCAAGCTGATTGATACGACGATCTGCATTGGCTGCAAAGCCTGCGAGGTAGCGTGCGTCGAGTGGAACGACATGCCGTTCAGTCCGACCATGTTCGACAATACCTACCAGACCATGCCGGAGACGCGCTGGAATTTCTGGAATCTGATCAAGTTCAACGAGCACCAGCGGGAAGATGGGACCATCCAGTGGCTCATGCGCAAGGATCAGTGCATGCACTGCGCGGATCCCGGATGTTTGCGCGCGTGTCCGGCGGACGGCGCGATCGTGCAGTATACCAATGGCATCGTCGATTTCCAGCAGGAGAACTGCATCGGTTGCGAGTTCTGCGTGTCGGGGTGTCCGTATGACATTCCGAAATTCAATCCGGCGACTAAGAAGGTCTATAAGTGCACACTCTGTTCCGACCGCGTGGGCGGAGGACTGGAACCCGCCTGCATCAAGGCTTGTCCGACGGGCTGCCTGAAGTTCGGCACCAAAGACGACATGAAGTACATCGCGGAGGAGCGGGCGAAACAGCTTCGCGATAATTTCGGGTTCAAAGATGCCGGAGTGTACGATCCGCAATCGATTGGCGGCACACACGTGGTCTATGTGTTGCATGATACGACCGATCCGGAACGCTATGGCGGCCTGCCAAAGAATCCGGTGATCCCGTGGAGTTACACCGTTTGGAAGTGGCTGTTCAAACCGGTGCTGGGAACATTCGCACTGTTTGGGCTGTTGGGAGTGCTGCTCCACTATGTGACGGTGGGCCCGCGCCGGCCGCAACCGGAACCGCCGCTGAAGAAAGAGGAGCCCGATGTCCAGCGCAGTTGAGCGTTTCGACGATAAGGCACGCGAAACCTTCGATCGCATCGGCCAGACCGAGGTCTACGAAGGCGAACTGCTGCGTCACCCGGTTTACACGCGATTCCTGCATTGGATGGTCGCGCTCTTCTTTTTTCTGGCACTGTTCACGGGGTTCGGGATTTACCTGCCGTGGCTGTTCCGCTGGTTCACGCCGATTTTCGGTGGCGGACCATTGAGCCGCGAGATGCATCCCTGGTTCGGCTTGGGGTTCGTCATCTTCTTCGGACTGCAGACGTTGAATTGGATCAAGCCGATGACTTGGACCGCAGGCGATACGGACTGGATGAGAAATGTCAAACAGATTGCCGGCGGGAAGTACAAACAGGATCCGCCCGAAACCGGCTTTTTCAATGCAGGGCAGAAAGTTCAGTTCTGGGAGATCGTCGGTGGTTGCGTCGTGTATCTCGGCACCGGAATCACCTTGTGGGCGGGGGCGCGGACTTTCGGGCGCTGGGCGGTCGCAGTCAGCTATGTGCTGCACGATATTTCCGCCATCATCATGCTGGGCGGAATCTTCATCCACATTTACCAGAGCACAATCGGCGAGCCCGGGACCTTCCAGGCAATGATCCGCGGCGTGGTCAGCGAAGCATGGGCGTGGACATTTCACCCCGCATGGTACAAGCAGGTAACGGGACGGGATCCCGTCGAAGCCTGCGAAGAAGCGCGCCGGCGCGGGCAGTTCGAGCACAAGTAATTTAAGCCAGTGTTCGGTGGCGCAGCGAATCGCTTTTGTTGACTGGCCGCTGGCCACTTTCAGTGCACCGCCAATCCCGATCTTTACGATGGAATTTTTGAGTTGGACTCTCCCACCCAGCTTCCCTCACACTAGTTCTGCTTCTTCTGCAGAGTCGCAGAGAGTACGCCAAACCTCCAGTTTGGTTCTCCCCACGATGGGTTCCCGCTAGTTCATCTGATCTAGCCGTTCGATCCAGGAATTACTGCACCCGCCGATGAGAAATCCGAGGCGGATGCAGAGCACTTTTATAAGCGAGGGAGCGATGTTTCCAGAAAAGAAAAGTACCGTGAATCTGCGAACCGTGGCCGATCGAGTGGGACTGGCTCCCTGTTCAGTTTCCGCCGTTCTGAACAACACGCCGGCGTCCCACGCCATTCCGCAAACCACCAAGGATCGCATTTTTCGCGCGGCGGCGGAACTGAATTACCGTCCGAATCTGTGGGCGAGATCGCTGCGCACGAAACGGACCCGCATGGTGGCTGCGGTCACCCCAGATTTTGGACGTGGGCCGGTCGCCCGGGTCGTGGCCGGATTGCAGAACCGTTTACATCGCAAAGGATATTTGCTCGCTTTGGGAACGACCGATTTTACCGAGGCGAATGGAATGTCCGACCAACTCCAGCAGCGAGGAATAGAGGGCATCATCGCAATTGATGCCATCGTGCCGCGGCACACGGAGCTGCCGGTCGCTTCCGTGAACCTGGGCTATATGAGTTCCCTGGAACCGCTGACGGAAGACATGCGGGCGTGGCTTTCGGAACTGGGTGAGGCAGCCGCCGAGACAATCATCCGGCAAATTGAGACGCAGACATCTTCCCGGCGAATGAAAGTGGATCCGAAATTACCGCCTGCTTACTTCGAATTGCCGAGCGGGACAACCGGGCTGGGCGTCCGCGAAAGCGCCTGACTTTTCGGCCGGCCATTCCGATTTCCCTATCGATGGCTGAGCAGCGGGATCTTAGTAGGTAGCAGTGCGGGCGAGCGGGCTGGTCTCAATAGATGCGAGCCAATGGGATAAGAACTCGGTGAGTTCGTCGGGAGGTCGAAGCCAGGCTTGAGCGGCAGTCCTACGGTGCTTGGGGCGCACTAATACGCTGAGACCTCGGGAGCCGAGGGCGCGGAAGGCGCGTTCATCCGTCAGATCGTCACCGAGATAGGCAGCGGGAACGGTGGGCCCGATTTCCTTGAGAACGGTTCGAAGGGCGTGCCCAGCAGAGGATGAACCGTCCAAAAAGGCCACATAAACAC
>CAVXVD010000130.1:0-17015 GCA_963765015.1 uncultured Acidobacteriota bacterium | reverse complement strand
GTTCCATCATATTAGAAATTCGTCCTGTGTTTTACTGGCCCGCGATAGGGGAGAAAAGTCACGTTGGAAGGGACGCCGCCGATGGTAATCGCAACGGGCTGGTTTCCGGAAGGTACAGCGGGAATCTGCATGTTGACTTGCAAGATTCCAACCAGACCTGGCTCAAGAGCGCTGACTACGCCGGCGGCAACTCCGCCCACGGTTGCTGCAACCTGAGCAAGCGGTGTTGCCAGGGGTCCGGCGGCGCCGGGCCTCCCGTGGCCACCGGATTATTCAGAGCACCCTGCCCGGTCAAAAAGAACGTGACGTAGGCTCCGGGCGCAACCGCATTGGTTGGCCCAACCAGAGTGCCGTTGCTATCGTTCACTGCAAGCGTGGTCGTACTGCCCGGCAACGTCCAAACGCCCGGGCCGATGGGTTGCAACTGGAAAATCACCGGAGCGCTCAGGCGCGCCCGGACGTTCGCAATCAAAGTGGCGGGGCCGGGGCGCTTCGAAAGGTACCTGCGCATTGATTTGAGAAGGACCCACATAGAGCAGCGGCGCAAGGATGCCATTAATTAGAACCGTGACGCCACTCAGCATGTTCGGCAAAGGTACTTGGGCTGCCGCTGCTGCTCCAGTGGCGAGATTGCTGCCGTAAATCGAGATCAGGGATCCGGGAGCGATGGGTGATGCGTCGTTGCCGAGGTTGACGATGGCGGCGCTGCTGGTGACGGGGGCCCCGACAGAATTGTGAAAATTGCGCTGCTGGACGTCACCGAGTCGGAGCTTACGGTAATCTTTGCGGTTCCAGGGGTGGCGATCAGGGCGGCCGGCACGGTGGCTACCAACTGCCCGGAACTGACAAACGTTGTCGCCAACGCCGAGCCGTTAAAAACCACTTCCGAAGTCGATACGAATCCTGTGCCTTGCACTGTCAAGACTAAGTTCGGGCTTCCAGCCGCCACGGCGGCGGGTACTAAGCCGCTAATACCTGCTGCGGCGGGAGCGGCGGGGATGGCGAACGAGACCAAATTCGACTGCGGGCCTCCAGGGTCCAGCACGTCAATCGTAGCCCCGCCAGCCGTGGCAATCAGGTTGGCCGATATCGACGCCGTAAGTTGCGAGGAGCTAATAAACGTGGTGGGGAGTGACTGGCCGTTCCATTGAACCACCGCGCCCCGTAAGGAATCCCCCACCGTTCAAAGTCAGAACGAACGGCTGGCCGCCCGCCGTAGCGGAATTTGGATTGAGACTCGATATCGTCAAGCCAGAATTGATAGCAAAAGGCAGACTGGCTGTCGTTCCGTTGGGGTGAAGAATTTGTATCGTCACTACGCCGGGAGACGCAATCAAAGAGGCGGAAACGGTAGCGCTCAATTGTGTGAAGCTGAGGACCGTGGTTGTCAACGGAGCGCCATTCCAAAGGACCAGCGAACCCGCCGGAAAGATTCCTCCAGACACGATCAGGGTGAACGAAGGCCCCCCAGCAAAAGCTCCTCCAGGCGTGAAGGAAGAGATGGCGAACGGCAACGCGAAAGACAGAAACGTTTCTGAGTCCACTCCGTCCGGTTCAGACACAATGAACAAGCCGCCGCCGATCTGCAGTGCGCTCGATGTCAGCGTCGCCCGTAGCAGATTAGAGCCGATAAAAGTTGTGGGAAGGTTCAACTGCATTCCGTTGGCTGTCAGAGTAACGAAATCGGCTGGCACGAAACCGAAACCGGTGGCATCAATGGTGACCTGCCCTCCCAACGCTTGAACGTTGCCCACCGCTTTGAGGATAGGCGCTACGATTAATACCCAGCATTCGAAGCCGGGCCATCCGGAGCCGCCACCACGACATTGAACCTGCCGGAGCTGACGAGCAGGGATGCCGGCACATATGCGGTTAACTGATTCGCACTGATGAAGCTGGTGCTCAACGTGATGCCCGCCACCTGGACGGTGCAGTCTGGAACGAACTGGCTTCCGACGACTGTCAACGTGAAGCCCGGGCTGCCCGCGACGACATCCTGAGGCGTCGCAGAGACAATAGTTGGGACTGGAAGAACGGTGAGCAGGATTTGGTTTGATCCGAGGTCAGACGGGGTAACAACAGAGATAGGAAGTTGCGAGGGCATGGTCAGGAAGTGCGCGGGCACCGAACCCACCAATTGAGCGGAACTGATGAAAGTAGTTGGAACCGAAAAACCATCCACCGAGACGGATGAACCTGGCACGAAATAGCTTCCCGTGACAGTCATCGAAAAACACTGGTTGCCCTGCGTAACTGACGCAGGCGAGATGTAAGTCAGTATGGGATTGGGCATCACCTGCCCGCGCGCGGAGGTTCGCCGCTCACTGCCATGAGCACACCACAGACAGCCCACCAGGACGGTACGCCTAGGCAACGCCAGTGCTGACGAGTAGCATTGTATGGTCTCGGGATTATACATCAACAGGGCAGCTGGTCATGCCCGGCACAGTTTTTCCGGCACAGTTTTTCCTTATATACGCTCGCGGTTCCAGTTGGCCAGAAACGACTCGGAAGCCAGCTCTTCCAGCAGCGCGGCCTCCTCGTATTTCCACTCCTGCAGCCTGCGATTCTTGAGCTCTTCGAGCAGCCGGACGCGCCGCTTGGCCTCGCCATATTTCTTGCGTTGTTTGGCCAGTTCGCGCCCGCACCGCAGGAGCTGTTGCGCCAGATTCTCCGCGGTCCGGCGCAGCCGCAAGCCGCAAGCCGTCAGGGTCCGCAGATCGTCGCCCCGCAGATCGGGCATGCTGCCCAGGGAGGAAATCAGTTTCGATCGCTCGGAGCTCACTTCAGCCAGCTGCGTCTGCAGATGCAGTTGTTCCTGCACCAGCGCTTTGAGCTTGGCCTCTTCGGCGGTCAGCTCCACGCTGCGCCAGCGCAGGACTTTCTCGAGCGAAAATTGAAAACGCGCCATCGCCCGAGCCTATCCCAGCGCCGCCGCCAGCTTGGCCAGGCGCTCCAGCGTATCGGGCAGCGGGCAGAACGTGTGCGCGTCCTGCCGAAGGAAATCCAGAATCTCTGGGCGGCAGCGGATGGCCGCATCCAGCTTGGGATTGGTTCCCGCCACGTAGGCTCCCAGTTGGATCAGATCCTCGGCTTGCTGATAATAGCCAGCGCCTCGCGCACCTCTGCGCGCTGACTCCTGCTGCTCGGGCTGCCGCAACTCGCGACGTCAGCCGGCTGACCGATTGCAAGATGTCGATCGCCGGATAATGCCCCGCATCGCCGAGCCGGCGCGACAGCACAATATGCCCGTCCAGGATGCCGCGCACCGCATCACAGATCGGCTCGTTGAAATCGTCGCCTTCCACCAGAACCGTGAAGAACCCGGTGATCGAGCCGCGTGGAAAATTTCCCGCGCGTTCGAAAACCTTGGGCAACAGGTGAAATACCGAGGGAGTGTATCCTTTTTGGCTGGGTGGCTCGCCGGCTGCGAGGCCAATCTCGCGTTGCGCCATAGCCAGGCGTGTCACGGAATCGAGAACCAGAAGTACGCTCGCACCCTGATCGCGGAAATATTCGGCCACCGCCAGCGCCACGAAGCAAGCCCGCACGCGCAAGGGCGCTGGACGGTCCGAAGTTGCTGTCACCACCACCTAACGGCTGCGGCCTTCCGGTCCCAATTCGCGGCTCACCGTTGGTATCACGCCAGATCTTGCCGCCGATCGGGTCCGGAGTGCTGGCCGTGATCTTCGCCAGCGCAAGCCCATGCGTATTCAAAAGGGCCGTGTGCCCGAAGGAAGACATGACAAAAATCGGCCGCCGCGTTTTCAATGCATCGAGCGTCGCCCGGCTCGTCTTCACTCCCGCTGGCAGCATGCTTTCCTGGAACCATCCCACCACTTCGAGCCACTCGTCCGGCCCCTTGGCCCTCTCCCGATCCAGGCATGCCTGAATCCGTTGCTGCATTTCGGCGATGGTCAATGACTCGTAGTTCAAACTGCACTTCAACAGCTCCCCCCCTGCTTCGAGCGGATGCATGTGCCCGTCCTCAAGCCCAGGCATCAGGAACTTCCCTTTGAGGTCAATCACCGTGCTCGCCGCACCGATAAATGGCTCCACTCCCTGATTGCTGCCGACGTACACGATGCGTCCATCGCGAATCGCGACGGCTTCCGCAATTCCATTCTGGCTGTCCGCAGTGAAGACCACTCCATTGCGGTAAACGCGGCCTGCCGGGTTCTCGCCCCATGCGGCCGGCGTCAGGAACGCGGCCAAAAGCAGCGACGTCAATACCGCGAAAATGCGCTCGGAACCAATTACGGTCCTGCCTTGCAACCTGTTCATGATGCCTCCGACGAAAGCCCAGTAATCCCCTGATTCGGGAAGCGGCAGGATACCACTCGCGCCCAGCCAAGCTCACCGTCTGCTTGAATCGCAAAGCGTTTCGTGTCGGCTCGCCGCGCCCGCAACTTCTTCCCCACCGTTGACTTGCCCCTTTCGCGCACGTAAGATTCGCTGGCTATGATCGACCAAACCATCTCCCATTACCGTATCGTCGAGAAACTCGGCGGCGGCGGAATGGGCGTTGTCTATAAGGCCGAAGACGTCAAACTGCATCGCTTCGTCGCCTTGAAGTTCTTGCCCGATGAGGTCGCCAGAGACCCTCAGGCTTTAGCCCGCTTTCAGCGCGAAGCGCAGGCCGCCTCGGCGCTCAATCATCCGAACATCTGCACCATCCACGAAATTGACGAGGATCACGGCCAGGCGTTCATCGCCATGGAGTATCTGGATGGCGTGACCCTGAAGCACCGCATTAGCGGCCGCCCGATGGAGATCGAAGAGATCCTCTCGTTAGCCATTGAAATTGCTGACGCTCTCGACGCTGCCCATGCCGAAGGCATTGTGCATCGCGACATTAAGCCCGCCAACCTCTTTGTCACCAAACGCGGGCACGCCAAGATTCTCGACTTCGGATTGGCGAAGGTCGCGGCTGGTGGCGGTTCGTCGAGTCAGATCGCTTCCGCCAACACCCAGACGCATACAGTGGACGAACAGCATCTCACCAGCCCGGGAACGACTGTCGGAACCGTCTCCTACATGTCGCCCGAGCAGGTGCGCGCAAAAGAGTTGGATGGACGCACCGATCTATTCTCTTTCGGTGCCGTGCTCTACGAGATGGCGACCGGCACGTTACCCTTCCGCGGAGAAAGTTCGGCGATGATTTGCGAAGCCATCGTGAACCGCGCTCCGGTGCCCGCGGTTCGGCTGAATCCAGATGTTCCTGCCCAGTTGGAAGAGATCATCAACAAGGCTTTAGAGAAAGACCGCGACCTGCGCTACCAGAGCGCGGCCGAGATGCGTGCCGATCTCAAGCGCGTCAGACGCGACACCAGTTCGTCCCACGCTTTCACCGCGAGTGGATCCGCCGGCATTTCTGCCGCTGACTCGGGCAAGCTCTCGTCCACACAAGTGGCTTCGTCCTCGGCTGCTATCCAGCCGCCTTCGAAAAAGAGGCTGCCAAAAATCGCGATCACCGTGGCCCTCGCGCTGATCGCCATTGCCGCCTTCGCGGGCTACAAACTGCTGAACCGTCCGCACGGTCTGAACCTGCAGAACATGCAGATCGAAAAGCTCACCGACAGCGGCAAAGCGATTTTGGTCGCCATCTCTCCCGACGGCCGGTACGTGGTGTATGTCCTGCGCGATGGTGAGCAGCAGAGTTTGTGGATGCGCCACGTCGCTACCAAAAGCGACGTGCAGGTCCTACCGCCCGATATCGTGAAATTCGGCGGCGTGACCTTTTCCCCTGATGGCAACTACATCTATTACGTCCGCTCCGACAAGACCACGCAACTTTACAGTTACCTCTACCAGATGCCCGTGCTGGGCGGGAATCCAAGGCAACTGATCAAGGATATCGACACCCCGGTTGGATTTTCTCCGGACGGAACGCAGTTTGTGTTCATGCGAGGTGTTCCCGACGCGCAAGCCATCGAACTTCGTATCGCTGCCGCCGATGGCACGGGCGAGCGCTTGCTGCTTCGCATGGACGCCTATGCACTCTTCCTGTATGGGGCCAGTTGGTCGCCGGACGGGAAAACGATCGCGCTCTCGACGCTGCAAACCGGAAAAGAGATCAAGTTTGTCCTGTTTGCCGTCAAAGTAGCCGACGCCACTGTAGCCCCCCTCTATTCCAATCCGGAATTTCTCGGGAAACCGGTGTGGTTGCCCGATGGCGGATCGCTCTTGGTGCCAGTAGGCGTAGCGAAGGAAAACCGCGCTCAAATTTGGCAGGTTCCGTTTCCCAATGGTGAGCCACGCCGCTTCACCAATGATCTCTCGAACTACGGCCCCTATCTCGATCTCACGCATGATGCACGCATGCTGGCCACGCTCGATCACGCGCAGATTTCGAATATCTGGAGCCTGCCCGCAGGAAAATCTGCGCAGGCAACGCAGATCACTTCCGCGGCTGTGGCCGACATTGCGCGTTTCGCCCGGTCCGAACGGTAAGCTGCTGGTGCGTAGTCGCGGCAGTGATCTCAACTTAATGAATGCCGATGGCAGCCAGCGCACTGTAGTGATGCCCCAGGTGCGAAACTATGACGGCATGGCGAACTGCGGCGATCGCTATATCGTCTTCGATTGGTACAACGGAACCCAGTCGGAGCTTTGGCGCGCCGACGCGGACGGATCGAATCCCACCAAACTCGTCGCGGAAAACATCGGCGAAGAAGATTGTTCGCCGGATGGAAAATGGCTGGTCTACGACACCAACACTTCCGCCGGAACAACGATCTATCGGATGCCGGTCGAAGGTGGCAATCCAACCGAGATCGGCAAGGCGCCCGGCGGCGGTGGAAATCCACATATTTCACCCGACGGCAAACTCATCGTCTACGACTTGCAGGAAGGCAGTCCGGTGCCACAGTCGAAATACGCTGTCATGTCGGCGGATGGAGGTCCTCCCTTGCACGTCTTTCCGCGCCCCAGCGGTGCCGGTCCCCCGCGGTGGTCCCCCGACGGCAAAGGCCTGCAGGTCCTCTTCACCCTCAAGGGCGCTACCAATGTGTGGGAGCAGCCCCTCGCCGGCGGCGATCCTCATCCCGTCACGGATTTCACCTCGGGCCGAATCTTCGATTTTGCCTGGTCGCGCGATGGCAAACGGCTTTTCCTCGCCAAAGGCAACGAAACCAGCGACGTGGTACTGATCAGCAACTTCCGCTAGTTTCCAACAACTCGATCCCAAACAGAAAAGGCAGCCGAAGGGCTGCCTCTGTCTGAATCGCAAATCACTTCTTAGGGTTCGGTCTTTCCTAGTCCCGGGATAAACACTTCCGGGCCGGGCTCATCCTCGGCTCCGATGCGGAACAGCGCGGCCTGCGCCTGGGCGTGTTCCCGCAGTTCCTGCATCTCGTCAACGACCACGCCGTCTTCCGGCTTGTCCTGCTTCCGCTGGACCCGCTTCTCGGCCTTGTCCCGCTGTCGTTGTTGCCGTGTCTGTTCTTTCTGGCGTTTAGTAAATGTGGATCGTCCTCTTGGCATTCACAATTCCTCCGTGTTCTATTGCTTGCGCTACCGGACCGAAAAAATCCCGCGATCCGGTTCTTTCCAAATTTGAGAGACTACCAGCGCGGCTCGCGCGGCTGCCGCGCATGGCCCTGATAATCGTCGCGCCCGCCCCCACCACCGCGTCCACCGCCGCCACTCCCACCGCGTCCGCCTCCACCACCGCCTCCTCCAAACCGCTTTCCCCCTCCACCACCCCCGCCTTTGGGACGGTCCGTCTTGGGCTGCGCTTCGTTGATCTTCAACGCTCGTCCGCCTAGCTCCGTCCCGTTCAACGCGGCAATCGCCTTGTCGGCTTCGCTGGCATTAGTCATTTCCACAAAGCCGAAACCTCGCGACCGTCCGGTTTCCCGATCGGTGACGACGCTTACTTTTTCCACGGCTCCGTGAGTCTCGAAAACGGTTCGCAACTCGGACTCGGTTGTACTGTGCGGCAAGTTTCCTACATAAAGATTCTTCATTGCATTTCCTCTTTCAGTAAATCATCCAAACTCCGTGCCCCGCCCCCCAGCCGCCTCACTTCTCTCGCATCCATATCCCGCGGCGGCGCTGGCCGATCTTCCTTCGCCTTCGCCCGGGCGTGCGACAGAACGCGTACTGCGGAGATTCTCCGCGAAGCCTCCAGAATTCCCCACCGTTGCAGATCTCCTCCGGGAAGGTCCGCCGTTAGCGCCGCCTTCACCAGGTCGAGCGGAATCCGCCCACCGTTTTCCGGACGCGCAATCTCTTCCTCTTCTTCCGTCCTCGGAGCATCCGCCAGATACCCAGGCTTCCCCACCAGAAACGCGATTTGCTGCGGAGGCGTCGCCTTCCTCAAGTCTTCGCAAAACCGGTCTCTATGTTTCGGCTCGCTCTGCACATCGATCAGCACCAGGTTGTATAAATCTGCTCGCCACCACGACCGGGCCTCACTCACGTCGGCGGCACAGTCCACGTCCATCCCGAGCTTTCTCATCGTCTCCGCCCGGAGATCCCGCTTTTTCGACGAGCCGTCCAGCAGCAGAACCCGCTTGTTCTTCAGCTTAACGGGCAGCGGAGCCGAGAGCGGCAATGACAGCGCCGGCGTATTCATGCGCCCACCGTTTTCGGTTTCCCACTCGAACCTGCGGCCGCGGTATTCTGCTCCCCGAGGGTCTTCAATATTTCCTGCTTGCGCAACCGTCGTGCGATCTTCTGCTTCCGCAGTCGGTTGAATCTCGATTTGTCGCCGTTGATTCCAGACATAGTGGACTCCTGTCCATCCTGCAGGTTGCGGAACAGCTCTGTAGCACCTGTTCCTGGTGGGACCACGAGCGACCGTAATCGATACTCAGGCCTTAGTCCGGGACACACCCGTTTGTAAGCAGCCGCCCTCGGCCCATAACCCAGACTCAATTATTTCAAGGACTTAGCGGAAGAACTGACGCCTCTCGATCTCTCAATCGCGAAGGCGCAACTTGCGTTGGTGGCGTGTCTTCGAGGTTAAGTATTCCAATTATACGCTATCGCCAAAATGTGCGGATCTCCGCCTTCGGTCCCTTTGAGCGAATCTCGATTGCCTGAGCCGCGAATCGCCCCGAACGTCCGCAACGAACTGTCCGCTTGCTAATTACTAGCCCTACGCGTAGGATCACACTGTGCGTTAGACCGAGTCGGTCGTGAGCAGTTCTTGCCTTCACAAGCCAGTAACCTCTCGCAGTACCTCCGAATCTCTCCAGCGTAAATTGATTGACTAAAGGAACATCTAACACCATGGCAGAACAAGGAACAGTAAAGTGGTTCAATGACGCCAAAGGCTACGGCTTCATCAGCCGTCAGTCCGGCGAAGACGTTTTCGTGCATTTCTCTGCGATTCAAGCGGGCGGTTTCAAGAGCCTGCAAGAGGGCCAGACCGTGCAGTTCGACGTGACCAAGGGCCCCAAGGGCTGGCAAGCTGAGAACGTCCAGCCGCTGTAAACCAGTACCCCTTATTGCAAAAAGGCGATCTCCACGGAGATCGCCTTTTTCACGTTTTGAGAGAAATCTTCCGCTGGCTATAGTTGTGTTCGCGGGATAAATGCGAGACAGCTTCGGCTGTCCAGCCAGGAAAAATGCGGGGACAGCCGCCCTCGGCTGTCCGTTCGAGCAAAGCTCGAAGCGTGAGCATTCCTGCGCAGCGCGCAGCCCGCCACGAAAGCATTTGCCGAGCCGCTGCTCAGCCGCGAAGCGCCGCAAGAATGCAGCCCACGGCGCCAGCCGTGGGTAATCTAGCTGGAAATTAAACGAGCCCCGAATGGGGCGAAAGAAAAAAAGCAATGGTGCCTTCGAAGGGACTCGAACTTGAGCCGCTCAGCGCAGCGGAGCCCGCTGCGCGAAATCCTGACCCTGAATGCCGAACGCAACGCACGCATTACGGGAAGGACCTCATACTACATTGAAGCTTGGTGCCATCGAAGGGACTCGAACCCCCACACCCTTGCGAGTACATGGACCTGAACCATGCGCGTCTGCCAATTCCGCCACGATGGCAAGTGGACTTGCATTGCAGCGACGACCCGAAGGCCGCCGATCACGAAGACCAACCTTTCTATTCTACAGAGACGAGAGGATGTGTCAAACCGGCGCGGCGCCCGCGCCATCAATTTTCTCTCAATGCGAACCAATTCCTCACTTGTTTGAAATCCGGTCTTTCAGTACCACCGTCACTGTATCGCCCGCTTCTTTGCCAATCGCTTTTCGAATTTCGGTCTTCACTGGTAGTTTGTGTCTGCCGTCGCCAAGCGCCATAAACGAACTCTTGAAAGGATAACCGTTGATCGTGCCTCGGACCTTGACTAACCCTCGAGTCCCGAAAAAACGGACCGATTCCGGCCAGATAACGAACGTCCAGCCGCCCTTCGCACCGCTCTTCCGCAGCTTCGCTTTGAACGACTCGTTCAGCACGTTCTCCCCGCGCTCCTTATTCCAACTTTGCGTTCATCGTAATCTTCGCGTTCAGCACCTTCGACACCGGACATCCCTTCTCCGCCGCTTCCGCGTACTTCTGGAAGGTCGCCGCGTCCGCCCCCGGCACTTTTCCCACCACATCAATGTGGCTCGCCGTAATCGTCCACCCGGAATCCAATTTATCGAGCGACAAAGTCACCGTCGTCGAAATGCTCTCCGGCGTCAAAGGAGGGTTCGCCCCGCCCAGCTGCGCCGACAGCGCCATCGAAAAGCACCCCGCATGCGCCGCCGCAATCAGTTCCTCCGGATTCGTCCCCGCAGCATTCTCAAAGCGCGTCGAAAACGAATACTGCGTGTTGTTCAGCGCTCCGCCCGGAGCCGACAAACTTCCCTTCCCGTCTTTCAGTCCGCCCTTCCAAACCGCGCTCGCTTTGCGTTGCATGCCATTTCTCCTGATCGATTCTTGAAATAGAAATCCCGCTTGCCATTGTAGACGACCTGGCGTTGCCCCCGGCACGCGCGCAAGAAATTACTGTCGGAGGACTTTTGATTTCTGATTATTGCCTGTAACGCTTAGGGGGGGCGGACAGAGGGTGAAAGTTCAAGCCCGCACAATGTCACCGGAAGCTACTGATTAAGGACTAGCGACTCAGGACTCACGGCTGTCTCAATAAAAATCCGAGCAGCTCAAATAAAATCCGCACTGCGGACACTTCAGCTTGCACCGGCTCTCACGTAGCTTCATCGAGCAGTTCGGACAATACTGCCCCGGATCCGTAGCTTTTGCTCCCGCCCCATGCCCGCCGGGAGTCACGGGCAACGTTTTTTCCTGGTTCATGTTCACCCACCGTACTCGCCGCGATCCCCAGCCGCAAGTGCGCAACTCGGCTCCGCACTCGATCCGGCTCACGAGAATTTCCGGCTTACGCGGCCCGGTCGCTCACCATCAGCGACGTCCGGCTCCAGCAGTCGGCTATGATCAGCCACGCACCCAGCCGGCGCCATACCTTCACGTACTTGCCGCGCTCCGGGACCAGCGTTCCGTCGCCTCGGCGCACGATCATCGAAAACCGCCCCAGCTCCATCGCCATGTCGCCGGAGTGATCAACCCGCGTCGTCTCCAGCCGCAGGTCACTGTACCCTTCGTCGCCCATCCGACGGAGGAGCCGCTCTACCGTCTTCTGTCCGTATGCTCCCTCATCGTGGGGGGTCATGAGTACGCCGTCGCCAGCGAACAGCGCCGCCGCATGATCATAGTTGCCTGTATTGAAAGAAGTTGCGAAATCCTGGGTGAGGTCACGAATCTGCGATTCCACATCCCGAAACGGACGAGTGCCCGCTTCAGAATTCGGGTAAGACCGATACATCTACTACCTCCTGGGGGAAGGCAATTCCACGCTTCTCCCTAGATCAACCGGATCGATCACCGATCTAAAGGGAAGCTCAGCGAGTTTAGCGCAAAACCGTGTGTGGAAAGAGAAAAGTTTTCCGAACTGCCAGATTCAAAAAACAGGTCGCCAGCAGTTCCGTGATTCTCGTTCGCCGATCTTATCGTTCGAACGGAACCGAGCGGCTAGGTAACCGCAGCACGTCCGAGTCCGTACCCATCGCCGTCGCAGGGCGCTTCGGCCCATCAGTTTTCAGACCAGGATTCTCGCGCGCCGCAATCTGACGCTTCACCCGCTCCATCAAAACCGTCAACTTCTTCGATTCATGATCTCTCTCGGCCTGCTTGCACATCTTTTGGAAATCCTGCGGAGCATAGCTGACGCGATTGGTCATAGGGGGAATGATCCTCGTCGAATAATCGTTTTTCTAAGAAGAAGCGATAGCCTACCCTATCCCCCGCTCCTTGCCAACCCCCTGAATCCCCGATTGTCTGGAGGGCTTAGAACCCGATTCGGGGTCTCAATCCGCCTGTCCAGAACCGATCCTCCCAGTACTCCAGAGGTACATGGCCTAAGTGACCGTTGAGCCATTACCCGAATTACCCCAAAATCAGTGCATGGACGATTCCGTCATGCGGGAGCGAGTGTGTTCTACCGGAAAACCTTAATCCTGACTCTATTTCTCGCGGCCACGGTGTCGCTGGCTGCGGCGCGTGACCTCGCCGTAATCTCCAATAAGGCGAATTCCGTCTCTACGATCACCCTGCCCGACTTCGTCAAGGTCTGCAAAGGCCAGACGAACCACTGGCCTGATGGTAAGTCCGTCACCTTCATCATGCGCTCTCCCTCCACCCCGGCAATGAAGCTGTTCCTGGAAAAGGTTTACGAACTCCCCGAGTCCGACGTCAAAGAAATCGTGGCCACCGCGAATCACGGACGCATGGGCCATCCCGCAATCATGATCGTCGAGTCCGATGAAGACCTGGTCAACAAAGTCGCATCCATCCCTGGCGCCGTTGGAGTCGTGGACGTGTACGCCATCAACAGCAGCGTCGCGGTCGTCAAGCTCGCCGGCAAATTGCCCCTCGAGCCCGGATACGCGCTGCACGGCAATTAGTTCACTCGGGATCGCGGTTCCGAAATCAATCCGCGCCGATTGGTATGAGTACTGAGAAAAAAGCCCGGTCCGTTGGTCTCACCGCAGAGTCAGGAACCGGTGCGGGTACGGCCCCCGCGCCTTCTTCTGGCAGCAAGGCGAGCTTCACTCGCCGGTTTCCCCGCTTCACCATTGACGTCCGCCTGCAAGTCAAAATGTTTCAAGCGGGAGAATTCCGTACCTGCTGGGGACGCTCCACCGAAATGGGCCAGGACGGGATCGGTGCCACCCTCACCGGCAGCCTCGAGCCCGGCGAAATCGTCACGCTCGAAATCCCGCTCCCTCTGACGCCCTATCCGATCAAAGTCCGCGCCATTGTCCGCTATCGTCAGGGACTTCGCTACGGCTTCGAATTCCTCACTCTCAACGAAGGCCAGCGCGACACCATCGTCCGCGTCTGCCAATACCTCGCCACCAAATCCTAACCAAGGCATCAGCGATTTTTGTGGGGACGGACGCATTCGTCCGTCCCGCCGAGCGGAGCGCGGCGCGCCGATGAGGCCCACGTTGTGCGGAATCGAATGCAGGAAGCGCCGCTGAGTCTCGAGGGACGGCACCCTTTGGCCCCATTCTACCTCTTCAACCCCGCCCAATCCTTCGACACGCCATCCCCGCTCCGAATCCGATAGATCAAGTAAAAAACGATCCCCACATTCACCGCCAGCACGAGAACTTTCACCACATTCGGATGCCGCACGATTTCGTAAATCTCAACCGGCACCAGGCTGCCCGTGATGATCGCCGTCAGCCATTCCCCCCACCGCTTCTGCATCCACAACCCTGTGCCCTCGGCCAGAAACAGCGCCGCATAGATCAGTCCCGCCAAACCCAGCTTCTTGATCTGTCCCGGACTGATCATGGAAGCCTTCTCCAACGCGATTTCCACGAACCGATTTCCCGGATCGAACCTCAACACTCGGGCCCAATGTTCCGCCACATCCCCGACGTCCTTATGCAGCAGCTTGAAAGCTCCCGCCGACAGCGCAATCAGCGTTGCGGCCTTAAAGAACTTGAAGACCGCAATCAGCCGCAGCAGCGTGTCGTTGGATTTCTTCATGGAAGGAAGTGCAGAGTACGCCCCGAAATCTTAGCCGGCGCTGGCGAACCGCACCAATGCTTACAGAGGGGATTTACTTTCAGGCGATCGCAAACACCGCGCGGTGCGAGCTCTGGCCAAAGCGCGGACGCGCTTCCTCATCCCGCGCAATCACGTGCGCCCGCAAGAAGGCGACCCGGCTTGCCTTCTCGTAAAGGCCAATCAGGTGCTTCAAATCGGAACCATCGGCGGCGCGCACTTGATCGGCTACGTGTGCAAAATCGGCTGCCAGTTTCAGGGCTTGGGTCGAGCTGAGGAGAGGCATCAGGAAATCCTTGGAGCGGACGGCTTGCCGAAATTCTACCCCACCCTTCCCGATTTGTGAATACTCCTCATCCTTGGAAAATGTCCGCAAGATGGTCTACGGCCACCAGATTCCAAGCTGCGGAAAAAACGCGCGCCCTTCCGAACCACGCGGGACCTGAACTGCCTCATGCCCTGCGTACCGCGCTATAATCGCTCCGACATTGCATCGAAACCGAGTCTCCCGTCATCTCAACCTTTTGGAGGACCAATCATGGCTCACGAACTACCCCCTTTGCCCTATGCCTACGACGCACTCGAATCGACGATCGATAAGCAGACGATGACCCTGCATCACGACATGCACCACGGCGCCTATGTAAAGAATCTGAACGCCGCCATCGACAAGCATCCTGAACTCGCCGGCAAATCCGCCGAAGATCTCATCCGCGACCTTAACGCCATTCCTGAAGATATTCGCGGCGCTGTTCGCAACAATGGCGGAGGCCACGTCAACCACACTATGTTCTGGAAGATCATGAAGCCCCAGGGCGGCGGCGATCCCACCGGCCCCATCGCCGAAGTGATCACCAAGACTTTCGGAAACTTCAAGGATTTTCAGACCAAATTCAACGATGCCGGCGTCAAGCAATTCGGCAGTGGCTGGGTCTGGCTTGCCGGCAAATCAAGCGGCGAAGTGCAAATCATCAGCACCCCGAATCAGGACAGCCCGATTTCCCAGGGCCTCTATCCCATTTTCGGCAACGACGTCTGGGAGCATGCCTACTACCTGAAATACAACAACCGCCGGCCGGAATATCTCAGTGCCTGGTGGAACGTCATTAACTGGGACGAAATTAACAAGCGCTATGCCACCTTCAAGGCGGGAAAGAGTTCGCACGAACCCGCAATGGCGCACCGCTAAATCAACAAAGCCTGTCATCCTGAGCAACGCGAAGGACCTATGCTGGTCGCCGTCACGGGCAAGCCGCATAGGTCCTTTCAGCAAGAAATAAGAAAAACAAAAAAGAGGGAATCCTGCAAAGAAGGGGTGCCCACTTCTCACCTCCTTTGTGAGAAGTGGGAGCTTTCCCAAATCACGACCACCCTCTTTCTGCATTTCCTGTGCGCTGTCTGTGGATATCCTGCTCACCCCGTCCCTTCGCATTCTCCCCCGCGCGTCGCCGACAACAAAAACATCGCTATTCGGCGGAGAACGCCCCGTTCCTCAGCGTTCGGTCGACCCAGGCAGCTTAGCCAAATCCGAGACACTCCTTTTCCTCAACTGCACCAAAAATACTGAATTGACCCGTCCGCATTTCGCTCGTACATTCACATTCGCCCTCACAAAAAATTGGGTCTTTCATTCCGGCTGCGAAAGCCGGCGAAGGACAAAACGCTCACCGATCACCCAAACACTTACTCTCAGGTCCGCGATGCCATGAAACCAGTTGAATGGAAGACATACCGCACACGCTTTCTGGTCAAAGCCAGGCAGCTCAGTTCCAGTCTCAGCTTCGTCGATCATCTGGGACGCAGGCACTCCGGTCGCAAAGGCGACTACCTCGTCGAATCCTGCGATGGCGTCCTCAGCATCGCCCCTCGCCAGATCTTTGAGGATATCTACGTCGCGATGTCATCAGCTGATCCCTCGACTCCGGATCAGCCTGCGATCCATTCCCAACTCGATTCTCTTCCCATGAGTCATGTCGCGATTGAGCCTTTGGAGATTGAGAGGATCAGCGACCAGAGAATTTCCCCGCGGGTGGATGGTCGTCGCCGCAAGTCTCCGCAGCCCGTTCGCGACCGCCGCGCCTCACCGCGCATCGCCCTTCTTCGCCCCGTCAAGGACCTTGGGAAGGATCATTTTGCCTGACCGCAACCATTCCTCTCGCGTCCCCGTTTTCCACCATGTGGAAAACCTGTCCGCCACCCCGCATCAAGCCCGTCATTGCTAGGGATACAACCTGTAGTGTTTCTCTCTTGACAGGCACAATCGGCGGGAGTAACTTTGCAATCCCAAGCACGTAAATTCCGCCTCACGGGAATGGGGCGCGAATTTAAGAAGCAAGAACAAAGTGAAGGGAAATGACGCGGTTCGGTGCTCGGCCAGAGGTGACCTGGCACCCTCCGCAGGCAAGAAAGGTCAGGCGCTTGGACTTGTTGATCCGTAAGCCCCGGCGCCCCAAACCTTTCCTCAACAACGGCCACTTCAGGCCCTCCGGACCACGTTTCCGGAGGCCGGGAGCCCGGTAAGTGCGGTGACCGTTCCCCGACCCTCCCCGGGGACGACTTTCGGAAGTAGTTTGCAATCAGTAACTGCTTCGCCAGCAGACGAGGGAACTCCTTTTCTTCCGGCGCAAAGCAGCCGGACCCAGGAGCCCAGGTATGGAAGGTTTGACTCGTTTAGTCACAGAATCTTTGGCGCGCCACGGTTTCGATCGTCCCCTGGACTATCGCCGCCTGCACTGGTCGCGCTGGTTCCGCTGCGACTCTCACCACAGCCTTCTATTCGTCCCCAGCAAACCGGGTGTTTTTGCCGTTGCCGAAGAAATCATGGACCTGGGCACCCCCAATGTAGGGACGGACGCATTCGTCCGTCCCGCGAGCGAAGCGAGCGGAATCGTCCCGCGAAGCGAAGCGGGCGGTCCCGTGGAAGAGCGGCCCTTCAGGGCCGCGTCCAGCGGCCAGACATCAGCGGCTTTAGCCGCGGCGGGAA
>CAVXVD010000129.1:0-47263 GCA_963765015.1 uncultured Acidobacteriota bacterium | reverse complement strand
GCGTCACCGTGACCTCGGGGGCGTTGCTGCTGAACGACCGGATCAATGTCGGCAACGGCACGGTGATGGATGTGTTAAGAGGACTGGTAGACAGTTCAGGAAGCTGGAATAAGGAAAGAGGAGTCACCCGAGATACCAGGCCTTTGAATTGTAGCGAGGTACACTCAATGGTGCCTAACCGGATCGCCGACAAGGCTGCCCCATCAACGAAACGCGTATCGCTAAATGCAGAAGGTCAACACATATCATATGGTCCGCATCAGGCTCTCAAACCACACGCACAAAGGAATTCTCCTCTCCCTCTCTCTGAACCACAGTCCCCAGCTTCAAGATCTCATCGCCAACAGCCAACCGGAGTCTCTCGGGCGTAGCAGGACTGTCCATCATGAGTGGCTCAGTAACCCCGTTGTCCTCCCTCGCGCTCACAACCGCCATCCTCAGCGCAAAGAAGACGCTCGCACCCAAGAACAGCGGCGGTTCACCGACCCCCTTCGAGCTCTGCACACTCCTCAAATGCCCAACCTCGACGCCCTTCAGAAAACTAACATTGAACACCTCCGGCACATCGCCAAAACCCGGTATCTTATACGTGCCCGGGCCCGTAGTCGCCAACCTCCCCTCTTTCGTCCAAAGACTCTCCTCCATAGTAAACAGCCCCATCCCCTGCACAAACGCACCTTCAATCTGCCCATAATCAATCGCAGGATTAATCGAGCGCCCAACATCCATCTTGATATCCGTCCTCAGGACCTTATGACTTCCAGTCAGAACATCGAGTTCAACCTCCGAGACAGCGACGCCTTGCGTGAAGTAGTAGTACATCGGCTTCTGGCTCTCCACATCATAGCTCCCCCATTCATATCCGATACGAGGCATTTTCCAGAATCCGGTCGCAGAGAGATTCACGCGCTCTAGATAAGCGGCTTTCGCGAGGGTTTTCATATCCGCATCTCTCCCAAATCTTTCTCGGAAGGGTACAAGTCGAGCGTTGCCGCACAACACGAGGCCCTTCAGTTTCCGCATAGGTTCCTCCTTGGAAGAAAGAGATATCTGAGTGATTAAAGGATTGTTACCCCACCCTTGGCGCGCTGTCAAGTTTTCTTTTTAATCATTTTTTGATCAGACGAACAACCATTCTGCCCATGAACAGCACTGATTCTTCTTGACAGGCGGGACGGCATGAGGTTAACTGATGATCAAATTTTAGCAGGAAAGTGAGTGCCGTGTCTCACGCCAGACTGAAGGACATCGCCAGGAAAGCGAAGGTGTCGGTTGCCACCGCGTCCCTTGCCCTCAACGGCAAGGGGAGGATCTCGGAGGAGGTTCGCAGCAAGGTCCGCGACACCGCCGAATCACTCGGCTATTCCCCGAGACGGGCGCGCCATGCGCCGGGAGCCGTGGACACCATGGGGATCCTCCACGCGGAGGACCGGGAGTACGAGTGGCATTTCATCCGGTCCTACCGTCCTCGAGCTGGAGCGATCGATGCGGCAGCGGGGGCACGTGCCGGTGCGATCGCGGCCAGCACCCTGGCGGACTCCGAGTAGGTGGCACGTCACGTGGTGGACGCCGGGGTCGGGGCGGTCTTCGCCCTGCAGATGTCGGACGGCGCGGTGTTCTCGGAGCTTCGTTCGCGCGGGATCCATGTGGTGGTGATCAACAACAGCGGCTTCCAGGACCGGTTCCATTCGGTGTGCGTGGACGATTTCCAGGGCGCCTACGAGGGGACGCTTCCCCGCTGGCCCTCGGCCACCGCTCGCTGGCATTCGTTCGAGTACGCGCGGCCCGAGTCGCCGAATGTCGTGGTGGACAGGTTCATCGGGTTCCGCAAGGCACTGGACGAGCATCGCCTCGGGTTCTCTCCGGAAAAGCGCATCACCGTCCCGTTCATGGACGCGAAGAAGCTGGAGAAGAAGCTCGCCGCCCTGTTCATGCGTCCGTAAGCCGACCGCGATATTCGCCCACGACGACTACCTGGGCTTGTTCGTCATCGAGGCCCTGGGCCGCCTGGGAATTGCGGTGCCCGGCGACGTGTCGCTCGTTGCACCGGGAGACGTGGTGGACTACAACCTTCCCTTCATGCCGCAGATCTCCACGATGCGGATCGATACGACTCTCCTCGGCAGGATAGCGGCGAACCTCATGTTCGACCGCATGCGCAATACCGACTCCGACGTGCACGTGCTGAAGGTCAAGGAACAACTGGTGCGCCGCGCGTCGTGCCGGGAGATATGAGGAGGACGGGATGACGTCTCGGGAGAGAGTGTACGCGGCTTTCGAGCACCGGGAGCCGGACGCGGTGCCGATAGATTTTTCCGGGCACCGGTTCTTCGGGCATCGCCGCTTTGTCCTACCGCGGCCTGCGTACGGGCACACGGGGTTCACCGGGACTTCGATCTGGATCGATCCGACGACCCAGACCTACATCATCTTGCTGACGAATGCGGTACACCCGCGCGGCAAAGGGAACGCGATTGGATTGCGATCGAAAGTGGCGACCGAGGTCGCGGCGGCGCTGAATCTGACGCCGACGGAGAAAGAGGAAGTGCGGCTGAAGAGTGTCACTGGATACAACGAAGCGTTCAGTGCGGCGCGACGGATGAGCGTGCGGAACGGCTCGGTGAAAAACGGACTCGACCTGCTCGAAGAGCACGGTTTTGATGTGCTGAAGCCTGTTGCGGAAGGGAAGAAGCGTGTCGGGCTGGTGACCAATCAGACAGGGCTTGACGCCACTGGCAAACGGACGATTGATGTGCTGGCGCAGGAGCCGGGAGTTTCGCTGGATGCGATTTTCAGTCCCGAGCATGGCGTGACCGGGACGCTCGATACCACAGACATCAACAATTCGAAAGACGCAGCGACCGGCGTTCCCGTATATAGCGTATATGGCGGGAGCGATGCTGCGAGACGTCCACCGGCCGAAGTAATGAAAAATCTCGACGCGGTTGTCTTTGACATTCAGGACGCCGGAGCTGCGGTTCTACACCTACGAAACGACGTTGGGATATTTTCTGGAAGCGGCGGCGAAGGCTGGGATCGAGGTGATTGTGCTCGACCGGCCGGATCCGATAACGGGGTCGTTTGTGCAGGGTCCGGTAGCAGATGCGGGACGCGAGAGCTTCACAAATTACTGGACCGTGCCAGTGCGGCACGGTATGACGATCGGCGAACTGGCCAGGATGTTCAATGCCGAGCGCAACATTAATGCGAAGTTGACCGTAGTGGCGATGGAGGGGTGGCAGCGCGGCGATTGGTTCGATTCGACCGGGCTGGCGTGGGTGAATCCGTCGCCGAATTTGCGGAGCGTGACCGAAGCCGCGCTGTACCCCGGGGTGGCCCTGATTGAGGGCACGAACGTTTCCGTGGGACGTGGCACCGACACTCCGTTTGAATTGGTCGGCGCGCCATGGGTGAAGAGCAAAGAACTGGCCGCTTATTTGAACGGACGCGGTATCGCCGGCGTGCGATTCGTGCCAGTAACGTTTACGCCAACAGCGAGTGTCCACAGTGGGCAGGTGTGCTCCGGGGTGAACATTGTGCTGACGGATCGCAACAGCTTCGATGCACCGGAGCTTGGGGTTGAGCTGGCGGCTGCTCTGCACAAGCTCTATGCAGCGGATTTCAAGATCGAACGCATGAGCCAGTTGTTGGTAAACCAGAATGCTTTCGATGCGCTGGTGGCGGGACAGGATCCGCGAAGGATCGCGCAGGACTGGCAAGATGGGCTGGAGAAGTTTCAGATCATCCGGCAGAAATATCTGATCTACAAATGAGCTCTAATTCGTAGAACTCGGAAAACCTGCCGTTTTTCCCTCTACCATCTCACTTGGGCGATGCCAGGCCATTCTTGTCCTTGCAAAAGAAAAAAGCCGCACAGGGTGAGCTGTGCGGCAAGGGTGAGATGCGTCAAAAAGTAATTCCGGACAAGGACGAAAAAGCTATGCTTTGGCGAACTTGCGACGGATCGTGCCAGCCAAACCGATCAGGCCGGTGCCGAGCAACGTCAGGGTGCCGGGCTCAGGAACGGGGCTGTATCCGATGAATTCCTGCGGTCCGACTCCGGGCTTGGCGCCCACGGGCGTGTAGAGGACCAAGCCGCTATACGCGCTGTTGGACGCGGTCTGCGCTGCGCTCAGGTAAGTAGAGTCGATGCTGCCGCCGTTGATGCTGATGAAGTAGGAGTTGTTCTGCGCGTTGGTCGAGAACAATCCCCACACCGCCCACTGCGCCTGAGTGGAAGTCAGGTTGCCAGCAAGCATGCTCTTGAAAATAAGGCCCGCAGCCTTGTAGTCGAGAATCATCGAAGAACCGAACATGCTGGTCGCGATGCCTTGCAGGAACGGGGATGCAGTGGCGGTCCAGGTCTGACCGAGGGTGACGTTGTTGTCGAAGCTGTCACACATCACCGCGGTATAGTTGCTGCTGCCGTTGATGGAAACGTAGTAGGGATATCCAATGAGGGGCGATCCGCCCTGATTACTGGCACCCTGATGACCTTCGTAGGTCATGCTCACAGAGTTCGCAAAGGCGGGATTGGCCAGCGTGAGGGCCAGAACAGCGACGAAGCAGACAGTAAAGAGACGGGTCACTCGCATAGGGTTTGCCTCCCAGCAAACGGATGTTGGCTTGTTCCCTAAAAGGCTGGTTGCACTTGCTTCTACCGGGGGGATCGCCGAAAACCCTAGGCCAGGTCCAGCTATCTTGGTAGCGCCGTTAAGGGGCCCTGCAAAAAGTTCTAAACGGAAGATGCCTCCCGTTACCAACGGCATAGTACCAACGGTTGAAGTTTTGCTGGAATGGCACTTTAGTGGCGTTACCATAGTCACTGCCGCGCCGGATGCCTGTTTCCGAGGGTTGCGTCTATTTTGAAATTCCTCAAGGGGCGAACGACAGACGATTGACCGTTTTGGTTTCTTTCCACAGTTGTGCACAACATATTTTGTGCAAACGGCTGCACTCTCTGCTAGCATGATGCCCAACAAAGCTTACATCCTCAATGTTTTGTGGAGATGTGAGCGCCTGGCAATGGCACTGCAACTGCACCTATGCAGTCGGTGTCTCCGGCTAGAGTCCCAGTTACTGGCCGTCAAAGGTAGGGTAGAAGTTGAGTCAACCGGAAACAGTGGGTCCCAGTACGGTTATCCGGCGCCGTAGAACGCGTCGCCATCGCCGAAATCGCCGCATTCGGCGAACCCTTTGGGTGATGGCTTGCGTAATTTTGACTTTGGGCCTTTCCGCCATTTCCCTCCAGCATCTGACCCCGTCATTATTCGAAGTTTCCGAGCACAATAATCCGGATCCGATCGCGCAGCCGAGGCAGAATCTGCTTCCGCAAAACTTCGTACAATCGATGCAGCAAGAACCGCTGCAGCAGGAATCATTGCTGCAGGTGAAAAGCGCCCCGTGTATCCGAACTCGGTGGTGATGGGCGGCGTTCGCGACGCGACCGAACTGAGGTGGGCGGTGCAGCACGATCCAGTGGTAGCCGCCCATTATGCCGGGTTTGATTTCAATCGGGCACGGATGGTCCGACTCCTGCTGGGGCGATCGGCGTACGTCTCGTACCGCATCGGGAACCGGGTGTATTGGACCAGGCATCGAGTCAGACTTCAGAAGGGCGAGGTGCTGATCACCGACGGCAAGATCGTGGCGCGCACCCGCTGCGCCAATCGCGTGGAAGAAGCGCCGCAGCAGCAGACCTCGAAGGCCGAGCCTGCCGTCGAGAAGTTCGATGAGCCCATCCATCCCGCAACGGGTACGGCGGAGGCGAATCCTCCGGTAGTGTTCGAGTCTTCGTTGCTGAATCGCAACGGCGTCCCCGGGCTTGGCCCGGCCCCGCCGCTGACCCTATATGATCCAATGAACGGCGGTGAATTGACGCCGATCGCCCCGCCGCCACTGCCCTCGGTTTGCGGTTTCGGAACGAAGAAACCGACCACGGGCGGAACTCCTGCACCGCCGGTCGACACCGGGAACGGGAAGAAGAAAAAGTCGGATCCCTGCGCTGCTGGGAGCGGCGGCGAAATTCCAGAGCCTTCCACCTGGCTGCTGGTAGCTTCTGGACTGGCCTTGATCTATTGGAAGGCTCGCCAAAAGTTCGCCCGAGCCTAGCTGGTCGCGTTTCTCCCTGATCTTGTTGCGCGATCTTGCATTCCCCAGCACTCTTCCGTTACCCTTCAAACTCTCGACATACTCAGGAGGGCTCAACCTGCGTTCTGCGACGCGATTGTTGGCGGTTTACGCCTTATTTTCGCTTCTATTGTTCGCGCCTCTCGCCAACGCGCAGGCCATCCGGCTGCATGTCGATTTGACCGACGCTCCGCGCAACATCTATCACGCGCGCTTGCAGATTCCCGTCCATGCGGGCGAGATGGCCCTGGTATTTCCCAAGTGGATTCCCGGGAATCATCGCCCCAGCGGACCCATTGGCGGCCTGACCGGCATTCGCATGGAAGCCGCGGGACATCCGCTTGCTTGGCAGCGCGATGCTGTGGAGATGTACGAATTCCACGTGACTGTACCCGCTGGGGCGGACGTGCTCGACGTGTCCCTCGATGCCATCACCACGCAGGATAGTGCCGGAGGAGGTGGACCAGCTGCTTCCGACAATTTGCTGGATCTGAACTGGAACGCCGTTGTTCTGTACCCAAAAGGCGCGCGTTCCGACGACGTCTTGTTTGCGCCTTCGGTCACGCTGCCGGCCGGATGGAAATTCGGCACGGCATTGGTGAAGGCAAAGGCGACGGGCGATGAAGTGGAATTTTCGCCGGTAACGCTGACCACCCTCGTCGATTCACCGCTGATTGCCGGTGTGCACTATCGCAGGATCGACCTCAGCAAGCCGGGAGAGACGCCGCAGCACGTGATGGACGTGGTGGCCGACGCGGAATCGGACCTGGCGATGACGCCCCAAGATGTGACGGCTTACCAGAAACTGGTGGCGGAAACCGGTGCGCTTTTCGGCGCGCGTCATTACCGCCAGTATCACTTTCTGTTGACGTTAAGCGGTCAAGTCGGCGGCCACGGACTGGAACATCACGAATCGAATGACAGCGTGGAGTCGGAACGCGCACTGCTGGAGCCCGACCTGCACATGCTCAACGGGGCTTTGCTGACCCATGAATATACGCATTCCTGGAACGGAAAATACCGGCGTCCGGCTGGACTCGCCACCCCCAACTATCAGGAACCGATGATTGGAGATCTGCTGTGGGTGTACGAGGGACTGACCGAATATCTTGGAAATGTGCTGGCCGCCCGCAGCGGGCTATGGAGTGATGAGCAGTACAGGGAAGCGCTGGCGGGAACGGCGGCGATGCTCGATCACCGCGCCGGGCGGACGTGGCGTCCGCTCGAAGATACCGCCCGCTCGGTGCAGACTCTGCGCATGATGGGATCGCAGTGGCAGAACTGGCGGCGAGGGCTCGATTACTACCCGGAAGGTGAACTGATCTGGCTGGAAGTCGACTCGATCCTCCGTCAACAGACGCATGGCCAGCGTTCGATCAACGATTTCTGCCGGCGCTTTCACGGTGGCGAGAGCGGACCGCCCAAAGTAGTTCCTTACACATTCGACGATGTGGTGCGCACTTTGAACGAAATTGCTCCTTACGACTGGTCAACGCTGCTGAGGGAGAGGGTGGAAGCAACCAGTACGCACGCTCCTTTGGAAGGAATCGAGCGCGGCGGGTGGAAGCTGGTCTACAACGATCAGCCCAATCAATTCACCCACGCAGTGGAAAAGCTGGCCAAATTTGCCGACTTCTCCTACTCGCTTGGATTCGCCGTGCGCAAGGATGGAAAACTCGACGACGTCATCGAAGGATCTCCGGCATACGAGGCGGGTCTAGGTCCAGCCATGAAGCTGATCGCCGTAAACGGGCGAAAATGGTCACCGGAAATCCTGCATGCAGCGGTAAAGGGCGCCCAGAACACGAATCAGCCCATCGAGTTACTGGTGGAGAATGCCCAGTTTTTCAAGACGTACTCGATTGCGTATCACGAGGGAGAGAAGAATCCGCACCTGGAACGAATCGCGGGGCAGACTGATATTTTGAGCGATATTCTGCGGCCACTTTCGCACTGATATGAACCACGGTTCTAATACCAACGTAAGTCTTCCGCCGGACGATCGCTGCTACAATCGCGATAGATCCACACAAATAGCCCAGGACGCAGGTTTTCCATGCACAACACTCCGCGAATTTTTGCGAGTCGGCTCATGCTGGCCGGACTCTGTGCGTGTGTGTTCGCCCTGCCGGCCGAGGGGCAAGTTTCGGTTCGCTCCGTCAAGGTCCTCGGAAGCAAAGACCGGGTCGAGATTGAAGTGGAATCGAGCGACCGGATTGTGCCGCAGACTCAGGTCCTGACCGGGCCCGATCGCCTGGTCATCGACTTTCCCAATGCCGTTCCCGGCAACCAACTCCGCAGCCAGTCCGTCGATCGCGGAGAAGTGAAGGATGTCCGCGTCGGATTATTTCAGGCGAAGCCGCCGGTGACGCGAGTCGTGCTTGATCTGAAGGCGGCGCAATCGTATCAGGTATTTCCCAGCGGCCGGACGGTGATGATCAAGGTCATGGGCGATGGGATCGCGTCGAGTACGCCTGCGGGTGATTTTGCGCCTGCGGCATCGCATCCAGGGCTGGTGGTTGCGAATTACACAACCAGCGCGGAGCCCGTGCGGATTTCATCGGTCCCGCAGCCCGCACTTCGGGTTACCTATCACGACGGATTGCTCGGTATTCATTCGAACAAGGCGACCTTATCCGAAGTGCTCTACGCAGTGCAGCAGAAAACAGGGGCAGACATCTCCATCGCGGCTGGCGCGGAGCAGGAAAAAGTCGTAGCGGAAATCGAGCCTGCACCCGCAGCGGAAGTTCTCGCGCGGTTGTTGAACGGCTCGCGATTTAATTTTCTGATTCTGAACTCGGCCAACGATCCGCTCCAGTTGGATCGAGTCATTCTCAGCACCCGCGCGGAAGGCATGACTTTCCTACCTCCGATGCAGGCGCACAACGAAGATGCGGACGATGATGCTGCTTCCGTGGCTCAGGCCAACAGTCCTGCGCCGCCCGCGCAGAATCTGCCCCGGCAAGAGCCAGAAGCCAAGGCCCCGCCTGAAGCCAGTACTCCAGAGCAGTAAACCTTCCTACCAGACGATCTGAGTTTCAGGAACGACTTGAAGGCTAGGCCGCGCCTACGGCGGCGTGATCAACCGCACCGGGACGGGGGAAGTTCCGATGACCGAATTGGCTCCGACATTCCCCCCGCTGCCATTGCTGCAACCGGTCACGTTGAGCACGGTGACGTTCAGGTTGCCGTTGGGATCGAAGGCGTTGATGAACACCTGAAGGAATCCGACAAAGGTTACGGGGGTTGTGGTGCGCGCACCAATCGTAGGTGTGGTAGTGCTGTCGTAGATGGGCAGCGAAACGATGGAGGCGCTGGTGCTGAGCGTACTGCCTGTAGCAAGACCGGTGCTGACCAGCGGATTCTGGCTGCCAGCCAGTACCTGGAATGGATACGCGTTAGGCTGCCCGAAGTTCGTAGTATTGAAATAGTCCTGCCCGCTCGAGGCGTTAATGATGCCAGTTTCGGTTTGTCCAATCAGGCATTGCGCGGCGGCGGCGGTGGAATCCGTGGGGCTCACGGTCGTATCGACTACGTTATTCCCCCCGCTCGCGGGCGGCAGACCACAGGAGTAATTGGTCTCCTGATCGCATCCTACGATCGCCTGGTTGTAGGGATCTCCAGTGGTACACGAAGGAACGGCGATTGGGGTTGTTATCCCAACTTGCGCCGGCACGTAGAGCAGATTCGGAGTCGCTGGAACGTAGGGACTGCCCGTCTGAATGTAGTTTGCCTGCGGTTGGACGCGAAGCCTGCAATACGAATTAGTACTGTGGCGGCAGTCGGCGGCCAGCCAGAACGTTTCGCCAATCACACCGGCGGCGCCACTCCCATTCAGCGAAATTCCCTGAGTCGTGATCGCGCCGGTCGACGTATTGACGAAGGTTTTCGGCGTATTCCCCGGATCGAGGTTCGGCACGACCCACGGTTTCACACAGCGTGGCTGCACCGGAGTGATCGTGCCGCTGGTCTGATTGCCCACGTTGCCGGAGTTGGAAGAATTAAACGCCTCTGCGGTCGCGGTGGCGCTGACGCTGTTTCCTGGATTTCCCCAGATGCGCGAAAAGAAAGTAGGCAGTCCAGTCCGGCTGAGTTGCACGGTTACCAGGGGGTTTACGCCAAACGCCGAGGCAGCGAGCGTAGTGCAATCCGAGCTGCCGGCGATCGCTCCACCGCTCCCGGCGGAGTACGTCACAGTGATCGTGGGGGCTGCCATACCGCCAATCGTATTCTGAGCAGCAACGGCCTTGGCGACGCGTGTGGCAATTCCGTTGGTGCCGTCGTCGGGTCCGCAGACTGCCAGCCAATTTCCGGTCAAATTGTTGGGGTCTCCCGTGATGCCCGAGACCGAAATAATTTGAGCTGCCGCCAGAGCCGCACTATCGACCGTGCGTTGCGATTCCTCTCTCGCCAGATAAAGCGTAACCACATCGATGGAAAGAGCGGCCATGCCAATGATGGCGATCATGGCCAGCGCGACCAAGACCATGGTGACGCCATGTTCGCGCGGACGGATCCGGCTCAGCGCATGGGATCTCGAAATCAGAGGCGTCTTCATGGCTCAGTCCTCATTCAGTGCCACGGCTACCGCGGACAGCTGAGTCGGCAAGACCGTATTTGCGCCGAGAAGGCTGGCCGCGCGGCCGAACCTCCAGGGATAGGCATACTGGATGCTCACGCATGTGCCGACGACCGTGAGTTGTCCGGCCCCGGGGGTTTGTGACTTGCAACTTACTGTAGGCGCGGTAGCGCCGGTTGCCGGGAAATAATAGCCGCGGTTAATGGTGACCGTGAGACCTCCGGTGGCACAACCATTCGTGGTCCCGGAGAAGGTCCAAGTCAAGCCCGTGACGGCCGCAGAGGGCGAAATGTTGCAGTCGTTGATATTGCTGGCCAGGAGATAATCGTCGATCGACTGGAAGGCCTGCATTACCGATCCGGGCGCGGGCGTCGAAGGGAACAGCAAATCGCTGGAAGGATCGGCTGCGCCCACCCGGGCTGCATCGCGCGCAATGTTGGTGAGCTTCTGCTTCAAAGTGAATGCGCTGCTGAAGTCGAAAATTCCGACCACGAAAACCACCAGCAACGGCAACGCCACCGCAAACTCAACCAACTGCGCCGCACGTTCATCGCGGGAGTGCGTCTTGAGCAGCCTGGCGAGATGAAACCTGTGGGTCACCGGTTCTCCATGTGCACGCGCGCCGACGTCGTAATCATAATCTTCTGCTGATTCAGAGTGGTGAACGGCAGCCAGAACTGAAATGGATAGCTGAAAGACACGGCAATGCCGCACTGGCCGGTAGTTCCGGGAGCTCCATTGGTTAACTGGACCGGCGCCTGGATACAGAAATTTGAACTTCCTCCTGAGGCGCAAGTGACCGCTCCTCCGCCGCTTGCGCAAGAGTTCAACGCTGGCGGCGTAGTCGGATACGCCGCCAAGGTGGGGTCTAGCCTGGAGCCTTGCAGGGCGGCTTGCACCGCGGCGGCTGCGTTGCTCTCATATTGCGCGATGTTATTGGTGCCAAAGCAGGTAGCGCAATAAGGTGCGGCACCGGCTCGCGCGCCTTCCTGCGCCGCGCGCGTGATTGCGCCATAGATGCTGAATGCCTGACCGAACCAGAAGATTCCGAGCAAAAACATGAACATCAGCGGCAACACAGCGGCCGCCTCGGCAATTTCCGCGCCGCGGGTTTCGCCGGCAAGCCTTCGTAGGATGGGTGCAATGCGAGTCATTGGCTTACTCCGTGCGCGTACACGTGCGCGGCGCCATAGAGCAGGGCCGTAAATGCCAGCGCAACGCCATACGGAACCTTGAGGGAATCAGGGTTATCGAGCGAGACGCGCGAACCCGGCAACTGAAATGTGACCAGCGAGACGAGGATGTGTCCGATATTCTTCAGTGTCTGACGCACCCGTCCTTTGTAGATCACCAATGCCACCGCCATCACTCCCGCCACGAATACCGAACCAATCAGCAAGTTCACGAGAAGGGCCGGGCCAGTAAAGGCTCCCAGTGCACCGGCGAGCTTCCAATCTCCTGCCCCGAGGCTTCGCAGCAAAACGAAGGGCAACAGTAGACCTAATCCCACCAGGGCCCCAAGTAGCGAAGTTTCCAAACCGCTGCGTCCGCCGAAAATCGTGCTGACTATCGCTCCGACCGCGAATCCTGGAACCGTCAGCCAGTTCGGGATGCGCCGGCTTCGCCAATCGGTATAACCGGCGATGGCCGACAGCAGTACTGCCCCCGCCAGAATGACTGGTTTCAATCCCGCCTCAATTTGCGCTGTCGGGCCAGCCGTCGAACCAACCCTGGGACCCAAGGACCGACGCTACCACCATGATATTGAAAAAGATCCATTTTGTGACGGTCAGAAATCCTTCGTGGGGAAAACCGCAGTATGGATCTTTGTGAGTCCACGGCGTCCCGCTTGTGCCCCCGCAAAAGCGGCCTCTTGCGCGGATTCTCACATAGGAAGGGGGCGAAGTCAATGAACGACTGAGTGACCTTAGTGTTTCAATTCCCCCTTTAGGGGTCAGGCCAGAGAACAGGGAATCCGAGCAACGCTTTCTCTCGGGACAGGCTGTTCGACGTAGCCTAAAGAACGAAAGGCCCGGAACGGGTCCGGGCCTTCGGAAACGCAGACTTAATCTAACGGTTGAACGCGGGTGCAGTATTGTGCTCGGCGACAATCTTTTTGGCATTGTCGGCCAGTGCCTTCGCCTGCGGCAACAGTTCCAGTCCCTTGATCACTTCTGGATCGGACTCGGCCCGAACCTTCATGCCTTCATCCTGGCCGAAGGCGTCGATGAAGATCTCGGACTTGATGCTCGACTTGATCCAATCGTTATTGTCGAGGAGGTCGGCCTGTGTATAGGGAATGCTGGCGTCGTCAAGCGATTTACGGAACTCCTGCATCGTCGCGTCGTCGACTTCGAAACTCTTCGAGAGATGGTGGTCAACCACGTAGCGCTTGGCGAAGTTGAAGAACGCGTAGTGCTGTAGCAATGTGTCCTGGAAGTGATTGCCCTTCACAGGAGGAATGTTGACGTCAGGAGTAATGCCACCGCCGCCGTACACGGTGCGGCCGCTATCCGTGAGCTTCACTTCGCGATTCGCGGTGTTGGTGCTCTCTGCGCTGTCACGGTTGTAGTAGTAGTCGTAGAGCGATATGTTGCTGTAATCGCGCTGGATGAGGCGCCCGCTCGGGGTGTAGTAGTGGGCGGTGGTTAGCGCCAGACCGGTGTTTTCCGACAGCGGATAAACCGTCTGCACCAGACCCTTGCCGAATGTGACTTCGCCTGCAATCAAGCCGCGGTCGTGATCTTGAATCGCACCGGAAACAATCTCGGCGGCCGACGCCGTCAAGCGATTGACGAGCACCACAATGGGATAATCCTTGCCGCCATTGCCGTGCTGTGCGATGTAGCGCTTTTCCGCCGATGCCCGGCCGTGATGCGAGACGATCAACTGTCCCTTCTTCAGGAACTTGTCAGCTACACCGACGCCTTCGCTCAGCAGGCCGCCCGGATTGCCGCGGAGATCGAGGATCAGGCCCTTCAGATCGCCGAAGGAATCGAGGGCATCGGAAACCTCGTGCTCGGTCGTCTCGTTGAAGCCGTTGACGTGCATGTAGCCCACGCCCGGCTTGATCAGGAAATGTACATCAACACTGTAACGAGGAATCTCATCGCGGATGAGCGTGAACTCCATCGGCTTCTCGACGCCTTCACGCGCAATGCTGATGTGAACAGTCGTGCCCTTGGGCCCTTTCAGCAAGTCGGCGACATCGCCCGTGCTCATGTTCTCGGTCGACTTGCCGTCGACGGCGATGATGACGTCCCCGGGGTGAATGCCGGCTTTGTAGGCGGGCGTTCCTGTGAAGGGATAAATTACGATGACTTTATTATTGCGAGGACCGACCGTCATGCCCACGCCGTAGTACTTGCCGCGCTGGTCTTCGCGCATCAGCGCATAAGACTTGGGATCGAAGAAGTTCGAGTGCGGATCGAGCGCGTGCAGCATGCCGGGGATCGCGCCGTTGTAGATGGCCTTGTCAGGGTTCACTGGCTCGGCGTAGTTGTCTTCGACGAGCGCATAAACGTCGGTGAACTGCTTGAGGCTGTCATTGACCGCCGAGTCGCCGGTCATCGACGACTGCTGGCCGGACCGCTGGGCAAACAGAATTCCCAGAAATCCGCAGGCAAGGAGGAAAAAAACTACCAGTAAGAGCGATCGGCGTGAACTACGGGCCATCTTGGGAATTCCTTCGTTGAGGGCTTGCTTCCACCCCAGCTACCGCTGAATATCCGTCAGTATATCACCAGCTTAGACTCGCCCGGACCGGGATTGTCACCTTGGTAACCCTGCCGAAAAAGTGGTCTGTATATGGGATGCAGCGGCGGGCCAAATCGGTTCCCGGAAAGATGGCACGCGAAAGCAATGGACCGTCGATTTACTTGGGCGGTTGGGGTGCGATCTCCGCCAGCACGCTATTGATCGCCGCGAGAACCACCTTAGGATCGTCGATCTGGATAAAATGCCCGGAATCCGGAACGAGGTGGTTCTTGCCGCGCGTGGAGAGCGCAGCGTAGGCATCATGTCCTGAGGCGAGCGCCCGGAAAAACAGTGCTGCCTGCTCACGCACGTCGGCGGGCACATCGGGCGGCATGGGGTGACTTCCTGAGGTCAGAACAATCAGCGGCATCTCACCGTAGCGCCGCTGAGGATTGATCACCTCGCGCCCGCTCTCGGAGACATTTTCAATCGCCGAAGCCTGCGTCTGGAGTCTAGCGGGATCGGCATTGAGTTGAGTAAGCGCGTCCGTCAGAGCTGCGGCGGAGGGTAGGAGCGACGGAGCGGTGCACTCGTCATATTTCGGCGTGCCGCGTTTCAGAGCGCCGCTTCGAAGGTTGGCGGCGCACTGGCGCAGTCGCGTGGCTTCCGCCGTCGGCGCCCCGCTGCCGAACGCAGCGAACTTCGGTGCGACACGTTCCCGAATCGCGTCCTGATCGGGGATAGCTGGGTCTACCAAGAGCATTCCGACCACGGAGCTTGTGAGCTGGTCGGCGAACCGTATGGCGACGTAGGCCCCGGCGGAGTGGGCGACCATCACGTAGCGGCCGTCAATGTGCGCCACCTTCAATGCCTCTTCGAGATCTGCGGTTTCGTGAACGGTGTCCTGAGGTTCCGGGCTGGGGCTGCTGAAGCCGAGTCCTGCGGAGTCCCAGGCACAAACGCGGGTTCGGCGCGAAAGTTGGCTTTGGATTCGGTACCACACCCACGACCAGCCCCCCAACCCCGCAGTCAGGACTACGGTCGGCGACCCATGCCCGAGGCAGACGAGGTTGATCATGCGCCCTTCGGCGATCTTGACCACCAGCTGGGGCTTGAGGTAAGGAGCAATCTCGGAGGCTTTGGCTGGAGGCGGCGCCGCACCCTGCGCGGCGGCCAGTGCTGGCGAAATCGCGGTCAAGAGAATCAAACTCACGGTCGCAAGAAGACTGCCAATCGGATGCCTGGCCCCGAACGAGTGGCACACTCGGGGCGGTCGAGAATCTCCGTTCATGGCTGCAGCCTTCCTTTCCCGGGACCGTGGACTGTAGCAGTATTCCTAGCGGTCGTAGACACCGAAAGTCGCCTGCGGGTTTCCGCTTTTTTGCGCCGATTCAACTGTGGCGGACGCCTCCGGGGCGATGGTCCCCTGCTTGGTGGGTGGCTGCGTGGGTTTCGCCGGTTGGCGGCCGGCCACGGTGTCGTCTTCGTCGGGCCAGGGGCCGCGATACGGCCTGCGGGCATGAAATGTCGGGATCGCGTGTCCAAACGCCGCGCCCAGCAAAGCTCCGAGGGAGCCAACCAGCAGCGAGGCCGCCACGCGTCCGCGTTCATCGCCGTTGACCGTAGCTCCCGCAGTCGCGCCCAACCCAAAGCCGATCAACGCACCAATCGCTGCATGGTGTCCGTCGTCAGCCCACGAGGGTGGATATGCAGAAGAATAGCCGCCTCGGCAGCACGGTCTGCCATAGGGTCCGGGGTAGCGCTGGGCGAGGTGAGTCGTTGCCTCCGCGGGAACCTCGGTTCCTTTGGTCTCGGCCTTCCCGCATTCGTGAGCATTCGGGGTGAGCTGACAGCGGGCCGCAATGACAGACGGAAGGTCTTCGCCGGCGCGCAAGTTGTTGGTTTGCCCCAGCGACTTGCCGGGCAGAATTCCAAAAACCAAGACCAGAATCAATGCTGCAATAGCTTTCATGATCCGCCTCCGAGACGCCGGGCGCTGCGGCGCTCACTGCTTCTGCCTTCCTGAACCATCGTAGGATTGCCCGGGCTGCAGTGGTCAGGGGTTTGGAACAGTTTCGTGAGTGTCACAGCCTCGGCCGCATGGTCGCTTATCCGTCGGCGGGAGTGAGAACGGTCCGTAAGGGCTCGGCGAGCGAGCCTGCAAGATTGCCTGAAGCGTGTGCGGCGTGTGCTTGGGCACCTCGAAAACGACGACCTGCAAGGCGTTCTGATTGCGATAAGAAATGCGAAAGAAATGGCTGTGGCGCCGCATCTTCACCAACCCAATCGCAATCGCGGGCAAAACTCCCAGATGCTGCGTCACTTCCTTCGAGTACTCGTAGGACTCGATGGAAGCGTAGGGAATGGCCAGCTTGTTGCCCGCCTGCAGGAAGATTAGCTCCGCGTCGGAGGTGGTATCCAGACGTCCGACTACGCCAGCGGGAACGCCTGGCACGGTGCCGCCGACGTAGCGAGCGTGACCTTCATCGAGGGCGAACGCGGATAACGACAAAAACAGAAAAAGATAAAGCTTCGGGAATTTGTTCATCCGGCTCCTCCTTCAAGTTTGCTAAGAGGAGCGTAGAGGGTTTGACGAAGGCTGGTTGGGCCGATTGGGGCAGTTTCTCAAGTGTTCTTATCAGTGTCGATTAACGGCTCTTGATGGACTTTGCGATCCGGATCCTGGCCTCAAACACTCTGCTCACTGACCTTGCGTTAGACATAGTCTCCGGCTCGTAGGGCTCTCTCACGAACAGCTCTTTGGGAGAGATCTACAACGATTCCATAGGCTGGTTGATGAACGCTTCGTAACGCTTCAGTTCGGTGATCGATGCCTCTGACAGTAGCGCGAAGGGAATCGCGCGGCAGCCGGCGGGAAGTTCGGCGGCGGTTAACAGATCACACACGACTGCTGCCGTCTGCTTTAGGCCGCGCTGCCAGTTGGGCTCGCGGGCATCGCGGAAGACGAGGCTGTCGGGATGGAACCCCGCGGCGTTGAGCACGGCCCGTGCGACTTTCAGGAACTCGGGCCAGCGCGAGGCCACTCCGACCAGAGCTCCGGATGGCGCAGGCAGATATCCCGCGAGTGACGCCGGCACGGAGCGCACTTGGAGAGTGATGAGTTCGGCGCCGGAGGGCAGCAACTCCCGCGAGGCCGCGGCGCGGTTGGGAAGGGCTACGGCAATTCCACCTTCGGTAGCCTGGGGACAATCCTGGGGGCCACACGACTCGACGGGAAAGGTGACCGCGCGGGCAATCTCCGCGGCCAGGATTTTCCGCAATTCGTCGTCGGGCTCGATCAGCAGGAAGTGATCGGGGGGCTGCAGCTCGAGCCACTGCCGCAAGCGAGCCCGCAGCACCGGCAATGTGATGCCCAGCTTGCGCGCGGACAAGAAAAGCTTGGCAATCATTTGATCCAGCGCAAGGGCTGGCGCAGAAGACAAGTCCGGCTTGCCGGCGCGAATGTAGACGCCGCTGCCGCGTCGGAACTCCACCCAGCGCTCGCGTGCGAGCTGGCGGTATCCGGCGCTGATCGTGTTGGGATGCACGTGAAAGCGGCGGGCGAGTTCTCGCGTGCTGGGCAACCGCTGTCCTGGCGCCAGATCGTCGCTCAGAATGCCGAGCACGATCTGCGTCACCAGCTGCTCCCGAATCGAAACGTCACTACCGCGGGCAAACCAGAATCGCATCGCGGAAATATCTTACCGCCGAAACCCGCCGCGAGCGCGATCTTAAGCTGTGACAGAAACGGCGCTGGTGGCCGTCCCAGAAACCGGCGGCGAAGACTGTGTCGACGATTGCCCGTAACTTTGCAGATCGGTCTGCAGCGTGCTGAAAATCGACTGCGCGCCTGTCAGATCGTTCGACTGCAGATCTTGCCCCAACTCCGAGAGTAAGTTGTCCACACCCCCACCCCCGTGACCGTGATGATGATGGCTGAACATCGAATCGACCTTGTCATGCAAGTCTTGCTTGAGGGTCGTATAGTCCTGCTGTGCCGCCGACAGGTTGCCGGACTTCAGGTCCTGCCCCAGTTGCTGGACGGCTTGCGAAATCGCATCGCCGCCTTGAGATGGCAAGCTGGCCTGCGAGCCGATCTGTTGCAGCGTGGCAAAGTCCGATTGCGCGGCTGAAAGGTTCCCGGATGTCAAATCATCGCCGAGTTGTTCGAACTCTTGTTTGAAGTTCTGGATATTGTTCTGCGTGCTCTGGGTGTTGTAACTGAAGAGATTACTGCTGGAGATTCCTGATACAGACATTCCGTTCTCCTTTGGGCAAAGCTCGTGCTCGACAGCTCAATCGGCACGTCGCGGCATCGGCATGAATGGCACTTGCCGCCGGAGACATAGGGCACGCGTCGTGCCACGAAATTCCGGCCGTGTATCGAATTGCAGGCTGAGCTTTTGCATCAAGTTACGCTTTCAAATTATGAAGGACGTCTCATCGAGCGTGGGCGAAGGAGGCAAAAGGGGGACAGTCTCCCCGGCAAGTCCTGCCGACTTCGAAGATGATCCGCAAGAAAACCAACCGGATTCGCCTAGGCGGCAGAGGTAGCCGCCCTTCTTCCATTGCCGCTTTTCCCGCCGGGGCAGTATGATGAACCGCATGAGCTTTTCCGAAACGATCTTCCTGTTCTTTTTGGCCCTCATTATCTTTGGGCCCAAGAAGTTGCCGGAGATCGCGCGTACGGTGGGCAAAGCCTTGAACGAATTTCGCCGGGCATCTAACGAATTCAAAGCTCAGATCGAACAGGAAATCTCCCATCTCGATCTGGAAAAGCAGACAATCCTTCCGCCGAACCCTCCGATGCAGGGAACGACCAGCCGCACGCTGAACGCGGTTTTGGGGGAGCCAAGCGCCGCTGATGCTCCCACGGCCGAAGTGCCCGCAGCCGGGACGCAAGCGACATTAGCAGCCGCTCCTGAAACTCCCGCGGCAGAGACGCCGATGGAGCAAACGCCGCTAGCTACCGAAGCGGTCCAGCCTTCCGACGCCGTGACCTCAACGAGTTCGCAGGAATCGCATGCCTGATATCTGGGCCGCCTTCACGGGCAGCGGCGGTGACGGCGACAAAGAGTCCATGCCAACCATGGGATTCCTCGATCACCTCGAGGAACTCCGTAAGCGCATCGTGTATTCCATCATTGCCGTGGCCGTAGGATTCGGCGCCTGCTGGTGGAAGGTCGAGCGGATCTACGATGTCATGCAGCGTCCCATCATGGATGCACTCAAGGCCAACGGACTGGACCAGAAGCTGGTCTACCTGAACCCCACGGAACCCTTCAACCTTTACTTGAAGATTGCGGCTCTGGCTGGATTGTTCCTGACCTCGCCGTTCGTGCTCTACCAGGTATGGATGTTCATTTCTCCGGGCCTTTACCGCAACGAGAAGCGGTACGTAGTGCCTTTCATGATCTCTACGATCGCCTTGTTCACCAGCGGCGGCTACTTCGGGTACAAGATTGTCTATCCTGCGGCTCTGAATTTCCTGATCAGTTTCAGCCACCAGTTCACGCCGATGATCACGATTGGCGAATATACCTCGCTGTTTCTCAGCATTATTCTCGGCATGGGGCTGATTTTTGAGATGCCGATCCTGGTGTTCTTCCTGTCGCTGATGGGAATCATCAGCGCCGGGTTCATGTGGAAGAACTTCCGCTACTCGATCCTGGTGATTTTCATCATTGCGGCGATCGTCACACCCACAACTGACATCCTAAACATGTGCATTTTCGCCGCGCCTATGATCGCGCTGTATGCCGTCAGCATCGGCGTAGCCTGGCTGGTGCATCCCAAGCAGCGCCAGGCACGGAAAGAGAAGCAGCAAGCCAAATGAGCCGCACGAAAGCGCTGCCCTGGATTGCGCTAGCCGTTGCCCTGGCCCTGTTGGCCTGTGACCGCGACAAGGAATCTACACAAGCGCAGCCAGCGACTGCTCCTGCAACGCTAGTCCCAGCGCCGACTCTGAATCTCCCCCCCGACAACGGTCCGCCGCCAGCTTTCGATGCCGACCGCGCGATGGAATCCGTGAAGGAGATCGTGAAATTTGGCCCGCGGCCACTCGGCAGCGCGAATCACAAGAAGGTTGAGGACTATCTCGACTCGCGCCTGAAAGGGATCGATGTCTCGGACGACACTTTCACTGCGGAGACAAATGTAGGAAAGTTTCCAGTTCATAATGTCGTGGCAAAATTCCCGGGAAAGAAAGACGGCATTATCGTCGTCGCCAGTCATTACGATACAAACTATCCCCTACGGGATACTCCATACATTGGCGCGAACGACGGAGCTTCCTCCAGCGCGTTATTGCTTGAGCTTGCGAACCAGCTGCGGGGCAAGCCGAATGACGGCTACAGCGTGTGGCTCGTCTGGGACGACGCGGAAGAGGCCATGAAGCCCGACACCGAAGTCGACTTCATGAGCGACAGTCTGTACGGGATCACACATTTGGCGGAAAAGTGGGAGGCCGATGGAACCCTGAAGAAAGTGAAGGCGTTCCTGCTGGCCGACATGATCGGAGACTCGGATCTCAACATCGACCGTGATGGCAACTCCACGCCTTGGTTGCAAAGTGTGGTTTTCGAAGCTGCTACCCGGCTAGGCTATCAATCGCATTTCTTTGCCCGCTCGCTGCCCATGGAGGATGACCACATGCCCTTCGTGAAGCGGGGCGTGCCAAGCGCGGATCTCATCGACTTCACGTACGGCTATAACAACGTCTTCTGGCACACGCCACAAGACACAGTCGATAAGCTCAGTCCCAAGAGCCTGGAGATTGTCGGTCAGGTGATGCTGGAAACGATCCGGATTCTCGACCAGATGGAGCCGCTGCCGCCGAAATAGCGGTCGTCTCGCTGGTCGACGGCTCGCGCTCCTCTCCGCTCTTTGCTCTTTTCCAGGATTTCGTTTCTAATTGCACTCCAATATGCGAACTGTTAAGGGCCTGATCTTTGTTTGCATTCTTTGCTTTCCTTTTCTCGCCGCGACTCCCGCAGCCGACAACAACGAAGTAACTCGGGTGATTCAGGCCGCTCTGCAGCCTTCGCCGATTCAGGACAATCTGCACCGCCTGACGGACGAAATTGGCGGTCGCGTCCCCGGCACGCTGGGTATGCAGCACGCCATTCAGTGGGGCATCCAGGCACTGACAGCCGCGGGTGCCGACAGCGTGCATACCGAGGGATTCGAACTACCGTACTCGTGGTCGGAGGGCGCGACCGAGATGACGGCCACCACCGCTTACCAGGTGAGTCCGACGAAAGTTGGCGGGGGAACGGTCTTGTCGTCGTTTCGCATCCGCGCCGTCTCGGTAGCATGGGCTCCGGCGCTGGCTCCGGTGAAGCATGTGCCCATCGTGGACGTGGCGGAAGGCACCGATGCGGATTTCCAAAAGGCCGGAGACATTTCGGGCAAGATCGTTCTGGTCCACACAACGGTTTTGAAGACCTGGGACGATCTGTTCGCCGAATACGCCAATGCTCCGCCGGTAATCGACCGCGCGGTGAAAGCGAAAGTGAAGGCCGTCGCTTTCATGGCGACGCGCGAGCACGACATCCTGTACCGCCACACCAATGCCGGAGCGGGAGAGATCGATCGCCTACCCATGGTGATTGTGGCGCGCGAGGATGGCGAGCGCATCGCGCGGCTGCTGGCCTCCGGAAACCTGGTCTGGGGAGATCTGTCGATCCCGAACGTGATTGGCGGACCGGTCAAGACTTCGAACGTGATTGGAGAAATTCAGGGCAGCGAGATCCCGGACGAATTTGTGGTGGTCGGCGCGCATCTTGATTCCTGGGAACTCGGCACCGGAGCGCTCGACAACGGGTGCAACGCGGCTCTGGTTGTCGACGCCTTGCGAGCCATCAAGGCCTCTGGCGTGAAGCCGCGCCGCACCATTCGCTTCGTCTTATTTTCGGGCGAAGAGCAGGGGTTGCTTGGCTCCCGCACCTACGCCTACGGCCATCGCCCCGAACTTGATAAGGCTGCCGGGGTGATCATCTACGATTCGGGTACGGGCAAGACCACGGGATTCTCCCTGGGTGGCCGCAAGGATACGCTGTCTTCCGCCAAACTCTTGATCGCTCCGCTCGCGCAATTCGACGTGAAGGAACTGACCACCAACATGGAATGGGGCACGGATCATTTCGATTTCATGCTCGAAGGTGTTCCCACGTTTGTGGCCGATCAAGAGGAGGCCAATTACCTGGAGAACTACCACGCGATCTCCGACACGTATGACAAAGTGGACTTCGCGCAACTGAAGAAGCACGTCGCCGAAGCAGCGGCCTTGAGCGTGGAATTGGCGAACCTGCCGCAGAAGATCGGGCCACGCCTCACTCACGACCAAATCGAGCAGACGATGCGCGACAGCAACAGCATCGATATGCTGAAAGCCGACGGAATCTGGCACGACTGGGTCGGCGGCAGGCGGGGAAGGCAGAAGTGAATTGTTGAATGATGATGGTTGATCGTTTGACCTGAGAGCCGCAACACTCATTGGCAACACTTTTCCGGGCAACCATCCATCGAAAATCAACCAGTCCGAACGCCGCCAGGAAGCTCGCTTGTTCTATTTCTGGATTCTCTTCAATATTTTCGCGCTGGGCATGTTGGTGGTCGATCTTCGCGTCTTCCATCGGCCGGGCCACGTGGTTGGTTTTCGCGAGGCTCTTGGCTGGAGCGCGATGTACGTTGGGCTCGCCGCCGTTTTTGCCCTCATCCTGCATTTCTGGCAGGGGCCGCAGGTGGGACTCGAGTTTATTACCGGGTACCTTCTCGAGCTTTCCCTCAGTGTAGACAACCTCTTCGTATTCCTCCTGATTTTCAACTACTTTGCAGTGCCGGAAGAGCAACAGCACCGCGTCCTGTTCTGGGGGATTCTAGGAGCGCTCGTACTGCGTGGAATCTTCATCGGTGCCGGGGTTGGCCTCATTCACCGCTTTCACTGGTTGCTTTTCATATTCGGAGCGCTGCTGGTCTACAGCGGCATTCGGGTCGGCGTAACGGGCGAGCATCAGATTGATCCCGGAGCGAATCCGGTGGTCAAGGCCCTGCGCCGTTTTATGCCGGTAACCGACGACTATCACAAGGGTAAGTTCTTCATCCATAAGGCGGATGAAAACAGCCGACGATACGCCACCCCTCTGCTGGTTGTTCTGCTCGTCATCGAAACCACCGACGTGCTTTTCGCCGTCGATTCCATTCCTGCCATCCTGGCCATCACACTCAATGCCTTCATTGTCTACACCTCAAACGTCTTCGCGATTCTCGGGCTGCGCTCCATGTACTTTGCAGTTTCGGGCCTGATGAAGATATTCCGCTTCCTGCGTTATGGCTTGGCAGTCGTGCTGGTTTTGGTCGGATTCAAGATGCTCGCGTCCGACTACGTGAAAATTCCGATTGCCGCCACCCTGGGCGTACTGGCTGGAGTACTGCTGGTGTCGATTGTGGTTTCGGTGATGTATCCGGAAGCGGGAAAATCAGTCTGATGAGATTGATTGCAACTCATCGCTGAACGGATCAAACGAACCGTACGCGTTCGCCTGCGACCACAGAGTGTTTCAGGAATCTCTTGTCCTCATGATCCGGACAATCCATGCGGTAGTGCGCGCCACGGCTTTCCTCGCGGGCGAGCGCGGAGCGCGCGACCAGCAATCCCGCCAGATGCAGATTCGCGGCCTCGTGCGCTCTTCTTGATTTTGGCTGCGCCAATTTCGGTGCGATCTCTTCCAGTGTCTTAATCGCCTTCTGCATCCCTATCCGCGTACGAACGATGCCCACTTCATTCCACATCAGATCCTGAATCTGCCCAATGACCTCTTCCGATCCGGTATCGACAGGACCATTTGAATACGCGGCTTTGGGTTCCTCGCCACTTCCGGGCACGGGCTTAGCGGTTTCGCGCATCGCCGTGCCGGCGCGGGCACCATAGACCAGGCTCTCTAGCAGGGAATTGCTGGGAAGCCGGTTCGCCCCATGCGCCCCGGTCGCGGCCACCTCTCCCGCGGCGTAGAGCCCGGCGATGTTCGTCTTGCCGTCCAGATCGGTGCGAACACCTCCCATCGAGTAGTGTGCGGCCGGGCGAACGGTGATTACATCCTCGGTGATGTCAATGTTGTGCGCCATGCAGGTCGCATAAACGCGGGGGAAATGTTTTTGTACCTTAGCCCCGTCCATGTGGGTCAGATCCAGGTAGACGAACGGGTCTTTCGCCCGGCTGACTTCCATCTCATGAATAATCGCCCGCCCCACCAGATCGCGCGGCGCCCTTTCTCCCAAAGGGTGGTATTTCCCCATGAAGCGATTCAATTCCATGTTGCGCAAGTAGGCTCCTTCGGCCCGAAGGCTCTCGGGCAGCAGGAAGCGGGGCACTTTCTTCATGTATAGCGCCGTAGGCTGAAATTGAACGAACTCCAGGTCGCTGACTTCCGCTCCCGCACGGAACGCGAGAGCCAAGCCGTCGGCGGTCGCCGTCTCGGAATTCGTCGTGTTGCGATAGAGCTGCCCAATCCCGCCACTGGCCAACAGGATTGCGGAGCACGAGATCTGGTGCGGCACGCCCTTCTCATCCAGCACAGAGATGCCCGCGATCGCGCTATCCCGAACCAGTACGCCAGTCGGAAATGTAAACTGCGCAATCGAAACATTCTTCAGCGATTGCGCCTTGTCGCAAAGTAGGTGGAGGATTTCTTTCGCTGTCGACGTTCCCTCGGCGTGCAACACCCGGCTCCGGCTGCGAGCATTCTCCAGCCCGAACACAAGTTTCGTTCCGGCGGACTTTCCCCATGCGAGTAGCTCGTCGATGCGTTCCGGGCCTTCCTCGAGCAGCATCTTGACCGCGGCAAGGTTGCAGAGTCCGTCGCCCGAGTCAAGCGTGTCCTGCAGGTGGAGGCTGACCTCATCCTCGTCGCTCATCCAGGCGGCTTCCGCCTTGGGGTCGATTGCATTGAAATTGGGGATTTCCTTCTTAGCGATGATCAGCACGCGCCCGGCGACGGCGAGTTCGATGGCGGCGCGCAGGGCGGCAATGCCTGCTCCCATCACTACGAAGTCGGTCTCGGCGGGAAGACCCTTCATGGTAGTGGGAAATAGTACCACCGCGACCGCAAGGGCGGTTACTCGAAGCTATACGCTATGATGGAATCGAAATGCCGCAAGCAACCATCCACGTACTGCCCCGGCCCTATCAGGCCTGGATTGAAAACGGACTGCTCGCCCGCGCAGGATCGGTGCTGAGCGAACTTCTGCCACAAGCCAGCCGGATTTTTGTGATCACCGTGCCTCCGGTCCGCAAGCGCTGGGGAGCAAAGTTCATCGCGTCGCTGAAGGCCAGCGGCTTCGCGCCAGAAGTCATCGCCATGCCCGACGGCGAGCCCTCCAAACGCCTGGCAACGGTAGAAGCATTAACCGAGAAACTTGCCCGGTTGGGAGCCGACCGCAGAGCGGTGATCATTGCCTTGGGCGGCGGAGTGGTGGGCGATGTCAGCGGACTGGTCGCCTCGCTCTATATGCGCGGCGTCGAATTCGTTCAGGTTCCTACCACCGTGCTTGCGCAGGTAGATGCTTCGATCGGGGGAAAGACGGGCGTCAACCTGGTCGCAGGCAAGAATCTGGTCGGCACATTTCATCATCCGCGAGTCGTTCTGATTGACCCGACCGTTCTGAAGACTTTGCCCGATCGCGAATTTCGCTCCGGGCTCTATGAGGCTTTGAAATGCGGCATCATCGGAAATGTGGAGTTATTTCTGCGCTTTGAACAGAATCGCGCCCGCATTCTAAAACGGGACCCTGACGACTTGGAATGGCTCATCGCGCAGTCCGTAAAGTTGAAAGCCGAAGTGGTTTCGGCCGATGAGCACGAGGGCGGACTGCGCCGCGTTCTTAATCTGGGCCATACGATTGGCCACGCACTAGAAGCCGAAACCGGATACCGCCGCCTGCTGCACGGTGAGGCCGTCGCCTGGGGAATGATCGCCGCAACGAATATCGCGCTCAGCGTCGGACGGACCGATAGCGTGACCGCTGGCCGCATTGCCGATGCCGTCTTGAGCCTGGGACGATTGCCCGAGGTGAACGTCGCTCCGCGCAAGATTCTCGGACGTCTGCAGTCCGACAAGAAAACACAAAACGGTGTGGTGCACTTTATCCTGCCGCGCGAGATCGGCAAGGTGGAAGTCGCCAGTGACGTTCCCGAAAATGCGATCCTCGCTTCGGTCGAAGAGCTTCGCCGGTTGTCGAGGGGCGGTTGGGTCTGGGAAAAATAGTTGGAGGATTTGAGTATGCAAGAGACAGCGGAACAGTATATTGGGCGCATTCTGGGCTACGTGGAAGGCGAGGACGCGATCCATGTGCAGCGGGCCACCGCGGCCAAACTGAAAAAGGCGATTCAGGGGCTCACCACGAAAGAATTGAAGTGGCGGCCGGATGCCGGGAAGTGGTCGATCGCCGAGATCGTGGCGCACCTGGCGGACGCGGAGATTGTTGCCAGCTGGCGCATGCGCTCGGTGATTGGAGAGAGCGGTATCACCATTCAACCTTACGATCAGGATGCGTGGGCGTCGGTATTCGAGTATCGCGAGCGCGATGCCAACCGTTCAGTGGAAACTTTCCGCGTGCTGCGCGAAAACAATCTGGCAATGCTGAAGGAAATTCCGCGCGAAACCTGGGACAACTACGGCAATCATCTCGAACGCGGGAAGGAATCGATTGCCCATCTCGCGCGCATGTTCGCTGGGCACGATACCAACCACGTGCTGCAAATAGAGGGCATCGTGAAACAATTGAAGAGCGCCAGGCCGAAGAACAAGAAGTCCAAAAGTAAGAAGAAGTGCCGATAACCAGGGCCCACGTGGAAAATCCTCTTGCCTGAGATTGCCAAATCGTCCGTGGTGGGCGCCGCGCCGGAAGGTGCGAGCGATCAGGGTTCAGCCGCGCGCGCGGTGCGTGAAATGTTCACCTCGATCGCGCCCCGCTACGATCTGCTGAACCACGTGTTGTCGTTCAATATCGACCGCCTCTGGTGGCGCCGGACCGCTCGCGCCTTTCGCGAGACTTTGGTGCGACCGGATGCACGCGTCCTCGATCTGTGCTGCGGCACCGGGGACATGACCTTCGCCCTTCGCCGCCAAGCAGGGAAGTCCTCAGCCCGAATCTTGGGAGCTGATTTTTCTCACGCCATGCTGCAACGTGCCACGGCGAAGTCGGCTGCTTCTGCGAATGGCTCCGCGCCTAGATGGATCGAGGCCGACGCCCTTAGCCTGCCTTTCCCGAACGGCCACTTCGACCTGGTAACGTCGGCCTTCGGCTTCCGGAACCTTGCGAATTATGATGCCGGACTGTCCGAGATTTTCCGCGTGCTGCGCCCCGGAGCAGAGTGCGGCATTCTTGATTTCGGCGAGCCCAAGCGCATAATGGGCAGTCTTTATCGTTTCTATTTCAAGCAGGTCCTGCCGCGCGTGGGAACCATGATCTCCGGAGTTCGCGGCCCCTACGCGTATCTGCCGGCATCCGTCGCGCGGTTCCCGGAACCCCAAGAAATGCTGGAACGAATGAAACGCGCGGGCTTCACCGAAGTGACCTGGACGCCTTACACCTTCGGGATTGCCGGGCTGTATCGCGGAAAGAAATAGATGCAAGTATGAGCGACAGCCGCCTTGGCTGCCTCGCACGACCGAACCCCCCGGACAATCGCAATCAGAAATTAACCCGCACCCTGCAGCAGGTGGCTCAGTGCCTGAACCTCTTCCGCGTTGACGTCTCCAACGACGAAGTACCGCAGGCCATTCTGCGTCCAGTTCTCCATATTGAACGACAGTTCTTGAACCGGGCCTGACGGCAGGCTCGCTGTTTCCTCGCCGCGATCCTGAAAAATGAACACCGAAACCTCATGCTTGCGGATTTGGTAGATCAGCTGCGCCCCCGGCGTCTGCGCCAGATAGCTGATCCGGCCTCCGAGCAGCGTGAATTCCGTCCCCTGTAACTCGGGCAAATTGAAGCTGAAGGGAATCTTCCCCTGGAACCACGGTTTCACCGTGTGACGGTCGCTGGAAACGACATCGACTGGCGACGTGCTGGCAAGCGCGGCGACGTGGAGATCAGCAAGTTCGCTGTACAGCCGATGTCGTCGCGTACTCTCGCGCCCCACATACCAATTGACCGCGACCGAGGCAATCACAACGGAAAGCGCAGGGACAGCCACGATTTTCCATAGCGAACCGGTATTCCTACGAGGCTTTGCAGAGATAGTCTTCATCATCTTGGCTCGGAAAGCCGCGTCGGGCACATAGCGCTTGCCGGCCGCTGAAACTGCTCTCTTGAGTTGTACCGCTGCAAGCGCATCGGCCGAGCAGTCGGAGCAGCTCCGCATGTGGGCATTCAGGGCTCCGGCCTCTGCAGACGCCAGTTCGCCGTCGACATAGAGTTCGACCTTCTTGCGCCACACTTCACACGCCATGCCGTCCTCCTTGCAGTTTCGTCAGCAGCAGGCCACGAAGCGCCTTTCGAGCGCGGTACAGACGCGACATCACCGTTCCTACGGGAATCGCCAATGTTTCCGCAATTTCCCCGTACGACAGTTCCTCGACCTCACAGAGCAGCAGAATCTCGCGGAAAGGTATCGGAAGCTCCCCGAGGGCCCGCTGCACCATCTCGCGATTCGCCTCTATGATCAGCAAACTCTCGGGGGTGGAACTCTCTGCCTGCGGAAGAGTTTCGTCTTCTTCGTCGAGGACAGCTGTTTGCTTTAGTCCGGTGCGCGAGCTCAGGAACGTATTGCGCAGGATGCGAAACATCCAGGCGCGAAAATTTGTCCCCGACTGAAACGAGGAAAAGCCGCGCAACGCCTTGGCAAAGGTTTCCTGTACTAGGTCTTCCGCTTCCGCCGAATCCTCGGTAAGCCAGCGCGCGAAATTGTAGAGTTGGTCGAACAAAGGCAACGCCAGATCTTCAAACGTCGCGGCAGGCAGGCGATGGTCAGGCACCTCAGTAGCATAAACCGCCGAATCGTCTGTTTATTCCCGAAGGGCCAAGAAATATTGCAGGGAATAAAATGTCTCGTCGCCGGTTATCCCACCGAGCAGCGTAAAACCCGCTCCAACTTACCACCACCGGAGGACCCTATGAAGAACATCTGGAACTGGCTAACCACTCCGCCCATCGACGGACCGAAATCCACCCTGTACCTGCGCGTGATGGCCGGGGGCGTCTTTTTCTGGGAAGGGATCCTGAAATTCGTTTATGCCAATCAGGGGATCGGGCGCTTCACCAAGCTGGGAATGCCGATGCCGCATTTCACTGCCGACTTTGTCGCGACACTCGAGATTGTGGGCGGCCTGCTTCTGCTAACTGGCCTGCTGACGCGGCTGATCACGATCCCATTCATCATCGAGATGATCGTCGCAATGCTCTCCACGAAGATCTCTCTGTATCTCGGCACCTCGCCGTTGCCTTTGCCTCCAGCCCCGCCCAAGGTGGGAATGTGGGCCGTGTTGCATGAGGTTCGTTCGGAATACGCGCAGCTGCTCACGGTCGTATTCTTGATGATCAACGGCCCGGGCCGGTGGTCGCTGGACGCGCTGCTCGCCAGGAAGAGGGAAGTGAAACCCGCTCAGTTGGCGGGTGCGTCGCGCCGGCAGGAATCGGTAAGAGCGTCGGCACCGGTGTAGCGCGTTATTTACTGGATTCCGCTTTCAGGAGACGCAGCGAACTTTCGACCCGATCGATGATCGGAGGACGTTTCTCCGTCTTTTCCCAGCTTGCCGAAAATACATAAAATTTTCCGCTCACGCAGTAGTACCGATCAAGATTCAAGTGCAGAGGGCTAATCCACTGGTATTCCACGCCCGGGTTTCCATCGAGGGAAATGGTCTTGACGGATGCGGGATCCATTCCATCTTTACCCTGAAGGGCCCCATCCTTGAGTTGTCCCAGGAATGAAGCGCAGTCCCTCGTTCGGTTGGAAACTCGAAGGTTTAAGACGGTCTTACCCGGTATCGGAATGGAATAAACCATGAACTCGGGAGTGGTCATGTCAACGTGATGAGTGGGCGGCTCCGGAGCCGTAATCGCAAAAAGGTCGTTCTGGAAGACGTACTCCTTCCATGAGTCAGAAGGTTTGCTCTGGGCCGGGACCAGAGTGGCACACAAAAGAAGCAAGAGAATGGTTGATCTCAATGAGACCTCCTGCTGACCTACGTTGAACTCCCGTGCGAATTGCTTAGAGCGGGATGGAAGCTGTCGGCGAATGCGTCAGCGATAGTGTAACGAATAACGTGCTCGTATTCCGGCCCCAAAAACCGCCGGAGACGGTCCGTATTCATGATGTACTCGCCCGTCATGTAGGGCATGGCCTGCGGAGGAATCGCCGAGATTTTTTGCCTCCACAGAAACGCCAGAACCTGTTGCATAGCCCACCGGCCGGGGACGCGCACCAGCTTGGCCTTCGCCATTTCTACGCAGCGCCCAAAGGTCAGCGGCTCGCCACTGCCGGCCACATTCAACACCGTCAGTCGCTGCACCTCCGGCTCCCGCTGCAAAATATGGCGCACCAGCCGGGCCATATCGTCCACATGGATGAATTGGATCTTATTGTCCAGGTATTGTTGGCCACGAGGCAGCATGCAGGGCAGCCGTTTGCCTTCGTTGCGCATCTTTTCCGCGCGCGGGCCCGTGCCATTCGGCGTTCCGCGAAACGCGCCCATCAGATAGTTCTCAACGGTCGCTCCGGCAAAAATGTGCGGGCGCAAGATGTACACGCTGCAACCGCGCAGCGCGTGTGACCGGGTCTGCACGACTTCGTCCGATTGCTTCTTGTGAATCGCGTAAGGCAGCGTATGGGCGGCGAGCGCGGAATCTTCTGTCGCCGGGGACGGCAAATTCGATCCGTAGACCGACACGCTACTGGGAAAAATGAACTGCTTGATGCCATCGTCGGCGGTCCGGTTTACCTCGGTGACGGCCTCCATCACGCGGGCCGTCCCCGCCACGTTGATCTGCCACATGCGCTCCACATCGAGCACACCGGTGCGCACTGGATCGATGACGAATGCGAGGTGCACGACCGCGTAGGGATGCGTATCGCGAAGAAGTTCGTAGAGAACACGCGTGGAGGATTCCTGGCCCAGGTCCATGCTCTCAAACTGCAGCTCGGAATCGGTGTGGGGCGGATTCACATCCACCCCAATCACCGAAAAACTTCCCAGCAGCGGCAAGAGCCTGGAACCCAGGTTGCCCGAGACGCCGGTCACCACGACAACAGGTTTTGCCATCAGTTCGGTTGTGCCGCCGGAGGTTGTGCCGGAGGCGGAGTCTGTCGATTCGGCGGGGGCGCCATCATGCCCGGTCGTGGCATCCGCGGCGTCGGTGGATTCACCCCACCCGGACCAAAGTACGCCTGGTTCGTGTCCACTTTGAAAGATGCATTCAGCTTGTCCATCTTGTCCCGCATGCGATCGTTCTGCAACTTGCTGTGAATCTCTGCCTTGGCCTGGTCGAGCGTCATCTGGGTCTTGCTGATGACTTTGTACACATAGTGCCCACCCGTGTCGGTGATTACTTGCGAAACTTCACCGGGCTTCAGATCGAAGGCAATAGCATGGGCGGCCGGCAATCCACTGCGACGGACGTTCGGTAGATTCACCGTGGGGGATTCAATCTTCATCCCGGCTGCTTCGAACGCTTCCTTTTGCAGCTTGACGAAATCCTCGCCCGCCGCGGCCCGAGCCCGCAGATCCTCGGCTAGCTTAGTCATCGACTGCTCAGCTTCATCCGCCTTGGCTTTTTCCTCAGCTTGTTTGGCCTTCTGCTGTTCCTCGGTCGGTTTCTCGTCCTTGTCCTTTTCGTTCTCTTCCTTGGCGTCGTTCTCCACCTGCTTGGTCTTCGGAATGAACAGGCGGTCGACGTTGTACTGCTCGAAGGTCTCCGGGTGGTCTTTGTAATATTTCTCGATATCGGCGTCCGGGACTTTGGCGGCATCTTCCTGAATCTTCTGTTGCAGGACCTGGGTCAGGATTTGCATCCGGTTGAATTTAACCCGCTCATCGTACTCGGGGCTCTTGTCCAGGCCTTCTTTCTTGGCCTCGGCCGACATGGCAATCAATCGCGGAAGCACGCTCGCTAACTGCTTCTTCATCTGCGGCGAAATATTCGGAGCCAGGTTGTTCGCCATCTTTTCAAATTGCGCCTTCGTGATTACGGTCTTGCAGTCAACCGTGCTGGCGGCAGGCTCTTTTGCGGCAGTGGCTGGCTTGGCCGTGGTCCCCTTGGCAGCAGCCGGTTTGGGAGTTGCCGGGCATACGCCCTGGACCGTAATCACCGCCGCCGAGTCCGGAACCGACGCCGAAGTATCGGCGGCCGCAGCAGGAGCCGCCTGTGGGGGTGGGGGCGCGCTCGGTGGAGCTTGGCCCCAGGCCAGCGTCCCCAGCAAAACACACAGCAGCCAACTCTTACGCATAAGTCTTTTCCTCCAGGATTGGTCCACCAGAAAGGTGAAAAAATACCAAGCAGCAAATCCTAGCACAACGGACCGTGCCCGAAGTATGCACGGCATGGCGGCGGCTGGATTTTCGATGCCCTTGGCGCTTTTCGCTTCCAACGGCGATAATGCCTCACATGTCCGGCAACCCGGTTCTTTCCGCTTCGGATTTGATGCGCGCCGAAAAACGCGCTGCCGCGGGAAACTCCGTTCTGGCCGCCGTCGTGATTACGGCCTTAAAAGTTGTGGTAGGCGTGACCACCGGGAGCTTGGGAATTCTCTCGGAAGCGGCGCACTCCGGGCTTGATCTCATTGCCTCGCTGCTCACTTTTTTCTCGGTGGGAGTTTCGGACAAGCCGGCCGACGCCGACCACCAGTACGGTCACGGCAAGGTCGAGAATTTCTCAGCCTTCGTCGAAACCGGGCTCCTGCTGCTGACTTGTGCCTGGATCATCTACGAGGCTTGCCTTCGGCTCTTTTTCCGCCGGATCGATATCGAGCCGACGATCGCCGCCTTTGCCGTGATGCTTTTTTCCATGGGCCTCGATTACTGGCGCTCTCGCGTGCTCGGACGCATTGCCCACAAATATGACAGCCAGGCGCTCGAGGCTGACGCCCTGCACTTTTCCACCGACATCTGGTCCGCCGGAGTGGTCCTGCTGGGCCTGGTACTGGTTCTCGTTGGCCGCACTTATCACGTCGACTGGTTGCGCGACTCTGATCCAATCGCCGCTCTCTTCGTAGCGGGTGTGGTTGTGTCCGTTAGTTGGCGTTTAGCCCGCCGCACGGTTGACGCCCTGCTTGATGCCGCTCCTCCGGGCGTGCGCTCGCAGATTTACGACGCAGTATTGCGAATCAACGGCATCATTGAAGTCGATCGGGTGCGCATCCGGCGGGCGGGCAACCGCTACTTCGCTGACGTAGCCGTTGGGCTGGCGCGCACCGTTACCTTCCAGCGTTCGGGCCAACTGGCTACGGCCGTCACCGAATCCGTGCGCCGCATTCTTCCCGGCGCGGACGTAACAGTGCAGCCGCTACCCCGCGCCCAGCGTTCCGAGAATATCTTCGACCGAATTCGTGCCGTCGCCACCCACCGAAACCTCAACGTGCACGACATCAGCGTCCAGGATCTTGCTGGCCGCCTGCACGTCGAACAGCACATTGAGCTCGACGAGCGCATGAGTCTGAAGGACGCGCACGACCAGGTCACGGAACTCGAAGCCGATATGCGCCGCGACGTTCCGGAAATCTCTGACATCCTTACGCACATCGAAAGCGAGCCGGCCACGATCGAGAAACCGGAAGAGTTGGTCGGCGATGCGGAGCTCGAACACCGGCTGAAGAGCGTGGCAGCGCAATTCCCCGAAATCCTCGACGTGCATGAATTTATCTTTAAGCGCGTTCGCGGACGCCTGTATATCTCGTGCCACTGCACTTTGTCCGACGAGCTCTCGCTGGCCCGCGTGCACGACATTCAGACCGAACTGGAAATCCGCTTCAAGCAGGATGCCCCGGAACTGTTCCGCGTCCTGATCCATCCCGAACCCAGCACCGATAATCGGAGGTAGCAAGTGATCTCGGCTAAAGCAATCTGGACTGACAACGAGCGTTATATCGGCGAAGCGACTTCGCGTCACGCTCTCGTGATGGACACTGCCAGCGAAAAAACCGCCAGCACGCCGATGGAACTCGTGCTGATCGCGCTCTGCGGCTGCACGGCCTCTGATGTGGTCGGCATCCTCCGTAAAAAACGCGAGCCATTCACCAGTTTGGTCGTCAGCGCCTCAGGCGAGCGCGCCTCCGGATATCCGGCTGTCTACACGGAAATCAAGCTGACGTATCGCATCGGCGGCAAAGTGTCCCGCAAGGCCGTGGAGGACGCCGTCCGTCTATCGAAAGAAAAATATTGCTCGGTGTCCGCCATGCTCGAAAAGACGGCCAAGATCACTTCCGAAATCGAGTACCATGAATAGAAAGGGAATAGCCGGTTCCAGCGGCCACACATCATGCCCCGCGTCCTGTTCTTCACGCAGCCCGGCTGTCTCTCCTGCGAACTGATGCGCGTCTACCTCGAAGCCTGCGAGATCGCCTTCGATGAGCACGACATCAGCGCTGATTCCGTCGCGCGCCGCACCATGATGGAAATCTATGAAAGTGAAGAAACTCCTACGCTCGTAATTTTCATGGAGCAAAGCGGAACCGGGTCTGCCCAACTCCCCGAAATCGTTACCGGATTTGATCCTGTTCGGCTTGACCAGCTATTCCATTCGGCGTCATCATCAGATCCGGTGACCGAAGCCTGACCTCCGCGAATTCCAGCCAAAACGTTCCCCATCCGCTTCGCGGATATTTCTTTATCGCCTCCGCTGCATTCCTCTGGGGTATTTCTGCCACGCTAGGACGGGCCATCTTTACCGGCAAATTCCTTCTTGCAGGGGAGATCGCCCACCCCATCGATCCCCTGATCCTGTCGCAAACACGAACTTCCTTCGCCTTGCTAGTGTTGCTGCCCGTTCTGGTCGGCCGCCGCGGGTGGCAGCGAATCAAGCTTCCCACCCTCGATCTGATTCAATGCTTCATGCTCGGCATGCTGGGAGTGGCCGTCTCAAACTATTTCTATTACGTCGCCATCCAAAGGACGAGCGTCGCTATTGCCATCATTGTGCAGTACACAGCGCCCGTTTGGGTTTTGCTCTATGTGGTAGCTCGCCGGCAACAGAGACTCTCATTGCAGAAGGTCGCTGCCGTTGTAGTCGCCGTCGCCGGCATCGCGCTCACCATCGGCATCGTCGGCACGAACTCCTTGTCTGCCCTGCGCCTCGATTCTTACGGTCTTCTGGCCGCGCTGCTCGCTTCGTTCTCTTTCGCCTTTTACAATGTTGGTGGACACCGCATCCTGGCCCGTTTCGACCGCTGGCGCGTGCTGATCTGGACGCTCGCCTCCGCTTCCGCCTTCTGGGTGATTGCCAACCCACCTTGGAAGATTCTTGCTGCTCATTACACGCTGCAACAATGGGCCTTGCTCTTCGTATTCTCGATGATCTCGGTATTGGGACCGTTCTCGTTCTACTTCCTCGGCCTGCAGTACCTCGAGCCTACTCGCGCCATCATCGCCAGTTGCCTGGAGCCGGTTTTTTCCATCCTGCTGGCAACGGCCGTGCTCGGCGAGATCCTGCGTCCCGTCCAGACTCTGGGCATTGTTCTGGTGTTATCGGCGATTGTGATTGTGCAGCTACCGGGCAAGGAGAGTACGTCTGCGGAATCTATCATGATCGATCCGATCGAGTAGTCGCCATCGGACTTCCGCTGCGGGCAGAGAAGGGCGCCGATTCAATGGGAAGGAATAAGGGCAGAGAGCTTACGCTCGCTGCCCTTTATTTCTAACGCATCCCGCGATTACTGGTTGAGCGGGTTAAAAGTCCGAACGCCCGCTTCAGTGTTGGAGCAAGCGCCGGCCGGGTCGACGCGAACCACTGCATCTTCCTCAGCGCAGAACGCGCGGATGCCGGTCTGGTTGATCGTCAACGGAACTCCAACGATCACGTAGCCGACATTCACGCCGCCCGCGACGGTACCGGTGCCGGTCTTGAAGGAATAGCCGCTCTTGCCGCCGCCAGCCGGGTTGCCGTTGTTGGCCAACACGGAGTCAATCAGGCAAGCTGTGGTCGAGCTCGGCACGCAGGCCGCGCCCAACGCTCCACCCAGGTTCACCAGGGCGGGCGCAAAGCCAACGGTAGGATACGCAGTCTGATAAGTGATTTCCGCAGTGTTGGTGGTACGAACAGAAGCGACAGCAGACGACTCGTTGGCCGCCATGCGGGCGCGCAGCAGGTTAGGAATTGCTATGGCGGCAATAATCAATATGATTGCCACTACGATCAAAAGCTCGATCAGTGAAAAACCCTTTTGCTTCCGCATCGCCAGTTTTTTCCCCCAAAAGCTCGCAGGACATGCAAACAGTCCTGATTTCACGAGCAAATTAGCTACGACTAATGCTTGCAAGTGCTTGGCCAACGGTTCCACCACCTGGATGCCCTCAGGTCTCCTGGAAAACGGTTTGTTTTCAATACCGCAAGAAACTTCGGTACCTGTCTTCTCCGGAGCCGCAGGTCGTTCAACGGGTTAACTGAGGGTCTAAGATGACAATTTGCGTCACTGGGAATGACTTTTTCGTTACCTCGGTGCCGCTTTTTACTCGCTTTTTACAAACTGGGGAACGATTCTTGGCTACCCTCTTTCTATCAAGCCGGGAATTTTCGAGGTTAGCTTTATGAAAGTCCGCTCCGCGTTCTACGCGCTCGCGTTTCTTTGCGCCAGCCTTACGCCTTGTTTCGCGCACCACACAGCCGTGGTGGTCAACAAGGACAATGCCGTCGAAAACGTCACCTCCGCGCACCTGGCGAAAATTATCCGCGGAGAAATTAAGAAGTGGCCGGACGGCAAGAATATCGTGATCGTCCTCCATAAAGATTCAGCCGGGGAAGCGGAAACCCTGGAGCGTCTGAATAAAATGTCGGCCGCCGAATGGAAGGCGTTTGTTACCGCGCATCGCGATTCCATTCTCTTCGTTGACACCGACGCCGACGTCCTCAAAGCCGTGCAATCCGAACTCGGCGCCATTGGCCTCATCGAGGCTCATTCCATCGACAACAGCATTAACGTTGTCCATGTGGACGGCAAACTTCCCATGGAATTCGGCTACCTGCCGCATTAGGATTTCAGCTCGAAACAACCCTTGAATCCGCGCCTTCCCAGCGGCGCTTTGACCTTTCTCCGCCACAAGCGGCCCCTTTCATCCTGAGGCGCGCTTTCCATCGGGGTTTTGGCCTGCTACGATCACTGTCGCTTTGCCGTGCGAAGCTTGGTACCAATTGTTTCTGAATTGAAATGTTGAAATCGAGGATGACAGTCTGCGAGGTCGCACCCGCTTCACGGGAGGAGCACGAATGGGGCTCTCGGCTGATGGCCTCCTCGGAGCCCTGGATCACGCTAAAGCGCGACCTGGACGCCTGCCGTGCGGTACTGGCTCGTCCGGGCACTGAGTTGTTCGTGGCTCGAGATCAGACTTCTGGCAGGCCGCTGGGCTTGATCCTGCTCGCTCCATTTGGTCTGGCGGGATCGCCCTACATCTCCTCCATTGCCGTTGCCCCCGAAGCGCAAGGCCGGGGCCTCGGAGCCCAACTGATGGCATTCGCGGAAAAGCGCTTTCATGATCGGCAGCATATCTTCCTTCTCGTCTCATCCTTTAATCTCCGCGCACAGCAGTTTTACCGTCGCCAAGGCTACGGATTCATCGGCGAACTGAAAGACTATATCGTCCCCGGCCACTCCGAGTTTCTATTCCACAAGCATCTCGGATGACGGATTCCCTTCCCACTCCCGTTCCGCTGTCTTTTCGAGCCAAGCGTCTGGTTCTCCTTTTGGCGGTGGCGGCCTCTGCGGGATACGTCTGCCGCGTCGCCATCACTATCGTTGCACCCGGCATCATGCACGACTTTGGCTTGTCCCAGGCCCAGATGGGGACCGTGTTCAGCGCTTTCCTGCTGGGCTACACCTTGTTCCAGATTCCCTCGGGAGGACTCGCAGACCGCGTCAGTCCCCGTCGTATCTACCTCACGCTATGCGCCGGCTTTACCCTGTTGACGGTTCTCACCGCATGCGTCGGATGGCGCGGCTTCGGACTGGCGCTGTTGATTCCGCAACTCTGGCTGATCCGCGGCATCTGCGGAGTGCTGGCCGCACCCACCTATCCCGTTTCGGCCCGAACCATTGCCGTAACCGTGCCGGCGGGATTACAGGCGCGAGCCAACAGCGTCGTATTAGCCAGTGTAGGAGTCGGGTCCGCCCTGACCCCTCTGCTCCTGACGCCGATCATCAGCCAATACGGATGGCGCGCGGCTCTCGTGGCCGCTGCATCTCTCAGCGCAGTTGCGGGAATGCTCTGGTGGACTTTTGGACCACATGAGCATCATGCTGCAAAAAGCGGCGAAGAGGCATCGAGCACGGCGCTACCCGGACAATTCCACAAAGCTCAATCCCGTCCGCTGCGTTCGCCCAGCTTCTGGTTCCTGTTCGGCAGCTATTTTCTGCAAGGATATCTCGGGTACATCTTCATTTTCTGGTTCTACCTGTACCTGGTCCAAGTCCGTCATTTCGAAGTGCTCAAGGCCGCCGGCTTCACCGCACTGCCGTGGATCGCTACCATCTTCGCAATCCCGCTCGGTGGAGTGTTCTCCGATCTTGCGGTGATCCGCTGGGGCGCAACCTGGGGGCGTCGCAGCCTCCCGTTCGCCGCTCTCTGCATCTCAGCAATCTTCCTGGTCGTGGGGGCCCGCACTCCAAATCCCAAGCTAGCCGCAGCAACTCTGACAGCCTGCACCGTTTTGGTGATCTGCACCGAGGGCCCGTTCTGGGCAACTATGACGCAGCTTTCCGGAGAGCACAGCGGCATCGCGGGTGGAACCATGAACTTCGGGAGCAACGTCGGCGGCTTCATTTCCCCCATGCTCACACCGTGGCTCGCCGAGCGCATCGGTTGGGAATCGGCCCTGACCTTGACCGCCGGTCTCGCTCTGATCGCTGGAATGCTGTGGCTGGGGGTCCGGGTCGACTCGACGAAGTCAGGCTGACTCCGTCGGCCCAATTCGCGCGACACTGCTTGGGATTCAATCCTTGGAGGGTGCTCTTCCCATCAGATGAAAATAGCGCCGTGCCTTCTTCACATCGCGCGCAATCTGCTCTCGCAGCGCTTCCACCGACGGAAACTTCACTTCGTCCCGCAATCGCTCGAGGAAGCAGATTTCCACCTCGGTCTCCGGAGTGAGTTCGATGGGGTGAAAGTTCAACAAGTGAGTCTCGATGGCAAATAATTCCGCGCCAAACGTAGGACGATTGCCAACATTCGTGACGGACTCGAATCGCTCTACCCCCACGCGCGTGAAAGTGATGTAAACGCCGTCCTTTGGAACCAGTTCTTCGTACCGCGACAAATTGATAGTCGGCACTGTGTACTTCGAACCATAACCGCGGCCGCGCCCGGGTGTGCCCAGAATGCAGAATGGCCTTGCCAGCAGATGCCGTGCGCGGCTGACTCGTCCCGCCGCGACCAGTTTGCGAATCTGGCTGCTCGAGACGGATTCTCCGCGCAACCTCATTTCGGGGTAGGCCTTCACGTCAAATCCAAGTTCCTTGCCAAACTCAGCCAGCAGTTTGATATCGCCCGCCGCCTTGTGTCCAAAGCGGAAGTTGAACCCCTCATGCACTTCACGCGCGCGCAGGATTGTTTTCAGGATGTGCTCGGCGAACTGCCGGGGAGTCATCAGGGAAAGGTCGCGTCCGAAGGGAAGCAGCAGCACCGCGTCGATTCCCGTGGCTTCGAGCAACCGCAGCTTTTCCGGAGTGGGCGTCAGCAATTTCAGCCCGGCTTCGGGGCGCAGAATTCGCATCGGATGCGGCTCAAACGAAACCGCCACGGTCTTGTGTCCACTGGCCCGCGCCCCCGCTACAATCTTTTCCAGCACGTGCGAATGCGCCCGGTGCACACCGTCAAAATTTCCCACGCTCACGAGCGTAGGCCCGAAGTCGGCGGGGACATCGTCGAGTTTGTGGAAGACTTGCATAGGGAACAAATGAGGCGTCAGACCTTGGACGTCAGACCTTCACCGTCGGCGTTTAACTGTCAGCCGGCACCCCTAAGTCCGTCTGAAGTCTGAAGTCCGAGGTCGATCTTATATCTCAAACTCCATCTTCATCCCGTCAAACGCCAGCCGCACGTGCCGCGGGAGTGTTGCGTTGGTCTCTTCGTGGGCCAGGTCATGGCAAATGTGCGTAAAGAATGCTCGTTTCGGTTTAAGGCGATCCACTATGGCGAGCGAATTTTTCACCGTGGAATGCGTCGGATGCGGCTTGTGGCGCAGCGCATCCAGAAACAGAATGTCCAATCCTTGCAGTTGATGCATCGACGACTCGGGCACCTCGCTGTGATCGGTCAAATAAGCTCCCGACCCGAATCGATATCCGTTAATTTGCGTTTCGCCGTGAATCAGGATGACGGGCTCGAAGCGAACGCCAAACACATCCACGGAGCCGTCGATCGGCCGCAGTTCTAGCAGGGGGAGGCCTCCAAACTTGTAATCCGCGTCGAAGATGTAGCTGAACATCCGGCGCAGGAAGGCCGCTGCTTCCGGTCGCGCGTACAAGGGCAGCTTGTCGGGTTTATGGCGATAGCTCAGCGGACGCAGGTCGTCGATTCCCAGAATGTGATCGGCGTGTGTGTGGGTGTAAAACACCGCGTCGACCCGCGTGATATTTTCGCGCACGGCCTGAGCGTAAAAATCCGGCGTGGTATCGATGAGCACAACCTTCCCGCCGTATTCCAGCATGATCGAAGGCCGGGTGCGCCGATCGTGCGGATCGCGCGAGTGACAGACCGCGCAGTCGCATCCCAGCGTGGGCACGCCCATGGACGTCCCGCTCCCCAACACGGTTAAGGTCGCTTTCATCTTCCGGTGGTTCCAGTCGCAGGACCGGCCTGCGGTGGTCGCGCCAGAGCGTTAGTAACTTCTACATACGCCATGCGCAACTCATAGAGACTGTTTTGCAGAAAATTCTGTTCCACCGCGGTCAGGTTGCCCTTCGTTTTTTCCGCGAGCAAACTCAGTGTATCGATGGTCTGCCGCGCCCCGATGATATCAACCTGCGGTTGCCCGCCCTGTTGCCGCATCAGTCCGAGTTGGAGCATCGCCGACATGTAGAGTGAGGCCATAAATCGCTCGAAGGTGATCTCGAAATCCTTCGCCGAATGACCGCTCAGTTCCACCTGGGTGTCCATATCCTTGGAGGACTGCCGATACGCGGCCGCCTGCGCCTCCTGCTCCGCACTCGTCGGTGGTGGTGGCATCTCGTGATCCGTGCCCTCGGTTGCTTCCGGAACGGGTGAGCTTTCTGCTTTTTGTGCTGGCGGTTCGGGGGCGGCGACCGTCGCCACTTTGGGCGCCTCGACTTCGTCGGGAACGTCAGAGCGCAACTCACCCTCCGAGGTAAACAGACGCCGATCGGTTACTTTGAATCCGGATTGTTCGTGCTTCTTCTCAGCCATAGACTTTTCCCTCGCCCGCCACTAGGCGGTCCCTCTTAAGTTTTCATTATGCCGGATGATTTTCCAAAGACTCTTCTTCCTTGAGTAAAACGTTATCCGAGGCCGGCAGTGGAATGACCGTTGCCCTTGCCGTTCCGATGGTGACCTCGCGGCCGGGCGTTCCCACTTCGCGGCGGATGTACCCCAGAGCGACCGTTTTGTCGCCACTTGCCAATCGCAGCGGAGCGGCGCTCGTAATTTCCCCAACTTCCTTCTCGCCGGCCACAATCTTCATGCCCGGCACAAGGGGCACCGCACCCGCGGCGAGAAATCCAGAAAATTTTCGATGGACCGCGCCGCGCGATCGGATCCTTTCCACGATCTCCTGACCCACGTAGCACCCCTTGTTGAAATTCAAGGCGCGTGCCTGCTCGGTTTCCTGCGGCAGATCGCGCTCGCGAATGTCGAACCCGTAGCGCGGAACTCCAGCCACAATTCGATGCATCTCCAGCGCTTCCGATCCAACTGGCATCGCTCCTGCAGTCACCAAAGTGTCCCAGAGATTCCGGACATTATCCGAAACCCAGATCTCGTAGGAAACATGCTCGGCCTCATCGCCGCGCACAATGGTGCAATTCGTACCCTGCCAATTCAGGGATCGCGTCTCCAAAGAGTGCATCTCGGAAATCTCGAGTCCCGCGGCCGCCAGTACCTTGCGCGCCTTCGGCCCGGCAATGCCCAGCGCCGTCAGTTGCTCGCCAAGATTCGCGACTTCCACGTCATCCATAATGATGTAGTGATCAAAGGTCGCCAGAATCCTGTCGGCCTGGCTGCGATCTGTGTCCACCACGATCGACTCGCCGCGATTGTAGGCATAAAGATCGCCCAGAATATGCCCCTGCGGATTCAGCAGAAACGCGTACACGCCCCGAGTAACGGCCAGATCGCGAATGTTATTCGTGACCATGCCATTTAACCAGCGCACCCGGTCGCCGCCGGTGAGGGAAATCTTGGTCCGGAAGCCGAGATCGTATACCCCGCACGCCGCGCGCAGTGCCATAAACTCGGCCTGCGGATCGGCGAAGCGGGCAGCCGTCGTCGCGCCGCGATATTCGGCGACACTCACCGCTCCCAATCCCCCACCGTGCGCCTGTAGTGCCGTCAGCCCCATACCTGTATTGGATTATAGCGATTGTGTTAACGTTCCTGCCGTGGACTCGACGACCAAAACCAGAAAGCGCATAGCCGTCATCCCCGGTGACGGCATCGGCAAAGAGGTCATTCCGCAGGCGATTAAGGTCATTCAGGCGTCCGGTGCTGCCGTGGACCTGACCGATTTCGACTGGGGCGCCGACCGCTATCTGCGCGACCAGACCACCGTGCCCGCCGACGGATTTGCTATGCTCGCCCGCGATTTCGACGCGATCCTCGTCGGCGCATTCGGCGATCCGCGGGTGAAGACCAATATTCACGCCAAAGAAATCCTCCTCGGCATGCGCTTCAAGATGGACCTTTACGCCAACGTGCGCCCTGTCCGTCTGCTCGATGCCGCCCTTTGCCCGCTAAAAGGCGTTGAGCCGAAGGATGTCGACTTCGTGGTGCTCCGCGAAAATACGGAAGGGGTCTACACCGACGCGGGTGGCGTATTCAAACAGGGAACTCCCGACGAAATCGCTACCCAGGAAGACATCAACACGCGCAAGGGGGTCGAGCGCATCATCCGCTACGCGTTCGAGTATTGCCAGCGGCACACCAAGCTTAACGGCTCCCCGCGCAATAAGGTTCTTATGTGCGATAAGTCCAACGCCATGACTCACGCTGGCGGCCTCTGGCAGCGCGTATTCAAAGAGGTCAGCGGCGAGTATCCCAAGATTACCGCGCAGCACATGTATGTCGACGCCCTGTGCATGCAGATGGTGCGCGATCCGAGCCAGTTCGACGTAGTTGTCACGAATAACATGTTCGGCGACATCATCACTGATCTGGCTGCCGGGCTTCAGGGAGGCTTAGGCATGGCCGCCAGCGGCAATATTCATCCGGGACGCACTTCTATGTTCGAGCCAGTCCATGGCTCGGCCCCGCCCATCGCTGGCAAGAATGTCGCGAATCCCTTCGGCGCCATATTGACCGCAGCAATGATGCTGCGACATCTGGGGCTCGACAGGGAACCAGACAAGATCGAAGCCGCCGTGCTCGAAGCGGTTCGACAGAAGAAAACGACGCAGGATATCGGCGGGCCACTGGGCACGCGGGAAGCAGCGGAGTGGATAGCGGAGCATGTCTAAACGTAAAAGGCACCCGCTAGAGGAGAGAACATCGTGTCTTTACGCAGGGAATCGCATTAGCATATCCAGATTCGGTGAGAGTCTTCGGAGGCTCGAATGTCACTTTCCGCACTGGCCCAGACCCTCCTTCTAGTTGCAGCGCTACTCTTGAGCACGTCGAATCCAACGCGGGTACCAGGCTCTGTCCACTCAGAACGCCGCTTCGCGCCGGGCCATGAACCAACTGGCGTTTATGGCTTACAAGTTCGGCGATGCAGTCGTCGCCCGCCAGCAATTCTCAGCCATCGGTGATAAATGGTCGCGCACCGTGTGGCGGGATCGCAAGCTCTTTGACCGCGCTCGAGACTGGTCCAGAGGTCAAACCTTCTAAGCGTGCAACTTGTTGCGGAAACTCCTCGTCGAGGAAAGCAGCCCCCTCATGCTGCTTAGGACGGACGTCGTCCCACCAGCAGCGCCAACTCCCGCCACTTCCACGCACAGTCCACATCCGCAAATCCAATCTCCCGCAACCATTCCAACTGGGTTTCAAGATCGAGTAACTTGTTCGACGGATCTTCCGTCTCTACGGTGAAGCCGATCCGATGCAGGAACTCCTCATGCAGATGCGGCGTGGGCGAGGCCACGTGCTCAAGATTGCAAAGGACACCTCCCACGTTCAGCATCCCATATGTTTCCGCGTACAAAGCTCGCTTGCGCTCATGCACCAGGTGATGGATCGCGAAACTGGAAATCACCAGGTCAAACTTACCGAGGTCGGGCAGAGGAGAATCCATATTATGCGCCACGATACTGACGCAAGGATCCGCTGCAAAGCGTGCGCGCACCGCCTCCAGCATCGCCGGTGAAAAATCAACCGCGACCGCTTCGCCCTCGGGACACCCGAGCCGCGCCATTTCCGCTCGCATCAGGGCCAGCAAGCGCCCATCCCCGGTGCCGAGGTCGAGAATCCGCCGCGCACCGGACGGAACGAATTCGAGCAAACACGCCTCACCCTCGCCACGGTGAGAAATGGAATCCGCCCGCTCCAGATACTCACGAGCGTGCTCGGTCGACGTCCATAGATTGACAGGCTGGGTAGGGGTCATGACGAAAAGTATAAGGAAACAGGTAAACTCTGCTTAATGAATAAAGTCGGTGTGTCCTCCACGCGGGTTCTACGGTTGCTTTTGGCGGTTGTATTGACCGCAGTGATTTGGCCCGCTTCGCTGTCGGCGCAGGGGTCGCAATCCGCTGATCAAAGCACGCCGCCGCAAACTCCTGCCAATCAGCCTGCCACCGCGCAAGAGCCCGCTCCGCCTAAGCAGGCACCTGCCCAGGACCAGCCGCAGGGCGACTACAAGATCACGCCGCGCCAAGCCGAGGAACTTTTCCACTCGATCGACGAAATTCTCGATTTCGACAGCAAGCAAACCGGCCTCCCCATCAGGAAAGAAGTAAAACGCAAGCTGACCAGCCGGGATGAAGTCGTCTCTTATCTCACCAAGCACCTCGACGACGAAGACACCAAGCGACTGCGCCGCTCAGAATTGGTACTGAAAAAATTCGGCCTGCTGCCGCGCACCTTCGATCTGCAAACCTTCATGGTCGCTTTGCTTCGCGAAGAAGTGGCCGGATATTACGATCCCAAAACCAAGACTGTGAACATGCTCGATTGGGTGCCGATCGAAGAGCAGGAGCCCGTCATGGCTCACGAACTCACTCATGCTTTACAGGATCAATCGATCGGACTGCAGAAGTGGATGAAGAAGGGCGAGAAGGACCTGGGGGAGATTCGCAAAGACCCAACTCCCGCCGACATCGAAAACGATGAGATCGACAACGCCCGCGAGGCAGTGATCGAAGGCCAGGCGCAGGCCATGATGTTCCAGTACGCAATCGCTCCCACTGGACACTCCATCGTGACCTCGCCCGAGTTGGTCGCTGCCATGGAAGAAGAAACCATGACCGGCACTCCCGGGACTAAGGTGTTCAACGAGGCGCCGGTCTTCATGAAAGAGTCGCTTACTTTCCCGTACAGCTATGGCATGGACTTCATCGTCCAGTTGATGCAAAAGGGAGGGAAAGAGAAGGCCTTCGCCGGGGTGTTGAAGAACCCTCCGCATACCACGCGCCAGATCATGCAGCCGGAAACCTATCTCTCGGGGGAAACGATCGCACCCATGCGCGTGCCCGATTTCAAACACGACTTCAAGGATTATCAGAAGTTCGACATCGGAGGGATGGGCGAATTTGACGTTGCCGTCCTGATCGAGCAATACGCGGACAAGAAACTCTCTAAGAAAATGTACCCTGAGTGGCGGGGCGGCTACTACTATGCCGCAAAGGCCAAAGCGAATGCCGATGCGCCTCTGGGGCTGCTCTACGTCTCGCGCTGGTCAAGTCCCGATGCTGCCGCCGAATTTGCCGGCATCTATGCGACTTCTCTCAAGCAGCGGTACAAAAAAGCGGAAGAACCGGCAAATCCCGCTGCTCAGCTCGACAAGCCCCGCGTCGCGGATTCAGGCAACGAACCCGAGCCCATGCGGTTGAATGGCCGCCACACTTGGACCACCGAAGAAGGTACGGTCGTGATCGAGGAACAAGGCGATACCGTGCTGGTCAGCGAAAGCCTGGACGCCGCCACCACCGCAGTTCTTGAAAGGGAAGTGTTCAACACCGCAACGGCGCCGAGATGAGTTAGTGCTCTGGCGATGAATAGGGAGATGTTTCGAAGCTAGGGTAGTGAATTCACCGGCTACTGCTTCTTCTTGCCCTCTTTCTCGTCCGGCAACACTGCCAGAAAATGTTGCACGGTGGCCGGCACCGCGAATAACTTTCCCCCTCGCTCGACCGTCAACTTCCGCTCCTGCCCCGGTGATCCTCCCAGCATCGACCACACCTCACCCATCGTCGCGCCTACAACCGAGATGTCATTGACTCCCACGAGATGGTCGCCCGCCTGCACCCCGCCGGGCCCCGAGGCCATTGAAGCTTTGCCGTCAATGTCAGCGACGCCCAGGATCGTGTACCGTCCATCGTCCTCCGGGCGC
>CAVXVD010000128.1:0-10257 GCA_963765015.1 uncultured Acidobacteriota bacterium | reverse complement strand
AAGATGACTCCAACCACGTCGAAATCGGGAAACTGGTAGGTTCGGCCAACTTCGAAATAGAGCGTCGAATGCGCGTAATCCAGACCGACGCGGTAATTCAGCAGAACATTTGCGCCGATCAGCCCCGCCGTTGGCACTCCGGCGTGTCTCAGAAAGAAATCCATCCGCGCCTTCGGCATTTGCACAAAAGGCACATCCGTCAGGAACAATGGGCCGTATTGCACTCGGTCCACGCGCATGACTTTCAATCGAGCGTCCTCGTCTGTGGCCCACATGCTTGCCGATCCGACCGTACCCGTCATGTGCGGCCAGTCCGCGTGCGCCGTGGCGAGGGCATCAAACAAATCTGGCGACAGAAAGCTGATTGACGCCCCCAAGTCGAGAGCCAGATTGTATTTCTTGTTCTCGATCTTGCTCGGAACCTGAATCAGGCCGTTCTCTGAATTGATTAGCACTTTGCCCGACGGTCCGCGAAAATGAAGGGAACCAGGCGCGCCGATCGAGAATTTGTGATCCGGGAAATCGATCAGCACATCGTAATGCCGCAAAACGCTGGCCGGAAGGTTGATCTCGGCGTTCATACCCGCCGCCATCACCGATGCCGCGTTAACCGGCTTCAGCGGAATCTTCGCTTCCTTCACGCCGCCGAAAGGGATACGCATTCCGCCGATCGTAATTTCCGCGAGCGGCGGCGACGAACACTCCTGGTCATTGCAGGTCACGTTGAGGCCCAGCAGGGTTGCCACGCGCCGCGACATAGAGAAGTCAGAGGTCCCGTTATCTACCCAGGCGCGCACCCGCTGCGCAGATCCGTCGGGCAATCGAACCTCTACGTTGATGACAACGCGATTGTGATCAATGATTGCTGGAACAGTCACCGACTGCGAAGCGCCCGCCGGTCCTTTCTCCTGCGCCCAGCTCAGCCCGCACAGCATTCCCAATATCCAAACCGCAGTCAAGAACCTCATTCTGAAATTGTATCGCCCCGCCCGCCGCCCTCGTGCTCTGCGACAACGAAACCGGGCCATCCATTTCTCTCTTGTATAATCACGAGTTTGGTTTGGACGAACTTCTGGAGGACGTTTGCCACAGGCGGAAATCGGAATCATCGGCGGTAGCGGGCTTTATGCCATGCCCGGGCTGACCAAGGTCAAAGAAGTACACGTGAAGACGCCCTTCGGGGCGCCGTCAGACGCATTTGTCTGCGGTACACTCGAAGGCCGCAAAGTTGCCTTTCTGGCGCGCCACGGACGTGGCCACCGCATCCTGCCGAGCGAACTGAATTTCCGCGCCAATATCCACGCCTTCAAGCAGCTCGGGGTCGAGCGCATCGTCTCCATTTCCGCCGTCGGATCGCTCAAGGAAGAGCACAAGCCGCTGGAGTTTGTGATCCCCGACCAGTTTTTCGACCGCACCCGCCATCGCGTCGACACATTTTTTGGAGGCGGCATTGTTGCTCACATTGCCTTCGCCGACCCCGTCTGCGGGGAACTCGCTGCAGTCGTCGAAACCGCCTGCAAGAGAGTCGGCGTCGTCGGCAAGCGCGGCGGAACGTATCTCTGCATGGAAGGCCCGCAGTTTTCCACCAAGGCCGAGTCCAACGTCTACCGCAGTCTTGGGATGGACGTCATCGGCATGACCAACCTTCAGGAAGCCAAACTGGCGCGCGAAGCGGAGCTTTGCTACGTCACCGTCGCCATGGTGACCGACTATGATTGCTGGCATCCGCACCACGATTCGGTCACTGTCGATCAGATCATCGCTGTGCTAATGAAAAATGCTGAGAACGCGACCAAAGTCGTGCGCGCCACGGTAGCGGCCATGCCCGGCAAGCATTCTTGTAAATGCGGCTCAGCCCTGTCCCACGCCATTCTCACCGACCCGAAGACAATTTCCGCAGCCACCAAGAAGAAGCTGAAGCTAATCGTGGGAAAGTACCTGCAATCTAAATCCTAATGAAAGTGTTTCTTTCGCGCCCTTAGTGGTTGAAGCCTTTTCGGAGAGACACGGAGCCAGGAATAAAAGAATGAGCATTCTAGTAGTCGGTTCGGTTGCCTTCGACGACGTTACCTCGCCGTCCGGCACCCGGAAAAACATCCTCGGAGGCGCGGCCACCTACTTCGCGCTCGCCGCCAGCTACTTCACCCATGTGCGTGTGGTTGCCGTCGTTGGAGAAGACTTCGGAAACGATCAGGCAAAGGTATTTCACGACCACAAGATTGATATCCGCGGCCTCGATCGCGCCAAGGGCAAGACGTTCCGCTGGGGCGGCTCCTACACCGACAATCTGAATGAAGCGAAGACCGACTACACCGATCTCAACGTATTTGAGACCTTCCAGCCTCGCATCCCAAAAGAATACGAAGACACCGACTTTCTCTTTCTTGCCAATATCCAGCCCACTTTGCAGGCCGACGTGCGTCGCAGTATGAGTTCTGTCCGTCTGACGGGCTGCGACACCATGAATTACTGGATCAAAGGCACTCCGAAGGAACTCGCCGAAACCCTCAAACTCGTCGATGTTCTCCTGATCAACGACACCGAAGCCAAAATGCTCGCCCACGAAACGAACCTGCCTCGCGCCGCGCAAAAGGTTCTCGCGATGGGTCCGCAGGCTCTGGTGATCAAACACGGAGAATATGGCGCGACGATTTTCTTTCGCGATGGCGCATTTGGCACTGGCCGGCATCCTTTTCGCGCCCCCACGCTTCCCATTGAAGAAGTCAAAGATCCCACCGGAGCGGGCGATTCCTTCGCCGGCGGATTCATGGGGTATCTTGCCTCGCAGAAGGAATTGACTCGCGACGTCCTCAAGCGAGCTCTCTTCTATGGTGGTGTCATGGGATCGTTCGCCGTAGAGCGCTTCGGCACCGAGCGTCTGCAGTCCCTGACGCGCGAGGAGATCGACGCACGCTTTCAAGTCTTCCGCGAACTGACGCATCTGGAATAGACCTGCCAGCCATATAGCGAGCGATGTATCGTCGGAAGCTCCGGATCCGCCGCAACTCAAGCCGAATGCCGAAGTCACGAAAACCCGAGCCTGTCGACTCCCTCTGGGATTCCGAAGTCCGGCTGCTTGCCTGGCTCGCGACCTGTGTTTCGGTGTTGGCGTTTCTGTTTTACTACCGCAATGGCGAAGTGCTTCTTTACGGGGATGCCGTTGCCCACATCAACATTGCGCGCCGCGTCTTCGACTCGAAGACTCCGGGCCTGCTGCAGTTAGGAACCGTGTGGCTGCCTCTGCCGCATCTGCTAATGATTCCTTTCTTGCTCTCTGACCTGATGTGGCAGCGCGGCGCCGGCGGATCCATCCCGTCGATGGCTGCCTTCGTTTTCGGCGTCGTCGGAATCTTCCGCCTGGTGCGGGGAGTCCTTGCACGGGAAGGTAAACCGGACCACCTCGTACGCTTCGCCGCCTGGACAGCCGCCGTCGTCTACGCCGCCAATCCCAATCTGATCTACCTGCAATCCACCGCCATGGGAGAATCTCTCTACCTTGCGTTCTTCGTCTGGGCGGTGGTCTACTTCAGCGAAGCGGTGCGCGGTGAAGTGAAATCCCTCGTCAAGTGTGGCCTATGCCTCGCCGCCGCTTGTCTCACGCGCTATGACGGATGGCTTCTCGCGGCTGCGATGACTGTAGTTATCGTGGCGCAATCCCTCTTCGCTGCACCAACGCCATCTTCATCAGTCCGCTTATCGCGGAGCGCCGTACTCAAGTTCGTGCTCCTCGCGGCCGCCTCCCCTGCGCTCTGGCTCACTTACAACGGGATCGTCTATCGCAATCCGTTGGAATTCGCGAACGGCCCTTACTCCGCAAAAGCTATCGAGCGCAAGAGCCAGAGCGGAAGCAATCCTGGACATCCCGGCAGCGGCAATCCGCTACTTGCGGGAATGTACTTTCTGAAATCCGCGGAAGCTAATGTTGCCGAGAACCAATGGCTGCAGCGGACGTGGCTCTTACTCGCTTTGACCTCGGTGGCCGCGGCATTCGCGCTTCCTCGTCGCAGTCTCGCCGATTCGAAATCGGATGCCTCGCCATTGTGGCCTCTCGCATTCTTGCTCGTCCCACTGCCTTTTTACGCGCTCTCGATTGCCTATGGCGGAGTTCCGATTTTCATTCCGCAATGGTGGCCATTCACGCACTACAACGTCCGCTACGGATTGCAACTGCTTCCCGTCTTCGCGGTCGCCCATTCGCTCCTTGTTTACCTTGTCGTGCGTTCCGAGTCCTGGAACCAATGCCTCCGTCTGGCCTGCGTCCTGGCATTGTTTGCATTCGTAGCCGCCAGCTACGGTTCCATCTGGTACGCGGGCCCGGTGAGTCTTGAGGAAGCACGCATCAATATGCGTACTCGTACCCAGTTCCAGAAGGAACTGGCACTCTGGCTCGAAAAACTTCCTCCCGACTCGACCATTCTGATGTATCTCGGCGATCACGTCGGAGCCGTCGAACGTGCAGGCATCCCGCTCAGCCATGTCATCAACGAAGGGAACCACCGCACCTGGAAGCAGCCCAGCGATCCTGAGGGCTTGTGGGAGCACGCTCTGGCCAATCCGACGCAATACGCTGACTATGTTCTTGCGTTTGAAGGCGATCCCGTCTGGCAGGCCGTGCACGGATTGTCGCTCCGCGAACTGGTGGAGATTCACGTCAGCGGACAAGCGCGCGCCGTCCTCTACCGCGCGCGGTAATCAGCCGGGTTAACGCGGTAGGGTATCGCGCGGGTGATAAAATCCGGCCATCCGAACATGTCTGCAGCGACTTTATTTGAGGCGGGCAAGCAGCCTTCATGAACTGGCAACACCTCCTCGACGTGATGAACCGTGAGCTGGCTAGCGGCGCCGTTAGCAGCTCGCTAATGCGCCTGCTGGTCGCGGCAATCCTCGGAGGACTGATTGGCATCGAGCGCGAATTCAAACACCGCGCCGCCGGGCTGCGTACGAATATGTTTATTTGTTTTGGCGCGGCCATGTTCACTCTTCTCTCGCAGCAACTGGCTGGGGTTCCATCCGATTCGGCCCGCATCGCTGCCCAGATCATCCCCGGCATCGGTTTCATCGGCGCAGGTTCTATCCTGCACACTCGTGGTCTCACCACGGGTCTGACGACCGCAGCCACTCTTTTCGTCGTCGCGTCTGTCGGAATGGCTGCGGGTGGCGGCCTCTACGTTACCGCGGTATTTGCCACGGGCATGGTGCTCCTTGCGCTTTTCCTGCTGGGACACATGGAGGAGACTTTCAACGTCAAGCTGCTGCTGTCGAGCTACGAAGTGACCGGCAGCTCCGTCGAAGAAATCAGCAATGAGGTCACCCGAATTCTCGAACCTCACCACCGCCTGATGCAAAACGTGGCCAGCGGTAACACCGGCCAGCACATTCGCCTGCAGTTCGACGTTGAAGGCTGCAGCCGCGAACAAAGAGAATTTCTCCGCGAGTTGAGGGTCTCGAAAATCCTGGGAAGCGCGACCTCTCTGGGACGGGTGGAGCGCGAGTGAATCAGGACGTTCGTACCATCCCCTTCGTGAAGGCCAGCGCATGCGGAAACGATTTCCTGCTGATCGATTTTGCCCTCGCGCCGGCGGCCGCCGAACTTTCCAGCTTTACCAGGCGGATCTGCCACCGCAACAGCGGCGTCGGAGCCGACGGCATTGAATGGATGCTGCCTCATCCCACCGCCGACGTAGAGATTCGGTTGATTAACGCCGATGGCTCCGAGGCGGAGATCTCCGGCAATGGAACTCGCTGTGTCGCTGCTTATTTGTCCGCCGAGCACGCGAAAGAGAAGATTACTCTTCAGACCGGGGCCGGCCTGAAGACCTGTATCCTGACCGAGCACAACGATTCCGAATACGAATTCGAGACCTCTATGGGCCCTCCCGTGGTGGAGGAAGAACTCGTCGTGACAACCGAAAGCAGCGTTTTTCGCGGGCTTCCCGTTTCAATGGGCAATCCGCATTATGTCGTCTTCGTTTCCAAGCTGCCGGATGACTGGCAGTTGCTCGCCGCCGGAATCCAGCGCTGCCCGCAGTTTCAGCATGGTGTGAACGTCGAATTCGTTTCCGTAATCGACCAGCATACAATTGATGCGCTTTTCTTCGAGCGCGGCGTTGGGGCAACCACTTCTTCCGGAACAGGTTCCTGCGCTTGCGCTGCCGCGGCGATGGCAACCGGCCGTGCGACCTCGCCCGTAAAAGTCCAGGCGCCGGGCGGCGTTCAGACCGTGCGTGAGAAGTCTGGGGAAATATTTCTGCGTGGTCCCGCACGTTTAATTTGTCGAGGAGATTTCTTTCTCTCCTGAAGCGTCGCAGCCCATTCGCATATGACGATTTCCAACCCCCAACTCGTGACGCCTCGGGCTCTGCGCCCCGGCGATACCGTGGGCATCGTCGCCCCGGCCAGCAACATCCGGCAGGCGGACTTGGAGGCTGGCTGTGCCGCTCTGCGCCAAGCTGGATACAAGCCTTTTTATTTTGACTCGATTCTCGATCGCGATCTCTACTTCGCCGGCTCCGTCGAACGCCGTGCCCGTGAACTGGAAGCCATGTTCAAGCGCGACGACATCCGCGCAATTCTCTGCGCCCGCGGCGGCTATGGATCAAATTATCTGCTGGAAGAACTGGATCTCAGCGTCGTTAGAGCGAATCCCAAAGCTTTCATCGGCTACAGCGACCTCACTTCGCTTCTGACATACTTTGCCGATGCCGCCGCGCTCGTCACCTTCCACGGTCCCATGGCCGCTAAAGATTGGGCACACGCAGACGGTGTCGATCTTCCGTCGTGGCAAGCTGCATTGTCCGGCACGCAACCCTGGGATGTTCCGCTCGGCCCCAAGGTCGCCGGCCTTGCTGACGGCGAAGCCGAAGGCATCCTTTACGGCGGCTGCCTGTCAATCCTGGTCGCGTCGCTCGGCACTCCCTACGAGATCAAGACCGCAGGCACCGTCCTCTTTCTGGAGGACCTCGCTGCCAAGCCCTACCAGATCGATCGCATGCTGATGCAACTGAAGCTGGGCGGACACTTCGAGCAGGTGCGTGGCATGGTCTTCGGAGAAATGCTCGACTGTATGCAGGCCGCAAATCAGCCCTATACTTTGCAGGAGGTGATCGCTCGCATTGTCGGTAATCTCAGGATCCCCGTGGCCTTTGGCGTGAAGTCTGGCCATGTCTCGTCCGGCAATATCACGCTCCCGTTTGGCGTAAACGCCAGGCTCAAGGTGAGCAGAGATAAAGTAGCTTTAAGCATTTTGGAGTCGGCGGTAGGTGAATAATCGGCCATTGCCGTCTTTCTTTTCTGATTCATGCTTTGAAATAAAGAGATGAACGAGAAAAAACATATCCATCTGATCGGCATTTGTGGCACAGCCATGGCCTCGCTTGCGGGGATGCTCAAGGACCGGGGGTTTCGCGTCACTGGCTCGGACGCGGCTGCTTACCCGCCCATGTCCGATTTTCTTCGCGGACTCGACATTCCTGTCGCCCAGCCTTTCGATGCTCGCAACCTCGAGCCTCGTCCGGATCTGGTCGTGGTCGGCAATGCCATGTCACGCGGCAACGTCGAACTCGAGCACGTCCTCGACGAACGCATTCCATTTTGTTCGCTGCCGCAGTTGCTGCACGATGAGTTCCTTCGCGGCAGGGAAGTACTGGTCGTCGCGGGGACTCACGGCAAGACCACCACCACATCTATGCTCGCCTGGGTCTTCCACTCCGCCGGCCTCGATCCCTCATTCCTCATCGGCGGCATCGCAGAAAACTTTGGTTCCAGCTTCCATCTTGGCCAAGGGAAGCACTTCATTCTCGAAGGCGACGAATACGACACCGCCTTCTTCGACAAAGGACCGAAGTTCCTGCACTACTTTCCCGACTCGATCATCCTGACCTCGGTCGAGTTCGATCATGCCGACATCTATAAAGATCTTGATGCGGTGGAGACCGCATTCAAGCGTCTGGTCAATCTGATTCCGCGCCGCGGCCGCATCGTAGCCTTCGACGGAGCAGCTGGCGATCTGTCCGAAAGCCCCAGCCTGGAACGCTGCCTCGCCAAGGCGTTTTGCCCCGTCGGACGTTATGGCGCAAGTCCAACGGCGGAGTGGAGAGTCACGAACCTTCGCCTTGATCCGGGCCGTACCTCGTGGACCGTCCTTCATAGCGGACAGCCGTGGGCCGAGTTCGAATTCGAATTAGCCGGCGAGTACAACGTCTGGAATGCAACGGCCGCCGCGGCGCTCGCATTCTCCTGCGGCATCTCGAAAGATGCCATCGCAACGGCGCTCAAGACTTTCAAAAGCGTGAAGCGCCGCCTCGAAGTCAAAGCCCAGGTCAACGGCATCACTATCATCGATGACTTCGCGCATCATCCCACCGCCATTGCCGGAACGTTGAAGGCTCTCCGCGCACGTTACCCGGGATCGCGTCTCTGGGCTGTCCTCGAACCGCGCTCCAACACGCTTCGTCGGCGCGTCTTACAAAGTGCCCTGGCCCAATCCCTGGCGCAAGCGGACGAAGTGATCGTCGCGGGCGTCTTTCGCTCCGAAGCGGTCCCCGAAAATGAGCGATTGGAACTGCCTGCCCTGGCCGCGGAGATTCAGCAGAACGGGCGCCCTGCTCGTCTCCTGGCCGACGCGGATGCCATCGTGCAAACCATCGCCCCCGAACTTCGCAGCGGAGATGTCGTCGCCATTCTTTCCAATGGCGGCTTCGGCGGCATCTATGAAAAACTTCCAGCGCGCCTGCGGGCACTGGCGGAGAAACGATGAATTTCTTCTCGAACATCGTTAGACCGATCCAACTACGCCAGATCGAGCCTTGCCGCGCCACCTCGTTGGCGCTCTTTGTCGCCCTGCTTGCCATTTCCTCTGCCGCGCTGGCGCAATCGACCGGCTACACAATCTCTCTCGCATCCCCCGAGCAGCATCTCGCGGAGATTCAAATCATCCTGCCTTCCGGTGCGTCGGATCGCGAACTCCAGCTTCCGGTCTGGAACGCGCTTTACCAGGTTCGCGACTTCGCCCAATACGTAAACTGGGTGCGCGCGAAAGATCGAGCCGGCAAGCCGCTCGCCATTCGTGAATTGAACAAGAGTCGTTGGAAGCTTGAGGGAGCGGCCGGAGGCGCCATCGTCGAATATCAAATCTATGTCGATTCCTTCGGCCCCTTCGGCGCACAATTAAACTCGCATCACGCCTTTTTCAACCTCGCCCAGATCTTGATGTACTCCGTCGACGCCCGAAATGCTCCATTGACGCTGCATTTCAGTCACGTCCCCGCCGGATGGAAGATTGCCACGCCGCTTAAGTCCTCGGACGACGCATTCGTCGCCGAAAACTACGACCGTGCCGTCGATTCTCCTGTTGAGATTGGAACGTTCGCGGAATCGGATTTCGACGAAGCCGGAGCCCACTTCCGCGTCATCTTCGACGCGGACCCCGCCGACTACGACGCCGCCAAAATCGTGGCCGCGCTCCATAAGATCGTCGTCGGCGCCACCTCATGGATGAACGACCGCCCTTTCGACTCCTACATGTTCCTCTATCACTTTCCGCGTGGGCCCGCCGGCGGCGGCATGGAGCATGCCTATTCGACGGCGATCGATCTCAATGCCGACAGTCTCAAGCAGAATCTCGACTCTCTGACCGGCGTGACCGCTCACGAATTCTTCCACCTCTGGAACGTGAAGCGCATCCGTCCGCAAACTCTCGAACCGGTGGACTACACGAAAGAGAACTACACGCGCGCACTCTGGTTCAGCGAAGGCGTGACCAGCACCTCCGAAGGGGTGATCCAGTTGCGCGCTGGCATGATCGACGAAAAGCGCTATCTGTACCGGCTCGGGGATGAAATCACCGAACTCGAACACCGGCCAGCCCATCTCACACAATCCGCTGAAGACTCCAGTCTCGACGCATGGCTCGAGGGTTTCGGTTACTACCGCCGCCCCGAGCGCAGTATTTCTTACTACAATAAAGGCGAATTGCTCGGCATCATGCTCGACCTCGCCACCCGCGATGCCACCCATGGACACGCGTCCCTCCGCGAAATCATGCAGTGGATGAATACTAACTACGCCAGGAAGGGACGCTTCTTCGACGACTCGAACGGTGTGCGCGAAGCCGCCGAAGCCGTCAGTCACTCCGACTTAGGCTGGTTCTTTACCAAATATGTCTCTGGCACGGAGGAAATTCCGTGGGACGAGTTCCTCCGTTCGGTCGGCCTCCATGTGGAAACGCTGACCAGCACTGTGCCCGACCCTGGCTTCATA
>CAVXVD010000127.1:0-3010 GCA_963765015.1 uncultured Acidobacteriota bacterium | reverse complement strand
CTCTGTCCTGTACTTGGTTCCGGTACGTCTCGGTTCCGAGCATCCGATCGGCGAGCCGACCGTGCGGCGCTACGTGCGGCAACGGAAGCAAGAATTGGGACTTGGGCGGCGGGAAGTGTTCGTGCCGCAGACATATGACTGGGGCGAGGAAGGTCAGGTGGATTGGTATGAGGCGTGGCCAAGTTCGATGGGGAACTGCGCAAGCTACAGTTCTTCGCATGCGCAGTATGGCCAGCGGAGGCGCCTTTCATCGGGCGTATCCGCATGCCAACCAGCAGGCGTTCCTGGAAGCGCACGAGCTGGCGTTCGCCTATTTCGGCGGAGTCTTTCGCTTATGGCGAGCTCGCCATAAACGAAATTATGTGAAGGACCGGATTATGCGCAGGAAATGCGGGAGCATCCATACGTTGGCCGGCTTCGGCAGTTTTTTGCTTCGCATAATCGGAGGCTCGTGGAATGTGGCACTCCTTGGGAGACACCAAGGAGGTGCTCATGACGATTGACCCCTATCTGGCACGGCTTCGTGCTCATCTGGAGTCTAACCAGTACCAACCGAAGGTCACGAACCGCTGCATTGCAGTCGGCGACTACTTTCTCCGATTTCTCAAGAAGCATCACGTGACGGTGGAAGCCGCACAACCGGAACATGTCCAAGGCTATCTTCGAGAGGCTCTGCGAACATATCGTCGGCTTCGTGGCCATCCGCCCCCCACCGAAGCCGGGTGGAGGTGTAGTCACACGAGCGGAATCCACATGCTGCTACGTCTGGTGCAGGGACAGTGGCCGCCGAAACCCGTTCCCACGAATCCGCTCCAGGAGTTCCATATCGAACTCTCTAACGCGTACGTTCAGTGGCTGAGGGACTTCCGCGGACTCGCTCCCGAAACGATTTCCAGTCACCACGAGTTTGCTTCCCGGTTGCTGGGTTGGCTCGGGGAGCGGGCGGCCAGTTCGACATTAATGGAACTGACGGTAGACGATGTCGATTCGTTCGTGGCGGCCCTGGCGCCAAAATGGCGGCGGACGACCCGCAAGAGTGCTGCTCTTTACCTGCGAAGCTTCCTTCGATATCTACATCGGCGTGGCTTGATCAAGCGTGATCTTGCGAGGGCCGTGATCGCTCCGCGCGTGTATGAATTCGAGAACATCCCGTCAACGATCAAGGCCGAAGGCGTCGCTGCTGTGTTGAGCACGGTTCGGCAGGATAAATCGGCCAAGGGTCGCCGAGATTTCGCGATTCTGACTCTGCTCGCCAACTATGGACTGCGAGCCGGTGAGATTACGGCGCTCCGACTCGATGACATCGATTGGCGGCGCGAACAAGTGCGCGTGCGCCATTCCAAGACCGGTCACGAGACGTTGCTTCCGCTGATTAAACCTGTTGGCGACGCTCTTCTGGAATATCTACAGAAAGGCAGACCCAAGGTCGCGGCCCGAGAAGTCTTTATTCGCGTCCGCGCGCCATATCGGCCGTTTCGTAACGGATCCAGCCTTTACACCGGCATCGTCCGGCGTCTCGAACAGGCTGGGGTGAAGTGGCGGGGAAAACATGGACCACACGCGTTTCGTCACGCACGAGCGGTGAGTTTGCTACGCGCGGCGGTTCCCGCCAAGGTGATCGGAGACGTACTGGGGCATCGAGCGTCTGCATCGACGGCCGTGTACCTGAAACTGGCCACGGACGACCTGCGAAACATCGCGCTGGACGTTCCGGAGGTGAAGTCATGACGAGGTGGCCTGACTCTGACGGCGCGGCATTCCGCCAGTACGTTTACGGATTGACATTACGCACTCCGCTGGCGGCTAGGGTCTATCGCTGCATCCTGCGGGGCTTTCAGCAGTTCGTTTCCGATCACCATCCCGAATGCCCTGTTTCAGTGGCAAGCGTGACCGATTGGCTGCAAGACCGCATCTTGGTATGGCCGTTGCACCTGGTTATGCACAGAGCACGTTTAGTCGATCGTTTTCTCGACTGGCTGGTAGCCGGCGGCTGCATCGTTGACAATCCGCTGGCGGGGTTGCGTGCCGAGTATAGGCAACATTCCACGGCGCCGATTGTTCGCGCTTTGGCAAGCCCAGATCCCCGCGGAGCTTTGGAGGAACTTCGCACGCTGCCCCCGTTCGGCAGTCATTTAGGACTGGCAATGCTTGAGCATATTTCCGTCATGCGAGCCGCCGGCTTTCGCTATTCGGACTACGAAAACCGTCTCCTTGCTTTGGATCGGTTTCTGCAGGGGCAGTCAGATGCAGCCGATCAGCCATTTGCGATTCTCATTCAACGGTGGGCACAGGAAGCCCCAAGGCTTGAACTGCGTCAGGCGAGAGTTCGAGTGGGCCGTGTTGTGGCGCGTGCGCTCCAGCGCAAGGACCCGTCCGTAATCTCTCCGATGCTGGACCGCCAACTTGAGCGCGAAGTACGGCGCAGACAACGACGCCCGCATATTTTCAGCGCCGAGGAAATTCAGCAGGTGTTCAAGACCGCGCTTGCGCTGCCGTCACCGCGCGCTCCTCTTCGCCCCCACACCCTCCATACCATGCTGGTTCTGGCGTATTGCGCCGGGCTGCGACTGGGCGAGATCGCCAGGCTCACCATCGGTGACATCCGGATAGAGGAAGGAGTGATCGAGATCCGGGAAACGAAATTCTTCAAAACTCGGCATCTCCCGCTTTCTCCAAGCGCCGTTGCCGCCCTCCGCTCCTACTTGGTGGCTACCTGGGAAATGTAGCGGGCGACCAGATGAAGGCGGCGAGCGATCTGGGTGTTCCGGTTGTAGGTGTCGGATTGCTTTACGGCCAGGGATATTTCCGCCAGGACTTGGATTCGGAAGGCAGGCAGCAAGCGCTCTATCCAGTCAATGATCCAGGACAGTTGCCCATCCCGCCAGCTGCGACAGCCAAATGGTGAATGGTTGCGGCTGCAAATTCAACTTCCCGGTTCGAGGAATCTGGCTTCGCTATCGGAGAATTGTCAGTGGGAAGAGCAAAAAGTCGCTTATCTTCTCGATACCAA
>CAVXVD010000126.1:0-65112 GCA_963765015.1 uncultured Acidobacteriota bacterium | reverse complement strand
CAATGGTGGTGACAATGCCGCCGGGTGCCGCGCGGAAGAATTTCTTCACTTCATCACTTTGCGTTTGCGCGATGTCCCAATGCTTGAGCCCCTCGCGTAACGTCGTCTCGGACTGTGAACCGTTCCGACCTCGCCCTGCAACAGCCCGGCGCGGTCCAGTTCGCCCAGGATCGCCGCGATTCAGCAATACGTAACTGAACGAAACGGCAGCGGGATAACCAATTGCTGCCAGAAGGTTCATCCGCAAACGACGGCCGCGCCGCAATACAAAGAAGGGGATACGCCGGAGTAAGCCGGAGGATTGGCGGCGCATTTCTGCGAGTTCGCAACCAGTTCTCGCTGCCATAGCGCTTCAACCAGAAAGATTGGATCGAGAAAGATTGGATCGACTTTATGCCGGGATTTTCCATTCGCAATCCGTACTTCATCATCGTGATCTGCCTGACGCTCCTGGTGATCGGAGTGACCAGCATCGCGCGCATGCCCGTTGACCTGTTCCCTCCGATCAATTTGCCGGAGGTGGTGGTGGCGACGTTTTATTCCGGCATGCCTCCCGAAGATGTCGAGACCGATATCACCGATCCTCTGGAGCGCTTCTTCACGCTGGCTGCCGGTGTCGATCATTTCGAATCACGATCGCTCTTGGGCGTGAGCATTATCAAGGTGTACTTTCAGCCGGGAACCAGTCCCGATGCGGATGTCACCGCCCTTTCCAATTTGGCGTTGGCTGATTTAAAGCGCCTGCCGCCCGGAACCTTGCCGCCGGTCGTGTTGAAGTTTGACGCCTCGAGCCTGCCGGTGGCGCTGGTGACCGTCAAAGGCGAGGGACTGAACGAAACCCAGCTTCACGACTACGCGCAGTTTCAGATTCGCAATCAGATCACCGTGGTCCCAGGTTCCTCAATTCCCGGCGTGTTTGGCGGAATCTATCGCCAGGTCATGGTGTACGTGGATCCGTACAAGCTGTCGTCGCGTCAGCTCAGCCTGATGGATGTAGTGGGCGCGGTAAACCAGTCGAACCTGATCCTGCCCGCGGGTGACGTCAAGATGGGGCCCTACGACTACTTCGTCTACTCGAACAGCCTCGTCAACAACATGGACGAATTGGGCAAGGTTCCTTTGAAAGTCAACGGGCATTCATGGGTGACGGTCAACGATGTCGGGAAAGCGGAAGACTCGCACGGAATTCAGACCAACATCGTCCGCATCGATGGCCAGAAATCCGCCTACATTCCCATCATGAAGCAGGGCGGAGACACCAACACCATCGCCGTCGTGGATGGAGTTCGCCAGCTCATCAAGCATCTCTATGACATTCCCAAGCAGATGGTCACCAGCGTGGTGTTTGACCAGTCTGTGTACGTGAAGGAAGCGATCGCTACGGTGCTGCATGAAGGATTTCTGGGACTGATCCTGACCAGCATCATGATCTTGGTCTTTCTGGGCAGCTTTCGCGCTACCTCTGCCGTGTTGCTATCGATCCCGTTGTCGGCGCTGGCAGCATTCGTCATATTGGCGCTGATGGGCGGAACGATCAACACCATGATCCTGGGCGGCATGGCGCTGGCTTTTTCGCGCGTGATCGATAACTCCGTGATCTCGCTGGAGAACATCTACCGGCATCTGGAGATGGGCGCAGCTCCCATGGTAGCCGCGGAAGTAGGTGGCGCCGAAGTGAATCTGGCTGTGCTGGCGGCTACGCTCGTTGACGTAGTGGACTTCTTTCCGGTCGTATTCCTTTACGGCGTCGCGAAGTTCTTATTCTCTGCGTTGGCTTTGGCATTCTGCCTCTCGCTGCTGGCTTCCTATGTCGTGGCGATGACGGTGATTCCGTTGTTCTGTTCGCGCTTCCTGAAGGCCGTGCATCCGGCGGCGCACGAAAATTCTGAGTACGAGGTTGAGCCCACAACCTCGGCCAGCCTGTCCTGGATGGACAAGCTGAACGCCCGCTTCAACCGGATGTTCAACAAGCTTCTCGATTTCTATGAGAAGTGGGTGAGGCGCGCCGTGATGCGCCCCGGGTTGACCGTGTTGGCGTTGGCCGGAGTGTTCGTGCTGAGCCTGGCGATTTATCCGCTGACCGGTCTCGCGTTTTTCCCCAAGACCGACGCCGGGCAGTTCACCATCAACCTGAAAGTTCCGACCGGAACGCGCATTGAAGTGACGGACCAATATGTCGCCAAGGTCGAGGATTTGATCCGCGGCACGATGGAAGGCAAAGATCTGCGAAGGATCGTTTCCAATATCGGCGTCGTTCCCGATTTCTCAGCACTCTACACGACGAACGCCGGTCCTTACACTGCGACAGTGCAGGTGCAGTTGAATGAGCCGCACCGGCTGAGCAGTTTCGAGTACATGGATCGCGTGCAAAAAAAGATGGCCAGCCAGTTTCCCGACATCCGCACGTTCTTTTCAAGTGGTTCGATGGTCGACGCAATTCTAAATACGGGGATGCCGGCGCCCATTGACGTGCAGGTCAGCAGTTCAGATCTGGCACAGATCAACGGCATCGCCCAAGACCTAGCGGCGCGGATTCGCGAGATTCACGGAGTCGGCCAGGTTTATGTCCCGCAGGACATCAATTACCCGGCCCTGCGCCTGGATGTCGATCGCGTGCATGCCGGCGAGTTGGGATTGTCCCAGAAAGATGTTGTGGATAACGTCATCACCGCGCTCAATTCGAATTACATGATCGCCCCCAACTACTGGGTTGATCGCAAGAGCGGCAACGATTATTACCTGACGGTCCAGTATTTCGAGAAAGGACCGGGCGCCATCCACAACCTCACTGACCTCGGACAGATTCCTTTGCGCGATCCGGACTCAGCCCGAAACGTGAACTGCGGCCCGTCCGGCGCGCATTCGCTCGGAAACGCTCAGCCCGCGTGGAGTTGTTCGGAGGAGGGAAGGCCGACCACGGTGCTGAACAATGTCGTCACCGTCAAGCAGGTGCAGACTCCTACCGAGGTAGACCATTACCAGATCCAGAAAGTCGTGGATGTCTATGTGACGCCCTCGGGGGAGGATCTGGGACGGGTCACGAGCGCGATTCGCAAACTCATCTCCAAGACCGAGGTTCCCGGGAACGTGCGTGTGAATCTGCGCGGCATGGTCGTCGGCATGGAAGCTTCGTTCAAGAGCTTTGCCTTCGGATTCCTGATCTCGTTTCTCTTGCTGTTCCTGATTTTGACCGCTCAGTTCAAATCGTTCATCGATCCGTTTCTGATCATGCTGGCGATTCCCATGGGATTCGTCGGCGTGCTGATCATCCTGCCGCTCACCGGCAGCACCTTGAATGTAATGTCGCTGATGGGCGTGTTGATGCTGGTCGGCATCGCGGATTCGAACAGCATTCTGATCGTCGATTTTGCCCACAACCTCGAAGGCCAGGGCTTGTCGCCGATGGATGCCGTCATCACCGCATGCCGCGTGCGCCTGCGCCCCATCCTGATGACGTCGTTAGCCACGATCATCGGAATGATCCCCATGGCTCTGAAAATGGGCACGGGCGCGGAACAGTATGCTCCGATGGCGCGAGCGATCATCGGAGGACTGACTTCCTCGGTCGTGCTGACGATTTTCATCGTGCCCGCCGCGTATCTGCTCGTCTATGGAAAGCGTAATCCGCAAACTCCGGCAACGCTCGCCTCGGAGAAGCCAATATGATTCCTCAGGAAAGCAAGTCAATGACGAGAAGCAAGTCGATGATGAGGATTACGATCTGCACTCTGCTGTTGTCGTTGTGGACTCTTCTTCCGCAACGCGGTTTTGCACAAGATCCGGGCAAGCCCGGACCCGAGAGCTTGCCATCCGCCCCCCAGCCGCAGCCGGCTCAAGACCTGGATCGAAATGGCGCCGGAACGCTGGCCCGGGCGGCGTTGTACGTCGGACACCCGCCGGAGCACCAGGACCATTCGCAGCTGCCGCAGGCCGTTCCGGCACCAAATAGTCCGATGCAATTGACCCGCAGTCAGGCGGAGCAGTTGGCCATCCGGAATAATCCGCGAATCAGTGTGGGCAAGTTATTGTCCTTAGCCCAACATCAGATCTACCGGCAAACGCGCGCTGCCGAACTCCCCGACTTTAACGGAGCCGTGACGGCCGTCGATGCCAACGAAGGCAGCCGCATTGGCGCAGGCGCTCTCAATGCTCCCCGGCTCCTCGAACACGCGGGCGCCGGAGTGACTCTCGGTCAACTCCTCACCGACTTCGGACGCACGATGAATCTGGTCGCCTCTTCGCAGCTGCAAGAGAAGGCCCAGCAGGCCACCGCCTTAGCCACTACCGAGGACATCGTATTGGCTACGGACCAGGCTTTTTACAATGCACTTCAGGCGCAGGCTCTTCTCAAGGTTGCGCAGCAGACGGTGACGACCCGGCAATCGGTGGAAAATCAAATCAGCGAACTGACGAAAAACAAGTTGAAGTCGTCGCTGGATCTCTCCTTTGCCGATGTCAATCTGTCGCAGGCCAAGCTGCTGCAACTCGATGCGCAGAATAACGTCGATTCCACCATCGCCGCGCTCACGGCGATTCTTGGTTTCGACAAGCAAGTGCAGTATGAGCTCCGTGAGGACGATCAACAGCTTCCCGCGCCGCCTCCGGATGTCGACGTACTGGTGACCACTGCCTTGCAACAACGTCCGGACTTGCAGGCGTTAACCTACGGCCAGCAAGCGGCCGACAAATTCCGCAAGGCGCAACGCGACCTTCTCTTTCCAACCATCAGCGCTCTTGGCATCGCGGGAGTCTCTCCTGTCCGCCCTGATTGTTTCGGAGGCTGCTTCCCCAATTATTTTATTTCCAGCTGGTATGGAGCGATCGGGGTCAACATGAATGTGCCGATCTTCAATGGCTTTCTATTTTCCGCGCAGGCTTCCGAGGCAAATTACCGCGCCAAAGCGGCGTCCGAGAATACCCGGGATCTGCGCGATCAGGTTGTGCGCGATGTTCGCACCGCGTGGCTCTCTGCCAACACCGCCTTCCAGAGAGTCAGCGTGGCCGCGGAGCTGGCTAAGGAGGCTGACTTAAGTCTGCAGTTGGCTCAGGGGCGATATCAGCTCGGGTTAAGTTCCATCGTCGAACTCAGCCAGGCGCAGTTGCAACAGACTGATGCCGCCATCGGCTACGTCAATTCGCAGTACCAGTACCGGCTGGCTCTCTCCACCTTGAACTTTGAAACCGGAGTCCAACCCTGACCTTCAAAGAAGTACTTTCGCCCAAAAAAGTAAGGTGGCACGCGGCTCGGGACCGCAATGCCACCTTAGGCGATTCCGCCAGAAACGGATCGGTTAAGCTCCTGCTCCCGCCGCTCTGACCAAAACTTCTGGACGCAGCGCTTCGACCATCCGACTAAAGTACAGCTTGTAGCAGCGATGGATCATGTACATGACCGGGATGACTGCCAGTGCCAGTCCCCAACCCAGGTGAGAACTGATGGTCTGCACCATCGAGGTCACGCCTGCGCTGACCACATAGTACGGGAACGAAAGGTGCACCAGGCCCCACCAGACCGCGCCTGCTGATTTCCCTTCGCTCACCGCGACGATTCCGGCTACCGGGCCCGTCTGGCCCAGGAAAAGGGTGACCGTCGCCATGACCAGTCCCAACGTCTTCGTCGTGCCAGGTAGCCACGACGCGTGGAGCATGAGGCTGGCCAGCGAACCGGCAAAAGTCATCATGCTGAGGTTGAACGCCATTTGCTGCGGGTTGAAGTTCTTGTTTTTCTGCGGCCAGCACTGCACCGCGGTTGAAATGCAGCCGATCGCAACTGCTTCCGCTGCGCTCAGGTTGATTGCGGCCGTGAGCAGGAACGGCAGGTTCATCGACATATTGCCGTTGATGCCGGGCAGCTTGACCTTCATCCGCGACGTAGCCGCTGCTAATACCAGAACAGCCATCGCGAAGTAGCCATGCCAGGTGTGGCTTGCGTAGCCGGCATATCCTGCACAGCTCACTGCCGCCAGCATCATGGCTCCGATGAACGTCTGAATTCGCCGTGTGTTGTTCATATCTCGTCTCCTTTCCTCGTAAGTTCACACGGAACTACTGTTCATCGTCACCCGCATCTGAGAACGCCGCATCAGCGCTTCCAACCGACGATCCCCAGACAACGCTGGTTGCGGAAGTGCTGGTGCCAGTGCTGGATCCCCAAACCACGCTGAAAGCGCTCAGCGCGTTGCTGTTCCAAGGCAGCGAGCTACCCCAGACTACCGATGTCGCGTTCACATTCGAACCCCAGACGACCGAAGATCCCCACACTACGGACGATCCCCAAACCACTGAAGTCGACGCCACACTGGAATTGCCATAGACCAGCGAAACGGTGCCGTTCTGCGAGTTGTAAACGGCCGAAGGTGAAAGAGCCGACCCAACGTTGGCTGGGGCGAGGTCCGAGTTAGCAACCGCAGCCTGCACGTTAAGCAATCCCGACCCTACGGAGAACAGGTCGTAGAAGTCGGTGAAAGTGGTCAACAGGTGCGGCACGTATGCCGAAGTGGAGGTGATGCCCATCTTGTAGGCCGTCTTCATCAAGCGGGCCTTCACTTGATCAGGCGTTAGCGTTGGTTGTTCCTGAAGCAGCAGAGCTGCAGCGCCGACCACGGCCGGCGTCGCCATGCTGGTTCCACTCAACGTGAAATAGTCTGCTTTGCCATCCGTACCGTTTACCAGTTCGGCTGGATACGCAGCTTCGAGAGTCGTGCCCGGAGCCGACAGAGAAACGATGTCATTGCCCGGAGCCATAATGTCAGGCTTTACCACGTGATCGTAGGTCGTGGGGCCCTTCGAGCTGTAGCTGGCCTTGGTCTCGGCCGAGGGCGAAGCAGAGCCGTTGCTCTTCGTCGCACCCACCGTCAACACCAGCGGATCGTTTCCGGGTGCCGTGATGGTTCCAAAGCCGTTGCTGCCATTCACGCTCAAGCGACCGAAATTGCCCGCGGCCACCACTACCACGATGCCGCTCTTCCACGCTGCTTCTACTGCCTGGCAGAGAGGATCCTGTGTATAGCTCGCAGGAATCCCGCGTCCAAGCGACAAGTTGATGACGCGGATGTTGTACGTTTTCTGCAAAGCAATGGCTTCCTGAATGGCCGCGATCACCGTGCTGTCGCTGCCGGAGCCGTTCACGTCGAGAGCGCGCAGGTCGATTAGACTGACGCCCGGTGCTACTCCGGCATAGGAGCCGCCAGAGAGGTATCCGTTGCCGCCGATGATTCCCGCCACATGGGTGCCGTGACCGTAGAGATCATGATTGGCGCCGCTCGAGTTGGTGGTGGCCGTGCCGGTGAAGTCCTGGTGATAAACCACGCGCGAGGCAGTCTGCGTGGAGTTCCACAGATCCGGATGGCTGTCGTTGATGCCGCTATCGATCACGGCGACGCCGATGCCGGCGCCATTGAAGCCGGCGCTCCATGCGGATGCGACGCCCGTGGCGCCGTTGGTCAGATCGTCCATCACATTCATCGGATGGTCGATGGTCACTGAAACGATTTCAGGGTCGGCTTCCAGAGCCGGCAGGGCGCTGACCGGAATCGTAAACGCCGCACTCTTGATGAAGTGCAGCTTTGCCTGCAACCGTCCCCCGCGTCCCTGCATCGTGGCGTAGTGCGACGCCGTCGGGACCTGCCGGTATTCCACGATCACTTTCACGGTCTGGGTGGCTGCGGAGCCCTGTTTTGCCTTCTGGAGCATTCCAGAAAGCTCTGGAGCGATGCGCGAATACGCGATGCTTCCATCGGCCTGCGGGCTCTTCCACCGCTGTCCAAATGCCATCCCCGTTGTCAGCAACAATACCAGGCACATCCGCTTGCCCCAGGCTGCGCTGTGTCGCTCACCCCGTCCCGCAGGTTTCCGCGATTTCTGTATACGATCCATAAATCCACGCCTCTTTCTTGAATTGGGGGACACCCGAGCTATTTGCCCACAGCCTGTATTGCACGGGGGGAGCCAATTGGCTGCTTGTAAGTGATTGGTTTGATTGCGGATCGAGTGTGTTGGGGGGATCTCCGTTGGGCCACACTGTCCCTTGAAGCCGGGCGCGGGACAGTTTGTCCCACCTACACGGTCACCGGATGGTGCAGAGCGGCGAGTCGGCACGTGCCCCCCGAGCCGTCTTCTTAACAAGACTTACCATCTCGGCTTCAATGGAAACCGGTCGGTCTTCCGTAACCCGGAGTCGCCGTCCTAGCTAATCCCCATTCCTTCCATCGCGTTGTAAACTGACCCATAACCCTCATGAGCCCGAACCCTCCGCGCGTGGATTTGCAGGACTTTGCGCCTTCGGTGCAGCAGGAAGTGGCCCGTCTGGCCGCTTCACCCGAGGTTCGGTCGGCATTTAACTGGTTCCGCACGCAGGAGCCCCAGTTGACCCAGTGGCAAATGGAGATGGCGCGGATTCCGGCGCCTCCGTTTGGCGAATCACCTCGCGGGGCATGGCTGGCGGAACGTTTTCGCGAGGTCGGGCTCGACGATGTCCGCATCGACGACGTTGGAAATGTCTTCGGTATGCATCCCGGATTCGGACGCCGCTATGTGGCCTTGAGCGCGCATATCGACACCGTGTTTCCCGCCAACACTCCCTTGAATATTCGCCAGCAGGGAAGCCGCCTCTACGGCCCCGGAGTTTCCGACAATGGAGCGGGCGCGGTGGCCATGCTGGGCATTGCCGCTCTGTTCCGGGCAGTGCGCATCCGGCACGCGCTGCCGTTTGTGTTTATCGGAAACGTCGGCGAGGAAGGCGAAGGCGACTTGCGCGGGATGCGGCACATCTTCTCCACCCCGCGCTGGAAGGATTCCATCGCTTACAGCTTGGTCCTCGATGGCGCTGGAGCAGACACCATCGTGGCCGAAGCCCTGGGCAGCCGCCGTTTTGAAGTGATTGTGCGCGGCCCGGGCGGTCACTCGTGGAGCGATTTCGGCGCCCCGAATCCGATTGTGATTCTGGCCAAGGCGATTGAGACCTTCACCGCAACCCGCGTCCCCACTTCGCCCAAGACGACATTCAATATCGGGGTGATCCGCGGCGGCACTTCGGTCAATTCCATTCCAGAGTCGGCCAGCATGAAGGTCGATATTCGTTCCACTTCGATGACTGAGATGGAGCGGCTGGAACAAGCGCTGCGCCAGGCTCTGACTCGTGCGGTGGAAGACGAGACGATGGCGGCGGAAATGCGCTCGCCGGCGCAGAAACGGCCGTCCGGCGTCAGTTGTGAAATCGTCGTCATCGGGAATCGTCCTGCGGGCGAATTACAGCCTGGCGCGCGCATCCTGCAAGTGGTGCGCGCGGTCGATGCCCAACTGGCCAATCCGGCGCAGGTACAGCGCGCTTCGACCGATGCCAATATTCCTCTGTCGCTGGGTCTCGAAGCCGTTGCCATCGGCGGTGGTGGCTCCGGCGGTGGGGCTCACACTTTGCAGGAGTGGTTTGATTCGAATGGGCGAGAACTTGGCCTGAAGCGAATTTTGCTGAGCATGCTCGCGCTTGCGGGGGTAACGGAATGAGCTTAGGGAGAGAGCAACGATGAGAAATCTGGGTCTGGGCGGAGTCATTCTTTCTTGCATTTTTCAGTCGTTTCTCAGTGTGGGGCAGGCTGCTCCTGCCGATGCCAGACCTAAAGCCGACGTAATCTTCATCCACGCCAACGTCTACACCGGAACTCCCGCGAATACCCCTTTTAGTTCGATCTTGCGAGAAGAAGCCATTGCGGTCCGCGGAGATCGCATCGAAGCCGTGGGCAAAACTCTCGATCTCGAAAAACTAAAGGGCCCGCAGACACAGGTCATCGATCTCGGCGGACACTTCGTGATGGCGGGATTCAATGATGCGCACCTTCACCTCGCCGACGCGGGCGAGACCAAGCTGGCTGTCGACTTGACTGGTGTCAGATCTCTGGATGAGCTCCGCGCCCGCGTCCAAAAGAAGGTCGAAGAGTCGAAGGCGGGCGAGTGGATTCTAGGATCGGGGTGGGATGAAACTCTCTGGCCAGTAAAGGTCACGCCCACGCGCTGGGATCTGGATGAAGTTTCCGCCGGACATCCGGTATTCCTCGGCCGGATCGATGGGCACATCGCGGTGGCCAACACCCGCGCCTTACAACTGGGCAGTATCACCATCGCCAGCCGTGATCCTCAGGGCGGCCACATCGATCGCAATGAAGCCGGCGAGCCGACCGGAATTCTACGCGAAACGGCGCAGTCCGCCGTCGAAGGAGTCGTTCCCAAGCCCACTCATCAACGGCGCCGCGCAGGAATTGAACTGGCCTTGGCCGACCTGGCAGAGCATGGCGTCACATCCGCGCAGGATTTTTCTCCGCCGTTTGAGAATTTTCAGATTTACGAAGAGCTCGAAAAAGAAGGCAAGCTTACCGCACGCATCAGCGAATGGCTTCCTTTCGACGAGTCGGTGGAAGAGCTGAGCCGGATGCGCGAATCGCACCCGCAATCCGATTTGATGTTGCACACCGGAATGCTCAAAGGATTCATGGACGGCTCGCTCGGATCGCACACCGCCGCCCTGTTGGAACCCTATTCTGATGATCCGAAGAACTCCGGTATTCCGCGCTACGAGGCCGACAAGCTCGACGATATGACCAAGGAGCGCGTGCTGGCGGGCTTCCAGATCGGATTTCATGCGATCGGCGATAAGGGTATACAGATGGCGCTCGATGCTTTTGCCGGAGCCGAAAAGGCAGCCCGCGAAGCCCACGTAAAAGCTCCGAACGGCGGTGACGATTTCCGCCTGCGGGTTGAACATGCGCAAGTCACCACCCCGTCCGAAATCGCCCGGTTCAAGGAGCTGAAAGTGATTGCCTCGATGCAGCCCAGCCACCTCATCACCGACATGCGCTGGGCCAACGACCGGCTTGGCCCGAAGCGCGCCGCCACCTCTTATGCGTGGCTCGCATTTCTCAATAAAGGGGTGCCGCTGGCGTTTGGCACGGATTACTCCGTCGAACCCGTGACTCCGTTCCGCGGGCTTTATGCGGCGGTTACCCGCAAGAGCGAGGACGGCAAGCAGGAATATTTTCCCGAGCAGCGCCTCACCATGGATCAAGCCATCGCGGCTTATACCACCGGTTCCGCCTATGCCGAATTCGAGGAAAAGGAAAAAGGCAAGATCATCGCCGGAATGTTGGCGGATTTTGTCGTCCTCGATCGCGATCTGACGGCGAGTTCGCCGGAAAAGCTGCTCGGAACCAAGGTGCTCCGTACGGTAGTGGGCGGCAGGACCGTCTACGAGGCCAAGTAAGCCGATAAATCCCGGTTTTTCTGAAAGATCCGGATAGTCAAATCCTCCGCCTTTATTCCACGCGGATGAAACAATTTCATCCTTTTCTGCGTCTAAGTGACAGACGCGTTTCGGCGCGAGGCACGGATTTCGACCACAATTTGCTGCTCCAGCCGCATTGTGTAAATGGGTATACTAAGGAGGATTAGCCAGTTTCGGAGGAAAGTAGACATGGATTCGGGCGCAATGTGGATGCGCATGAAGGCTCACCGCTGGGCCTACACGCTAAGTATCTTGGTAACCCTTTCTCTCGGCATTCTGATCGGGACCGTCATTTCTCAGGGAGTGAAGGGCAAAGAAGGCCAAAAGAGCGACGCGACGCCGCTGACCTTGCCGTCGCCGCAGCAGATGTCGACCACCTTTTCGCAGATCGCGAAACAGCTGGAACCCAGTGTCGTCAACATCAATACGGAATCGACCATCAAGAACGTCCACAAACGCCGCAGCCAAGGCCAGGGGCAAGGTGACGACGACGAGGACAACGGCGGCAGCGGGATGGATGATTTCTTCAACCACTTCTTCGGAGCTCCCAACGGCCAAGGACAAGGAGGGGGGCCCGGCGACGGCGCGATTCGCGAACGTTCCCTCGGTTCTGGTGTCATCGTCGATACCAAGGGCTACATCCTGACCAACCGCCACGTAGTTGAGAAGGCGGACCGCATTCGTGTGCGTTTTGAAGATGATCCGCCAGGCGTACAGCACGACGCGAAGGTCATCGGCACCGATCAGGAGACCGACCTCGCCGTCATTAAAGTCGATGTGGACCGTCCTTTACCCGCGGCGAAGATGGGAAACTCTGATGGTATGCAGGTCGGAGACTGGGTCCTCGCCATCGGAAGTCCGTTCGGCCAGGCCGGCACCGTGACTGCCGGGATCGTTTCTGCCAAAGGCCGCGACATCGTCCCCGGACGCCAGTTCCAGACATTTATTCAGACCGATGCCGCCATTAACCCCGGAAATTCCGGTGGACCGTTGGTCAACATGAACGGCGAAGTCATCGGCATCAACACTGCGATTCTGAGCGAAACCAATGCCTACGCGGGCATCGGCTTCGCACTGCCATCGAAGACGGTTGTCGATGTCTACAATCAGCTGACCGGTCCGGAACACAAGGTTTCGCGCGGGTCGATCGGCATTATGTTTGACGCCGTCGAGAATCCGGCGATTGCCCGGGTCTATGGTTCTGGGAGCGGCGTGACCGTTTCCAGCGTCGTGGCGGGTAGCCCGGCGGATCAGGCGGGCCTGAAGGTCGGCGACACCATCACCACCGTCGACGGCAAGAAGGTCAGCAAGGGTTCCGAGCTGGTGGGCGATATTGCCTCGCGCAAAGCTGGATCGAAGGTCACGCTCGGCTTCCTGCGCAACGGCAAGATGCAGGACGCGACCGTAACCATCGCGGATCGCGCCAAACTATTTGCTGCGCGGTTGGGTGAAGATCAGGGAAACGATGACGAAGACACCCCGAAACAGAGCAAGTTTGGAGTGACCGTTCGCAAGGTCACGCCAGAGATGGCCGACCGTCTCGACATGGCTTCTGGCAAAGGCGTCATCGTGCAGGATGTGAAGCCCGGTTCGTTCGCCGAAGATGTAAATCTTGGCCGCGGTGACATCATCCTCGAAATCAACAAGCAGCCCGTGAATAGCGAGGATGAGTTCGCCAAGATCGAATCGAGCCTCAAGAGCGGTCAGGACGTGGTGTTCCTGGTCCGCCAACGCGGCTCGAGTCGGCAGGACGGAACCATCTTCCTTGCCGGTACACTTCCGTAACGGTATCGCGCCCAATCGGAACTGGCACTGTACTTCTGGATAGAAGATGATTACAGTGCCAGCATCCTGTTGGGCGTTTCTTTTTCTAATTTCGAGTTTGTGCGAATGCTTAAGAAGTGGGATCGAAATCCGGCGAGCTTCGTTCGGCGCGGGTCTCGCGCTGCTGCTCGCGTGCGCCCTCGTTCCCGTAGCACGTGCTCGCCTGAGTTCAACCGCGGAGACTACGAGTCAGAAGACCGCCCCGGCGAAGAAGGGAAGCGCGTCGACCGCGAAAAAGACTGCTTCTTCCAAATCCCCTACGCATCACCCGGCCGCCGCGACTTCTTCCGGCATCAAGAAACCCGCAGCCAGAACCCGCACGGCGTCGGGGAAGCGTTCCTCGCGCAAAAAAACCACGAAAGTGCGGGGGCAGCAAAAGATCGATTCCGAACGTGCGCAGGCGATACAGGAAGCCCTCATCCGCGAGCACTACCTGAGCGGGGAAGCCAGCGGAACCTGGAACCAGGCCAGTGAAGACGCGATGCGCAAGTACCAGGCGGATCATGGTTGGCAGAGCAAGACCGTTCCTGACTCGCGAGCCTTGATCAAGCTTGGCCTCGGGCCGAGCAAGGATCATCTGCTCAATCCGGAAAGCGCCATGACCACGGTTCCCGACGCTCCGCGCGCCGATCCGGTTGCCCCGGGCTCTCACACTGCTGCGCCCGTGGTTGCCAGATCCCATTCCTCCGACATCCACTCCAACTCCTGCCCAGAGCGATTCTCCCAGCCCGCAATAAGTTCAACGTTAAGTTTTCGGAATAGCTGCGTGCCGGGCTGCTAATTACTGCCCTTGCGGTAGCTCGTCATCAGGGGACGCGGGAAATAGGGCAGCGGCTGGTTGCAGATGATCGCTCGCGGATTCGCGTTCACCAGCGCCTCGGCGATTTCGTCTCCGCAAATCTCGGCTGCCGCGTCGCGGGCCGTGGAGAGAATCGGAACGCGCTTTTCCGTGTCGTGGGCGTCGGTCGAAAGAATGTGCACCGCCTGGTGCTCCAGCAGCCAGTACGCGGCGCGGCGGCTGCGATCGCCCCAGTATCCGGTCAACGCCGAGCCCGTCACCTGCACCACGCAGCCCTGTTCCGCCCACTCCGCCACCCGCTGCGGACTTTCCCGCAGGATTGGATTGCGTTCGGGATGCGTGACGATGACGGTAATCCCGCAGTCTCCCAGCTTGGTAAATGAGTCGTTAATCTGTTGCGGAATGCTGTAGTTGCTGAACTCCACCAGCAGGTAGCGGGTGTCATCGATCACGTAACGAGACGGATTCGCGAGTGCGTCCTGCACATTGTCAAACGAGAGGTGAAAGTCGCAGCCGAGGCTCAGCTTCGGCGTGCCGCCGATTAGTTGCTGCAGGTGATCGAGGAGCCCTTTCAGATACTCCCGGTCATAGTGGTAGCGATCGTTGGCGTGCGGCGTGGCCACCATGTGAGTGATCCCGTCCGCCGCGGCCATGCGGCACATGGCGACCGCAACGTCCCATGACTTGGGCCCGTCATCTACTTCTGGAAGAATGTGCGAATGAATGTCGACCACTGTTGTACGAACACCGGCACGCGGTGTTGCGCTGCCTTGATTTAAGCAGATTCACGGGCAAAGAGAAAGCGCTGCGTTTGTGTAGGGGCGGGCGCGTTTGCCCGCTCCGTGCAACGTCCAGCGGCCTCCCCGGACGAATGCGTCCGGGGCTACACGAGTTCTTTTAGAAGCTGTTGCTGCGATGCACTCTAGCTGGCGTTTCCGTAGCGCTCGCGAATGAAATCCGCGATTCCTGCGTAGGCCTTCGTCAGCGTCTGCTCATCCGGCAGGAAGACTATCCGGAAATGCTTCGTTCCCGGCTTTTGGCCAAAGCCGGAGCCGTGGACGACCATCACGTGTTTCTGGCGAATCAATTCCTTCACGAACACTTCATCACTCTCGGGTATGTCGATCTTGGGGTAAGCATAAAAAGCCCCGCGCGGCGCGACGCAACTCACCCGTGGCGTGGACTCGCACCACTTCTGCGTGAGATCGCGCCGGGAGCGCAGCTTGCGCTGCACTTCGACCAAATGATCCTGCGGGCCCTCGAGTGCCGGCTTGATGGCGTGCTGCTCCGGATGATTGGCGCACAGGCGCGCGCGCAACAGTCGATGCACGCCTTCCGTATAGGTCTTCACGGCAGATGCATCGCCCGAGACGATCCCCCATCCGATGCGCCATCCCGGCACCAGATAGTTTTTCGACATGCCCCCGAAGGTCACGCAAGGCACATCGGGCGCCACCGAAGCAAAAGCGATGTGCGGAGTGTCCTCGAGAATCAGCTTGTCGTAAATCTCGTCCGAGAAGACGATCAGGTTATGCCGGCGGGCGAGTTCGGCAACCTGCTGCAGCATCTGCCGCGTGCACAGCGATCCCGTCGGATTATTCGGATTGATCAGCACGATTCCGCGCGTGCGCGGAGTGATCTTGCGTTCGATGTCGGCAAGTTCCGGTTGCCAGGCATCTTCTTCGTTCAGATCGTAAGCATTCAGCCGTATGCCCAGTTTGCACAGCACGGCCGAGTACAGCGGGTAGTCTGGGCTCGGAGTGAGTACATCTTCCCCCGGATTTACCAGTGCCGACAGGCAAAGATCGACCGTCTCGCTCACGCCCGACGTGACGAAAACGTCCCGCACCGTCGCGATGCCCTTGCGCGCCGCCTCCCCGCGAATCGCCTCGAGTGCTTCGGGAACTCCGGGGGACGGAGCGTATCCGTTCTTCCCTTCGCGCATCGCCTGGTAGACCGCGTCGATAATGTGGGGCGGTGTCTGAAAATCGAAGTTCAGCGGATCGCCCACGTTCAACGGCAGGACTCGGTGTCCGAGCTTGGTGACTTCATCGGCGACGCAAGCTAAATCGCGAATGGCATAGCGAACATTTTCGAGGCGGGAGGCGGCAGAGATCTCGTGAGCTTGGCTGATCGGAGTCATGGAAACCTCGCCGCGGCGAAGTTTCCGGGCCACGGCTCAGGAGAAATTCTAAATGCACGGGACGGCGTAGCGGGCGGAAATCTGCGCTGCCAGCCCGACGAGAGTCGACCGAGTGAGAAGAATTACTTGTTAGCGTTGAATGAGAACACGGCTTCCTCGATGCTTTGAGCCGGGCCGGGTGCGTATTTCCAGTGCATCACAGCCATCGAGGCGTACTGGGCCAGCATGGGATTGCCTCCCTTACACTCGACCTTGGCAACCGTCCCGTTCGGAAGTACCGTCACACTCAGGCGAACTTGTCCTTCAAAGTGCGCATTCCTGAGGATGTAGGGATAGTCGGGTTCCGTCATCACCAGGACCTTACGTTTTGCCTTAGCCCCGTCCTGAGCCGAAAGATGCGGAGTGGAAATAGCCATTAGCCCGAGCACCACAGCCAGGGCGGAAAGACAGAGCCTATTCCTGACGCTCAGGCTCCGGATGATGCCGAATTGACGTTCCATCACGAGACAACCCCAAGGGTGAGAGTTGAGACCTGGAGGGAAGCCTCATTCGGCAAGGTAGGTCACGCTCCGCAAGGGGACAAGATTACTAACGTGTGGCCAAAAAACGAACTTGAGCGGACCGTCATCTGGGAGTCGCAGCAAAAAAAGAATAGCCGGCAGAGTTCGACTCTGCCGGCTGAACGATTCCGACTCAAAAGCGGCCTTAGTCTTCGCGGTCGATCTGCGCCTTTTGCAGCTTGTCGGAGTAATCCACGTACACCGACTTCCACTCGGTGTAGAAATCAATCGCGCCGATGCCGCCCTCGCGATGCCCATTGCCCGTGGCCTTGGTGCCACCAAATGGCAGATGAACTTCTGCGCCGATGGTCGGTGCATTGATGTAGGTGATGCCAGCGTACAGGTCGCGAATCGCCGAGAACGCTTTGTTGACGTCCTTCGTATAGAGCGCCGACGAAAGCCCGTACTCAATGCCGTTCGCGATTTCGATCGCATCCTCCAGGTCTTCGCAAGGAATGATGGAAACCACCGGCCCGAAAATTTCCTCCTGCGCAATGCGCATCTTCGGATTGACATCGGTAAACACCGTCGGCTCCATGAACCAGCCGTGGGCGTATTCTCCCTGATCCAGACGGTTGCCGCCGCAGACCAGCTTCGCGCCTTCGTTCTTGCCGATCTCGACATAGCTGAGGTCCGTCTGCAACTGCTTTTCGTTGACGGCCGGTCCCATCTGCACGCTTTCGTCGAGACCGTTGCCCACTTTCAGTTTCTTCGCGCGTTCGACGAGGCGATCGACGAATTCGCGATACACGCCCTTCTGCACGATCATCCGGCTGGTCGCCGTGCAGCGCTGGCCCGTCGTGCCGAACGCTCCCCAGAGGCCGCCTTCAATGGCCAGATCAAGGTTGGCATCGTCGAGCACGATCATGGGATTCTTGCCGCCCAGTTCGAGCGAGCAATGTTTGAAACTCTTCGCGGCGATTCCGCCAATAATCCGGCCTACGGCGGACGATCCTGTCAAAGAAACGGCGCGCACGTCCGGATGCTCGGCGATCGGCGTTCCCACATCCGCCCCAAACCCGCCCACCACGTTGATGACGCCCTTCGGCAGTCCGGCATCGTAGAGGGCCCGGACAAGGTTGAAAGTTGACAACGGCGTGTCCTGCGCCGGTTTGATCACGCAGGTGTTTCCGCAGACGATTGCCGGCAGCAATTTCCACGACGAAATCGCCATGGGGAAGTTCCAGGGGGTGATCATCCCGCAAACGCCGATCGGTTGCCGCACTGCCATGGCAAATTTATTCGGCATCTCCGACGGCACCGTGGGACCAAACAGGCGGCGTCCTTCGCCGGCATTGTAGTAAGCCGCGTCGATAGCTTCCTGCACGTCGCCCCGGGTCTCGGCCAGTACCTTGCCCATCTCGCGCGTCATTTCCCGTGCATACTCTTCTTTCCGCTCAATCAAGATCTCGGCGGCGCGGAAGACGACTTCCGCGCGGCGCGGGGCGGGTACCAGGCGCCACTTGTTGAAAGCTCGCTTGGCGGCATCGACCGCCGCGTCCACGTCGGCCTTGGCCGACTTCTGGAAGATTCCTACCAGGTCGCGCGTGTCGGCGGGATTCCGGTTTTCGAAAGTCTCCCCGGTCGAGGACTCGACCCACTCGCCGTCGATGAAGTTCTTAAAAACCCTCGTCTGGCTGTCGCTGAGGGTGGCGGGGGCAGTAAATGTATCGGTTGCCATGATGTCTCCTTACGGTCACAAGAACGATGAATGCCAAACCTTTTGATGCTACAACCTGCAGGGAAGGAGCGGCAAGGGAGGGGCATGCGGAGGACAAGACAAAGGCCGCACATGCGGACAATCGATTGCCGCCCTTCGTGCCGTTAGTGGTTAGTTCGTGTACCGCCAGACCGCCGGACTTCACTCCCGGGTGAGGCTCGCGCGCTTCAGAAACCGGCCTCCTTCCCACATCGGGCACTTCGGTAACCCTCCATGCCCATTACCTGTACTTTTCCTCAATTTTACTGTGCTACCGTTTTCTTTGAGCCTGCAAATCGTGAAGGTTTTCCGGACGCGTGTCTTCGAACAACAATAAACCGGGGGTCCACATCGCATGGACGACGGTCTCGTACCGCAGCGTCGCGCTGCTGATCGTGGCCGGCGCCTCGATCGTTTTTGCCGCGATGTACTTTACCTTTCCCCAGTTCACCCAAGCGGGCATCAAGAAATCAGAGGGCATTGCTTCTAAGCTTCTGGAACGCGTCGCCGGCATGGCTCCTGCGACGGGCACCGGAGTCTCCACCGCGCAACAGGCTCACTTCACGGCATTGGACGGCACCGTACGCGTGAAGAAAGGTAGCGGGAACAGCTGGGTTCCGGCCGACTACAATATCCCCCTCGAAAAAGGGGATGTCGTGCAAACTGGTTCGGAGGGTATGGCGAAAGTAGTCTTCAACGACGGTACCAGCTATACCGTGAAGCAGGATTCGCTGATTGTGGTGGAAGAGAACTCGGCCAACGATCAGCAGCAGACCAATGTGGCCGTGGCCGTCAGCACCGGAACGGTCGATCTCTCGACCGCGACATACAGTCAGGGTTCGAAATCGCAGGTGATTGTGGCCGGCGCTACCGCGTCTCTGTCTCCCGAGTCTGCGGCGCAAGTGCACAACGATCCGAAATCGGAGCAGCACGAAATCCTGATGAAAAAAGGTACGGGCGAGGTCACCCGGAACGGAGAAACCGTAAAGCTGGCCAACTGGGAAAAAGTGAGTTTTCAGGGGGAGCAGTCGCACCTTGAGAAGGCCAAGGAGATCGGACCACCAGTCCCGATTGCTCCCGCCAACATGGCTCCGCTGTTTTCCCAGGGGGAAGCGACCAAAGATGTGGAGTTTTCCTGGACCGCGATGGCGAATGCAGTTGGTTACCGGCTTCGCATCTCCCGCAATCCTTACTTTTCCTCTACACTGGTTGACAAAAAGGTTAATACGGCAGCGGTAACCGTCACCAGCCTGGGAGAAGGCGCGTATTACTGGGCAGTTCAGTCCTACGACGCCTCAGGCAAGGAGTCGGTGGAAAGCGAGAAGAACCGCTTCACCATCATCTCCAAGGGCAAGGAGACGGAGGCAATCGAATTGGATCTGGATCCTTTTATCCAACACGGGCACGTGATCGAGATAACTGGCAAGACCCAGACCGGAGCGCGGGTCATGGTAAATGGAAGCGAAGTTCCCATGATCAACTCCGATGGCGGCTTTCATTACTTTACTCCGCCATTGCCGACGGGCGAGGCTGTCATCACGGTGACGGCGCAGACGGCGCAGGGCGGAGTGAATACGCAGCAGACGAAGATCGTGATCCAGTAAGCACAAAGTTTCGAGGTTTCAAAGTTGCAAGGTTTCAAGGTCTTAAAAGCGCATTCGTTCAGGAGTTTGTGAGTTTTTCAAACGTTCAAACTCTGAAACCTTGAAACTTTGAAACACGTTTTCTGGAACTTTGAAACCTGATGTAAGCAGGGTAGCTGTGCATCCCGTAGAATAGAGACAGCCAGCATCCCTGACAAAAAATAGAAACACACCGGGAACACTCCCGGCAAAGCAGCACGTAGAAAGACGCGGGAACATTTGGTCATGTCAAATAACGGATACTCTAACGGCACACGCGCGCATAACCTCCGGTCGCTGTTCAGCATTTTTTCCAGCGATCTGGCCATCGATCTCGGCACTGCTAACACCCTCGTGTACGCGCGTGGCAAGGGCATCGTGGTCAACGAGCCCTCCATCGTCGCCATCAACAAAAACACGGGCGAGGTGGAAGCGGTGGGCAAAGAAGCGAAAGAGATGCTGGGCCGCACGCCTGGCAACATCGTCGCCATCAAGCCCATGAAAGATGGTGTCATCGCCGACTTCAAAGTCACCGAGAAGATGCTGAACTATTTCATTCAGAAGGCCCACAACCGCAAGATGCTGGTGCATCCGCGGATCGTGATTGGAGTGCCTTCGGAAATCACGCAGGTGGAAAAACGCGCGGTCATGGACTCGGCGTATCGCGCCAAGGCCAGCGAAGTGCATCTTGTGGAACAGGCGATGGTGGCGGCGATCGGCGCCGGCCTGCCCATCACCGAGCCCAGCGGCAACATGGTCGTCGATATCGGCGGCGGCACCACTGACATCGCCGTAATTTCTCTGAGCGGCATCGTCTATTCGCGTTCCGTCCGCATGGCGGGCAACCAGATGGACGAAGCGGTCATGAATTATCTGAAGCGGAAATATAACCTGCTGATTGGCGAACGTACCGCCGAGCAGATCAAGATGGAAATCGGCTCCGCCCACCAGCTCGACAAGCCGATGACGATGGAAATCAAGGGTCGCAACCTGATCGAGGGCGTGCCCAAGACGATCACGGTCGACGACGGCGAAATCCGCGAAGCTCTCAGCGAATGTGTTTCAACCATCATGAACGCGATTCGCGTGGCTCTCGAACGGACGCCTCCCGAGCTCTCGGCCGACATCAGCGATCGCGGCATCGTGCTGACCGGCGGCGGCGCTCTGCTCAAGAACCTCGACAAGCGTATCCGCGAAGAAACCGGCCTGCCGGTTTCCATTGCCGACGATCCGCTGTGCAGCGTGGTTCTCGGCACCGGCAAGATGCTCTCCGATTTCAAGCTGCTGAGAAAGATCTCGATCGAATAAGCCAGCGTCCCGAGCCCCGAGTCCCGGGTAAAGCTCAACCCTCGGGACTTGCGACTCGGGACTCGCGACTTTTATGGAATCCGTCCTCGGCCGTTATCGCAACCTCGTTATCCTGGTAGGCGTGTTGTTTCTGCAGGTGCTTGGCTTGGCGATGCAGGTCAAGCGCGGCAACAACGAGGCGCATGACACGCGCCTGATTCGAGTTTGGGCGGTCGGTGCAATCACTCCCTTCGAGCGCGTGCTGGTGTGGTTCGAGAGTGGCTCCGGCAACATCTGGCACAACTATTTCTATTTACGCGGCGTTCGAGCCGAAAATCGCCAGCTCAAACTACAGATCGAGCAGATGCGTCTTGAGCAGGTGCGGCTCACCGAAGATGCAGCGCAGGCCCGCCGCTTGCAGACTTTGCTGGCTTTCAAGGAACAGTTTATTTCCAAGACCGTGGCCGCGCAGGTCATCGGTTCGGGCGGAAGCGATCTTTCGCGCATCGTCTACATCGACAAAGGCTATCAGGACGGCCTGAGGCCCGACATGGCCGTAATCACCGCCGACGGAATTGTGGGGAAGGTTCTCCAATCATGGACGACTCCACGAGAATCCCAGGTGCTGCTGATTAATGACCAGAGCAGCGGCGTCGGAGTGATTCTCGAGAAGTCGCGCTTGCAGGGCGTGCTGCGCGGTACTCCCAATGGCGAGGTCACCATCGAGCGGGTGATGAGTGACGAGCAGGTTCCTGTCGGAGAAACCGTTCTGACCAGCGGCGGAGATCGCATCTTTCCCAAGGGTCTTCACGTCGGCACCGTCACCAAGGTCGGAAACGGCAAAGATCTATTCTTGAATATCAAGATCAAGCCGGCTGCCGACCTCAGTCGACTCGAAGAAGTGCTGGTGTTGACCCAGAAGCAGGAACAGCAATCTATCGCGGAAGAGGGCATTCGCGTCCGGGCGGCGGACATTCTAGCTCAGCGTCTGCCTTCTGTTCCCGACAAGCCCGTCGCGGATGCCGCTTCGGTGGGCGTTCATTCAGAAGGATCCACCAAGCCTGCCATCTCGCCCGTTGCTCCCCAAACGGCGGGGGCGAAGACGACTGGAGTCACCGCAAACGGAGTCAAGCCCGCCGGAGTAACCGCGCCATCGACATCGCTCACCCTCAAGAATCCGGTAGGAAGCGGCACTACAACCACCGGGAACGCTGCCAAGCCAGCGCAGCCGAGGAAGGCGACCGACTCCACTTCCACGGCTCCAAAGGCCAATCCCACGAGTACGCCGGCCGGGTCAAAAGCGCAAGCCTCCCCGGCCAAGCCCGCGAGCATCGAGGCTGTGCCCGACAAAGCATTGCCCGACAAGCCTGCGCCGCCGCCATCGAATTTGCCATCGCCCGCTCCGGAAACGAGCCCCAACTAGCGTGCCTATTACCTACACATCCGGGGAGCAGGTTGAGGTTTACCGTTTCAGTATTCCGGTCACCTTTGGCGTGCCTTTATTAGCCCTGTTTCTACAGGCATTTGTGCCGCTCCGTTTCCCGCTGTTCGCCCGTTACGTAGACCTACCGCTGCTGGTGACGATCTTCTTCGCCATGGCCCGTCGCAGCCCCGTCGCCGGACTGTTTACCGGAGCGATCATCGGCCTGGCGCAGGACATGCTCGGCCACAATCCAATTGGGATCTACGGCATCGCCAAGACGGTCGTAGGCTATGGCGCCTCGTCCCTGGGCGTGAAACTCGACGTGGAAAACGCCGGTGCCCGTTTTCTGGTCACTCTGGGCTTTTATTTTGTGCATGCCGCCGTCCACTTCACCGTGGCCCACGGGTTGGTCAGCATGACCCAAACCTGGATCTGGGGACAACAAATCCTGGCGGGAGTGGTGAACGCCGTCCTGGGAGTGATGCTCTACTTCGTGCTCGACAAGTTCAAGCAGAGAACGTGAGGAAAGTTCTCAGTTCTCGGTTCTCAGCAAAACTGAGTCTGTGACTTACGTCACCGCTGGAGCAATCGAGGGAAGCCGGTTGGGATTAGAATTGATCTTAAAGTATTGCCAGTTTTCTGCTCTTTCGGCGTGGCCCCACAGGACGAGTGCTCCGCAACTGAGAACTGAAAACTGAGAACTGAGAACTCAGAACTGATGTTCGGCCGCGACGAAAAAGTATCTCCGATCCGCCTGACGGCGGCGCAATACATCATCCTCGCCATCTTCCTGGTGCTGGCGTACGGGCTGTGGCGCCTGCAGGTGATGCAGAGCGATTACTACTCGCTGGCCGCGGAAAAAAATCGCATTCGCAATGTGCCCGTGCTCGCCCCTCGCGGCAAGATTCTCGATCGCGAAGGTCGGACGATTGTCGACAACTATCCGTCATTCTCCGCGCTGATGATGCGCGACTCTACCCGTGATCTTGCCGGGGATGCCGACTTGATTGCGCAAGGCCTGCACCTCGATCCCAACGAAGTGCGTGCCCGCATTCGGCGCTTCGCCTCACTTCCGCAGTACCAGCCGATTTTCCTGAAGGAAGACATCACTCCCGACGAACTGCAGTTCATCGAGGCCCACCGCAACGAACTTCCGGAACTCGACACCATCATGGCGCACCGGCGCCTGTATCCGCGCAACGGTTTCATGGCGCACCTGATTGGCTATGTCGGCGAGGTCAGCGAAGACATGCTGAACCAGCCGCAATTTGAGTTGTACAACGCCGGCGACGTGGTCGGAATTTCCGGTGTCGAGCGCCAGTACAACACGCTGTTGATGGGCAAGAACGGATCGCGTCAGGCGCTGGTCGACAGCCGCGGGCGCGAAGTTGGACGCCTCGGCGAAACCGATGCAGTGCCCGGCAAACAACTCAAGCTCACCATCGATATCGATCTGCAGATTGCCGCCGAAGAGGCTCTGGCAGGGAAGAACGGAGCCGTCGTCGCCATGGACCCTCACAACGGGGAAATTCTTGCCATGGTGAGCGGGCCTACGTTTGATCCTAACGATTTTGCCGTCCGCGTTTCCCGCGATGAATGGAACAAGCTGGTCACCGATCCCGACAAGCCGTTGTTGAACAAAGCCATCCAGGCGCAGCTTGCCCCCGGTTCGACCTTCAAGATCATCATGTCGGTCGCAGGATGGCAGGAACACATTGCGCAGGATCTCCACGTGAATTGCACGGGCGGCGCGGAATTTTATGGACGGCGCTTCGGCTGCTGGGTCAAGGGCGGACACGGCCCCGTCACTCTGGAAAAGGCGATCTACCAGTCCTGCGATGTCTTCTTCTATACGCTGGCCGAAAAACTCGGCATCGACCGCATCGCGAAATACGCAACCGACCTCGGGCTCGGCCAAAAAACTGGAATCGATCTGCCTAACGAAGTGAGCGGCGTCATGCCCTCCGAAGAATGGAAGATCAAGAACTTCAAGCAGAAGTGGTTTGCGGGCGAAACCATTTCCGTTGGCATCGGCCAGGGCGCCGTTGCCATCACGCCGGTGCAACTGCTGCGCGCCATCAGTGCTATCTCCATGGGCGGACGCATGGTCGTCCCCCACGTCATCAATCCTACTGAAGTACCTCCGGGCTACGTGGAAACCAGTCACATCACCGAAGTGAAAAATGTCCCCATTGACCCGGCGGGATGGACTTTTATTACCGACGCGATGGGGCGGGTCTTGTTGCCGGAAGGCACCGCGCCCTCGGCCCATATTCCGGGCATCGACATTGCCGGCAAGACTGGCTCAGCGCAGATTGTTTCGCTTGCCACCCGCGCCCGGTTCAAAAACAGCGAAGACCTCGCCCAGAACGGCTGGTTCGTCGGATTTACCCCGCGCCGTAACCCTGACATCGTGGTCTGCGTGTTGTTCCAGGGCGGCGAGCACGGCAGGCTGGCCGCGCGGCTGGCCACGCAAGTCATCAAGGCCTACGTCGAAAAACAGCACCGCGCTCCGCAGAAGATGGTGGAACAGCCGAAGGATAAAACCAACGTGGACATCGGAGGCCTGTGGACCGCTCCCGACCCCGACGGCGGCACCAGCAAAGACGCGCTGCAAGCCGGCCGCTTTGAAATTGCTCTGCCGAAGAGGCAACCGGTGCTGGCCACGGCCGCCCCGGGAATGAGGTAGTTACGAGTACCGCGTAGCGAGAACCGAGAACCGAGAACCGAGAACCGAGAAAGAAAGAACATGATTGGTGCGCACCCTAATCACGGTCACAGCATAGAGGGGGTTGCTCGGTACTCGGTACCGGGTACTCGGTACTCATGAGTCGCTACGTCTCATACCGCGATTTCGACTGGGTCCTTCTGGGCTTCGTGCTACTCATCTGTGGCATGGGCGTAATGGAGATCCATAGCGCCACCATGCATACCAAGTTCGCGGGCTCCCACGTCAAACAGGTCTACTGGGTGCTCGGGGGCGTCGGCGCGATGTTCCTCGTCAGTCTGATCAACTACCAGGCCTTGCTCGACCAGATTCACTGGTTTTACATTGCCGCGGTCGGATCGCTGATGGCGGTTATGGTCTTCGGCCAGAAGTATCTGGGAGCCCGCCGCTGGATCAAGATGCCGGGCGGCAATCACTTCCAGCCCTCCGAGTGGGTCAAACTGATCCTGATTCTCGCCGTCGCCAAGTATTTTGCCGACATGCGGCAGCGCGAACTCTCTTGGGCAGATTTCATGAAGGCGGGCGCCATTGTCGGCGTTCCCATGCTCATGGTCCTGGCTCAGCCCGACCTTGGCACCGCCCTGACCTACGTTCCCATCGCCGTTATGGGTATTTTCCTGGGTGGGCTGCAATGGAAGCAGGGACTCGCTGTGGCCCTGCTGGGCCTGATCGGAATCAGCGCCGTCTTCCTGGTTCCGCGGGTGCACGTTCTCAAGTCCTACCAGAAGCAGCGCCTGACCAGCTTTATTGATCCCGAACTCGACCCTCAGGGCTCGGGGTACCAAGTTGAGCAATCCAAGATCGCTGTTGGCTCCGGAGGCCTTTGGGGCGGCAAAGGCTCTCAAACACATGGGGCTTTCCTCCCCGTTCCGCAAACGGACTTCATTTTCGCCGCCTTTTCTGAGGAACATGGTTTCGTAGGCGCTCTCGGGGTTCTGCTGCTATACTTCATTGTGCTGATGCGTTTGACGCAGAATGCGCAAACAGCGCCCGACCGCGCTGGCACATTCGTTGTAATGGGAGTGGTGGCTGTGCTTAGCTTCCATATCCTGGTCAATGTCGGCATGGTGGTTGGCTTTATGCCGGTCACCGGAATACCCCTGCCGCTGATGAGTTATGGTGGGTCTTCCGTGTTGTTCATGTTCCTGGCGCTGGGGATGGTCATGAATGTTCGTATGCGCCGGTTCGTAAACTAGCTGGGTGAGCCGGCTGGTCAAGAACACAGAAGTACAGGTCCAGGAACGGTAGTTTCACAAGTTTCGAACAGGGAAGAAACGGCAGGAAGCAGTCCGCTGCGCCTGAAGGCACAGCCCCAAAAATATCGATCGCCCTCGCGTAAAGGGGGCATTTCACCGGCCAGTCGGAACAGGAAAGGCCGGGCAGGATTGAAGTTAAGAAGTCAGCCGGGCAGGGAACGGCCCCCCGACCCAAAGTGGGTCTGAGAGTGCGGTCACAAACCCCGGCAGAAGCTAAAGCGATAAGTGCAAAAGATTCCCAAGCTTGTGCAGCGGATTCGGCTAGCAGAACAACTGTCTAGCCCAAGCCGTCCCCTATCCGGGGCAGCCTCGCGACGCTCAATCCTCCCGCATCCCTTCTGACTCCACCCGGTGAATCCTGCCCGACTCCTTGATGAGTCAGGGCGGGACCGGAGTCTCAATGAATAAGGAACTATTTGTCTCTTCCACCCCCCACGAAACCAAAGTGGGTCTGGTGGAAGACGACCTGCTCGCGGAAGTCTATCTTGAGCGCGAGAACGAATACACCCTGGCTGGATCCATCTATAAGGGCCGCGTCACCCGCGTCCTGCCCGGCATGCAGTCGGCTTTTGTCGACATCGGCCTGGAGCGCGACGCCTTCCTGTATGTCTCCGACTTCATGGAGTTGGAAGAGCACGACGACGATCTGACCGATTCGGTTCCCGCCACCCGCGCCGTACCTGATTTGCGCCAGCAACCACAACGAGCGGAAGCTGCCCCGGGCAATGGGGAAGCAACCGACATTGCCAGCGCCGAACCGGTGCTGCAGGATGATACCGACGAAGGCACTTTCGAGGCCGATAACCTGGCCCAGGCCCCTTCCGCAGGTGCGACTACCGAGACGGCTGAGCCGCAGCCCGGTGGAGACTCCCAGAATCGCGACCGCGGCAGCTTCCGTGGACGCCGTCGCCGCCGTGGAGGACGCCGCGATGGCCGAGATCGGGGTCCGGAACGAGGTGCGGATCGTGGTTCCGAGCGAAGCCCCGATCGAAGTTCAGATCGTGGCCCAGAGCGCAGCGCAGACCGCGGCGGAGATCGCCCGGAGCGCTTCTCTCGTCCCGTAGCTGAGAGCGCCCCGCCCCGTTCGCAGGAATCTTCCCGAAGCCAGCCGTCCGGCCCGCCTCCCGGCTACACACCGATGCTCCTGCCCGGGGAATCGATTTCCAAGTATTCGCGCTATGCGCAGCCTGCCGCGGTTCAACAGGTCCACGAGCCTGAGGAGCCCAAGGCATTAGATCAGGAGCTCGCGGAAGCTAATTCCGAGTCCGTCGCGCCCCTGGCAGCCACCTTCCCCGAGGATGAGCCCATCTTTGCTGCGACCGAATCTTCGGCCGAGCCGCTCCACGAGGAGCACGAGGACAGTCATCCGGCTCACGAAGAGCACGCCGATTCTGCCTCAACCTCGACCGATTGGAATCAGGAATTCCGCCGTCCGGAAGCCGCCAGTGTGCCTTCTCTCGGATGGCCGGGTGAGTCGACGGTAACGGTCGAGCCCGAGCCGATCGAGCCAGAACAAGAAGTCGAGCACGAAGAAATCGAGGAAGAGGAAGTCTCTGCTGACGACAATCCCCGAGCGCTGGCCGAAGCCGCCGATCGCCTGAGCCCACGCGCACAAGAGGCTCCTGTTTTCGCCGCTCCCGGGACGATGGAAGAGGAGACGATCGACGAAGAAGAAGCCGGCACTATCCATTACGAAGCTTCTTCCGATGAAGGTTACGAAGAATTCGAAGAAGAAACCCAGGCCGGCCCCGGACACCTGAACGGCGATGCCCGCGAGACGGTTGCCGAGATTCATCAGGCGTCTCTCACCGATTCTGGCGAGGCGCATCCCGCCGAAGCTGCGCATCCGGAAGGCGAGGAAGACAGCGAAGAACTCGAACTGGAAGAGGCGCAAGCCCAGGCCGAGGCCATGCTCGACGCAGAAGCCCGCGGCAACGGCACCGTCGACGCCCGCGTCGAAGTCCGCGCACCTTCGACGACCGCCGGTTACACAGCGCGCACCCAGCGTCCGCGCCCCGATCGTCCAGGCTACGAACGCCGGGGCGGAGGAGATCGCCAGCGCCGTGGCCAGGGTGGCCGCCGCTTCCGCCGCCGCGAGTCCGCTCCCGTTCCTCTGATTAGCGACTTGCTGAAAGAAGGCCAGGAAATTCTGGTTCAAATCGCCAAGGAGCCCATCGGCAAGAAGGGCGCGCGCATCACCAGCCACATCGCTCTGCCCGGCCGCTTCCTCGTCTACATGCCGACGGTCAATCACACCGGCGTCTCCCGCAAGATTTCCTCCGAGGAAGAGCGCCAGCGTCTGAAGCGCATCATCCTCAGCGAGCGCGAAAACGGTCACGGCGGCTTCATCGTCCGCACCGCCGCGCAGAGCGCCAGCGAAGAAGAACTCCGCGCTGACATCCGCTTCCTCAAAGGTCTCTGGCAGGACATCAAGAATCGCGCCGAAGCCTCCAAGCCGCCTGCGCTGATCTATCACGATCTCAACGTCGTCGAGCGCGTGCTGCGCGACCAGGTCACCAGCGACTTTAACGTGATCTGGGTCGATACCGAACCCGAGTACGAACGGATTCTGCGTTTCTTCAACCGCTTTCAGCCGGGGATGGTCAAGCGCGTCAAGCTCTACACCAAGGAAACGCCTCTGTTCGAGCAGTTCGGCTTGCAGGAAGAGATGAACAAGGCCCTCAAGTCGAAAGTCTGGCTCAAGAGCGGCGGATACATCGTCATCAACCAGACCGAGGCGCTGGTGGCCATTGACATCAATACCGGCAAATACGTCGGCAAGACGGCGCGCCTCGAAGACACCATCGTCAAAACCAACGTCGATGCGATCAAAGAAATCGTCCGGCAGATTCGCCTGCGCGATCTCGGCGGCATCATCATCATCGACTTCATCGATATGGATGAGCGCCGCAACCGCCAGCGCGTCATGCAGGCTCTGGAGGAGGAACTTCGGCACGACCGCGCTCCCTCGAAAACCCTGCAGTTCAACGATTTCGGCCTGGTGGCGATCACCCGCAAGCGAGTGAAGCAGTCGCTCGAACGCACCATCGGCGCACCTTGCCCGTATTGCGAATCGACCGGCTACGTGAAATCTGTGACCACGGTCTGCAACGAGATTTACGTCGAGATGCGGAAGATTGCCAAGCACCTGGAGCATGAAGATGTCATGCTGCGCGTGCATCCCGATGTCGCCAAAGAACTAAAGTCGAACAACGGCCGCCTGCTGAACGAAATGGAAGAGCTGACCAAGCGCACCATCATCGTGAAAAGCGACGCCGCCGTGCACCAGCAGCAGTTCGATATCAACTAGCTCTCGAGCGGTGAGTCGCGAGCTACTGAGCATGACAAAGACGGGCGAATTTCGCCCGTCTTTTCTTTTCCTTGATCATTCGGGAAGTTCTGAAATGGCTCGCAAAAAAAGAACCGCGAGCGCCTCAAGGGCCAAGATGAGTGATATGGGGATGTTACGTCAACCACCAACCCACTCATCTTACTAGCGGAGGCGGAGGACCTAGGGGAGGTGGAGAGCCTTTTTCGTGGAACGCGGCATCCCAGGTCAACGCTCCCGAAAGCAAGCCGAAAAACAAACACTGGACCCCAAACTTAACTGCTTCAGTGTGCCAATCGTGTGGGCTGCGGTCTAACAAGAGATCGTAGGTCGCCATTGCCAGCCCGAATCCCAGACCCGATCTAAGCACTCCAACCGTTAGGACGCATCTAAACTGGCCCATACGCATCAGTCTTTCCCGGGTCGCAATACAATCTTTCGCCTTTCGGCGAAAGAAAGTCACCGGCATACCGAGCAGCAAGTCCCACATTGTCGACCAAGCAATCGCGACTGCAATGCCCGCGATGACCGTGAAGAGGTAGCGCACGACCGGATTCTACTCTCCTCGCCACTGACTTAAACAGGTGTTAGCATAAGCTTGCGCCATTTGTTCGCTGCGAATGAACCAAAACATCAAGGCGGAAGTGGACTTAGGTGGTCGTTGGGATTTGAAGAGTCGGAAGCTGTCTAGCTGACGTTCGCCAGCGTCTTCACCGCGACATCCGCCTGATTCCGCAGCTTTTGCACCGACTCGTGAATCGTTCGGGCGGCCGTTCCGGCGCCATTCTGCTCGGCCAGTTTCGTAACGCTTCCGGCCTCTTCCGTTGAAGTGCTGGCCATATCGAGCAGCACGACCACAGAATCGGCGTGCAGCTTCCACAGAGACGACATCTTCTGGCTGCGCTTCAGTTCTTCCAGTTCGGTGCTAATTCGCGCCGAGATCGACACCATCCGGATCAGGGTTCGCGCCACTTCGGCTCGCAGGCTCTTCTCTTCCAGGAATCCGGCGCCATAGGCATCGGCCTCGGGCGCAGTCAGTGTCAGGTTGAAGAAGCGCATCGGGACCACTTGCCGGTACTTGGGATCGGCCACGCGCACGAACACGCGAATCGATTCTTCGACCCGCCGGAGCTTCGCTTCCTCGGCGGAAAGCTGATGTGCCGTGATCGCTGGCGGCTGAAATACCGGAACCTCGACTGGAGCCTTTGGCGCCGCAGCTTTGGCCGCTTTCGCTGCCGCCGCCGCGCCACCCGCCGCTCGCGTGTGCTGCGCCGCCGGCGTCAGCAACGAGCGCCGGATCGGGGGCCGGCGGTCCAGTTCCTTTTTCAGCTTCGATACCCTGCGAAATTTCTCCAGCGTGCTGCCGTAGTCTGCTTCCAGCAGCTGTTTTTCCTCGATCGCCGCCACATGCTCGACGGTCACTTCCACTCCGTCAACCGTGGTGAGAATCGTTCCGCCCATTTCTTCCAGAGCCTGCCCGAAGCTCTTGATCTCGTTCAAAGCCTTGGCGAACAGCTCGTCGAACTTCCTTCCAAACGCCGTGTTGTAGGCCGATACCGTGGCCAGCACGCCGGGATGGTAGAAAGATGCATCCAGCCACTGCTTGAGCTCACGCACCCGCCCGATCATCCCGGAATCGATCAGCGAATTAAAATCCCGGAAGCGCGCCACTTCTTCGAGCAGCGGATCGAAGCGCCGCAACAGTTGCACATGCTCTTCCGGCAGCGACGGAACGTCGGTGTCCGCCAGAATTTCGATCAGCGCGATTTCAAACGGCGAAAGCGGCAGCGCCCCGTCCAGCCCATACCCGCTCTGCTCCCACTGCCCGGGTACTCGTGGATGGCGATATAGAAAGGTTGCAATCAGATCCGTTTTGTCGCGATTGACATCGCTCGGTTCGCGCCGCCGCACGAAATACCGCAGCAGCGCTTCGGCGACTTCAGAGTCCGTATCGGGAGTCAACGCCTGGCGCAGCATGGCGGGCGTGATCGCCATATCCAGCAAATGCAGCCAGCGGTACATCCGCGACAAAGTGTTGGGAAGTTCGCGCTCGGAATGGCGCAACGCGTCCTCGTCGAGGTCGCGCGGAATCGGCACGTCCCCGCCAAGCGCATCGCGCAGCAGCTTCTGGTAGAAGCCCTGCACCGTCGCCAATATGGCTAATTCAAACCGAAGATCTTCGGCCAAAATGCCCCCGAGAGCAGCGTTCGTTTAAAACTTTACTCATGTTTAAGTAAAAACGAAATGTTACTTTCGGTGCAAGTTACTAGCGGAGCGGCGGAAGCAGAGGGAAAAGAGTTCCCGGAAGTACATGGACTTCCGCGCGACACAGCAAAGTTGGCACGATAAAGATGTCATCTGAGCGGCTGCGCAAGCCGGTGCGAGGGGTAGGAGAATCAGCAACGCAGATGTTGTAGATCAGAAAGCGCAGTCTGACGGCAGTAATACGTTCTGTTAGAGCCGCAGAGGTTGTGGATAAGGCTGCAGTCGCTCCCAGCCAATCTACAGCCGCGAAGCGGCGCCATTCGTTAGCCCAGGACGTAAGTCCTGGGTAAGGTTCAGAGAGGTGGAACGAGTCGCGTAGGGACGGCACCCGGTTGCCCGAGCCGTAAGAGGCGGGGCTGCAAACGCCGGCTCAAAACACCACCGTCTTATTTCCGTACACCAGCACGCGATTCTCCACATGCCATCGCACAGCGCGCGAAAGAACAACCTTTTCCAAATCGCGTCCCTTGCGAATCAAATCCTCGACCGTATCGCGATGCGAGACTCGCACGACATCCTGCTCAATGATCGGTCCGTCGTCGAGCACCTCGGTGACATAGTGGCTGGTCGCGCCAATGATCTTTACTCCACGCTCAAACGCCTGGTGGTACGGCCGCGCTCCCACAAACGCCGGCAGAAAGGAGTGGTGGATATTGATAATCTGCTGCGGATACCGGTTGACGAATTCGTTCGAAAGAATCTGCATATACCGCGCCAGCACCACGAAGTCCGGCTTGTGCTCGTCCATCAGAGCGTGGATGCGTGCCTCGGCGTCGCGCTTGTTGTCTTTCGTGACTGGCACCACCACATAGGGAATCTTGTAGAACTCTGCGATGGCCTGATTGTCGTCGTGGTTCGAAATAATCAGCGGAATGTCGCAGGCCAACTCGCCGCTCTTGTGCCGGTAGAGCAGATCCACCAGGCAGTGATCGTACTTCGAGACCATGACGACCATGCGCTGGTGTTGCGAAGACTGCGCCAGTCGCCACTTCATGTGATAGGTTTCCGCAATCGGCGCAAAATATTTGCCGAAGTCGGAGAGATTGATCGTGAAGTCTTTGGGATCGAACTCCACTCGCATCAGAAATAAGCCGGACTCTTCATCGGCATGCTCATCGGCATGCAAAATATTTCCACCGTGGCGGAAAACAAAGTCAGCAATGGTCGCGACTTCGCCTTTCGCGTCAGGGCAGGATACGAGCAGGATGGCGGAATTCTTCATAGCCGGAGTCGCATTCTCATTCCCATCCTGAGGAGGGCACTTCTTGACCGACGAAGGATCTATGCAACAGGCGTGCAGCGTTGCCGCCGACAAGTTGCACGAGGCCTTCGCTTCACTCAGGATGACAGTAGTTCAGGCGTGACATTAGATCAATTAGCGTTTCAACTCTTTCAAAATCTCCCGCGCCGCGTTCGCGCCCGAACCGCCCGTCAGCCCCGCGCCCGGGTGCGTTCCACTCCCGCACAAATACAAATTCTCGATCGGAGTCTTGTACCGCGCCCAATCCAGTAGCGGACGCATGGTGAAAAACTGATCCAGCGCCAGGTCCCCGTGGAAAATCTGCCCGCCGGTCAGCCCGTACTTCTCTTCGAGATCTCGCGGTGTGATGATCTGGTGCGTCAAAATCAGTTCCGGCAAATTCGGAGCATACTGCGCCAGCGTCTGCACCACGGTTTGCCCCAATGCCTTGCGCTGCTGTTCCCAGTCGTCTTTCAATTTGTAGGGCGCGTACTGCATGTAAATCGACATGACATGCTTACCTTCCGGCGCCAGCGTCGGATCGGTCAAAGACGGAATCGTGACCTCCAGATACGGCTGCTTCGAAAAATTCCCATACTTCGACTCGTCGAACGCCCGCTCCAGATAATCAATCTCGTTGCCGATGTGGATGCGTCCCTTCAACGCGGAAGCATCGCCATTCTTGAGCGCGGTGAAAGTCGGCAGGGCCGAGAGCGCAAGATTAACCTTGGCGACCGTCCCATTCCCGCGGAAATGCTGCAGCTTCTGCACAAAGTCCGGCGAGAGATGCACCGGGTCGGTCAGCTTGAGCAGCGTGCGCTTGGGGTCGGCGTTGGAGATGACCGCCTTGGCATGAATTTCCTCACCCGTCGAGAGCAGCACACCGGTAGCCGCGCCATTCTGCACGCGAATCTCAATCACTTCGGCACCGGTGCGAATCTCGACTCCGGCTGCTTTTCCGGCCGAGGCCATCGCCTGTGTGACTGCGCCGATTCCGCCCGCAGCGAACGAAGCCGAGCCTGCCGGATGAGGATCGGCCGCCGCGCGGATCAGCAGAATCAGCGCGCTCCCCGCCGACCACGGCCCAAGGAATGTCCCAAAGACTCCGCGAGCCGCAATGACCGCTCGTAGCAGTTCGGTCTCGAAATATTCCGAAGCCAAATCGGCTACGGCCATCGGTCCCCAGCGCAGCAGCCGGAACATATCCTTCTTGCCGAGCTTGCGAATGGCGCGCCCGGTCTTCAACATGCTCCAAAGATCACCATTCGACGGATTGTCGATATCCGGTGGCGTAGTCGCCAGCGCTTCCCCGATTACCTTAGCGATTTTGCCTAGCGACTGCTGAAACTCCGGATACTTTGCCGCATCCTTCTCGGAGAACGCTGCGATCGCCTGTGCCGATTTACCTGCGTCTTGATACAGCGATAAAGCCCGCCCATCCGGCGAAAGCGCCGTCACGCAAACATCTGGCGTGATCATCTTCAGCCCGTACTTTTCCAGTTGCAGATCGCGGACGACGTCGGGCCGGATCGGCCCCGCGGTGTGCGCCAAGGTCGAACAACGAAATCCGGGATGAAATTCGTCGGTGACCGCAGCCCCGCCAACCTGCGCGCTGCGTTCAAGGACGAGCGGTTTGTATCCCGCCTTCGCCAGATAGTAAGCGGTGATCAGCCCGTTATGGCCGCCGCCGATGATGACAACGTCGTGCCCCGTGCTCGCCATGGCTACGCCGCTCCCTTGATGTCTTTCAGAATTTCCAGCGCCGCCAATCGCCCGTTCGCGCCCATGATGCCTCCGCCCGGATGTGTTGCCGACCCGCACATATACAGGTTCTTGATGGGCGTGCGGTACTGCGCCCATCCCGGCACCGGACGCAGGAAGAACAGCTGCTCCAGCGATAACTCACCCTGGAAAATGTTGCCTTCGCTCAATCCCCACTCTCGTTCCAGATCGAGCGGCGTGACCACCTGCTTCTCGATAATGATGTCCTTCAGATTGGGCGCGTACTCGGAAATCGTATTGACCACCGTGTCGCCGAAGGCTTCCTTTTCCGTATCCCAATTGAGCCCTGGACGCAGCTTGTACGGCGCATACTGCACGAAGCACGACATCACATGCTTGCCCGGTGGGGCCACCGATGGATCGGTCAGCGATGGGATCACCATGTCGATGTATGGCTTCCGAGAAAAATTCCCGTATTTCGCATCGTCGTATGCCCGTTCCATGTATTCCACCGAGGGCGAAATGGAAATCGCTCCGCGTAAATGCGCGCCGGGGCCCGGCATGCATTTGAAGTTCGGCAGCGCCGACAGCGCCATGTTCACCTTGCCGGATGATCCGCGAAACTTGTAGCGATTGATCTCCTCCAGAAAATCTCCGGGAAGATGCTCGGGCCCCATGAACTTGGTAAACGTGAGTCGCGGATCGACGCTGGAAGAAATCACATCGGCGTAAATCTCGTCGCCATTGGCGAGAACCACGCCCTTCGCCTTGCCATTCTTCACGATGATCTGGGAGATGCCTGCCTGCGTGCGGATTTCAACCCCGGCTTCGCGAGCGGCATCAGCAATCGCATTCGAGATCGCTCCCGTCCCGCCGCGCGCGAATCCCCACGCCCTGAACGCGCCGTCGATCTCTCCCATGTAGTGATGGAGCAGCACGTAGGCCGTACCCGGCGAGCGCACGCCCAGGAACGTGCCGATGATGCCGGAAGCCGACATCGTCGCCTTCAGCACGTCGGTCTCGAACCATTGATCGAGAAAATCAATGGCGCTCATCGTCATCAGCTGCACCTGGTTGTACTTGTCGTAGCTCGACATTCCCTGAAACCGCCGCCCGATGAACAACAGCTTCATCAGTTCACGCGGATTCAGCGTCGTCGGATCCGGTGGCACCATGCTGAGAATCGGCTTCACGAAGCGGCACATCGCCTGCATGGCCTTGCCGAATTCGTCGTAGGCTTCGGCGTCGACGCGCGAGTGCCGGGCGATCTCGCGGTGCGTCTTGCCATGATCATTCACGCGCCATAGATAATCGCCGCTGGGCATCGGAGTGAATGTCCCGTCGAGCGGAAGAATTTCCAGTCCATGGCGGGGCAAGTCGAGGTCGCGGATGATCTCCGGCCGTAGCAGCGAGACCACGTAAGAGCAGACCGAGAACTTGAACCCCGGCACGATCTCTTCCGTGCAGGCCGCACCACCGAGCACGTGCCGGCGCTCCAGCACCAGCACTTTCTTGCCGGCGCGCTGCAGATAGGCAGCATTGACGAGGCCGTTGTGGCCTCCTCCGATGACGATGACGTCGTATGAATTAGCCATGAGCTCTTAGCCTTTAGCTTTCAGCCTGCAGAGTGGAAACGCAATCATACCCGGAACGCAGAATTACAGAGAGGCAATCAGAGCCCGCTGGGAAGGACGGTCCAGCTTCGAAGGATACCGCACAGGATTGGCAGGACAGTGCGCATAGGGGACCGGAAGTCGAAGCGCTATTCTATCGGGAGCACAGCGTTTTGTCTGCATGTTTGCGTTCCTAGATGGTGTTGAGTCCGGTTGCCGCACAATCCCAATGTGCATATAATCTGGCATCCGTATAGTTTCCCTTCGTGCTCCTTCGTGTCTCTCGTGGTTGAAGCAGTTCTCTAACCACGAAGGACATGAAGCAACACGAAGGAACATTCAGATCGAGGATTCATCTTGCCCATCGGAACCGCATTTCACGAGCGCACCTTCCCACTCTGCCATAGCCTGAACTACCGCGAGTGGTCCGGCTATTACACCGTCAGTGTGTACGAAGTTCACCACGAGCACGAGTACAACGCCATTCGCAACGCGGCCGCGCTCATCGACATCTCGCCGCTCTACAAGTATCTGATCACCGGTAAGGACGCCACTCGCCTCGTCAACCGCGTCATCACCCGCGACATCAACAAGGTGAAAGTCGGCCAGGTGATTTATTGCTGCTGGTGCGACGAAGAGGGCAAAGTCATCGACGATGGCACCATCTCGCGCCTCGAAGAGAACGTCTATCGCTGGACGGCCGCCGATCCCAGCCTGCGCTGGTTCCGTCAAAATGGCCTGAATATGGACGTGCAAGTCGAAGACATCTCCGAGAAAACGGCAGCCCTCGCGTTGCAAGGCCCAACCTCCGCAAAACTGCTCAAGGCCGTCGCCGAAGCCGATATCGCCAATCTCAAATACTTCCGCGTGACCCGCGGCAAGATCGCCGGCATTCCCGTCGACATTTCCCGCACCGGCTACACCGGCGACCTGGGATACGAAATCTGGATGCCCTGGAACGATGCCGTCAAAGTCTGGGATGCGCTGGCCGAGGCCGGAAAGCAATTCGATCTGCACGCCGCCGGCATGCTGGCGCTCGACGTCGCCCGCGTTGAGGCCGGACTGCTGCTCATCGAAGTCGACTACACCAGCTCGAAGAAAGCTTTGATTCCATCGCAGAAGTTTTCGCCCTACGAACTTGGCTTCGCCAAGATGGTTCATCTCGAGAAAGAGAATTTCATCGGCAAGCGTGCTCTCGAAAAAGACGCCAAGAACGGCGTTTCACGCCAACTGGTAGGCCTTGAAGTCGATTGGACCGACGTCGAACAACTCTACGAGCGCTACGGCCTCACTCCCGCCGCGCCCTCGCAAGCCTCGCGCGTTGCGGTTCCCGTCTATTCCGGAGAGAAGCAGGTCGGGAAAGCGACGACCACCAGCTGGTCGCCAACTCTGAAGAAGATGATCGCACTGGCCAGCGTTGAAGCCGAGTATTCGAAGCCAGGAACGCCCTTGCAGATGGAAGTCACGATCGAGGCGATGCGCCTGAAAACGAATGTAAAGGTGGCTAACCTGCCATTCTTCAATCCGCCCCGCAAGACAGCGACGCCCGTGTAGCATTGTTTCCTAACGGGGTTTCCAGCCATGCCAACACGTGTAGAGCGTCAAACGGTTGATCTTTCGAAATATCCTGACTTGGTCGTAGTTTATCTGGGCATGCGAGTGAATCGCCTCTACGGCATCAAAACTCTTTTCGGATTTGGACCGCAGATATCCTTCTCCGCCAAAGCCCAGCCCGACGGGCTGCTGTGCCACGAGAATTTTCTGTTTTCATTATTTCCGATGCATGGCGGCATCCGTCAATACTGGCGCGATCCCGATTCGCTCATGAAGTGGACGCGATCCGATCCCCACAAGCAGTGGTGGCAACAATTCTTGAAGGATTCCGGCGGCACCGGTTTCTGGCATGAGGCCTATTTTCATCGCGGCGGCATGGAAGCCATCTACGATGACATCGCGCCCGCCATCGGTTTCAAGAGCTTTGCGCCGGTCGCTCGAGCCGTGGGACCGATGTTCGGAGCGGCAGCCAGGGCGGGAAAAGAATCCTTGGGCGAACCGGTTGTGTCGGAAAAAGAGCTGTATGGAGATTCTTCCAAGCACGACGCCACCTAAGTCGTGCGCTGTGAGGCTTTCCGTCCACTCCATTTCCAGTACAAATAAAATGGGACGCCGATCAACACAATCCCCATGCTCCAGAAACTTTCCATCGGCCGGCGGATCGTCGTATTCAAAATCCACGCCACTCCGATCAATACATAGATCCCCGGCAGCCACGGATATCCCGTGCATCGATACGGTCGCGGAATCTCCGGCCGCTTCCATCTCAGCCAGAACAGCGCAATCACCGTCAGCGTGTAGGACAGCACCATGCCGAAGATTACGTAGGTATACAGCCAGTCATACCGACCGCTGACCGCAAGGACCGCCGACCACAAACCTTGGCCGACCAGGCTGAACGCCGGAGTTCTCCACTTCGGATGAATCTCCGCCATGCGCTTGAAGAAAACACCGTCTTGCGCCATCGCCATGTAGACGCGTGCTCCCGATAAGGTGCAGGTCGCTGCTGCACTGAAGCAAGAGAGCGCGATCATCAGCGAGAGCCAACCGGCCACTCGCGGCGAGAAGAGAGTCTCCGCCGCCGCATGCGCGATGGTCTCGTGTTCGGCGATTTCTTTCAGGGGCAGCGCATACATGTACGTCAGGTTCATCGCGATGTAAATCGCGCCCACCGCGAGCACCCCTAGGACCATCGCCAGCGGCACGTTGCGCCGCGGATTCTTTACCTCACCCGCAACCCACGTGATGTACACCCACCCGTCATACGCCCAGTACACAGCGATCAATCCCACGCCGAATGCCGAGATCAGCCCCGCCGGACTGAGCCCCAGACTCAGTGGAACCCCATGCGCGCGAAAGTTCGACCAGTTGCCTTTGCCGATCGCGAACCCCAATCCAACGAAAGCCGCCATCGCCGCAAACTTGGTCCAGGTGGAAACGTTCTGCAGCAGTGCGCCCCAGCGCAGTCCCACGACGTTCACATAGGTGAGTACCACGATCAGTACCAGTCCCAGAAGATGAGCGCGCGTCATCGCGATCCCCAGGAACGAAAAGACCACATGCTCCTGCGCGACTACGGGAAAAACCTGTCCTAAGTATGCTGCCGAGGCCACGGAGAGCGCGGCAATCGTTCCACCATTGGCCACGCTGAATAGCATCCATCCGTAGAGAAATGCGATGAGGTCGCCATAAGCCTCGCGCAGATAAATGTATTGCCCGCCGGAGTCGGGGAACATTGATCCGAGTTCCGCAAACGCGAAGCATGCGCACAGCGAGATCAGCGCTCCCAGCACCCACACCAGCAGAAACAGCACCGGATGCGGCAGCGGCCCCGCAATATCTTTCGCCGTCAGAAAAATCGACGATCCGATAATGCCGCTCACCAATAGCAGCACCGAATCCAGCAGGCTGAGCCCGCGCACCAGCGTGGGTTTCGTGCTGTCGGTGGATCCAGAAGGAGTCGCAACCGCAGGCAAGACCGGGGTAGGATCCATTATCCGATTCCCAGTTCGTCGGGAGATTCCAGCGGTGTGCCGCACCGCCGGCAGATCACCGACGCGCAGTCGCCGCAAGTCAGCGGGTCGGTAATTTCCTGGGCGCAATTCGGACAGTAAAGTGGCCCGGGACTAGGCTCGGGAATTGGATTCAGCGGCGTCGCCATGAAGAGGGAAACTGTAGCACAAGAAGCCCAGACGAGCACGAGGCGAACTTAGCGGAATCAGAGGAGGAAGTTGGTAGTGGGTGAGGGTGCTGCCCCCTCCCGGCACGCTAATCTGGCGTTTTCCAGGGTTTATAAGGCCCCGCCGCACGGCTGGTGCTACCCACCATGGTGCGGAGTCGTATTATGGGGTCGAACTTCATGGCGTCATCATAGACCATTCTTGCCGCCTGTTGAACGAAAACTCAGGAGCTATTGCGCGATAAAATTGTTCCATGCCTGACCAACCACAGACTCCCGATCAGAAGCTCCAGGAAGAATTCAATCGCTGGGCCGCGGCCGGGGAAGGCCCGAAGATGGAGAACCATCACCTCGACATCACCGAGAAGACGCTGCGCCTGATGAATCTTCGCCCCGGCGAGCGCGTCCTCGATCTCGGCTGTGGCTCCGGATGGGCCACACGCCTGCTGGCGCGGCTTGTCGGCGAAGGCCCCGAGGGCTTCGGCCAGGTCATCGGCCTCGATGTTTCCGATGAAATGGTCCGGCAGGCACGCGAGTCCTCCAAAGACTTCGACAACATCCTTTACGTCTGGGGATCGGCTCAGCAGATTCCCTGGGAAGAAAACTTCTTCGACAAAGTCTTGTCCGTGGAGTCGTTCTACTACTATCCGGACCAGGACCGCGCCCTGATGGAATTATTCCGCGTGATGGCGCCGCGAGGCCGGCTGTTCCTCCTGATCAATCTCTATAAGGACAACCAGTATTCGCTGCAGTGGGTCGATAAGCTGAAAGTGCCGGTGCACGTGCGCTCAGCCGATGAGTACGTCAACCTGCTGAAGAAGCACGCCTTCGAAAATGTCGAAGCCCGCCGCATCCCCGACGACACGCCTACACCCGATGACTACAAGACGAAGTCGTTCAACAGCCTGGAGGATCTGCGCGCCTTCAAGCGCGAAGGTGCCCTGCTGCTGACGGCTTCCAAGCCCGACCTTCGCACTCCGGCGCCGGGTTATACGATCTACTGACGGACAACCACCGAGCGGTCGTTACTTAGATCTCGCTGTCGTCCCCGCTCCGGTCTTTCACCGGACTCACAGCATGCCCGTCCTGCGCGTGATGAATCTCAATTTTTCCGTTCACGTTCTCCAGCTTAATGTGAGCTCCGCCGCTGCCCAATTCTCCATGCAGGTCGTGGCCCACAAAGTGATGATTCACGTGCAGCCCGAAGTCGTTGTCGAGCCCGCCTGAAACTGTCGACGCCTCCACCTCCGCATTGGAGTCCGACGGAATCGTCAGATCAACCGAGCCGTTCACCGAGTTCAGTTCAATCGATTGCCGATCGACGTGGCCAAACTTCGCCACCAGCCGCCCGTTCACCGTCGATAACTCGGCGCGACCTGCCAGGTCCTGCGCCTCCAGTCGCCCATTGATGCACGATGCGCGCACCTCGCCGCCCACTCCCGCGATGTCGAGCGATCCATTGATGAGCTTGATCTCATCCAGCCGCGCATTCCGCGGTACGGTCAGCGTGTATTCGACTCCCGCCGGATTATTGTGCGATCCCCAATTCCACGTGTTGTCGTGTTGCGGATACTTCGTGCGGATCGAGATGGACTCCTTGCCGGCATCGACTTCGATCTTGGCCTCATCCAGCCGCTCTTTCGTGTCGGCGTACTTCACCGCGTCCACCTTCACTTCGTTGCGATCCCAACTCGAGATGTGTACCGCGCCATTGATGTTGTCGAGTTCGACCCTGCCGTCCGCGGTCAGGGCGTACGTCTGATGAAACTCCTCGGTCAAGGCTCCGCGGTGATCGGCCGCATAAGCTCCGGTCGCGAACGTCGCGACCACCCAGGCACTCCCCAGAACCACCCTCAACCCTGCAGATCGACGATTGCTGTTCACAATTTCCTCCATTCCGTTGCTTTAGACGGGACTGCCCCCGATTGGTGAGAGCGAGCGTACGAATAAAGAGACCACGTCACAGTAATGGATACGGAAGTTTCTTGTGGAATGTTCCTCCATGCAGGCCCGGGAAAGACTCTCCCTTCCAGCGGTTAGGGGGCGATAGACGCCTAAGATTGGCTTGGAGCATACGCCGTGGGTTTCTTTCCAGCCTCCGTCAGCACGAACACGCAGAGAATCGTCATCTCCGGCTCGATCGGGACCCGATAACGCGGGCTGGGAAACACGACGTAGTAGATCGCTGGAAACAGCAGCATCAGCCAGAACATCAGCCACGCACCCGGTCGCCGCAATCGCAACGCCCTTCCTAACCCCCAGAACATCAGAACCGAAGAGGCCAGGAATAAGGAATTCTTCGCTTCACTCATCCATGGTGGCTCCGTGGCCTTCGGCGGTCCTGCCCAGAAATATACGAATCGTTTCGCACACAGCCCGGCAAAGCGCGCGTAGTCGGCCTCGATGTAATCCATCGCCTGCCGCTTCCGCATGGCGATATATGCGGGCTCGCCCATCGCCTGATATTGCCGCATCGCGTAAACATCCTGCGTCGGATGAAGATATTCCATCCACGTGCCGTCCGCGCCATTCCCATTGCCCAGCCGCAGCTCCGCTCCGAAGTTATCGCGGATGAAGATGAACTTCCCGAACGTCTGATAATTCCGCACCAGCCACGGTGTGATGCAAGCCACGAACACCACCGCAGACAGCGCCACGCCCGCCAGCGACCGCTTACCGCGCTTGGCCCGCCGGCACCAGGCCCACAATCCCGCCGCCGGTAAAAACGACAGCAGAGAAGTGCTGCTCAACGCCGTGATGCCCCACAGCATCCCGAACTGTAGCCACGGGACCCAGCCGTCGCGGTCCTCCAGCGTCAGGGCCAGCCAAAAAATCGCAGTCAGAAGCAGGGCCGCAAGACTCGTTTCCCAGATCGCGCGTGTGCACCAGAACAATACGTTGGGAAGCAACGCCCAGGCCCATGCTGATCCGACGGCAACTTTTTCCGAAAAGATCCGGCGGGCGATCAAGAAGATTGGAAGACAGGTCAGCGCCGAGAAAACGCTGTTCAACGCGAGCAGCACAAACGCCGACGCTCGCGAATAGATACCGAATATCTGGAACACGCCTGCGATGACATATGGGTACAGCGGAGGCTCCCACGCGGTTGGCCCCGTCACCGCTCCAAAGGGATTGCTGAATCCGTGTCCTGACGCCAGCGACGCGCCGATGCTCCCCATCTCCCAGCCAAATCCAAAGTTGTTGTCGGTGGTCTTGAACCGGTAGGTATGGCCGATGACAATCCATCCAACGCGAAGCAGCAGCGCGACCGCAGCGATCAAGTATGGCGATGTGCGAATGCGCGCTAAACCCGAAAACGAAGCACTATCCCTGGTTGTGCGATCCGGCGCGTACGTCGGTTTCATGAATGGCTCTATTTGTAGCTGAGGGAAGCCCAGCGGGCAAGTTTCGAATCTTCTTCGCGCAGGTTTAGCACAATTCGCCCGATGAGCCGACGTCGGCCAGCATAACTGCCCGAATCCGGTAAAATAGAAGTTCTTACCGGACTCCTCGTTTGAACGCTGATCTCATCCTTACCACTAGCCTCGCGGAGCTCGCCCCAAAAGGCATCGGGCCCTACATCCGCCAGCATTTTCTCGACACCACCTTTCGCGGACTCTACCACGCCAACGCCTTTGACGTGGCCCTGCTCGTTCCTTATTTCATCGTCCTGATCCTGCTTGCCGGTTACGGCATGCACCGGTATGTGCTGGTGTATCTCTATTACAAGCATCGAAAAAAACGCACCACGGTGCCCGCTGCCCGTTTTGCGGATCTGCCGCGCGTTACCGTCCAACTGCCGATCTTCAACGAGCAGTACGTGGTCGAGCGCTTGCTCGAATCCATCTGCAAGCTGGAGTATCCCCCGGAGAAACTCGACATCCAGGTGCTTGACGATTCCACCGACGAAACCGTCGACGTGGCCCGCGGCCTCGTCGAGCGCTACGTGGCGCTCGGCCACCCCGTCAGCTACCACCATCGCACTAACCGCCATGGTTACAAAGCGGGAGCCCTGGCCGAAGGCATGCTCTCCGCGAAGGGCGAATTCATCGCCATCTTCGACGCCGACTTTACCCCTCCCGAAGATTTCCTGATGAAGACGGTTCACCATTTCACCGACCCGAAGATCGGCATGGTGCAGACCCGCTGGACGCATATCAACCGTCACTATTCTTTGCTGACGGAAGTGGAGGCGATCCTGCTCGACGGCCACTTTGTGCTCGAGCATTCCGGCCGAGCCCGCACCGGACTATTTTTCAACTTCAATGGCACTGCCGGCATGTGGCGGCGCATCACCATCGAAGAAGCCGGCGGCTGGCAGCACGACACTCTTACGGAAGACACCGACCTCTCCTACCGCGCCCAGCTTAAAGGTTGGAAATTCATCTACCTGCAAGACGTCGAGTGTCCCGCGGAATTGCCCGTCGAAATGACCGCTTTCAAGACCCAGCAGGCGCGCTGGGCCAAAGGACTCATCCAGACCGGCAAGAAAATCCTGCCGCGCGTGCTCCACAGCGACGCGCCTCTGCACACCAAAATCGAAGCCTGGTACCACCTCACGGCCAACATCAGTTATCCGCTGATGATCATGCTGTCCGTTCTGCTTCTTCCCGCAATGATCATTCGCTTCTATCAGGGCTGGTTCCAGATGCTTTACATCGATCTGCCGCTGTTCATGGCGTCGACCTTTTCCATCTCCAGTTTTTATCTGGTCTCGCAGCGCGAACTGTTTCCCCGCAAGTGGCCGCGCGCCTTGCTCTATCTGCCCTTCTTAATGTCGTTGGGGATCGGCCTGACCATCACCAACACGAAGGCGGTGATCGAGGCTCTCATCGGCAAGGAAAGCGCCTTCGCCCGAACTCCCAAATACAGTGTCGTGGCCAAGGGCGACAAAGTCGGCGCCACCAAATACCGCAAGCGCCTGGGCTGGGTTCCGTGGCTGGAACTGGTGATCGGCACTTACTTCGCGGCGACCGTCTACTACGCCATTGTGAACGAGAACTACATTACCGTCCCCTTCCTGCTGCTTTTCGTCGTCGGCTACTGGTACACCGGACTGATGTCTTTGTTACAAGGCCGCTTCGGAGGCGCATCCCTCCGCGCCACCAACCACACCAAGCCGTTCCCGGTCGGTGTCTAGCCTTCGGAATTGTAACTTTCGCTCTGCTCTCGCCTCTAATGCATTGATACCGTTCAATTCCTTCAAAGGGACCGAAGCCATGAAACTCGCGATCTCCCTGCTCGTGCTCATCGCCGTTGCCCTTCCCGCCCTTGCGGCCGATAATCTCAAGCTGAACCCCAAACTCGACTACACCAGCGACAGCCAGGACGGCCCCCTCATAACCGGCGAAGACATCGACTCCGGCTTCGTCTCCGGCAAACCCGCTTACGTCATTATGTATGGCGAAGCTTGCTTCAACTCCAAGCGCCAGGCCCGTCGAACGGTCGAACTCTATGCCAAGTACAAAGGACGCGTGCAGTTCGTCCTTATCGACATCGATCGTCGTCTTTCCCCCGCGCAACAGGAGCTCAAGAAGAAATATTTCGGCGGCTACATTCCCCACGTAGTCGTCCTCGACCCCACCGGGTCTCCGCTCTACAACCATTCCGGCGAGGTCGAAAGCGCGGTGATCTCCGATCTGCTCGACAAATCTCTCCGCTGATTTCTGGCCTTCGCTTGACCGCTCGTTTACAATCCAGTCGCTGAGTTCTCATCGTGCGCTCGGATCGCCGATGAGATCGTCCCTCAGGAGGATGCCATGCTCCCCCCGCAAAAAATTCTCCGTTGCGCTGCTGCCACTCTGTTGACGGTGCTGTTGCTGAGCTGCGGCTCTGCCCACGACTCCGACGAATTCTACGTCCTCGTCTCTGCGAACTTGCAGGTTCCGTATTGGAAGACAGCTGGAGCGGGCTTCGCCAACGCCGCCGGTCAATTCAAAGTGCGCTCCGATTTTTCCGGCCCGCAGAACTACGATGCCAAGGCCGAGCGCGATGCTCTGGATCAGGCCGTCGAGAAAAAGGCGACCGGCATTCTGCTCGGTGTGACCGATCCCGCGCTTCTCAAGGACAGTATCGACAAGGCGGTCGCCGTCGGCATTCCCGTCATCACCATCGACTCCGATGCGCCCACCAGCAAGCGCCTGTTTTTCATCGGAACCAACAACTATCAGGCTGGATTCACTGGCGGCCAGCGTCTCGCGCAAGAGCTCCATGGCAAAGGCAATGTCGTGGTCTTCACCATGCCCGATCAGTCCAATTTGCAGGACCGTCTCCGCGGCTACAAGGAAGCTCTCGCTAAGACTCCCGACATCAAGATCACCCGCGTCGTCGATATTCAGGGCGATCCGCGCATCGCATTCGATACCACCACTCAGGTCATCGGCAAGGAACGCGACAAGGTCGACGCCTTCGTCTGTCTCGAAGCGCAGTCCGGCAAAGAAGTGGCCGGCGTCCTCAACAGCTATCACGTCACCGGCAAGACGGTGATCGCCATGGACACCGATCAGGAGACGCTCGACTGGATTCAAAAGGGCGTGATCGCCGCCACCATCGCGCAGAAGCCCTACAGCATGGCCTTCGTCGGCATGCAGATGCTCGACAATCTTTACCACCACAAACCGCCTTCGCTCGACAAGGATTGGTCGAAAGACAGTTTTGCTCCCATTCCCAGCTTTGTGGATACTGGTTCGGCGCTGATCGACAAAAGCAATGTCGATTCCTTCATTCAGGCTGGCAAGAACCTGGCCGCGCCGAAATGATAGCCTGCGTTCAGATCTTAAGTATGTTGCCATTCCATCGAAAGAGGAAAAATAGGATGCGGAAGTTCTTGCTGTCTTTTCTTGGCTTGCTCTGGGTGTGCTCGGCGGCGTTCACGCTCGATCGTCAACCCAACGCCGACTATCATGCGCGCCGCGAAGCGCTCGCTAAGAAAGCCGGAGGAGTCGTCGTTCTCCTCGCTCCTCTCGAGGGCTCGGATGCCGTCTACCATTTCCGCCAGGAAGATAATTTCTATTACCTCTCAGGCATGACCACGCCCGGTGCCGGGCTTCTCATCGCTCCCGCCGCCGATGCTGCCGGCGACACTCCCGCTCGCATCTATACCGAAATTCTCTTCCTGCCTCCGCGCAATCTGCGTCTCGAAAAATACACGGGCCCGCAGTTGGGTGGAGATGATCCTACCGCTCCGCAGGTCACCGGTTTTGATCGCGTCGAAGAAATGGGAAAGCTGCCCGAGGAAGTCGCCAAGCTGCTGGCCAATCAGCGCCCGGTGGTTTTCACCGACCTTCCCGCGCAGGGTAGCACCAGCGAGACCCCCAGCTCCCAGATGCTGGGTTTCCTCAAGCACAGCAATGCCGTCGTCTTCTTTCAAGACGTGAAGCCCATGCTGTCATCGCTGCGCACGGTCAAAGACGCTGGGGAGATCGCCCTGCTCCGCAAGGCCGTCGATGCGTCCGCTGCCGCTCACCTCGCCGCCATGAAGGCCGTGAAGCCCAACGTGAAGGAATACGAGATTTCCGCGCTCATGCAGTACGAGTGGGATAAGCGCGGCTGTGAGCGCCCGTCCTACGCGCCCATCGTCGGCTCCGGCCACAATTCCACCGTCCTGCATTATTCCGACAACACCAACACCATGAACGCCGGAGACGTCGTCGTGATCGACGCCGCAGCCGAGTATTCCATGTATGCCGCCGACATCACCCGTACGCTGCCCATCAACGGCCATTTCACAGCCCGGCAGAAGGAAATCTACGAGATCGTTTTGGGTGCGCAGGAAGCCGCCATGGCGGCCTTCCAGTCCGGCAAGTCGATGCTGGTGGGCGACTCCGATACTTCGCTTAACAAAGTCGCCAAAGAGTACATCAGGACGCACGGCAAGGATCTTCACGGCCAGCCGCTCGACCAATACTTCATCCACGGCCTCGGCCACTACATTGGCCTCGGCGTGCACGACCCCGGCGATTACAAAGTCCCGCTCGCTCCCGGAATGGCCTTCACGATTGAGCCTGGTATCTACATCCCGGAAGAAAACCTCGGCGTGCGCATCGAAGACGATTTCCTCGTTGACGCCGACGGCAAGCTCATCAAGCTGAGCGCAGCCGTTCCCTCGAAAGCAGCAGATGTGGAAAAGGCGATGGCAGGGAAGTGAAGAGTAAGCGACTCGCTTGTTAAAGCTGCTTCAACCGGAGCAAGCGCTTGACGTCCTCTTCGACAGAGAAAGGCGTCCCCGCATTTGATTCGAACCTTCCTTCAAGCGCGTAGGCTTGTTGTTCGAGCGGAATCTCTTCATACGATCCGCCGCTGAGAAAGCCGCGGACATAGCGATCCGCAAACCCTTCCAGCCCGAGATGCTTGTATTGCACGGCATGCACCAGTTCGTGAAAGAGCAACGACCGTGTCAGCGCTTCGACGTGCACCACCACGTCCTGGAACGTTACCCCCGCCATGCGTGAGAAAGCGGGCGCGTTCTTGATTCCTATAGCCCGCAGCTGGGCATAGAACGCCGGTTCGCTGGCGCGCCCACGCACTACCCGCACTGATTCGAGAATGTCAGCCGGAAAAAACGGCCGCAGTCGCTCCGCTTCCTGACTGGCAATCGGCCGCGCACGGTCGCGAAAGGCCGCACGCTGTTCGCCGATGTAGGCCGCAACCCAGCTAGCCAGCTGTCCGATCTGTTGTTCCGCAAGCTTTGGGAGAGGCATGTTTGATGGAGCGGACGAACTCAGGAGATGTATTCCTTGATGTACTCATCCTTGGTGTGCGCGAGCTGGCGAATGTCGCCATCGAACACCACCTTCCCATCGCGCAGAATCAGAAAGCTCATCGGCACATCGCAATATTGTCCGCGCGGCAGCGCGCGCACCTGGTTGGTGGCCGGGTCAAATTCATGCGTGGCCAGGGTGAACGCGTCCTGCAGCCGGTGCGTCACCAGCAGGGAACTGGTGCGGTACACGTCCCGTTGTTTCATGATCAACTCAATGATGGTATTGGAAGTGATCGGATCCAGTCCTCCCGTCGGCGAATCGTAGAGCAGTAATTCCGGCTGGGTGATGATCGCCCGAGCGATGGCCACCCGCCGCCGCATTCCTCCGGAGAGCTCCGACGGAAACAAATCCAGCGTGTGCTCCAGTTCGACGAACCGCAGGCATTCCCGCACCCGCTGGTCGATCGCGTCATCGTAAATGCCGTGCTCCTCGGTCAGCCGGTAGGCCACGTTTTCCCGCACCGTGAGCGAATCAAACAGCGCGCTCTCCTGAAAGACCATGCCCAGATGCGCGCGCATCGGCAGCAGTTCTTCTTCGGGAAGTTGCGTCACTTCATTGCCTAGCACCGTGATTCGGCCGGAATCCGGTGGAAACAGTCCCAGCGCCAGCTTCAAGATCGTGCTCTTGCCCGCCCCCGCGACCCCGAACAACGCCTTGGTTTCTCCGAATGCCAGCTGAAACGACACGCCCCGCAGAACCTGATTTTCCCCAAAGGCAATGTGCACGTCGTCGAAAACAATGGCTGACCCGGATCGAGGCTGGGCAGCGGCTTCGGCCAGATCAATTGGGGTCGTTACAGACATATCCTTACCGGTATGACAGCACGGAGATCAACAGCTTGGTGACGAAAAAGTCAGTTACAAGAATCAGCACCGACGCAGTTACGACCGCCTGCGTCGTGGCCCGGCCCACGCCCTGCGTTCCGCCGCGAGCCGTCATCCCGTAATAGCAGCCGACCGTCGCAATGATGAATCCGAACAGCGTCGGCTTGAGCAGTCCCATGAACACGTCCTGAAACACCAGCACCTGCCACGCGTTCGCCCAATACTGCCGGGCATCCAGACTGAGGAACAACTTCGCCACCATGAGCCCGCCCGCCAGCCCCACTAGATCCGAAATAATGCTGAGAAAGAAGAGCATGAAGACGGTTCCGGTTACGCGCGGCGTTACCAGCTTCTTCATGGGATCGGTGCCCAGAGCGCGCATCGCATCGATCTGCTCGGTCACCACCATCGATCCCAGTTCGCTGGCCATCCCTGACGAATTCCGCCCGGCGACCATCAGCCCGGTGAGTACCGGCCCGAGTTCGCGCACCATGGATGTTGAAACCAGTTGCCCGATCAGAGTGATGGATCCAAAACGCTGCAGCGTGTTGGCCGTCTGCAAAGCCAGCACGCCGCCGGTGAAGAATCCGGTCAGCACCACGATGGGCAGTGAGCCCACGCCGATCAGGTCGGCCTGCTGAATCATGTCGGCGATGTAAAGAGGTTTGCGAAACAGGTTGCCGACCGACTGCGCAGCCAGCAAGGTGTATTCCTGAACCGCCAGCACCTTCTCTTTGGCGAACTCCGTGGGAGAAATCAGTTCCATGCGGTTCGGAAAGCCGGGCATCGAGCGCGAGGCACTGGCTTGACCGAACTATAACAGAGAAGCCCGTTGGCAATCAGCCCTGCAGGTTTCAAAAAGGCGGTCTGCGGTATTGTTAACGAGCGCTATCGCCTAATTTCGTCACCTACGATTTCGTCAAGAACGAAAAGTCTTGGGGGTACGGCTTTGGACGCCCGACTGGAAAGGCTTCCTAGTCTGATTTAGGAGCGGGAGCTATGGTGAGACTCGGAGGCATGAGCGCATTTGTCTTCGCCGTGCTTAGAAGGTTCGTCCATCCTTGCTCCGACCCGTGGTATTTTTCGTACTGCCCCCTGCCGAACTTTTCGATCTGCGGTCGCTCGGAGGCTGGAGAAAGACTGGCTGCACGCGCCAAGAAGAAAAGAGCTCTCGACATGTCAGGAGGTGCAGCATGCAGATAAGTAAGCGCTAGCGGGTAGACGTAGGAGAAGTTGTTGGGATCTGTCTCCACGACAAACGTCCAGTGTTTTTGGGCTGTGCGGTAGTCATGCTGCTCCAAGGCCGCGATGGCTGCCAAGTAATGGAATAAGAATGCAGCCTGTGCTTTCTGACGGTCAAACTCATCGTCGGACAAGTAATCAGGCTTGGTGGCGGACCCAAGCGCCCGAAAGCCATTGTCGGCGAGCGACATCTGCTCTTGTTCACAGCCTCCGCTGTCGCATCCCGACAGCATTACGTGCGCTCTTAGTGTCAGGCCGCGAAGGTTTTCCGGGTTAACCGTCAAAAGCTGTTTTATCGTGTCTTGTTCCTCTTGACCGTCCCCTGATTCGTTGTACGCCTGGGCAAGACTCTCCAGCGTACGTTCCTTCAGAGTGCTGTTAGGAAATGTAGTCAGAAAAAGCTGCAGACCCTTGATTCTTTTCTGTACTTCCTTGCGATGAACGGCTATATCAAAAGCAGTTTGTTCGGACTCGGAAAGGCTGCTCTGACCAACCGCAACGCCAGCAGTCACAACGAGAAGAACTACAACACACGCACTCCGGAGTATTTGGGACGCACTGTACAGCAATGAGAACGCTCCTATTGCGCGCTCCATTTTAGCCTCAAAAGTTGGAGTGTGCGTGACTGACAACTGACAACTGAGAACTGGAAACTGCCTTCCTACCCCCGCCCCTTCTTCTTAATCTCAATATTATGTCGCCGAATCTTCTGATTCAGCGTCGACAGCGGCACATGAAACCGTTCGGCAGCTTCCGTCTGATTCCAGTTGCACCGCTCGAGCATGTCGGTGATCACGCGCCGCTCAACGTCTCCGATGATCTCAAACAGCGATGCATCCGACGGCGGATCGTGCAGGGTAAACGACGATCCGCGTCCCATCATCGAGTCCGGCAGCAGGTCCATGCTGATCTCCGGTCCGGACGACAGCACGACCGCGCGTTCGATCACGTTCTCCAGTTCGCGCACATTGCCCGGCCACGAATAAGCCATTAGCGGTCGCAGCGCTTCAGGAGTAATGCGTGGCGTCGTCCGCCCGTTTTCCTCCGCATATTTCTTCAGAAAAAATTCCACCAGCAGCGGAATGTCTTCCTTGCGCTGCCGCAGCGGAGGCAGTTCCACCGTGATCACGTTCAAGCGGTAGAACAAGATCTTCGCGAAACCGTCCATCGCGTACCATCTGCCGCAGGTCAATGTTGGTGGCGGCGATGATGCGCACATCCACCTGAATTTCCTGAATGCCCCCCAGATGCATGAAGCGGCGGTCCTGCAACACGCGCAGAATCTTGGCCTGCGTTTCCAGGCCCATGGTCGCGATTTCGTCGAGGAACAGCGTGCCCTTGTCGGCGACTTCAAACAGCCCTTTCTTCGAGGCGATCGCGCTGGTGAAGGCTCCCTTGACGTGCCCAAACAGCGTCGACTCCAGCAAATCCGTCGGCATGGAGCCCGTGTTGACCGGTACAAACGGCCGGTCGCGCCGCGGCGAATTCAAGTGAACCGCTTTGGCGATCACTTCCTTGCCGGTTCCGCTCTCGCCCTGCAGCAGCACCGTCGAGCGGCTGTTGGCGACTTGCGCCACCAGATCAAAAATCTTCAGCATGGGCTCGCTCTTGCCCACGATGTTCTCGAAGTTGTAGCGCTGTTTGAGCGCGCGCTTCAGTTGGACGTTTTCTTCTTCCGCCCGCCGCCAGCCCACCGCCGCGCGTACGTCGGCCAGCAGTTTCTCGTTGTCCCACGGCTTCTGGACGAAGTTTGCCGCACCTGACTGCATGGCCCGCACCGCATTTTCGACCGTGCCGTACGCCGTAATCATGATGACGGGAAGTCGCGCGTCGTGCGAGCGAATCTCCGCCAGAATCTCCATCCCATTGCGCCCGGGCAGCGTCAGATCGAGCAGGATCAGGTCGAAGGGCCGATCGGCCATCTGCGACAGCCCGTCTTCACCGCTCACTGCGGTCTCCACTTCGAAGCCTTCCATCTCGAGCAGAGTCTGAAGCGATTCCCGAATTTCGGCCTCATCGTCGACGATGAGCACCGACCCTGCCGGCGACGGACTGCCGTTGACCGACCCGCGCGCGATGACTGCTGCCTCAGACATGAACTGCCTTCCTGCTCAACGGGAAGTCCAACGCGAATGTCGTGCCTGACCCTGGATTGCTTTCCACTCGAATTTTCCCCGCATGCTCTTGGATGATTCCGTACGTGACCGAGAGGCCCAGCCCCGTGCCACGGTTCTGGCCTTCCTTGGGAGCCGTCTTGGTTGTGAAGAACGGATCGTAGATCCGTTGAATGTGTTCTGGCGCGATGCCTGAGCCGGTGTCCGATACCCGCACGCTAACCATATCGCCGTTCGTCGTGGCCACGTTCAGCTCGCCTCCGCCCGGCATCGCATCTTTCGCATTCAGAAACAGGTTCAGAAACACTTGCTGCAGCCGGCCCGGATTGCCTTGAATCGGAGAAATCCCCGCCGTCAATTCCGAGTGCACCTGAATCTTCGCCGTCTTGAACTGGTGCTCCAGCAGCGCCAGCGTGTCCCCGATTACCTTATTGATGTCGACGTCGGCAAACTCGGTACCGCTGGTGCGCGAAAAATTCAGCAGGTTGTTGACGATTTCCGACGCCCGGAACGTCTGCCTCGTGATCTTCTCCAGCAACCCTGACTTTTGCGGATCGCCCTGCAGTTGCTTGGCCAGCATCTGCGTGTACGAAGAAATCACGGCCAGCGGCGTGTTGACCTCGTGCGCCACACCGGCCGCCAGCAATCCGATCGACGACAGTTTGTCGGCCTGCGAAAGCTGCCCTTCGAGTTCCACCCGCTCCGTGATGTCGTCCATGATTACGAGCCGCCCAATCACCTGGAATTTCCGTGTGACCAGCGGCGCAATCGCCACGTTCACGGTGCGCGTCTCGCCCGCTGGCGTCTGCAGCCGGAACTTGTACAGGTTGTTAATCCCGGCATTCTGCCGGACTCGGTAGAAATCCTCGACAAACTCTGCCGGGAAGATGCTGCGTACCGGCTGCGTCAGCGCCTGCCAGCGCGGCAAGGCGTACATCACTTCCATCTGCGCGTTCCAGCTCTCGATGCGGTCTTCCATGTCGAGCGCCATGATGCCCACGTTGATCGACTCCACGATGTTCTCGTTGAAGTCTTTCAATCGCTCGTACTCCGCCACTTTCTGCTGCAGCGATGCATAGAGCCGGCCATTCTGGATCGCGATTCCCAGATATCCGCCCAGTGTCTCCAGCAGCTCCACATCCTCGCTTGACAGGTAATCGCCCTTCGTCGTTTTTCCAAGGCCCAGCACGGCGATCGTCTTCTGCTGCGCGCGGCAGGGAATGTAGTAATTCAGATCGAGCCGCGCAATCGTCTCCTGCGATCCCGCCGTCTCGCGCGGCACCTGGTGCGTGTTCTCAAAGAACAGATGCCCGGCAGGCTCAGGCCGCGGCGCGCTCAGGAATGTCAGATCCAGCGACGCCACCGGACTCATTCCCACCGATTTCGACAGCGCGAATTGTTCCCCTTCCTCGCCCGCGGGCAGAAAAATCGCGATGCGATCCACCGCCAGCGTCCGCGACAGTCGGTCCACCACCGACGTCAGCAGTGCGTTCAAATCCATTTCCGATCCCAGTTCGCGACCGAATTCGATCAGCGTTTTCCGGTAGTCATACACCGTCCGGTAAAAAAGATGATCGATGCGATCTTGAATCCAGTTCCGTACCGGGTCAAACAGCAGCGCGGTGACCACCACCGCCAGAATCCACCCAATCGGCCCGCTGCTCGGCTGCCGCATGTGCACCAGCGTGGCCACGCCCGCGACCAGCGCGAAATACATCCCGATGACGGCGGTCACGGCCAGCGAATAGACGACGACGCGCTTCGAAATCACGTCCACGTCCATCAGCCGGTAGCGGAATATCACGAACCCGAACGTCAGCGGCAGCACGCTCAGAAACAGCACCGACAGCTTCATCCACGGGCCGGGCAGCGCGCCCATCATGTACGGGATCACATACACCAGCGTGTACGGAGCGATTGCCAGTGCCGTGCCGCGCGTCACCCACTTCAACTGCTGCCGCAGGATCGTCGTGCTGGCAACCCGGTAGCTGTCCCACAAAACCGCCGCCGCCACGACGAAGAGTAGCGCCCCGTACGCCATCTCTTGGCGATCGATGTTCCACAGCAGTCGCCCGCTGGCCTGCACCATCCTCATCGCCACGAAGTGCCGTGCCAGCAGAATCGCCCCCGGCAGGTACGCTAGAGCCAGCAACCATGGCCGCTGCCGCACGAATGCGCGCTTCTCCGGGAACGTCAGGACAAAGTGCAGGAACAACGCTGGTTGCAGCACCAGTGCCACCACGTTGCACCAGTAAATCATCAGGTCGAAATCGTTCAGCTTCCCGGTGTAATGGAAGGAATAGGAAATGAACGAGACCAGGCAGAAAATGTAGAAGTGCGTCGACCCGTGCGCTGTCCACCGTCGCAGCAGGACGTAGAGCCCAATCCCCAGGTAAATCAGCGCAATCAGCCGCAGGAAGCTGTTGAGCGAACGCTCGGCGGGCACCAGCAGTACTTTCGAATCCAGTGCCACCGAATCGCGAATCAGGGAATACGAGGCGTTGTGCCACTCGCCCGTTGCATACAGTTGCCGTTCCAAACCTGGCGTGTTCTTGATCTCCACGCCATTCACCGCGACCAGCCGGTCCCCGGTCTTGATGCCCGCTTTCGCACCCTGCCCGTCGGGGTCGACCCGGTCGGCCATCAGACGTCCATCGTGTTCCACCCACCACACGCCGTCATACGGCCGGGCGAACTCTCGCTCTTTTTGTAGGTTGAAGCCCGCAAACACAACTGCGGCCACGGTCATGAGGAACAACAGGACCGCAACAAAGCGAGCTTGGCTTTCCCGATTCATGGGCTTCGGTGCTGGCCCCGAACCCTTGGAGGGCAGCGGTGGCGTGGAAGTGATCTCCCACTCCTCGTCAATGAGCAACTTCGCTGCCACCCCAGGCCCCATTCCCGGATTGCTAAGTCCCGTAGAAAAAGCTACTTCCAAGAATTATAGATGCATTTTCGAACGCTAACTATGCCTTGTGGGAAGTTTCTATGGGATTCCGTATCCGCTTTTCCCTCGAAATTTCTTGGGCTTACGACCGGCAAGCTCGTCCGATGGTTTCCTGTTTTATTAAATTTCGCGGCATCTCCGCGAAATAGGATGGTCCGAGACGAAGGATTGGATGCAAGAAGATCGGGTAATGCGATCCTGGCGGTCATTCGATACTTTTGCCGTCATCCCGTACGATACGGACGATCTGTCCAAGGGAGGCGAGCTTCGGTGTCCTGTGACGGAATGCAGCTGTTTCCACACCTTAGACTTTGACCTAAAGGCTACTCCATAATGCGGCCAGCACCTATCCCGCCTTGCGCTCGCTCTTAGGAATCTCCGGCGGTTCGTCATCCCACTCGAACGACAACGCCCGCGCCGTGGTCTCGATCGGTTCCAGTTCCGGGATATCTTCTGCCACCGCCGCTCCCAGCTCGGCGAACTTCCGCGCCGAGACCAGCACCCGGTTCTCCAGCGATCCCACTGCCTGGTTATATGCCTCCACGGCCCGGCCCAAGTTCGTCCCCACTCCGGTGATGTGCCCGGCAAGTTTTCGCAGCCGCTCGTGTAATTCTTTCCCCAGGGCGCTGATCTCGTGCGCATTGCGCGCCAGCTTCTCCTGGTTCCAGCCATAATTAATCGCCTTCAGCAACGCGATCAAAGTGGTTGGTGATGCAGGGATAACCCGGTTCAACACGCCATGTTCGATCAACCCGGTATCCTGCTCGAGCGCCGCACTAAAGAAAGTCTCGCCCGGCAGAAACATCACCACAAACTCAGGCGTGGATTCGAACTGCTCCCAGTATTTCTTCCCCGCCAAAGTATTGATGTGATCGCGCACCTGGCGGGCATGATTGGCGAGGCATTCGCGCCGTTTTTCCTCGTCATTGGTTTCAAACGCATCGAGAAACGCCTGCAGCGGCGTTTTCGCGTCCACGACCACATTTTTCCCGCCCGGCAGTTTCACCACCAGATCCGGTCGAAAGCGCCCAGACTCTCCCGTGACGGTCTCTTGCTCGGCGAAGTCGCAGTAGGGAAGCATCCCAGCGATCTCCACCACGCGCCGCAACTGAATCTCTCCCCACCGCCCGCGCACGTTCGGCGTGCGTAGTGCACGCACCAGGTTCCCCGTCTCCGATTGCAGCGCTTTCTGCGTGGTAATCAGCGACTGCACCTGCGCGGTCAAATCGCCATACGCCCGGCCGCGCTCGATTTCCATCTGCTGAATCTGCGCGTCCACTTTGTTCAGCGATTCGCGCACCGGCGTCACCAGATCTGCAACCGCCTTGTGGCGCGCGTCCAGATCCCCTTTGGCCTCGCTCTGAAATCGTTTGAGAGTCTCTTGCGCGGTTTGCAGAAAGGAAGTGCTATTGCTTCGCAGGGCATCGGCGGCCAGAGCTTTGAATGCATTTTGCAGTTCTTCGGCGGCGCGATCCCCGGCCTTGGTCAATAATTCGATCTTTTCGGTGCTGGTCTTTCGTTCGGATTCCAGGGCGGATTCCAGCCTCGCGCGGCTCTCGACCAGCCCCCGCTGATCCTCCAAAAGCCGCGCCAGTTGGGCCTTTACGGCGGTTAATTCCTTATCCGTCAAGGACAACCGGGCCTGCATCGCCGCGCTCCGCGATCGCAGCGCCAGCCAAGCAAGCAATGCGCCAAACAACAGGCCAATGCCCCCACTGATCCCTAGTTGCATAGACGTAGGTAACTACGTACGCTCCATCCCAAACCCTAGCCTACCATCAGCAACCAAAGTTTGAGCCGGAATGCCCTGAGCAGGGAAGTTGCAGAAAACAGCTCAAGGCGGAACGCGATCCCTCCCAGGATCTAGTCCGGTAGGCGCAAACTGATGACGCAAGTTCGCAAACTCTTTCTGGCCTTGCTGCTCACAACAGCCGCCGCAACCGTTCCAACCGCCGCCCGTTTAATGGCTTCCCCGGCAGAAGCTGAAGAATCGTCCGGCCAGCCGCAAAAGGCCACTCTCAAGCTCGTCGCCGCATCCTCCCCCGACATTCCGTTCCATAACGATGAAGAATTTCAGACCGAGCAGCGGCTCCTGGCGCTGGCCAACCAATCACGTCGCCAGGCTGGCGCCCCTGAACTGACCCTCGATCCCGGCCTTTCCGAGGCCGCCCGCATTCATGCCCAGATCATGCTCGACGCGCAGCAGCTTTCGCATCAGTTTCCCGGTGAGCCCTCCCTACCCCAACGCCTTGCGACCGCTACTCGTCTCCTGCTCGATCAGGAAGGAGAAAATGTCGCGCTCGATTACGACGCCGAGCACGGTCACCAGCACCTTATGCTTTCCCCCCCGCATCGCGCGAACCTACTCAACCCGGCCTACAACGTGGTCGGGTTGGGTGTGGTTCGTAGCGGAGACCGGCTCTATATCGTGCAGGATTTCGCCCATGCCCTCCCCAGCTATTCTCCGGTCGAAGCGTCAGAGCAGGTCGCCGCGGCCGTGAACCAGATGCGCCGCGAGTCCGGCCAGCCGGAATTGCAGCGCAACGATCTGGCCGACGCCAATACCGCCGCCTGCTCCATGGCCCAGGCCGACAAACTCGGAACCTCCCCCACCAAAAAGCTTGCCGAGCGGTTCACCGTGCTCACCTACACCAGCCTCCATCCCGACACCCTGCCGGCACAAGCCTCGCATGCCGTCGCGAGCGGCAACCTGCATAGCTTCTCCGTCGGCGCCTGCTACAGTCGCACCAATACCTATCCCACCGGCGTCTACTGGATGGTCTTGTCCCTGTATTAAGCTCGATTGAAAATAGAGTCGGTTTAATCCGCATTTTTACTCCGTGATACCCCGTGTCCTCTGTAGGGAAAGTTTTTCGGCCCAATACTCCAGAAACTGCAAAGATCTGTAAAGCCCCTAGCTTTTTTGCCCAGTTTGCGCCAAGCTACAGCAACGCGCCGTTTTGGCAGATGCTTCCGCTCTTCCGAGGCCACAGCGCGGACTTTCTCCGTCTCAACGGAGAAATTCGAAGCAGTTCCTTTCACGGAGTAGGTTCGGAGATTTCGTCATGGGCTCTCAAGGGAATTCTATTTTTGCCATGCGCACGTTGATGTTGGGATTACTGTTCCTATCTTTGCCCACCGCTCTGCCTGCCCAACGCCATGGCGGCGGGGGAAGCGGAGGCGGATTCGGCCTCGGCGCCATTAGCCGTCCCGACGGCGTCGACGAACGCGATAGTCTGAGAGACTTTCACCAGGTCGTGGCTCTCCAGGCATCCAGCCAGCAGGTTGCCGACTTCCAGGCAGTCATCCAAAAGGCCGACGCCGCGAAGACTGCGTCGCAATCCCTTCTGCAGCCGGCGGGCAAAGAAGTCACTCCCGATCAGTTTTCTCCGCTCAACAACGCTGTCGACTTATTGCGTACCGCCAGCAAGAAGTTTCAGGACGGATTCTCCGCCGCTCAAAAAGCGGGCCTGAAAGAGCTTCAGAAGCGCCTGGGCAAAGCTGATTCCGATCTCGAGCAGGAACAGAAGCGCCTGAGTCTAAGCCTCGAGGCTAAGGCCACCGCTCCCGAAATTACGGCTCATGCCGACAGTCTCGATAAGACGCTCACCGAATTCTCCAACTCTCTGCTCGCCATCGGACGGGAAATGAGCATCACGCTGGCCAGCGGAAAAGATCTGACCTTCACGCTTCCGCAGGTCAAGACTCCCGTCCGGATCGCAGGCCGCACTGCCGACGTGACCATATCCGGCGTCCTTTCGCAGACTGCGCTTCCCCAGAATGACGCGCCAGGCGGTCAGCGCACTTTCAAGATCGATCTTCTCGGCGACCTCTCCGACGTCCAACAGAACATCACCGAAATTCTGCGCGCCCAGCTCGAAGCGCCCGACCGCTGCGGCGAGCGCCTCACGGTTCAGCAGGCCATTCTCAAGCCCGCGACTCCCGCCAGCCTTCTGCGGTTGAGCCTGCATTTTGAGCGCTGGTCCTGCGGGGCCATGTCCACCGAACTGGCGGAAGGGAACGGAAGCGTCGAAATCAAGCTGACCCCGTTGGTCGATCGCTCCAACAATCTGAAGGTCGACGCCGCTTTCGGTCGCATTGAGGCCACCGGAATGATGGGAGATTCTCTGCGCTCTGGATCGCTCGGCGACGACCTGCGCGACAAAGTTGCCGGCGTGCTTCTTTCTGCGGCGCGTACCGCGTCGGATTTCAAAATTTCACTTCCGCCCGCCGTTCGCAACTCCGCCACCATTCACACCGTCAAATTTCAGGACTATGGCGTGGGCGGAATCGCAGTCGTACTCGGCGGCCAAATGCAAATCTCCAACGAGCAAGCCGACCTGTTAGCCAGCCAGCTCAATCAAGCCCTGGCAGCCCAACGCACTCCGCCGCCCCAATAGCGCGAGCTTCAATCTCGGCGTAAGTCGGCAACACAGACGTTGCCCCATCCTTTCGCGATTCTCCCGAAAGGGTGGGAAGCACGAAAGCCTGCGCGACGTCGTTTCCACCCGCATGTGCTACCCTTGGCCTTGCCCACCGTCTGCGATTCCTCCATGGAATCCTCAGCCCCATTTCGCATCTCCCAGCCTTCATCCCGCAAGTTCCGCTTCGGCACCGCGGGCTGGTCCTACAAAGATTGGGAAGGAATTTTCTACCCCTCGGGAATGCGCCGCAGCCAAACGCATCCGCTCGAATATGTGGCGCGATTCTTCGACACGACCGAGATCAACACTTCCTTCTACGGCCCGCTGAAACCTGAGCTCGCCAAGCTCTGGTGTCGCAAGGTCGCCGCCGTCAATCCCCAATTCCTGTTCACCGCCAAACTCTACCGCGCCTTCACCCACTCGCCCCTTTCCATCCTGGAGCCCACATCCGCCGCCAGCATCCGTCCCACCGATGAAGATGAAATCCGCACCCGCGAGGGTCTCGACGCGCTCGCCAGCGAAGGACGCCTGGGCGCGCTGCTCATCCAGTTCCCCATCTCTTTCAAAAACACATCGCTGAACCGCGAATATCTCGATCGCCTGTTGCGCCAGTTCATCGAATATCCGCGCGTCGTTGAAGTGCGCGACTCCAGCTGGAACAATCCCGAAACCCTTGCCTCGTTCGCTCGCCAGCACGTCGCATTCTGCAACATCGATCAGCCGGTCCTCGGACGCTCTCTCGCCCCCACCGAGCACGTGACCGCTCCCATCGCCTACGTACGCCTGCACGGGCGCAATTACGATCAGTGGTTCGATTCCGACAATCGCAACGACCGCTACAACTATCTCTACCAGGAAAAAGAACTGGAGGGCTGGAAAGAACGCATCGAAAACGTCGCGGAAAAAGCGCAGACAACCTACGTCATCACCAACAATCACTTCGAAAGCAAAGCCGGAGTGAACGCGCTGGAGTTGAAAGCCATGGTCACCGGCAAGCGCGTTCCCGCCCCACCCACCCTGATCCAGAAATATCCCGAACTAAGCCGCTTCGCTGATCCCGAAGAAGATTCCGCCAACTCCCCAGGCCAACTGCCACTTCGGGCGTGACGTGATCCAACCCAGGTTGCCCCATCCTTTTCGCGATTTGTGCGAAAGGGTGGGCAGCATGAAAGCCTGCGCGACGGGCCTTGTCTGGATCGAAAAACGTCTGTCAGCGCGCTTTCTTAAACTCGAAGTACGCCAGATTCATATTCCCCTCAGTCAGAATGTGAACCGTCAACACGCTCTTCCCCGCGGGCAGCTTCAGTTTCGCCAGCTCCGGCACGACGTTCCAGTGATGCCATTGCCGCCACGCAATCGGATCGGCAGCATCAAACGTGGAAGGGATATTTAACGGCGGAGTCGCGCTCTCCCCGTTCACGTCAATCGAAATCGTTCCCCCGCGATTCGAAGTAAACAGCAAAGCCGTACTGTACATTCCCGCCTGCGCCACCTCGACCGTCAGGTTGAACCACTCTCCCGGCTCCGTCCATCCCACGTACAGCTGATTTTCCAGCGGCTGCACCAAATCATACGGACTGTTGTCGATCTGGTCGTGAAACTTGGTGTACGAAATGTCCACGCCCTCGTCCATGCGGAACTGGTTCAAGTACGTTCCATCCGCCGGATTGAGCGCTCCACTCCCGTTGTTCTTGGCATCGACGTCGTGATACGCGACGCCCTCGCCTCCGAGATCGTAGTACGCGCATTCCACCCGCCCCGGAATCTTCTGCGGCCCGTCGAGATACCGAACGTCGTGGTACGGGGTTCCCTTGTAATGCTGGAGGAAGTCGCTCTTGGACCAAGCAGCGCCCGCGGCGGAAAGAACAATGAAGAGAAGAACGACGAACCCCAGGTGCCACCGGATTCGCGAATCTCTTGTATCAGCAGCCATGATTCGCCCCCGATTATAGGCCCCATGTCTTCGACCACTGTCAGCCGTGCCAAGAAAATGGTTGCCCCATCCTTTCGCGATGTGTGCGAAAGGGCGGGAACCACGAAAGCATGCGCGACCGGTTTTTCCCCGCCGGATAAGATGCTTTGTCGTTAGCCTCGCACTGCCCTTGCAAAAAACGCAACGACCGGGCACCCTCAACATAGGGAGCCACCAAAGATCGCCGAAAACATTCACCACTCGCCGCGCAACCCATAGTCGATCATGTTTCAACCGAAAGGGAACCCATGCCTCTTACCCACCTCGACCCCACCACCGCCTTAGTCGTGATCGATCTGCAGAAGGGAATTACCCGTTTACCGACCGCACATCCGGCCAACGAAATTGTCGTGCGCGCTGCTCAACTCGCTCGCGCCTTTCGCGACCGTGGACTGCCGGTCGTCCTCGTCAACGTGGCCGGCCGGCCCTCAGGCCGCACCGACGCCGGTCCTCCCAAATTCTCGCTCCCGCCCGACTGGTCCGAACTGGTTCCCGAACTCGAGGCAAGTCCCAAAGATCACCTGGTGACCAAGCGATGCCTCGGCGCGTTCACCGGCACGAATCTCGATGAATTCCTCCGCCAGCGCGGCGTGACTCAGATTTTCCTCGCGGGCATTTCCACCAGCATCGGCGTGGAATCGACTGCGCGCACTGCCTTCGACTCCGGCTACAACGTCGTGCTGGTGGTCGATGCCATGACCGACCGCGACGCCGACTCGCACCGCCATACCGTCGAAACGATTTTCCCGCGCCTCGGCGAGTCCGACACCACCGGCAATGTGCTGAAAGTGCTCACCCGGTGAATTCTCCGCCTCGCGATTCGATGGGACAGGCCTCGAACCCGAGGTCCTCGATCTCGGACTCGTCGTTCTCGCACGCCTGGCGAGCGCTTCGCCATCGCAACTTCAAGCTCTTCTTCTCCGGTCAGAGCATCTCGCTGATCGGCACCTGGATGACGCGGCTCGCGACCAGTTGGCTCGTCTACCGCCTCACTCACTCCGCGCTGCTGCTGGGCATCGTCGGCTTCTCCGGCCAGATTGTTTCTTTCCTGCTGGCCCCGTTTGCCGGCGTCTGGGTCGAGCGCATGAACCGCCGCCAGCTGCTGGTGTGGACGCAAGTCGCTTCCGCCATCCAGTCGCTCGCCCTGGCGGCGCTGACTCTGGCCCATGTCATTAATCTGTGGGAGATCATCGCGCTCAGCGCTCTGCAAGGCTTGATTAACGCCTTCGATATGCCCGGGCGGCAATCGTTTCTCATTCAGATGGTCGACGATCGCAACGACCTGAGCAACGCCATCGCCATCAACTCCTCCATGGCCAACGGCGCCCGCCTGATCGGCCCCGCCATCGCCGGCCTGGTGATTGCCGGTCTCGGCGAAGGCTGGTGCTTCCTCATCGACGGCATCAGCTACTTTCCCGTGATCGCATCTTTGTTACTGATGCGCATCACACCCGCAAACCTCAACCGCCACCGCAACGCCGGAACAATGCTCGAGCAGATGCGCGAAGGCTGGGACTACGTCCGCACCTTCCGCCCCATTCGCACCATTCTTCTCCTGTTCTCGCTGATCAGCCTGATGGGCTGGCCTTACTCGGTGCTGTTGCCCATCTTTGCCGGACAGGTTCTTGCCGGGCCGGTTCTAGCCGGGAACGACCCGCACAGCGGCGCGCACCTGTTCGGATGGCTGACCGGTGCGTCCGGCATCGGCGCTCTGATGTCAGGCCTTTCCCTGGCCATCCGCAAATCCGTACTCGGTCTGACCCGAATGGTGCAGATCGCCGCCGCCATGCTGGGAGGCGCGCTGATCCTGTTTGGCCTCTCGCGCACCGTGTGGATCTCGCTTGCGCTGATGGTGCTCGTCGGCTTCGGCCTGATGCAGTGTGCGGCTGCCAGCAACACCATCATCCAGTCGCTGGTCACGGAAGACAAACGCGCCCGTGTGATGAGCTACTACACCATGGCGTTTTTCGGCTCAGCCCCCTTTGGCAGCCTGCTCGCCGGAGCGCTCGCTCACCGCATCGGAGCTCCGCATACCGTCATGGTGACCGGCGCGTGCTGCGTAGCCGGATCCCTCTGGTTCACTCTGCAGTTACCCAAAGTCCGCGCCGTCATGCGCCCCATCTATCAGGAAATGGGCCTGCTCCAGGATTCAGCCGCGGTCGAAGTAGAGTCGTCGTAAGGTTGGACGCCCCAATCAACTGTTATCCTGAGCGGAGTTGTTCGCCGGCGAAGCCGACGGACAACGCAGTCGAAGGATCCCTATTCCCTCCATTCACCGATCGAAAAGCTGGGACCCGCCCCATCCATCGCTTTGGC
>CAVXVD010000125.1:0-12331 GCA_963765015.1 uncultured Acidobacteriota bacterium | reverse complement strand
TTCATTGCCGACCGCTGCATTGGCAGCTTCCAGGCTTCTCAGCTGCGCATGGATCTCAGAGGTCACCACGAAAACGGCGAACTGACCGCCCAGTCCGTAGAGCGTAATTAGCGCCATGGCGACCAGGAGAACGGCAGGGATTACTCCGATGAAAACGTAGGTCACGATGAGGCGATTGCGCAGGCGCCACAGAATCCTGCGCCGGAGCCAGCGAAAAGCGAGGAAGAAGAACAGGACACCGGCGCAGAAAATGAGGAAGCTAACCCATCCGCCCAGATGCTCGCCCCAAGAGGCGGCAAACAATCCCAATAGCTTTTGTAGGGCGAACAGCACGGCGGCCAGCGCGGCCAAATAGCACGCCAGGAGCGCCATTCGGCCTTGCGGCCACAGCTCGGCCTCCATCAGCCTGCGGCGCAATTCTGGGTAAGACCATTCCATGATGTTCGTCAGAAGCCGGTTCGGAGTTCAGATTATACGGCGAAGCGTATAGCGATTCGGGGCGAGATTTATATCAAAATCGCCGGAAGCGGGCTGCCGACCGTCTTCGCCGCCTAGATCTCGGGGTAGAGATCGAAAAAGGCTTCCAGGCTCGTGCGCAGCTGCTTTTCGATCTCCTCTTTGCTGCCTTCCAGCACGTGCATGGTGACGTGCGCCTCACGCCCACTGGAGAGTTTCACAGGGGCCTGACCCACTTCGACAACGTCCTCGGAGGGCAGCAATCTCATGCCATAAACCAGCGTCAGATTTGCCATACGCTGATTTTACGACGTTCGGGCGTCTGCCGCGACCGGGGCGCGCTGAAAGGACGAGAAGAGCAGGTGAACTGCGGCGAAGAGAGTTTATTCGTGACCGCCGTGCTGCCGTATTAGTTCCGCAACGTCCGGCTCGCGGGAAGATATTGCCACGCTGAGAGGCGTCCGTCCCTGATTATTCTTGGCATTGACATCCGCATGATCTGCCAGCAACAGAGCGGCGGACCGCGGAAGGCCCAAGGCGGCCGTCACGTGCAAGGGCGTTTCGCCTTTGAGATTAACAGCGTTGACATCCGCACCGCTGGCCAGCAACAGTTCCACTATTTCCGGGGAACCGTTCACGGCCGCGTGCAAGGCCGTATCGCCCTTGTCGGTTTTGATATTGACTGCGGCGTGATTGGCCAGCAGCGCCTTTATCGCACTCTTCCGTCCCAGGTAGGACGCGGCGTACAAGGCGGTCTCGCCGTTCTTACTCTTGAGATCAACGTCGCACTTGTGAGCCAGCAGCAATTCCGTCAGGCCTTCGTGATCGTTGTAGATCGATAGGTACAGAGCCGTTTCTTCCTCGTAGTCTTTGAGGTTGACGTCTGCATAGTTGGCCAGCAGCACTTCCGCCACGTCCCTGTGGCCGCGTGCGGCCGCCAGGTGTAACGGCGTTTCTCCCGCTTTGTCCGGGGCGTCGACTCGGGCATTGTTGGCCAGGAGCAGTTCGGCGACTTCCTTATGCCCGGAGGCGGAAGGTGTGTACTGCCACTGGGCTACGCTCTCGTATCCTATGGTCGCTGCGATGTGCAGAGGCGTGTAGCCCATAATGTCCTCAGTGCTAACCAGGGCGCCTTCGGCCAGCAGAACACGCGCGATCTCCGGGAAGCCGAAAAAGGCTGCCCAGTGCAACGCCGTCTTGTGTTGTCTGTCTGTCGCGAATACCAGTTGATGATTGTTCTTGATCAGCAACTTGACTTGTTCGACGTCGTTCATCTGGGTCGCGCTGAAGATGTCGTCGCAGAAGGCGAGGCCGCCCCAGGCTGGCATAGCCAGCAAAATGGACGTGAGGAGGACGTGGCGAAAACGTTGGGAAGGTAAGACCCGGCCACGCATACAGATCGGGTTCATGGCTGCTCCAATCGGGCAAGCGGCGTTGCTGGGACTATACATCTGGCGCGCTAGCCTTGCGGAAATTTCATGCCGAGACTTAGAAATCGGGGCTCTCTCAGTTAGAATTTCGCCGTGCCCAGAATCATAGGTTCCATTCTCTGGATCGGTCTTCTTGCAGTTTCTTGCACGCTGCCGTTAGCGGCGCAGCAGGAACCAGCCAATCCACCGTCTACCCAGCCCCAGGTGAAGGTCAACATGCTGAATGTCTGCACGCCGTCCGCGGACGAGCAGAAAGAGATAGCGTCCGCCCTAGCCCGCATTCCGAAGCAGCCGTTGTTCAGCGCCGATTTTGAAGTGTCCCGCGGTCGCTCGACGTTAACGGATATGCCGGCCATGCTGCAGGCCGGCCAGAGCGGCCACGTCGCTGGGGAGCCTTCGGTGGCGAGCTATGTCCGCATCCGGAAGGAGTTCTCGGTGCAGGCGCTTTTTTCCAGCGTGCAATATTCCTTCAGCAACGACGGGTCGACCATGGTTGAGACCCTGGTCTTGCATGTTCGCGATCCGAAAGACCTGATTCAGGTTTCTCTCGAAGATAGCGCTTCGTCGGTGGCCAGTTCGGAGGCGATGCTCGGGTCAACCACTCCCGTGAGCCGCGTGCGGTTGGAGCGCTTTGGGAAGTCCTCGGTGGCGTTAGCTCGCTGCCAGCCAACGGAAGGCGGCCCAGCCCCGGATCAGAGCGCGTACGAACCGCTATTTCGCGGAGCATCCGAAGTCGTGGCGAACTACCGTGCTCTGCTCGGCGTCAAGACCATTGTGCCGGAAGAGCTTTCGAAAATCCCAGGTGTGTCCAAGCCCAAAGTGACGCCGACCTCGAAGATGAAACGGCCGGCGCAACCACCGAAGTAAGCGACACTTTAACTGCGCCGGTTGGACGCAGCCACCTTTGCATCAAAAATTGAACCGCACCATCTAATTGCTGGCAAAGCGAAAATCATAAAATGAGCGAAACTCGCAACGTCGTCATCATCGGATCCGGCTGCTCCGGACACACTGCCGCTCTTTACGCGGCGCGCGCCAACCTCAAACCGCTGGTCATCGAAGGCCACGAGCCGGGCGGCCAGCTTTCCATGACCACGCTGGTCGAAAATTTCCCGGGATTCCCCGAGGGAATTCTTGGCCCGCAACTGGTCGAGAATATGCGCAAGCAGGCCGAGCGTTTTGGGGCGGAATATCGCATGGCGCATCTCACCAGTGCCGACCTCAGTCAGCGGCCATTTCTTCTGCATGTCGGGCACCAGCAAGTTCACACTCAGACGCTGATCATCGCCAGCGGAGCTTCCGCGCGCTGGCTCGGACTCCCGCATGAGCAGCAATTGATTGGTCATGGCGTTTCCTCGTGTGCGACCTGTGACGGCTTCTTCTTCTCGGGGAAAGAAATTGTCGTGGTTGGAGGCGGCGACTCTGCGATGGAGGAAGCCTTGTTCCTCACGCGTTTTGCGACGAAAGTCACGGTCATTCATCGCCGCGATGCTTTCCGCGCCTCGAAAATCATGCTGGAGCGCGCCCAGAAGCACGACAAGATTCACTTCCTGCTGGACACAGTCGTCGAAGACGTCTACGACGTCCATCACAAGGAAGTCACCGGGCTTAAGCTGCGCAATGTGAAGACCGGCAAAGTCTGGGATTTCCCTACCAGCGCGCTGTTTCTCGGCATCGGCCACGAACCGAACGCGAAGATGTTCGAAGGACAACTCGACACCGACTCCGACGGCTACCTCAAGACCCACAACTATGTATTTACGAAGGTCCACGGCGTTTACGCCTGCGGTGATGTGCAGGATCGCCGCTATCGCCAGGCCATTACGGCGGCAGGTAGCGGTTGCATGGCAGCCATCGAGGTCGAGAAATTCCTGGAGGAGCACGCTGCCTAGATGCCAGGCCGCGGAACCAAAGGTTTAGCGGGATCGCATTATTCCCAGGGAACAAGCCGATTACTTTTGTGACCTTCGGCGAATGCCGCTCAGCATTTACACTCAGCCAAATGAAAGCCCTGTTGCGGAAGGGAGCGGTTGGAACGCTGCTTCTGGTGGTTGTCCTATTTATAGTTCCTTCTTTGTCTCAGGCCCAGGATGGCGGCAAGCGCAAAATCGTGGAGCACTCTGCTCCGGTCTATCCGGAACTTGCTCGAAATATGGCGCTGCAAGGTATCGTGAAAGTGGACGCACTCGTCGCGCCGGATGGTACGGTAAAAGGCGCCGAAATAAAAGGCGGACACCCCGTGCTGGCTCAGGCTGCGATCAATGCGGTTCGCCATTGGAAATGGGAACCTTCCACGCATGAATCCCACGAAGTCGTGGAAGTGAAATTTTCTCCCGAATAGATCTTTCCGCATTGCACCGCAGATCCTGGAGATTCAGCCGCTATGTATGGTTTTTTACCGGGTTTTGGCCGCAAGAACCTGAGGTCTACTGCCACGCAAGAGTCACTCCCTCCGGCGTTCTTTCAGAGATAGCCTGAGCATAGCTGGACGGTTATCCGGTCGTGCTCCAGGAACACAATCGGGCCCTTTCACGGAGGATCATCTTCATGCACGCTCGCTTCGTCTGTCTTCTCATGTTGTGTGGCAGCCTTTACGCGCAGCAGGCTTCGCAGCCGTCGCTCACCATTTACAACCAGGACTTCGCGGTGGTCCGGCAGGAGATCCCGCTCGATCTCAAGGCTGGCGCGAATCAGGTGAATATCAGCGACACGACGACGCATCTGGAGCCGGACTCCGTCGTCCTCCGGGATCCCTCCGGCAAACATTCGCTCCAAGTCTTGGAGCAAAACTATCGGGCCGATCCCATCTCTGAGCCTATGCTGCTCTCCCTGTACGAAGGCAAAACGATCGATTTTGAAGTGGCCACGCCCCAAGGCACACAGATCGTCAAGGGCAAGATCATTCGTAGCGGATACACGCCGCACAACTCATTCGCCATGAACCGCTACGGCCAGACCTATTACCAGCAGCAGGCGGTTGCCGTCGGTTCCGAGCAGCCCATCATCGAGGTGAATGGGCAGTTGAAATTCAGTTTGCCGGGAACGCCAATCTTTCCCAGCCTGACGGACGATTCCATCCTCAAACCCCGGCTGGAATGGCTGCTTTCGACCGACAAGCCCGGGAAGTTTCCCGCCGAATTTTCCTATGTCACCGGCGGAATGAGTTGGCAGGCCGACTACAACATCGTCGCGCCTGAGAAGGGCGATTTGGTCGACATCGTTGGTTGGGTCACAATCGACAACCAGAGTGGCAAGACCTTCGAGAACTCCCGCATCAAATTAATGGCTGGCGATGTGAACAAGATTCAGAACGGGGCGCAGATGGATTACCAGATGGCTTACAAAGCTGCTGCGGTCGGAGGCATTGCGGGCCCGGCCGTTACCGAGAAGGCGTTTGATGAATATCATCTGTACACTCTCGAACGCAGTACTACTCTGCGCGATCGCGAAACCAAGCAGGTGGAGTTTATTCACGCCAGCGGCGTAACCGCCCGGCAGCTTTATGTCTACGATGGCGCCAAAATCGACTACAACCGCTTCAATGGATGGAATTGGGACAATCTCCGCAACGACCGATCTTTTGGCACCGAATCCAATACAAAGATCGCAGTGATGCGAGAATTCGTGAACTCGCAGGCGAATCATCTCGGCATGCCGCTCCCCAAAGGCCGGGTGCGCTTTTACCGCGGCAATGACGACGGGCAGATGGAATTTACCGGCGAGAACATGATCGATCACACTCCGAAGGACGAAACCGTTCGCATCTTCACTGGCAATGCTTTCGATCTCACCGGCGAGCGCCGCCGCACCAGCTACACGATCGAGACGGGAAAGAATTCAGCGACCGAGACGTTCGAAATTAAGATTCGGAATCACAAGAAGGAGCCGATGGAGGTGCACGTGGTCGAGCACCTCTATCGTGGCAAGAACTGGGAGATCGTCTCCAAGACCGACGACTATCAGAAGAAGGACAGTCAGACCATCGACTTTCCTGTCACCATCGCGCCCGACGGCGAGAAAGTAATCACGTATACGGCTCACTACAGCTGGTGAATTCGTATCTCCGGTCATCCTGAGCAGCGAACCTAGCAGGCTGCCGAAAAACTCCTACAGTGAGCAGGATCGGGAAGGGCACGAGTTCCACTCGTGCCGTAAGTCACCCAAAATCGACGTGGCCTCAGCCGCTGAGGTAGGCTCTTTCCGTTCCTAACGTTTTCTTCCCGGCCTGCTCGCTCTACCCGTACTGTTGCAGAGATCCTTCGCCTCGCTTGGATGACATGCATTAAGGCATCGAATCTGTGGTTTGCCGTGTGCCCCGTCACGCCTGCAACCACCCAGTTGTGGTACAAATTTCTGTGGTCTTCATACAAGTGTCCGGCACTCATATTCCTATTCTTCCGGACCCGGCAGGTACGTCATGCTAAGGGCCTTTTTCGTCCATCTTTCTGAGAACCGTTCTTTGCGCAACTTCGCAGAGCGCTCGGCGATCGGACAGCGCGTCTCCGGCCGCTTCGTTGCCGGCACCGGAATTCCCGACGCCGTGCGGGTCACCCAGGTCGTTAATCGTTCGGGCATGAGCGTCAGCATCGACAACCTGGGGGAAAACGTTACCAATCCCGACGAGGCGCGCCACAGCGCCGAGCTCTACCACCAGATTCTCGATGCCATCGCAGCCCACCATCTCAATGCCAACATCAGCCTGAAGCTGACTCACATGGGACTCGACGTCGACGAACAAATGGCACACGACACCGTTGCCGGCCTGGTGGCAAAAGCGGCCGCCATGAATCCACCGGGATTTGTGCGCGTGGACATGGAAGGTTCGCCGTACACGCAGCGCACGCTCGACTTCGTCCATGAACTGCACCGAATGCCGGGGAACGGAAACTTCGTGGGCACGGTGATCCAGGCATACCTGAAGCGTTCCGAGAGCGACGTCGAAAAGCTTCTATCGGAAAAAATCCGCATACGCCTGTGCAAGGGAGCCTACAAGGAACCGGCCAGCATTGCCTTTGAAAGCAAAGCCGACGTGGATGCGAACTACATCAAGCTGATGAAAATCTTGATGAAGAGCGGCGTCTACCACGGCATGGCCACGCACGACGAGAACATCATCCGCGAGGCGCAGGCGTTTGCCACGCGCGAAAACATCGCACCCGATTCATTCGAGTTCCAGATGCTGTACGGCATCCGCCGCGATCTGCAGCAGAGCCTCGTCCGAGATGGCTGGCGCATGCGCGTCTACGTGCCCTTCGGGACGGAGTGGTATCCCTACTTTATGCGAAGGCTGGGCGAGCGTCCGGCGAACGTGTTCTTCATTGCCCGCAATATGCTGCGCTCGTAGGTCGGGTTCGACGACGAGATAGTCAAAAGTGCCATCCACTGGCACGTCTGGGCCAATTCCTTGTGCGGCAAGCCTTGATAGCATCAGCCATGCATTACACGGCGTCGGCTGAGCTGGTAGAGATGTTCTCCGTCTTCGTGTCACCTGACCTGCAAGACGAGAAGATTGACCTGATTCGCGGGGCTTTGGCCATTGCCCGCGCGGAATACCCCAAGCTTGAAATCGAAGAATATGCTGGCCGCATTGAAGCGATGGGGCGCCGGGTGGCGGCTCTCGCCAATGATCTTGACCCGCAAGCTACGCTGGCCGCCCTGAACACTGTCGTGTTCGAGCAGGCGAAGCTCCGTGGTAACCGCGACGATTATTACGATCCGCGGAATTCCTTTCTGAATGATGTGCTGGATCGCGGCCTCGGAATTCCTATCACCCTTTCCATCGTGTACATGGAAGTTGCCCGGCGCGTGGGTTTTCCGCTTTCCGGCGTTGGCATGCCGGGGCATTTTCTGCTGAAGCATTACCACGAAGATGGGCAGGAGATTTTGATCGACTGCTTCAACCGCGGAGATGTCCTCAGCCGCCAGGATTGCCAGAGCCGCCTCGACGAGATTTACTCGGGAGAGATGACATTGCGCCCGGAGTTCCTGCACCCCATCAGCCGTCGCCAAATCCTCACCCGCATGCTGAACAATCTCAAAACCGTTTACCTCTCCACGCGAAACTTCCGCAAGGCGCTTCCCATTGCAGATCTCATTCTGGTGATCTATCCGCAATCCGCCGAAGACGTGAAGCAGCGTGCTCTGCTGCGCTACAGCATGGGCATGCACGCCCTCGCGGCTGAGGACTTGGAAGAATATCTAAGAATTTCTCCGCAGGCGTCCGATGCAGACGATACTCGGCAGATGGCGTTGTCGATCCGCCGAATGCAGGCGCTGATGAATTAGGCGCCGTCTGGCTCTTACCGAAAGTTCACCACTGAAAAGTCTGCCGATGTCTGGAGCGGAATCGTCCGACGCGCCGATCTATTCCTGCGGCCCGCCTTCACCGCCTTCGGCGGGAGCGAGCGGCAGACGCGTGGCCCCACGCATCATCTCGCGCTCCTGGTCGGAAAACATTCCTCGAAACCGGGGCGAATTAATCACCTGCTCGCGCTGATCGGGAGGCATCGCCCGCAAGTCGCGAACCGCTGTGGTGACCATTCGTTGACGTTCCGGAGGAAGCTGCCGCATCTGGCTGAATATCTGTCGAGCCTGCTGCTGTTGCGTGGAAGTCAGATGTTCCCAGGTTTCCATGCGGTTGAGGATTTGCAACTGCCGCTGCGGCGGGAGATTCGAGAAATGCTGCAGCCGCTGCCGCAGGAGTTGCTGCCTCGCCGGGGGTAGACGGCGGAATCCGGGATCGTTCTGCAGGGCGCGTTCTTGTTCTTGCGGAGACAGATCCTTGTAGCGGCGCAGCCAGTCACCGGCGTGGCCTTGCTGCGCCGGCCGCGCACCGATCTGATATGGAGCGTGCGGCGCGGGCGCCGCCACATGAGCGGTGCTTTTTTGCGCGGCACAAGGAAGCGGCGTCACAACGGCAATCGCTAAAGCGACTGCGGCCAGGTACCTCGTAATGTGTTTCCCCCATCTCATGACGTTGCTTTTTGTGACTTCGCCCAATCAACAATCCTGCTCAACCGTTCCGGCGCGGTTCAGTCTGCGCTCGGATTGGCTACCACATCCTGCTGTAAATCCAGATCGTCGAGCAACTCGAAGTTCGCATACATGTCGTTATTCTTTTCCAGGGTCTGCAGATCGCTGACTGCCGTGCCAGGCCCTTCTGCGATCGGCTGCTGTTCACGGACTCTCCCGCCCCGTGCGAAGAAGAAGCCCATGCCAACCCCAAGAACCACCGTAAGAGCTGCGGCCATCACTGGCCGCCGGAACCACTGCAGCCAGCCCACTGGCGGCTTGGCCATTTCTTCCCGCAGACGCGCCTGGAGCCGCACGTCGAAGTAGGGCGACGGCTCCGGGGTCTGCCACTCATCGAGCAGCGCCATGGTCGAGCGCATCGCTTTCAACTGCTCCGCACACGGATTGCAAGTGGCCAGATGATTGCTTTCGTCCGCCGTAGGCTCGCTGAACCCAGCCGCTACGTCGGGCATCCGATCTCGAATCTCTTCGCATTTCATAACCGCTTCCCCTTCAAAAATCCCATCGCCAGTATCGCTTCAATATGACAACCAGTGCTATTCGACGAATTGTTTTAACTGTTCCCGCAAAGTCTCGTAGGCGCGAAAGAGCAGCGACTTGGTCGCGGACTCGCTCTTTTTCAACACATCGGCGATCTGCTTGTAATCCATCTCCTGGTACTTGTGCATGATCACCGCCAGCCGTTGCTGCTCGGGCAGCGCTTCCACCTTCTGCCGGATTGCCAGCATGCGCTCGCGCCGTACAATTACCTGCTCGGCGTTCAAGGTTCCGTCCGGCAGCTCCAGCGTCGTCCCGGTATCCTCGTCCGGTTCGTCGAGACTGACCGTAACTTCCGGACGTTCGTGGCGCGTGTCCCGCGCATGATTCACCGCAAGATTCGTCGCGATACGATACAGCCACGTGGTGAATTTTGCACTCGCTTCGTAGCTCTCGCGCGAACGGTACACCCGCAAGAAAACTTCCTGCGCCAAATCCTCCGCCGCGGCACTGTTGCGAGCCATGCGATACATAAAGCTCACCATGGCCCGCCGGTACTTCTGTACTAAGTAATCGAAAGCCGGTTGGTCCCCTGCCTTGACCCGCAACATGATCTCGGCATCCGATGGCGATTCCTGCCCCGGAGCCGCCGGGAAAACCGCCGATACATGCGACGTTGTCGCAGCCATCAGCATGCCCCGATCAAGTGCGGCTGTGCTCACATTAGTTTCAACCCCGTTGCCCCCTGAAAGTTGCGCCTTAGGCGGACTCTTGGAATCGCCGGAAGTCCCTTTAGATGAAGGAGATAGAGCGGCCCGGTCCGGCTTGGGTTCGAGAGTCATGAAGGCAAAATCGCCTCACCAGCCGTATCTCGCGCGAAAGGCGCTGGGAGGTCTCGTCGCGGATAGGCTACCACGCTTCGACAGGCCTCCGAAACTGCTGGGGATGGCTCCCTCGAGCCAATGTAGGCTGCGCGGGCCTTGGATGACCACGGCTTCGTATTCAGTTTCGGGCTGCTTCAGAAAAGCCAGCTTCGATGAAGAAGTGATTCTACGCTGCCCCCGCTGCTTCCGCCCTCGTGACACCAGTCACAAACTCCAGTACCAGAAATCACAGACGCGGCTTCTCCAGGAGATTTAAATTCTGCGGTTAAATCGGACCAAGTTAATCCAATTTGGGAATTTCATGCAGATCACTCGCGCTTCGGATTACGCAGTTCGAGCGATGATTCATCTGGCCGCACAGCCTCCGGGTTTTACGGAACGGCAGTCCAAATTGTCACAGGCGATCGATGTTTCGGGTCATTTTCTTTCGAAGGTGCTGCAGCAACTGGTGCATTCCAATCTGATCCGATCGCAGCGAGGCGCGGGCGGAGGTTTTTCCCTGGCCGTCCCCGCCGCAACCGTTTCGCTGCTGGACGTAGTTCAAGCCATCGAGGGACCGATCCGGCTCAACCAGTGCCTGATGGAAGGCCCGTCCTGCGAACGAAAAGCCTGGTGCCCAGCCCATCAAGTTTGGGCGGAGGCGCAGGCCGCCGTGGTCCATGTGCTGGGAGCGGCTTCCATCGAGAAGCTCGCGTCCCAAGTCAAGGAGTTGCCCGCTCGCTATCGACTGCACGAAAAGCCGATCTGGATCTCGGGAGTGCCCAGAAAAAATCGCGTGCAGCGCAGTGCACGAACGCATGGTCGTTAGGCGTGGCCGATGGAACTGACGTGGATCACGATCGTTGCCAGCTTATGCATGGGCATTGGAGCGGTGCTGGTGTTTGTGTATGCGGTCAAAAAGAACTACTTCCGGAACCTGGAAGACGCGAAGTACCAGGTGTTCTGGTCGGATGTGGAGGAGCTAGTCGACGCTCCACACCAGGAGAAAAAGGATGAAGTCTCCAACGAAACCCACGATTGAAGAGAGCGGAGACGCGGTCACGCGGCGAAAAGTCCTTTCATGGTTGAGTGGCTTCGGACTCTTTGGCTCGCTGATCATTACCGTGTTGTCCAACCTGATCTTCATTAAGCCGCGAGCCACTTACGGCCAGCCGAACCGGTTTTCCATTGGCAAGCCGGAGGAGTTTCCCTCCGGCGCTCGCGTCTCCCTCGACGCGCGCCGGGTTTGCATCGTGCGCGACGGGGACAAGATCGCGGCCATTTCTACGACCTGCACTCATCTCGGCTGCATTGTTTCGGTCTCCGAAACTGGATTCGCATGTCCCTGCCATGGCTCTCGTTATGACCAGGACGGCACGGTGACCGGCGGTCCGGCTCCCAGAGCGCTGCCCTGGTTCCAGGTCAGTCTTGCGCCGAATGGCGAAATCGAAGTCGACAAAGATACAGAGATTGAAGCGGGGAGTTACTTGCGCGTATGAGCACCCAAACTACATCGAGCCCCTGGAAGTCTCTGATCGCGCTGCCGGAGAACGTCTGGCGGTCGATCTTCCGTAATCCGCTCCCATCTTCTGATTTGGGGCGGGCTTCAACCAGCTTCACCAATTTCTTTCTTCATCTGCATCCCGTGAAAGTTCACCGCAACAGTTTGCGGGCGACATTCACGTTCGGGTTGGGACTGATCTCATTTTTCCTTTTCTTCATTCTGGTAGTGACCGGCATTTTGCTGATGTTTTATTACGTTCCCTCCACCACCCAGGCCTATGACCGCATGCTCGACCTGCGCGGGACGGTGGCCTTCGGTATTTTCCTGCGGAATATGCATCGCTGGTCGGCGCATGGAATGGTCGCGGCGGTCTTCCTTCACATGTGCCGCGTATTTCTGACTGGATCGTACAAGCCGCCGCGGGAATTCAACTGGGTCCTGGGAGTGCTCTTGCTGCTGGTCACTCTGTTCATGAGCTTCACGGGCTATTTGCTGCCTTGGGACCAGTTGGCATTTTGGGCGATCACCGTCGGGAGCAATACGACTAAGTTGAGCGGTACCAGCAACAT
>CAVXVD010000124.1:0-141383 GCA_963765015.1 uncultured Acidobacteriota bacterium | reverse complement strand
CCTGCTGAGGGACGGAATTTCGCTCCCCGCCATTGTCGGCACCCCACCCCGGCGGAGTACCGTGCCGGGGTGGCCACGATGATCCCGGACCAGCGCGCCGCCGGTGCGCACGGCGCGCGCCGCCCCGCAGCCGCGGGCCGCCGGGTCCTCGCCGCGGCCGGCGTCGCGTCACCACCGGGCTCCTGCTGTCCCTCGCCCCCGCGACCGCCGTGCCGGCCGGAGCGGCGGGCACGACCACGACGACCACCGCCCCCTGCCTCCGACCACGACCACCGACCCGACCTCGGCGTCGATCAGCGCCGGCGAAGCCCAGGTCGCCGCACTCGAGACCCGGATCGCCCAGCAGCAGGCGGCCCTCGACGCCGCCTCCGAGGCGTACGACCGTGCCGTGGTGCAGCTCGACGCCACCAAGACGGCGCTGGCCGTCGACGACGGCGTCCGCTGCGGGCCGAACAGGCCCGGCTCGACGCCGCCAAGACCGTCCTGCGCCGGGACGTGCGTCCGCTCCTACATCGACGGCACCTCGTCGGAGGCCATCGCCCGCCTGTTCGCCGCCCCGACCGGGAGCGGACCAGACCCGGACCCTCTACGAGCACCTGGGCATCGGCGACCTGGCCGTCCGAGGTCGCGCGGGTCCAGAGCGGCCAGCGGGAGCTGGCGGCGACCCGGTCCAAGCTCCAGACCGAGGAGCAGACCCAGTCCGCCCAGGCCACGGCGGCCAACCAGTCGGCCGCCCAGGCCAGCGCGGCGGCCTCGCTGTCCCAGGCCACACTGGCCCAGGTCAAGGGTTCCCTGGCCCAGGAACTCGCCCAGCAGGCCGCCGCCCAGGCGGCGGCGGCGGCGGCCGCGGCGGCCGCGGCCACCACGCGTCGGGCCGCCAGGCGGCGGCCGCCCAGGCGTCGCAGGCCGCCCAGGTCGCCAGCACGGTCAGCGGCGGGAGCGCGGCGGCCACCGAGGCCAACGCCGCGGCCAACCAGGCGGCCACCTCCGCCGCCACCGGTACCGGCGGCGGGGCCGGTGGCTCCGGGTCGCCGGCGGCGTCGTCCGTCGCCGGCGTCGGGCTCCAACGCCGCCGGACTGGCCGCCGTCCACGGCGCCATGCGACTACCTCGGCGTCCCCTACCTGTGGGGCGGGGCCGACTCGTCCGGCGTCGACTGCTCGGGCCTCACCATGCTGGCCTGGGCCAGCGCCGGCGTGTCGCTGCCCCACTCCGCCGCCCTCCAGTACGCGGACTTCCCCCACGTCAGCCTCGACGCGCTGCAGCCCGGCGACCTGCTCTTCTACGACCTCGACGGCACCGGCATCGACCACGTGGTCATGTACGTCGGCCCGACGCTCGACGGCCAGTCCACGGCCTACGGGTCCCAGACGATCATCCAGGCGGCCCACACCGGGACCGTGGTGACCTTCGACCCCCTCTGGTACTTCGGGCTGGTCGGTGCCGCCCGTCCCTGACCCGCACCGGCCGGTCGCCGACCGCCCGGTGCGGGCGCGGCTGCGCACGATGGTGGGCCGGTGACGCCCCGGCTGACCATCGTCGTCCCCGCCTTCAACGAGGCCCACCGTCTGGGTGCGGGCATGGCGCGGCTTCGAGGCCGCCGTGGCGGCGGGTGCCGTCGACCTCGACGCCACCGAGGTGCTGGTGGTCGACGACGGCAGCACCGACGGCGACGGCGGCGACCGCGGCCAAGCTCCTGGCCCCGCTCCCCCACCACCGGGTGATCCGGCTCCCGTCCAACCAGGGCAAGGGCGCGGCCGTCCGGGCCGGGGTGGCCGCCTCCCGCGGCGCGTACACGGCCTACATGGACGCCGACATGGCCATCGACCCGATGGCCGTCCCGCTGCTGCTCGAGGGGCTCTGGCCAGCCACGACGTCGCCATCGGGTGCCGTGCGCTGCCCGACTCGATGGTCGAGACCACCTACGTGGTGCGCTCCCTCATGGGCCGCCTCTTCAACGGGCTGGTGACGACCGGGACCGGGCTCGGGCTGAAGGACACCCAGTGCGGGTTCAAGGCGTTCCGGACGCCGGTCGCCCGGCTCCTCTTCCACCTGGTGCGCATCGACCGGTTCGCCTTCGACGTGGAGATCCTGGCCCGGGCCCGGCGCCTGGGACTCACCGTCACCGAGGTCCCCGTCCACTGGAAGCACGTCGAGGGGAGCACCGTCCATCCCCTCCACGACTCCCTCGCCATGGTGGCCGACGTCTACCGGTCGCGGCGTGGGCCTGCTCGCCGGCCCCCCGGTGCCCACCATCTCGGTCGGTCCGCGACCGGGCCGCGCCGCCCGCCGACCTGGCGCCGCGGGTGGCGCGACCTGCTCGCCCAGCTCCTCGACGGCGACCCGGTCCCGGTCGTGGTCGACCGGAGCCGGCGTGACCGCCCTGCTGGCCATGGTCGACCCGGTCGACGTGGCCCGCGCCCACGCCGCCCTGGCGGACGCCTCGCCCCGCTGGCGTGTCCCGGCGGGCCCTGCCCCTCGACGGCCTGGCGGCTCTCGGCCCCCTGGCCGGCCGCCTCGACCACCCGTCGGCCGCCGGGCCCGACGGAGTCCACGCGTCCCCCGCGGCCCCACGCCGGCCCACCGTCCACCGGATCCGCCGACCAGGTCGGCCGCCGGGGTACGATCCTCCAGGTGAGCGACGACCGCGTGGAGACCGTGGACCCGGCCCGGTCGAACGGCCACCCCGACGACCGCGACCTCATCGAGGCCATCGTGGAGCACGCCGCCGGCGCCGACGCCGGCGAGGTCGACGCCGTCGGCGAGCCGACCGCCCGGAGCCCGCCGGCGCCTCGGTCTCCTACCTGCCGGTGGCCGCCACCCGGCGGGGCCGACGGCGCCCGACGTCGACGAGGCCGCGCCGTCCGACGTCGACGAATGGGGACGCAGCGAGCACATGCGCTCGATCGTCCGCCGGCTCTACGACCCGATGTACCGCTACTGGTTCCGGGTGGAGTGGGAGGGCCTCGAGAAGATCCCGACCGAGGGCGGTGCCCTGCTCATCGCCAACCACGCCGGGGCCATCCCGGCCGACGCACCGGCGATCATGCACGGCATCGAGACCGAGCTCGGTCGACCCGTCTACGGGCTGGCCGACTACTTCTTCCGCACGCTTCCCGGGGGTCGGCACCATGTGGTCCCGCACCGGAGGGGTGCCCGCCCACCCCGACAACGCCTACCGGATCCTCCACGACCAGCAGCAGCTGGCCCTGGTGTTCCCGGAGGGGACCAAGGCCACGTCGAAGACGTACACCGACCGCTACCGGCTCCGCCGGTTCGGCCGGGGCGGGTTCGTCGAGATCGCCATGCGGGCCGGCGTGCCCGGTCGTCCCCATCGCCGTGGTGGGGGCCGAGGAGGCCATGCCGATCCTGTTCCGGATGACCGGCGTGGCCAAGGCGCTCAAGCTCCCGTACTTCCCCGTCACCGCCAACTCGCTCCTGCTCGGCCCGCTCGGGCTACGTCACCTACTTCCCGGCCAAGTTCAAGCTGCGGGTGCTCGACCCGATCACCTTCGACGTCGAGCCGGGCCGGAGCGCTACTCGCGGAGCCGGGTGATGGACGAGGCCGAGCGCATCCGGGCCGACCTGCAGGACACCCTCCACGACATGCTGCGCGAGCGGCGCAGCGTCTGGTTCGGGTGATCCGGTGGGCCGCCGCGTACTGATCACCGGGCTCGACACCTTCTGGGGTGGCCGCATGGCCCAGGCCCTCGAGGCCAAGCCCGACGTCGAGATGATCCTGGGCCTCGGGACCAGGGAGCCCAGGTCCCGCTCGAGCGCACCGAGTTCGTCCGCTCCGACCAGAAGTACTCGATCCTGCAGCCGCATCGTCCGGGCCACCCAGGTCGACACCATCGTGCACACCTTCCTCGAGACCAACTCGGTCGCGGTGCCGAGCCGGGTCCTGCACGAGATCAACGTGATCGGCACGCTCAACCTGCTGGCCGCGGCCGGCGCCAGCGGGACGCTCGGTCCGCAAGGTGGTGGTGAAGTCGTCCACCCACGTCTACGGCGCCGCCGAGCAGGACCCGGCCTGGTTCCGCGAGGAGGACACCCGCACCGGCCCGGTCCGCACCCGGCTCGAGCGGTCGCTGCTCGAGGTCGAGGCGCTGGTCCGGGACTTCGCCGACGACAACCCCCACCTCGACGTGACCGTGCTCCGGTTCGCCAACGTGCTGGGCACCGACATCGTCACCCCGATCAGCCACGACCTCGCGCCGGCGGCTGCTCCCCTGCATCGCCGGCTTCGACCCGCTGGTCCAGTTCGTCGAGGAGGACGACGTGGTCCGGGCCCTCGAGTTCGTCACCGCGCCACCGGATCCCCGGCGTGTTCAACGTGGCCGGCGACGGGCAAGCTCCCCTGGAGCGAGGTGGCCTCGATCGGCGGCGCCCACCTGCTGCCGCTCCCCCCGTTCGGCCCCGCGGCCGTTCGCCGCCCCGCTCGACCGGCTGGGCGGGGTCCAGTTCCCCCCCGAGATGGAGGCCTCGCTCCGTTACGGGCGGGGCGTGGACACCTCGCGGCTGCGCGAGGCCGGGTTCGAGTACCGCTACACCAGCGCCGGGGCCGTGCGAGAGCTTCGCCCGGGCCAACAACCTGCGCCGGGCCACGGGGTCGGCCGCCGCCGGAGTACCGCTACGAGCAGGACGTCGAGCAGTTCTTCCGCCACTCGCCCGCCGTGGTGCGGGGCATCGGACGCCTGACCGGGACGCCGACCGTCGCCGCGGCGGTGGGTCCAGGTCAGCCAGTCGGCCGAGCTCCCGGCGCGGACGGCCCACTCCTCGGAGGTCATGGCGTAGCGGACGTGGTCCTCCCACTCGGCCGTTGATCTCCAGGAACCCCAGTGCCATCCCCTCGTCGCGCAGCTGGAGCTTGTCGGCCACCCGCCGGCTGGCCGCGTTCCGGGGGATGATCGCCACCTCGACCCGGTGCAGGCGCAGGGTCTCGAAGGCGAACTGCAGCACGACCACCACCGCTTCGGGGGTCAGGCCCGAGCCCGGCCACGTCCTGGTCGATCCAGTAGCCGATGGACCCGTTCTGGAACGGGCCCCGCTGGATCGAGGAGAGCGTCACCTCGCCGGCGAACCGGCCCTCGAAGAAGATCCCGAAGCCGAACCCCGTGCCGAGCTGCCGCTCCGCGCTCCCGGCATGGCGCACCGGGCCGGAAGCTGGCCTGGTCCTCGGCCGGCAGCGGGGCGCCCTTGGACCGCGGCTCCCACGGCACCAGCCAGTCGCGGCAGCGGTTGCGGACCTCGAGCCAGGCCGGGTAGTCCGACTCGACCAGGGTGGCCAGCCGCACCCGACGGCCGGCGAGCTCGAGGGAGCGGACGTGGGCGGCCGGAGGCCCGGGGTCACGCTCGCCACCGGCGTGCGACCGGACCGGCCGCGTCGGACGACGCCCTCGTCCCGGGCCGTCCCGGTCCTGCCGGATCCTGGCGCACACCTCTCCGGTCCATCGACGTACCCACCACACCTGCAGCGTAGGCGACCGGGCCCCGGCGGAACGCCGCAACGGACCCTCCGGCCGCCATCCACCGACCCCGGCCGGTCCTCTGCCCCTCCAGCTCCATGGACCGCCTCGCTCACTCGCCGGACGGGCGTCCGGGGTCTGCGCCACCCGCCCCCGGCGGTGTGGTCATCCGCTCATGGTGCCAGATCCGGGGACCGGTCGACACGGACTCCGGATCGTCGGTGCGATGCCACCGGGGCCACCGCTACAGTGCAGGCCGTGCCCACGCCGCCACGCCACCCCGGACCCCACGGCGGGGACGAGCTGAACTCGCGGGTGCTCACGCTCGTCGCCGAGCTGCCGGAGATCTACCAGCCCATCTACGGCCAGCCACAGGTCCAGGGGTCCCGCACCGCCGACTCGCAGCGGATCTCCCTGGTGTCGGGCATCGTCGACGGACTCGCCACCCTGCTCGGCCGCCCGCTGGCGATCCTGGACCTCGGTTCGGCCCAGGGCTACGTCGACTTCCGCCTGGCCGAGGCCGGGCACCGGGTGGTCGGGATCGAGCTCCTGGACAAGAACATCGCCGTCGCCCGGGCGATCCACGAGCAGCACCCGGACCTCGACGTGGCGTTCGTCGAGGGCAACATCGTGGACTGCGCCTCGCTCGTCGACCCTACGCAGTTCGACCTGGTCCTCGGCCTGTCGGTGCTCCACCACGTCATCGACCGCGACGGCCACGACCGGGCCGTCGACCTGGTGCGCACCCTCGCCGACGCCATCCCCCATGGCGTCTTCGAAATGGCGCTGGCCTCCGAGCCGGTGTTCTGGGCCCCCTCGCTGCCGGCCGACCCGCGGGTGACGCTGGCGCCCTACGCCTTCATCCGCGAGATCGGACGGTCCGGGACCCACCTGTCCGACGTCCAGCGACCGCTCCTGTTCGCCAGCGCCACCCACGTGCTGACCGCCGCCGGTCTCCGGGCCATCGACACCTGGGGCGACCAGGCGCACGCCGATGCGGCGCACCATGGTCTCCGGCGCCACTTCCAGGTGGGCGGCGACCTGGTCAAGATCGCCGCCCGGTTCACCGATGACGCCGAGGACGGGGTCCTCGAGGTCTACCGGCAGGAGCTCCGCAACGAGGCCCACGTGCTCGAGCTGCTCGCCGCCTCGGCGTGCGAGGCTCCCCGGCTGGTCGAGTTCGTCGACGGCGCCGACGAGTCGATCATCGTGCGCACGTCCTATCCCGGCGTCCTGCTGAGCGACGTGGCGCCCTCGCTCAGCGACGGACAGCGGGCGCTGGTCACCGGCCAGGTACTGACCTCGCTGGCCGAGCTCGAGGCCCAGGGGCTGTACCACTCGGACCTCCGGCTGTGGAACGTGATCTGGGACCCGGGGACGGCACGGGCCCACCTCATCGACCACGGGTCCGTGGGCCCGGTCCCGACGGACGTGGTCTGGCCCCACGACGGATACTTCTCCTTCCTGGTCTGGCTGGTCTCGCTGTGGGGACCGTTCGACGACCAGACCGGGATCCGGGTGCCCCGTACGTCCCGTCTGGACCAGGCCGACCATCCGGCGGCGGTGGTCGCACTCATCGGCCGACTGATGGCCCACCACGACGACGGCCACGTCTTCCGCGACCTGGCCGCCGCCTGGGCCGACGGCACCGAGGGGGCCGCCACGTCGTGGCCGGCGCCCCCTGTCGTCTGGCACTGGTTGGCCGAGCTGGAACAGGAGCGGACCGCGGCCGTCGAGGCGTTGGGCGACCACGAACGCTACGTCGACCGGCGAGCGCAGCAACTGGGCCGCCGAGCGGGCCACCCTGATCGCCCGCCACGAGGAGTGGCAGAGCGAGCGCGAGGCGCTGGTCGCCCAGGTGCGCGGGCTCGTGGAGGAGCGGGATGCGCTCGCCGCCGAGCTCGGGGCGCTCCGAGCGGAGGCGGCGCGAATCCCGGGACGAACTGACCCGGATCCGGTCCAGCCGCAGCTGGCGTGCGACCGAGCCGCTCCGGACGCTGAAGTTCGAAGCGCGCTGAACCCCGCCCGTGACGGCCACCCCCGGCGACCCGTCCCGGTCGCTCTCCTACATGATCACGGTCTCGCGCCACCACGTGGTCCCGGCCCGGATGTGCATCGCCACCCTGCGAGCGCAGACCTCGGTGCCGATCCTCGTCGTGGGAAACCTCGACGCCGCCGGCGCCGACCCTCATGCGCTCGCTCGGTGCCGACTACCTCGACGAACGTGACGTCGACACCTCGGGTCGCCTGCCCCGGTTCGCCTGGGAGGAGAAGTACCGCGAGGTGGGGTGGTACCGGCAGATGTTCCTCCGGCTGTCCGTCGACCGCTTCGTCCCGGACCGATCAGGTGGTGATCCTGGACAGCGAGGTCTTCGCCTTCGACCAATTGGGACGAGTGCGCGACTCTACGACCCGGCCACGGGGCATCCCCGGTGCTTCTTCTGGACCCCGGCGACCCGGAAGCCCGAGTGGGACTACCGGATGTACCGGGGGGCCGCCTACCTCCTGAAGGACCTCCCCGAGATGGGCGGCGTCATGGCGTACGCCGACTCCGATTCGTACCGTCGGCACATCTCCGGTGTCGTCCTCTTCTCGACCGCGAACGTCCGTGAGCTGTGGCGGCGCCTCGAAGCCGACACCGACCTCGACGCGACGCTCGACCACCTGTTCAATCACGAGCCCGAGCTGATGTTCTCCGATCATGACGTCTACGGCATCGCCGTGGACTACGGCCTCTTCGACCGGGTCGTCCCCACCGTCCTCCACGACAACCTGCTCGGCTGGTATGACAACCATGACGACCCCGTCTTCAACCGGTTCCGTACCGGCGCCATGTGGAGCATGTGCCAGCGCTATGCCGACTACCCCTCCGAGGCCGACTACCGGGCCTTCATGGAGCGCATGGCGGACGCCCTCGGTGCCCGGCTGCCCGTAGGCCCCACCTGAGACGACGGCCGACCGGGAGTGACCCACCGGGGCCCGGTCCTCCGGCACCCCCCTGCCGTCGCTAGGGCTGCGCCGACACGTGCACCACGTGTGCCCCGGTCCCGGGGCAGGCGGCCTGCAGTTGGGTGGAGAGATCCGGGACCTGGGTGATGACGGCGAGGTGCGGGACGCCCTTGGCGAGAGCGCACAGCTGGGGAAGTGTGTCCGACTCGGCGTACGCCCAGGCATCCAGGCCGCCGGGCAGGCCCGAGCCGTTCGACACTGCGACGCCGGAGGGTGTGGTGTCCCAGGTGAGGGCGGCCCAGAAGTTGCCCAGGCGATCCTCGCCGGAGTCACTCCACTGCCACAGTGCGAACCGGGAGTACGCATCGGCCGCGGCGGCCGTCCGGGCGACGGTGGCCGCCGACGGCTGGCTCCATCCCGCCCGTGCCGTCGGCAACGGGTCCGCCACCGTCGTGGAGAACCCGAGGACGATCAGTGCGGCAGCCGACCACGCGGCGGCCACGACGACCCGGGTCACCTCCGGCCACGTCCCCTCCCCTCCGCCACGGTGCTCGTCCGTCACCACCAGGAGCGCCGGCACGAACGCCACCCACACGAGGCACGACTCCAGGAGCCAGACGGACTTGATGCCGTAGTAGGGCGTGACCCCCTTGGCCGGCAGGGACAGCAGCCAGACCACCATGATCCCGCCGGCCACGGCGACCGTCAGCGGCACGAGGAGTTGCAGCCGGCGCAGCCGGTTCCGGGCGGCCAGGAGTGACCCCAGCGCGACGAACCCGAGCAGGTACAGATCAGCGCGTCTCCGGCTGCCAGATGGCCCCGGCCTCCGAGAACTGGGCGACCAGTGTGGACCATTCGACCACCACGACCCCGAGGGTGACCACCAGCGCGCCGAACGCCACGATCGCCGCCCCGACCCATGCCCACGTCGGCGCCAGGTGGGCGAGATCCACGGAACCGCGCCGTGCCCGTACCGAGACGACGAGCACGGAGACCACCACCAGCGCCCCCGGCACCATGGCCAGGGGCGACCAGGCGACGAGCATGACCGGTGCCATCGCTCCGAGAAGTGCGAGCGCCAGCGGTGTCGGCGCGGTGCAGAGGCGGATGGCCACGACGATGCACGCCACCGCCATCGCCAGGGCCGCATAGGCCGTGACGAACCCACCGAACAACGCCGTTCCGAGCACCAGCGGCGACGCACTCGTCGCCGCACACGCGAGGAGGACGACGACGACACTCGGAGGAAGCCGGGGCGCCTGCGAGTAGCGATCCGGGAGCAGCTCGAGCAGTGCGGCGATGAACATGAGGGCCACGCCGATGCCCGCCAGCACGTAGGTGGTCGCCAACGCCTGCGCATCGTGCAGCATCAGCTGCCCGGGAGGCAGTCCCGTCCTGGTGCCCGCACCGGAGATCAGTGCCATCAGATTGTTGACCAGCGCCGGGTACTTGCGGAGCTCACCCGTCGTCAACCCACCGTCCTGCAGTACCGTCCGCAGGATCAGCACGTGGTTGCGGGCGTCGCCGCTCATCGCCCAGGCGACCCCGTAGTCCTTCCCGGTCGACGCGATCCATTTGGCGACGCCGAGTCCCACGACGACGACGGCGACGGCGAGCCCACCGCGCTGTCGCTCCCGGGGCGCCTGGTGGTGGCCGTCGCGGCCGCGGGCGGCGATCCACCCGACCAGACCCAGCACGGCCGGCACGAGCAGGACGAGGAGATACACGACCCGTCCGTGCGGTCGGGGAGACACGATGGCCAGCGCCGCGCTGAGCGCGGTCAGCAGGATCGTCAGCACCAGGATCGACGCCGCCCACGACACGGTTCCCGAGAGCCCGGGAAGGGCCCGACCCAGTGCGGCCGCGAGGAGCCACGCGCCCACGAGGACCAGCGTGCCGGGTGGCCCGATGGTGGCCAGCGAGAGGACGACGGCTGCGGCGCCGAGCACGCCGTAGGCCACCCACCGAGCTTCGATCCGCCCTAGACGCACCGCCACGGCCGACCCCCGCTCCTGGCGGACGCCCCTACCCCGGGTCCCCCGTCCGGACGGCCCGGGTGATCCCCCGGGGACGGCGGCACCCACGCGCCTGCCCCTCGTCGGTGTCCGCTCACGATCGCCAAACTACCTGGTCGGGAAATGGACGCCGGGCCAATCCGCCCCATGGGTCGGGCTAGGCTGACGGGGGTGACCGGGCGTGGCGTCGACGAGCGGGAATCGGAGCCCGCGCCCGAGGCCGTGGCATCCGACGGTGCGGCGGCCGCGGCGGCCCTCGTCCACGAAGTCGCCACCCAGCCCGCCGTTGCCGGCGAGCGGCCCGAGGTCGACTTCCGTCTGTGTGTGATCGTGCCCGCCTACAACGAGGGCCCCTCGGTCGCCAAGGTGGTCGGCTCGATCAGGGACGCCCTCCCACGGGCACACATCCTGGTCATCGACGACGGCTCCGTGGACGACACGAGCGCCCGGGCCGCAGAGGCCGGAGCGGTCGTCATCACACTGCCGCTCAACCTCGGCATCGGCGGAGCGGTGCAGACCGGGTACCGCTACGCCCAACGGCACGGCTTCGACGTGGCCATGCAGATCGACGGCGACGGGCAGCACGACCCGGGCGAGGCACGGTTCCTGATCGAACCGATCGTCGAACAGCGCGCCGACCTGGTGGTGGGCTCACGATGGCTGGGCAGGGGTGAGTACAAGGCGCCCTCCGGGCGCCGGATCGGCATGCGGATCCTCTCCCGACTCGTCCGGTGGCGCACCGGGCAGTCGATCACCGACACGACGTCGGGGTTCCGCGCGGTCGGACGCCCCGGCATCGAGTTGTTCGCCCGGAGCTATTCGAGCGACTTCCCGGAGGTCGAGGCACTCGTCACGGCACGCCAGTGCGGACTGCGCATCGAGGAGGTGCCGGTGCAGATGGAGCAACGGCTCCACGGTCGGTCCAGCATCGCCGGCCTGCGGTCGAGCTACTACATGGTGCGTGTCGTCGTGGCCCTGGTGGTCGATGTCCTCAATCAGAAGGAGCAGCCGTGAGGTTCACAATCCTCTCACTCGTGGTGAGCATCGGATTCCTGACCATGACCGTCCGGGCCATCCGACGGCGCGACCTGGGCGAACAGGCGGCGATGCTGTGGCTCAGCGTGAGCATCCTGATGGTCGTGCTGAGCGCGACACTCCCGACCCATCTGCTCGACCACGCCGCGCACCTCGTGGGTGTCGCCTATCCACCGGAACTCCTCTTGCTCCTGGCTGCGCTGTTCCTCGTGGTGCTGGTCTTCCATCTCTCGCTGGTCCAGGCCAAGCTGCAGGCGAGCGTCACCCGGCTCACACAGGAACTGAGCCTGCTCGCAGCCGGGTCCCCCGACGAGTCGGCGGAAGAGCGGGAGCGGGTTCCGTGACCGCGGGGGTCCCGACGTACGCCTGACTCCTGACGGCCCCGCCGTCGGCCGGCGCGTGCCGTCCCCACCTCGATCGGCACAGCTCGCCGACCCGGGGACGGGGACCCCTCAGACGGGACCGGCGAAGGCGCGCAGCCGGTGCACGATCCGGCGCGGATACCGTGTCACCTTTTCCGACCGCAGCACCCGGGACGCGGACCCGTCGCGTGGGTCCGACGTACGGCGGGGCATCGGCCCGGGCGGCTCGCACCAGGAAGGCGGTCCGGTCCGCCTCGATCTGCGCGAGCCGTCCCCGGATGAAGTCGGCGCGGACGGACGGTGCATGCGCGGTGAGCACCCACGCCCTGGCGGCGGCCCCCATGGCGGCGGCTTCGTCCGGGTGGTCCACGACGTGGCGCATCAGCCGTGCCGCCTCGACCAGGTCGGGTTCGGCCCACTTGGCCCCGACCGGGTAGGGATCACATCCGGGGGGTACTTCCGTGTAGGTCCACGGCACCAGGTAGGCCGTGTCCTCGTTCATGAAGTCGAGATTGCCCGAATAGCCGGTGGCGATCACGGCCTTCCCCAGAGCCATGGCCTCGGCCATGGTGAGGCCGTACCCCTCACTCCGGTGCAACGAGACGTAGCAGTCGGACGCGGCGATGAGCGCCGACACGTGGTCCGCCGGGAGATATCCGTCCATGAGCATGATGTCGTCCCGGGCCCCGATGGCCAACCGGAGCCGCTCGAGGTCGGCGACCGCCCGGTCCCCGTTGATGATCTTGAGGACCAGCACCGTCCGCCCGTCGGGATCGAACGCGGTCGGTAGGCTTCGATGAGGCCGATCGGATTCTTCCGGTCGAGGATGCTCAGCAGGTCGAAGCAGAAGAGGAAGACGAACGGGTCGACCGGGAGGCCGAGCTCGTGTCGACCGACGCCGTCGGCCACCTGGGGCGGCACGATGGCGAGAGGACATGCGTACACGGGCTTGTCCGTTGCCGCGGCGATGGCCTGGCGGCAGAACTCCGAGATCCCCCAGATCTCGTCGACGAAGTCGAACGACCGGTCCCACCGGTCGGGGAATTCCTCGAGCTCCCACGCCCACTGCCCGACGGTGTGGCGACCGGCGAAGAAGCCGGGACCCACCGTCTCCGCGAAGGCCGGGACCTGGTCGGCGTTGACGCAGACGATGTTGACGTCGAAGTCACGGGTCCCCTGCCCGCCGTCGACGAAGGCGTGCTCCTGGCGGCTGAGCGTCTGGTCGAAGGCGAAGGTCGAATACGGGACGTCGGCCGCCTCGAGGCAGTCGACCAGGAGGCGGGCTCCCTCGCCCACTCCGAGTTCGGCCTTCAAGTACCCGGCGACCAGGCATCCGGGCCGCAGCCGGTCGGCCGGCGCCCACTCGGTGATCGGGAGGTCGCCGGCGCTGGTGGACCCGGGGTCGACGTCGTCGGCGCCGGGTGCGGCGACCTCGATGAACCGCTCGATCAGCAGCTTCTGGTCCGCCTGATCGTGGGCCCAGGCCAGGAACCGCTCCCGATCGGCGGCCTGGGGATCGAAGAAGTGCGGTCGGAGATCATGGACCCGCATGCCGAAGACCGTGGCCATGTAGACCGAGAGGTGGCCGGGATCACCGTCGACGCGCGGTGATGCGCTCATCCACGCACACAGCGCATCGGCACCCTCCACGGTCCAGGGGAGCGGGGGGTACTCGTCGTCACCTTCGTCCGCGACGAGGACGGCGGCCAGGTAGACCCGGCGCACGTACTCGTCGATCGGGGCGCCGTTGGCCATGCGGCCGAAGGCGTACTCGCTCGCACCCTGCTCCCCGAACCCGTGCTCCATCAGCAGCTCGGCGTACTGGTCGCAGATGCGGCGGACGTGGGGACGCTCCGAGAGCAGGATGCGCGGGCGGTCGATCTGGTGCTTGCTCAGCAGGTGGGGCGTCTTCGGGCTGTATCCCGAGAAGTGGAAGAACTTGAGCGGCTCGCCCTCGATCTCGTACCGTGCACCGTTCCACACCAGGTCGCGGTGGTCGAGATTCCAATAGGCGACGTTGTACGTCTTCTCGCGCATGATGTACGGCTCGTAGACCGCCGGCACGAAGTCCATCCACCGCTGGTCGACGAACCGCATGCCCAGGGGGTCGTTGACGCACTCGCGCACGAGCTGTTCCTGCCAGAACGAGATGAACGACGGCTTGCCCGTGGGACCCTCCGACAACGTGCCCCGTCCCACGGCGATGAACCCGAGGTTGTACGATGCCGGAGGCGAGAATGGACGTCTCCGATGTCATCTTCCCGTCGCGCGGCATCGGCTCCACCGCATGGGGGGTCAGCACCACGTCGTGCTCGACGGCCAGTCCGGCGATCGTCTCGAGGGAGTCGAAGACCTGGATGTCGGGATCGATGTAGAGCACCGCCGGAGCACCACGCCGGAGGAGCATGGCGAGGAGCCACGGCTTCAAGGCGGTGGCGAACTCCGTCACGTCGTACATCGCCGCCATCCGGTAGAGCTCCGGAACGTCGTCGCCGAGGTCGTCGATGTGGACGACCTCGAACGGCTCGTCGTCCCCCCGGACCTCGTCGTCGATGTCGTCGAAGACGAGGACCGTCAACGTCCCGTCCGGGTGATGGTCACGGAATGACGTCCCGAGGACACGAGCCAGCGGAAGGTAGTTGCGGGCGATGATCGTGCATGCATGCACGGCCACGGGATCCTCCTTGGGGAGTCGACTGACCTCGGAAGAGTACCCGACCGGTGGCGGTCCGCTGGACACGCACACACGCCCCCCGGGGGTCTCCGGCGATCCGGTTCCGGTCACGGCCCACCAGGCGGGTCCCCTCCGGCGCCGCGGTCGGGCCACGCCGGACGTCGCGGCCCGGGACCCCGCAGGTGCGCGGTGGTGGTGCGCCCGCGGAACTCCCTGGTCCGGCGGGTCGGCCCGCCCCGGATCCCGGTCAGCCGGCGAACGCCCCGGTCACGAAGCGCTGGATGAGGAAGTAGCCGCACGGGAGGAACAGCACCAGCAGGATCCGCTCGAACCACCGGTTCCTGGCCGTCCACGCCCCCAGCACCAGGAACAACGGCGCCAGCACCAGGACCTCGCGGGTGACGCCGAGCAGGAAGGTCTGGAAGGTGAAGACGCACCAGGCGAGGCCGAGGAGCACGCCGTACGACCGCCGGAGGCGCAGGTAGGCGTAGACGGCGGCGGCGGCCAGCAGGACGACGGTCACCGCGTCGAACAGCTCGGTCACGCTGGCCGTCGACGTGTCGAGGAACCGCCAGTGCACCAGGTCGGACCCGGTCCGGTAGGCCAGGGTCCAGGGCGCGCCGACGTGCCGGTGCCACTGCGCCGTCTGGGCCTGGGCGAAGGCCGGTGTTCCCAGGTGGACCTGCTGGAACACCATCCAGGCCACCATGGCGACGGCGGTGGGGCCCGCCACCCACCCGAGCCGGCTCCACGGCACCGGGGCCGGGGACCGCCCCTCCTCGTCCCCCTGGCCCCGCCGGCCGCCGACAGCACCTCGACGCAGAGGGCGACCGCCACGATCACCAGGTAGTACTTGGTGAGCGCGGCCCCGGCGGCGAAGGCACCGGCCAGCATCCACCGCTCCGTCCGGGCGCAGACGAGGGCCAGGGCCACGAAGGCGAGCGCCAGCGACTCGGGTAGGGCGCCAGCAGGAAGAAGCCGGTGGGGAAGGCCAGGAGCAGCAGGACCGACGTCCCCCCCATGTCGTCACCACCGAACGACGCGGCCAGCCGGTAGAGGGCCGCCAGTGCGACGAACAGCGCCAGTGCACTGAGCAATTCGGCGCTGGCCCACCAGCTCCACGGTGTCAACGTGTGGACGAGGCGGATGCCCCAGGGGTAGAGCGGGGCGAAGGCGATGCCGTGGGCGGCCTGACCGGGGCCGGCCACCCGTCCCGCGTAGCCGTACCGGGCGATCGACAGGTAGAAGCCGGCGTCCCAGTGGCCCCACACGTCGACGAGCAGCGACGGGCGCTCGGCCACCTCGTGGGGGAATTCGATCCCGTACTCGCTCACCAGGCCGATCCACTCGGTGATCACCCGGAGGAGGACCGTGCCCACCGCGGCCACGACCAGGGCCCGCCGGTTGTCGCGCCAGAAGGCGGCGGCGCGTTCGGACACGGGCCCCGGGTGGGCCGCCGGGCCCCGGGACGCCGGGTCCGGCGCCCCGACCGCCGAGGTCACGGGACCGGGAGGCGGAACCGGCGCCAGCGGCTGGGCGCCGGGTCCGTCGGCTCCCTCGTCGTCCAACGCCATGGTTCCGCACCATAGTGGCGGGGCCCGCCACGGCCGCCCATCCGGGGGCCCGACCGCCGGCCCGGATCCCGCCGTTCAGGCCAGTTGGCTGGCGACCAGACCGTCCAGGATGTCCGCCTCGGACACCAGGCACTCGGGGAAGCCGAGCCGCTGCACCACGGCATCGAGGATCAGGGCACCGCCGACGATCACGTCCTGGCGGCCCGGCACCATGCCCGGGCGGGCCAGCCGGTCCGCGGCGGTGTCGGCGGCCAGGTGCCGGAGCCAGCGGCGCACGTCCGCCGCCGTCAGCACGGCGTGGTGGATCCGGTCCCGGTCGTAGTCGGCCAGTCCCTGGTGCAGCGACGCCAGCGTCGACACCGTCCCGGCCAGGCCGACCAGCCGGCGGGCCGCCGAGGAACCGCGGATGGTCGGCCACGGCCGCGCTCGAGCTGGCGCGTCGACCTCGCGCGCGGCCGCGGCCAGTTCCGCCGGCGAGGGCGGGTCGTGACGAGGAACCGCTCGCGTCAGCCGCACGCAGCCGAGCTGGAGCGACACGGCGGCCAGATCGGGATCGTCCGGCCCGTCCCCGGCCACCAGCTCGGTGGACCCACCGCCGATGTCGAGCACGAGGAACGGGTCCGTCGGCCGGCTCCAGGTCGGCCACCGCCCCGGCCATGGACAGCGCGCCCCTCGTCGACGCCCGTCAGCAGCTCGGGGACCAGCCCGGTGGCCCGGCCGGCGGCCGGCAGGAACTCCTCGCCGTTGGCCGGCGTCCCGGGCCGCCGACGTGGCCACCAGGCGGCCCCGGCCCACGCCGAGGTCGTCCATGACCCCGCGGAACTCGGCGAGGACGGCGACGCACCGGTCGATCGCCGTCGGGCGCCAGGCGCCCGGTGGCGTCCACCCCCTGGCCCAGCCGGGTGATGCGCATCAGCCGGTCGAGCGGCCGGCCCGGCGGCGTCGGCCACCAGCAGCCGGGTCGAGTTCGTCCCGCAGTCGATGGCGGCGATGGCCGGCTCGGGTGCCATGCGCCCTTGCTACCACGGCGCCGGCGCACCGGCCACCCCGGTCCGCCCGGTCGGGCCGGGCTGCGACGTCAGGCCGGGTGGAGGCCGATCCGGCGGGCCGTCCACTCCCCCACCGGGTCGTCGGCCCCGGTCAGCCACCAGGCCAGGTGGGCGTGCAGGCACTTGACGCCCGTCGCGGGTGCCGCCCACGCCCCCCGAGGGCCGGGGCCCGACGTGGCCGGGATCGATCAGGGCGTCCCGCTCGGCGGCGTAGACGGCGTGGGCCGCGGCGATCCGGTCGGCGGGCACCTCGGCCTCGGCGGCGCGGACCCCACCGGTCGACTCGAGCCGGCTGACCGCCTCGCGCAGGTGCGGGTCGCACAGCCAGTAGCGGGTGGGCATCGGCGTGCCGTCGTCGAGGAACGGGGCGTTGGCGATCACCGCCGGCGTCCCGTCGGCGGCCCGGACCACCACCTCGAAGGCGCCCGGCCGGCCGCCGCCCGAGGAGCTCGGTCACCACGACCCCGCGTCGTCCGGAGTCGCACCGCCGACCCGGCGCGGGCTCACCGCCAGAATTCGAGCGTGGAGCGTGACCCGGCTCCAGACCCCGGCCGGGCGGTGCGCGGTCGCCGGCGCCGCGGCGCGTGCCCGACGTCGTCCCGGTCGATGCCGACGGACGTCGTGGCGGCAGACCCGGGTCGGGCGACATGTTCGGGCGCCTCGGCCGGCGACACCAGCGGCTGGTCCGCCGGGTCACCCGCGTGGGCGAGCCCGGCGGGTCGCTGGCCGTCCCGGCCGGGGGCAGGATATCGTAGAGCGACCTGGCCCGGGCGCCACCAGCTGGTAGTTCTGCTGGGCGAGCCGCTTCACCTCGGCGTTGGAGTCGAGCTGCTGCTGCTGCTCGGCCAGCAGGCGCGTTCTGGTGGCGCGAGCTGGCGACAGCTGCGCCGCCTCGGCCGACAGCTGGCGGTGCTGCCCGTACAGGACGGTCAGCGGGAAGCTGGTCACCAGGATGGCCAGCGCCACCGACGGCGGCCACGCCGAGCCGGACCCGGTTCCGTCGGCGTGGCGATGGCGGCCCGCTCCGACGGCGTGCGGACGGCGGACGGCCGGTTCGGCGACGTCGTGGCCGGTGCTGCCGACCGGGCCGACGTGGACTCTCCACGACGGCGGCCGCCGCCGTGGACGCCGGGCGGCGTGCGGTCGACGTGCGCGACGGCGCGCCGGGGTCGGGCGACGTCTGCGGCTGGGTGCCGTGACGCGCCCTTCGGCCGCGATGCCGTGCGCACGGCGGTGGCGGTGCACCCGGACGGCCCGCCTTGGCCTTGGCCTTGGCCTTGGACCGGTCCTTGGCCGTGGGCCCCGACCTGGCGTGGAGCCGACCGCTCACTCGGCCGTGCTCCAGGACGACAGCGCGGCCCCGCCCCGGAAGGCCGCCGACTCGCCGAGCTGCTCCTCGATGCGCAGCAGCTGGTTGTACTTGGCCACCCGGTCGGAGCGGGCCGGGGCGCCGGTCTTGATCTGGCCGCAGTTGGTCGCCACGGCCAGGTCGGCGATGGTGGTGTCCTCGGTCTCCCCCGAGCGGTGGGACATCACGCACGCGTAGGCGTGCCGGGTGGCCAGCTCCATGGTCGTCGAGCGTCTCGGTGAGCGTGCCGATCTGGTTGACCTTGATCAGGATGGCGTTGGCCGTGCCGCGCCTCGATGCCCCGGCGCAGGCGCTCCGCGTTGGTGACGAAGATGTCGTCGCCCACCAGCTGGACCGCGATCCCGAGCGCGCGGTCAGCGCCGCCCAGCCGTCCCAGTCGTCCTCGGCCATGCCGTCCTCGATCGAGACGATCGGGTAGCGGTCGACCAGGTCGACGCAGTAGCCGACCATCTCGTCCGCGACAGCGGTCCGGCCCTCACCGGCCAGCACGTAGCGCCGTCCCTGTAGAACTCGCTCGCGCCGGGTCCATGGCGATGGCGATCGTCGTCGCCCGGGCTCCCGCCCGGCCGCCTCGATGGCCTCGACCAGGATCGCGCACGGCGTCCTCGTTGGACGGCGAGGTTCGGGGCGAAGCCGCCCTCGTCGCCGACCGCGGTCGACAGGCCCGCGCTCGTGCAGCACGCCTGCCAGCGCGTGGTAGGTCTCGACGCCCCAGCGCAGCGCCTCGCCGAAGGAGGCGGCGCCGACGGGCACGATCATGAACTCCTGGAGGTCGATCGAGTTGTCGGCGTGGACGCCGCCGTTGACCACGTTCATCATCGGCACCGGCAGCACGTGGGCGTTGGCGCCCCCGACGTAGCGGTAGAGCGGCAGGTCCGAGCTCGTCGGCGGCGGCCCTGGCCATGGCCAGCGACACGCCGAGGATGGCGTTGGCGCCCAGCCGGCCCTTGTTGGGCGTGCCGTCGAGCGTCGATCATGGCCAGGTCCACGGCCCGCTGGTCGAGGGCGTCGAAGCCCTCGAGGAAGTCGGCGATCTCGCCGTTGACGTTGCGCGACGGCCGGCAGGACGCCCTTGCCGCCGTAGCGCTCGCCACCGTCGCGCAGCTCCACCGCCTCGTGGACGCCGGTCGACGCGCCCGATGGAACGATGGCCCGCCCGGAGGCGCCCGAGTCGAGCACGACCTCCACCTCGACGGTCGGGTTGCCGCGGGAGTCGAGGACCTCCCGGCCGATTACCTGTTCGATCACGCTCACTGTCGGGCGTCACTCCTGCTCGCGGTGTGGGAAACGCTACCACCCGCACCCCGGCCCACCAGGGTATTCCGGGCCCTGCCACCGCCCGATAGCCGGGCGGCCCGGACCGCCCGCGGCCTCAGCCCCGGGTCTCCACCTCGGCCCGGAACGCCCTGATCGGGACAGCAGCGCCGTCTCGGCGTCCACCCCGAGGGCCGGGCCACCCCCACCGCCGCGAACAGCAGCTCGCCGACCGCCTCGGCCCGGCCACGGGCGCCGCCCTCGCCGTCGGCCACCGTCGTCGGCGTGCCCGGCGTCCGCGGCCAGGCACCGGCGGCGTCCGCCACCCGGACGGCCTCGTCGGCCAGCCCGGGCAGGACCATGCCGATGGCCGCCGCCTTGCGCTGCAGCTTGGCCGCCAGGGCCAGGGACGGCAGGGCGGCGGGGATCCCCTCGGTCACGCTGGACCGGCCCTTCTCCACTTTCTTGATGGCCTCCCAGTTGGCGGCCACGTCGTCGGCCGTCTCGGCGGTGACGTCGCCGAACACGTGCGGGTGGCGGGACACCAGCTTGTCGTGGATGCCGCGGGCCACGTCGGCCAGGGTGAACCGCCCCTCCTCGGCGGCCAGGGTGGCGTGGAAGTACACCTGGAACAGGAGGTCGCCGAGCTCCTCCTCCAGGTCGGCGACCGCTGCCTCTCGGCCCGTCCACCTCGGGCCCGGCGGCGCCCTCGCCAGGTCGGCGTCGACCGCGGCCAGGCCGTCGATCGCCTCCAGCACCTCGTAGGACTCCTCGAGCAGATGGCGCCCGAGCGAGGCGTGGGTCTGGCGCCGGTCCCAGGGGCACCGCTGCCGCAGGGTGCGGACCAGCTCGTCGAGGGCCACCAGCTCGGCCGCCACCGGTGCCGCCAGCCGGGGCACCCACAGCGAGGTGAGGTGGTCGGGCTCGACGAACGGTCGAGGTCCTCCCACGGCGACCTCCACCCCCGCTCGTCGGGCAGGCCGGGTGGTGCAGCACCGTCACCGGCATGCCGGGTCTGTAGTCGACCGAGAGCTCCCGTCGGACAGCACCTCCCGGCTCCACACGGGCCACCAGCAGCGGGCCGCGCTCGCCGGCCGCGTCCACGGCGAACCGCCCGGCGTCCACCGAGCCGGACCCCGGCGTCCACCGGGTCCACGCCCAGCCGGGCGAAGGCCAGGTCCAGGAAGGACACCGACGGGTGGACCGACGCGGCCACCTCGCCCGACACGACCCGGGGGTCCCCGGCCAGCAGCACCACCGTACGCTTGGCCACGCTGGGGCACCTGGGACGGCGTAGACGACCGGACCGGTCGGCGGGTGCGGCGGACGAGTTGTTTCACCCATGGCGGTGTAGACGTCCCCGAACGTGCCGGCTGCCTCGTAGTGGTGGTCGAAGGATGCTGCACCTGCCACGGCGGACGCCGGCAGGTGGCGGGATCGTGCGGAGGAAGACCCGGGCACCTCCGTGCAGCAGGTCGGAGGGTGCCTGCGGTCAGCAGTCTGGGGGACCTGCCCGAGGCCGACCACGTCGATGCGGGACCGTCGGAGACGGCCGGTCAGCTGGGGCGGGGAGCGGCCAATGAGCCGGCGGATGCCGCCGACGATTTGTGGGGACTGACTAGGAGGCAGCGGGTCGGTGGCTTTGGCGGCGGGTCAGCCTGATCCGGTCCACGATCCGTACCGCGGGTTGAGCGCGGATGTCGGAGCGGTGGGCGCAGGCTCGTCGCTCCCCCCTGACCCGATCGGTGTTGGTCGACGGTGTGCAGGAGGTCGGACCGACGACCGACGCCGCCTGCGCCACCGGCACCTGACCCCCCCCCCCCCTCGTAGATCACCCAGGTCCCACCCAGGGCGTCACCGGCTGACCATGGTGACGGAGGTCAGGCTCAGGCCCCGACAGGACACGCGGCACTCGGCGAAGTCGCAGCTCGGCTGCGACTTCACCGAGTCGCGGTCCTGTCGGCCCTGAGCCTGACCTCGGTGACCGTCGGTCAGCCGGTGACGCCCATCCAGTCGTCGGGTGGGACCTGGGTGATCTACGAGGTCACCAGCCAGACCCAGGTGCCGGTGGCGCAGGCGGCGTCGGTCGTCCGGTCCGACCTGCTGCACACGTCGACCAACACCGATCGGGTCACGGCCGAGCTGCTCGCCTACGCCCACCGCTCCGACATCACGGTCAACCCGCAGTACGGATCGTGGACCGGGATCAGGCTGACCCCGCCGCCGACCCCGCCGACCCGCTACCTCCAGCCGTCCTACATCGTGTCGTCGGCGGCATCCACCGGCTCGTCCACCGCTGCCGCCGGCGGCTGAGCCGGCCGTGTCCGACGGTCCCCGCATCGACGTGGTCGGCCTCGGGCCGGCCGGTCCGGAGCTGCTGACCGCAGGCACCCTCGACCTGCTGCACGGAGGTGCCCGGGTCTTCCTGCGCACGACCCGCCACCCTGCCGCTGTCCGCCGTGGCCGGTGCGGCGTCCTTCGACCACCACTACGAGGCGGCCGCCACGTTCGGGGACGTCTACGTGGCCATCGTGGACGATCTCGTCGCGGCCGCCGCCGACGGTCCGGTCGTCTACGCCGTGCCGGGGTCCCCCAGCGTGGCCGAGCGTACGGTGGTGCTGCTGGCCGGGCACCCCCGGGTCGTCTCCGGTGAGGTGGCCGTGTCGGTGCACCCGTCGGTCTCCTTCGTGGACCTGGCGTTCGCCCGACTGGGCGTCGACCCGGTGGCCGCCGGTGTCCGCCTGGTGGACGCCGAGCGCTTCGCCGTGGACGCGGCCGGCGAGCGCGGCCCGCTGCTGGTGGCCCAGTGCTGGAGCCGGCAGGTGCTCTCCGACGTCAAGCTGTCGGTCGAGTCCGGACCCGGCGCGCCCGTGGTGCTGCTCCACCACCTCGGACTGCCCGACGAGCGCGTCGTCGAGGTCCCGTGGGAGGAGCTCGACCGTTCGCTCGACCCCGACCACCTCACCTCGCTGTGGGTGCCCCGGCTGGCGGCTCCGGTGGCGGCCGAGCTGGTCTCCCTCGACGAGCTGGTCCGCACCCTGCGGGCGCGGTGCCCCTGGGACCGGCGCCAGACCCACGCCTCACTCGGACGCCACCTGCTCGAGGAGTCCTACGAGGTGCTCGAGTCGATCGACGCGCTGGCCGCCGTCGACGCCGAGCTCGACGACGGCGCCACCGGGCCCGAGGTGGACGGGCGCGAGATGTCGGCGGTCGCCGACCTCGAGGAGGAGCTCGGTGACCTCCTGTTCCAGGTGTACTTCCACGCCACCCTGGCCACCGAGGCGGGTCGGTTCACCCTGGCGGACGTGGCCCGCGGCGTCCACGACAAGCTCGTGGCGCGCCACCCGCACGTGTTCGGCGACGTCACCGCCGAGACGGCCGACGACGTCGCCGCCAACTGGGAGGCGCAGAAGAAGGTGGAGAAGGGCCGGGCCAGCGTCACCGAGGGGATCCCCGCCGCCCTGCCGTCACTGGCCCTGGCCGCCAAGCTCCAGCGCAAGGCGGCGGCCATCGGCATGGTGCTGCCCGGACTGGCCGACGAGGCCGCCCGGGTGGCGGACGCCGCCGGTGCCCTGGCCGCCGACGCCGGGCCCGCCGACGACGTCGCCGACGGCGAGGGCGGGGCGCGGGGCCGGGCCGAGGCCGTCGGCGAGCTGCTGTTCGCGGCGGTGGGGGTGGCCCGGGCGCTGGGGGTCGACCCCGAGACGGCGCTGCTGTCGCGGTCGACGGCGTTCCGGTCCGAGGTGGAGACCCGGGGCTGACGCCGCGGGCGGTCCGGTGCCGGCCCGTCGATCGGGTCGGTGGCGAGGGCGGAATGCCCTGGTGGGCCGGGGTGCGGATGGTAGCGTTTCCCACACCGCGAGCAGGAGTGACCCCCGACAGTGAGCGTGATCGAACAGGTAATCGGCCGGGAGGTCCTCGACTCCCGCGGCAATCCCACGGTGGAGGTGGAGGTCGTCCTCGACTCGGGCGCCACCGGCCGGGCCATCGTGCCGTCCGGCGCCTCGACCGGTGCCCACGAGGCGGTCGAGCTGCGCGACGGTGGCGACCGCTACCGGGGCAAGGGCGTCCTGTCCGCCGTCGGCGCCGTCAACGGGGAGATCGCCGACTTCCTCGAGGGCTTCGACGCCCTGGACCAGCGGGCCGTGGACCTGGCCATGATCGACGCCGACGGCACCCCCAACAAGGGCCGGCTGGGCGCCAACGCCGTACTCGGCGTGTCGTTGGCCACGGCCCGGGCCGCCGCCGACGAACTCGAGCTCCCGCTCTACCGCTACGTGGGTGGCGCCAACGCCCACGTGCTGCCGGTGCCGATGATGAACGTGGTCAACGGGGGCGTGCACGCCGACAACTCCATCGACCTCCAGGAGTTCATGATCATGCCCGTCGGGGCCGCCTCGTTCACCGAGGCGCTGCGCTGGGGGGTGGAGACCTATCACGCACTGGCCGGCGTCCTCCACGAGCGGGGCCTGTCGACGACGGTGGGTGACGAGGGCGGCTTCGCCCCGAACCTGGCGTCCAACGAGGACGCCGTCCGCATCCTGGTCCAGGCCATCGAGGCGGCCGGGCGGGAGCCCGGGACCGACGTCGCCATCGCCATCGACCCCGCGTCGAGCGAGTTCTACCGGGACGGCGCCTATGTCCTGGCCGGCGAGGGGCGCACCCTGTCGTCGGACGAGATGGTCGGCTACTACGTCGACCTGGTCGAGCGGTACCCGATCGTGTCGATCGAGGACGGCATGGCCGAGGACGACTGGGACGGGTGGGCGGCGCTGACCACGGCGCTCGGATCCGGATCCAGCTGGTCGGCGACGACCTCTTCGTGACCAACGACGAGCGGCTGCACCGGGGCATCGACGCGGGCACGGCCAACGCCATCCTCATCAAGGTGAACCAGATCGGCACCCTCACCGAGACGCTCGAGACCATGGAGCTCGCCACCCGGAACGCCTATCCAGCGTCATGTCCCACCGGTCGGGCGAGACGGAGGACACCACCATCGCCGACCTCGCCGTGGCGACCAACTGCGGCCAGATCAAGACCGGCGCCCCGGCCCGCTCCGACCGGGTGGCCAAGTACAACCAGCTCCTGCGCATCGAGGAGCAGCTCGGCGAGTCGGCCGCCTTCCGGGGCGGGGCCGCCCTGTCGTCCCGGGGCACCGCCGAGTGAGCGGTCGGCTCCACGCCAGGTCGGGGCCCACGGCCAAGGACCGGTCCAAGGCCAAGGCCAAGGCCAAGGCCAAGGCCAAGGCGGTTCCGGGTCCACGGCCACCGCCGTGCGCACGGCGTCGCGGCCGAAGGGTCGTGTCACGGCACCCAGCCGCAGACGTCGCCCGTCCCCGGTGACGCCGTCGCGCACGTCGACCGCACGCCGCCCGGCGTCCACGACGGCGGGTCGCCGTCGTGGAGAGTCCGCGTCGGCCCGGTCGGCAGCACCGGCCACGACGTCGCCGAACCGGCCGTCCGCCGTCCGCACGCCGTCGGAGCGGGCCGCCATCGCCACCCGACGGAACCGGGTCCGGCTCGGCGTGGCCGCCGTGGTGGCGCTGGCCATCCTGGTGACCAGCTTCCCGCTGACCGTCCTGTACGGGCAGCACCGCCAGCTGTCAGCCGCCGCGGCGAGCTGTCGCAGCTCACCCACCAGAACGCGATCCTGCTGGCCGAGCAGCAGCAGCAGCTCGACTCCAACGCCGAGGTCAAGCGCCTGGCCCAGCAGAACTACCAGCCGGTGGAGCCCGGGCGGTCGCTCTTCGTGATCCTGCTCCCGGCCGGGACGGCCACGACCACGGCCGGCGCACCCACCACGGGTGACCCGGCCGACCAGCCCCTCGTGTCGCCGGCCTACGTGCCGAGATGTCGCCCCGACCGGGTCTGCCCCAGACGTCCGTGGCATCGACCGGGACGACGTCGGGCACCGCCGCGGCGCCGACGACCGCGTACCACCCGGCCGGGTTCTGGAGCCGGGAACGTCCACGCTCGAATTCCTGCAAGTGAGCCCCGCCGGGGTCGGCGGTGCGACTCCGGACGACCGGGTCGTGGTGGCCGAGCTCCTCGGGCGCCGGCCGGCGGGCGCCTTCGAGGTGGTCGTCCGCGACGCCGACGGCCGGCCGCCTCATCGCCAACGCCCCGTTCCTGGACGACGGCACCCCGATGCCGACCCGCTACTGGTTGTGCGACCCGTACCTGCTGCGGGCGGTCAGCCGTCTCGAGTCGACCGGTGGGTTCCGCGACGCCGAGGCGGCGGTGCCGGCCCACCGGATCGCCGCGGCCCACGCCGCCTACGCCGCCGAGCGGGACACCCTGATCGTCCCGACCACGTCGGGCCCCGCCCCTCGGGTGGGTGGGCGGACCCGCGCGGGCGTCAAGTGCCTCCACGCCCACCTGGCCTGGTGGTTGACCGGCGACGACCCGGTGGGGAGTGGACGGCCCGCCGGATCGGCCTCCACCCGTCGTGACGTCGCACCCCGTCCCCACCGTGGGGACCGGGGTGCCCGGGTGGCGCGGCGCCCGTGGTAGCAAGGTCGTCATGGAGACCGGAGCCGCCATCGCCGCCATCGACGGCGGGACGAACTCGACCCGGCTCCTGGTGGCCGACGCCGCCGGCCGTCCGCTCGAACGGCTCATGCGCATCACCCGCCTCGGGCAGGGGGTGGAAACCGCCACCGGACGCTGTCCGACCAGACGCCGTCGGGCGCAGTCTCGACGTCCTCACCTGAGTACCGGGGGGTCATGCGACGACCTCGACGTGGGCCGGGGCCGCCTGGTGGCCACGTCGGCGGCCCGGGACGTGGCCAACGGGGGCGCGGTCCCAGGCCGGCGGGCGAGGCCACCGGGCTGGTCCCCGAACTGCTCACGGGCGTCGACGAGGGGCGGGCGCTGTCCCTGGCCGGCGCCGTGGCCGACCTGGACCCCGCCGAGGGACCCTTCCTGGTGCTCGACATCGGCGGTGGTTCCACCCAGCTCCGGTCATCGGTGCCGGGCCCGACGATCCCGATCTGGTCCCCGCCGTGCCCGCTCCAGCTCGGCTGCGTGCGGATGTCGGAGCGGTTCTTCGCCGGGGACCCCCCGTCGGCCGACGAGCTCGCCGCGGCCGCCGCCGAGGTGGACGCCCAGCTCGGGGCGACCGTCCCGCCGCCCATCCGCAGTACCTGGAGGCCCGCCGGCTGGTGGGAACTGGCCGGCACGGTCAGCACGGTCGCCGTCGCTGCACCTGGGACTCGACGTCTACGACCGGGACCGGATCCACCACCTCCGTCCTGGGGGCGGCGGACGTGAACCGGCGGGCTCCGCCACCTTGGCCGCCGACACCGCCGCCGACCGGCTGGCCCGGCCGGGCATGGCTCGCCGGACCGCGAGGACGTGATCAGTCGGCGGTGCACTGATCCTCGATGCCGTGGTGCGGCGGTTCGGCTTCTCCGAGTGCCTGGTGTCCGAGTGCGGACATCCTGGACGGTCTGGTCGCCAGCCAACTGGCCTGAACGGCGGGATCCGGGGCTGGCGGTCGGGCCCCCGGATGGGCGGCCGTGGCGGGCCCCGCCACTATGGTGCGGAACCCATGGCGTTGGACGACGAGGGAGCCGACGAACCCCCGGCGCCCAGCCGCTGGCGCCGGTTCCGCCTCCCGGTCCCGTGACCTCGGCGGTCGGGGCGCCGGACCCGGCGTCCCGGGGCCCGGCGGCCCACCCGGGGCCCTGTCCCCGAACGCGCCGCCCCGCCTTCTGGCGCGACAACCGGCGGGCCCTGGTCGTGGCCGCGGTGGGCACGGCTCCCTCCTCCGGGTGATCACCGAGTGGATCGGCCTGGTGAGCGAGTACGGGATCGAATTCCCCCACGAGGTGGCCGAGCGCCCGTCGCTGCTCGTCGACGTGTGGGGCCACCTGGGACGCCGGCTTCTACCTGTCGATCGCCCGGTACGGCTACGCGGGACGGGTGGCCGGCCCCGGTCAGGCCGCCCACGGCATCGCCTTCGCCCCGCTCTACCCCTGGGGCATCCGCCCCGTCCACGTTGACACCGTGGAGCTGGTGGGCCAGCGCCGAGTTGCCAGTGCACTGGCGCTGTTCGTCGCACTGGCGGCCCTCTACCGGCTGGCCGCTGCTTCGGTGGTGACGACATGGGGGGGACGTCGGTCCTGCTGCTTCTTGGCCTTCCCCACCGGCTTCTTCCTGCTCCGCGCGCCCTCATCCCGAGTCTCTCGCTGGCGCTCGCCTTCGTGGCCCTGGCCCTCGTCTGCGCCCGGACGGAGCGGTGGATGCTGGCCGGTGCACTTCGCCGCCGGGGCTGTGCTCACCAAGTACTACCTGGTGATCGTGGCGGTCGCCCTCTCTGCGTCGAGGGTGCTGTCGGCGTGCCGGCGGGGCCGTGGGACGAGGAGGGGCGGTCCCCGGCCCCGGTGCCGTGGAGCCGGCTCGGGTGGGTGGCGGGCCCCACCGCCGTCGCCATGGTGGCCTGGATGGTGTTCCAGCAGGTCCAACTGGAGAACGCCTTGGCCTTCGCCCAGGCCCAGACGGCGCAGCGGCTGCATGCCGCCGGCCCGTAGCGGGCGCTGCTGGTCAACCAGGATTTCACCTCCGATCACGATTTGCTCAAGAAACAGCTTCAGGCCTTCAGCACGGGCAGCGGCCAGGGCTTTGAAGAAGGCACGACGGGCACCACCGAGGGCACACCCGACACCGGACAACCGTTTACCGCGGACGACACGGAATACAACATTTTCAATACGGACCGGCGCCTCGAGGGACTACGTTCCGTCGCAGAGAAGCTCTCCCATGTTCAGCAGAAAAAGTCGCTGATTTATTTCTCCAGCGGCATGGACCGGACGGGCATCGAGAACCAGTCCGAACTGCGCGCCGCCATCAACGCTGCCGTACGCTCGAACCTGGCGATCTACACGATGGACTTGCGCGGTCTGCAGGCCATGGTAGCTGGCGGGGAGGCGCAGAATGCGAGCCTGCGCGGCACCTCGGCCTATTCCGGGCAATCCACGATTAATGCCTTGAACTCCAACTTCACGACGCAGGAAACCCTGGTTACGCTTTCCAGCGATACCGGCGGCCGCGCCTTCCTCGATTCCAACGATTTCACACAAGTCTTCAAGGGAGTGCAACGGGACACTTCCACGTACTATCTTCTCGGGTATCACAGCACCAATCCTGCGCAGGACGGACGTTATCGCCGCATCACCGTGAAAGTGAATGTGACCGGCGCGAAGATCGACTACCGGCGCGGCTACTATGCGCCCGCCGATTACAAGCATTCGACCAAAGAAGATAAGGAACTACAGCTTCAACAGGAACTTGCTTCAGAATTACCCACCACCGATCTCCCGCTATACCTGAGCGCGGCCTATTTTCGAATCGATGCCAAGAAATATTTCATTCCCATCTCACTCGTGGTGCCGGGCAGGGAAATCCCATTCCTCCGAAGCAGCGATCGGGATCGGGCAACGCTCGACGTCATCGGTGTCGTACTCGACAGCGAAAAGCACCCGGTCACTCAAATTCGCGATACCGTGAAGCTAGCCATCGATAGTTCGTCCCATGTACAGAAGAAGAACGTGCAGTACGATACCGGGCTGAGCCTGCCTCCCGGCAAATATCACCTCAAATTAGTGGTGCGGGAGAATCAATCCGGCCGCATGGGCTCATTCGAAACTGACCTGGAGGTTCCGGATCTCAAACTGCAGCGGCTGAAGATGAGTTCCATTGTGGTGGCCAGCCAACTGCAACCCGCGAAGAATGGCTCGACGCCGAATCCCCTCATCCGCGATGGCTCGGAAATTATCCCAAACGTGACTCATGTCTTTTCTTCCGCGCAGCACTTGCGTCTTTATTACGAGGTCTACGACCCGGGCCATGTGACTGCGGCGGATGCTCCCGCCTCGGGGCCATCCAAGACCGGCATCCACCTGCTTTCCACGGTCTCCTTCTTTCGCGGCAAGGCGAGAGTATTTGAAAGCTCGATGGTCGAACTGACTGAACTAAATGCCCGCGACCGCGGGGCGGGCGTGTTTCAGTTGGACCTGCCGCTCAATTCTTTGAAACCCGGGTTCTACACTTGCCAGGTGAATGTCATCGATGATGCGGCTGGTCTTTTTCTTTTCCCAAGGTTAGCGCTCCTCATTCGGCCGGACGCTACGGCAACTGCTCAGTAAGAATGCGTCGCCGTCGAATCTTTCCCCGGCACCAACCCGAACTCGATTCGTTTTGAAGCGACCTCTTGCTAACCGAGGGGAACGGAGTTAATCTAGCTCGGTAACCGATAGGAGACCCTCGTGAGCAAGCCTTCCGACCTGATCCAAGGGACGTTGGACATGCTGATTCTCAAAATACTGGCGCTCGAGCCATCGAATGGTTGGGGGATCAGCCAACGTCTGAAACAGATATCCATGGAAGCGCTGGGTGTCAGCGACGGTTCGCTGTACCCCGCGCTGCACAAACTGGAACGGCGGGGTTGGATTACGGCTCAATGGAAGGCGAGTGAAAGCAACCGCCGCGCGAAGTTTTATTCGCTGACGCGGTTGGGGAGGAAGCACCTCGAAAAAGAGACGGCCAACTGGAATCGCGTATCCACAGCCATATCCAGCATCGTGATGCTCAAAGAGGCGTGAACATGCACTTTGAAGATTGGTTGTATTCTCTGCCACTGCGTCTGCGTTCCTTCTTCCATCCTCGTCAGGCGGATCAGGAACTAAAAGAGGAATTGCGCGAGCACCTCGAGCAGCAGATCGAGGCGAACATTGCGCGAGGCATGTCCGCCGAAGAGGCCCGTTACTCAGCCATGCGCGCGATCGGCGGGCTTACCCAGATCGAACAGCAGTGCCGCGACGCTCGAGGCGGAAATGTCTTGGAAGATCTGGTTCAGGATTTGCGCTACGGATTTCGCCAGTTGTGCCGCGCTCCTGGGTTTTCTGTTCTGGCAATCCTGTGCCTGACGCTTGGCATCGGCGCGAACGCCGCGGTGTTCAGCTGGGTCGAAGGGATCCTGTTCCGTCCTTACCCGGCGGTCGCCCATCAGGACCGGCTGTTTGCTGTAGCCGGAACGGCACGCGGTGAGAGTGGCGCAACTGAGATTTCATGGCCAGACTTCCTGGACTTGCGCCGAAGCTGCTCTGCTCTGCGAAGACTCTTTCGTCAGCAAAATAACCCGCGGCACACTGAGTCTGGGGGATCATGCGGAGATTGCGACCGGGAGCATCGTCTCGGCCAACTATTTCGATGCGATCGGCGTTCATCCCATCCTCGGTCGCGGCTTCGAGCCGGCCGAAGATGTTGGAAGCGACGCGCATCCGGTGGTCGTGATCAGTTACCAGCTTTGGCGCAATCGCTTCAAAGGTGATCCGGAAATCATCGGGAAGACGCAGCGCTTTAATAATGTACCGCACACCATCATCGGGGTCGCGCCCGAGCGTTTCTACGGTACGTTTGTCGGCTGGGCGATGCAGTTTTGGGTGCCCGCATCGATGGAGGAAACCTTCGAGAGCGGCGGCTACAAACTCGAAGATCGGGATGCGCGCTGGATTGAAGCCTACGTGCGACTGAAGCCGGGCATCAGCCGCGCCCAGGCACACCAGGAATTCTCTGCGATTGCGGCAAGATTGGAGAGGGGTTATCCAGCCACTAACCGTGGTCGGAGCATCGATCTGTGGCCGTTGTGGCAGACACCGTTCAACGATGCCGGCACGCTGCTGCCGACGCTGGAAGTCATGGTAGCCGTGGTCGCCTTTGTGTTGCTCATTGCGTGCGCCAACGTGGGTAATCTGTTGCTGGTCCGTTCCTTCGCACGCCGTCACGAGCTGAGCGTTCGTCTCGCGATCGGAGCCAGCCGCATGCGCTTGTTAAAGCAACTTCTCACCGAAGGCCTCATTCTTTCCGCGCTGGGTACCGCTGGCGGACTATTTGCAGCCTACTGGTGCCGGCAGGCGCTGGTGCTGCTCTTGCCAACGCGCTCCGGAATTCCAATGTACCTGCCCGGCGAAATCGATTGGCGGGTGTTGGGCATGAGCGTTGGAATCTGCCTGCTGGTCACGCTGATTATCGGTCTGGTCCCAGCTTTTCAAAGCCGCAACCTCGATCTAGCGGGTCCGCTGAAGGCCGATTCGAAAGCGGTAGCCGGTACCGGCGGCCGGACGTGGATTCGTTCGGGACTGGTCGTTTTGCAGGTTTGTTTAAGCTTCATTTTGCTCGTAGGTGCGGCACTATTGCTCGAAAGCTTGGAAAAGATTCGAACGGCGGCTCCTGGATTCTCAACTACCAGCGTCGTAACCACGAGCGTGCCGCTTGCCGCCGCAGGATACGGAGTGCCGGAAGCCAAGAATTTTCAGGATGAATTGGTTGATCGCCTAGCCGCACTTCCCGGCGTGGAGTCCGCCGCTTTCGCGCGGCTGGCGCCGCTGGGCTATGGAACTTATTCTTCCACGCCGATAGCAGTGGATGGTTACCAGCCTTCTCTTGAGGAGCAGCCGTCGATCGATTACAACCAGGTCGGTCCAGCGTACTTCACCACCATGGGAATCCCTCTGCTCTCTGGTCGGGAATTCACGCGCGTTGACAATGAAACCGCCCCGCTGGTCGCCATCGTGAATCAAACCATGATGATGCGGTACTGGGGTGGTCACGACCCTGTCGGCCGCCGCCTTCAAATCAAGGGTCGCTGGGCGCAAGTTGTCGGGATCGTGGCAGATTCCAAGTACGAGAGTATGCGCGAGAGCGTGAAGCCGTTTTTCTATGTACCCCTGCAGCAGGATTTCGCCACGGCATCCGTGTTGCACATCCGCACGACGCAGTCGCTTCAGGGAATTCGTGCGGCAGTCGTTCGGGAAGTGCACGGGTTGGATGAAAACCTAGCCCTGAACGAGATGATCACACTCCAGGAACAAGTCAATCGCTCCACTTCACCGCAACTGGTTGCCGTCACTCTGGTTTCAACCCTAGGTGGACTCGCGCTTCTCCTCGCCGGCGTCGGCCTTTATGGAGTGATCTCTTGCAGCGTGGCGCAAAGCCGGCGCGAACTGGGCTTGCGCATGGCTCTCGGTGCAGACGCGTCGACTCTCCTTCGTCTGGTCATCTCACGCGGTCTCCGGTTGACGGCGGGAGGCGTCCTGTTCGGTGCGGTGATAGGGCTTGCATTGACGAGATTACTCGGAAAGCTTCTTTACAACGTGAGCCCGCACGATCCGTGGATCTTTGGATCCGCGTTGGTGGTGATGACGATAACCACAATCTCAGCTTGCCTGCTACCGGGCTTGCGGGCCGCACGGACCGATCCCGCGCGAGTATTGCGAGAATGAATTGTTCGACGCTCGATGAAATAAAAGCGGCCGCCAGTGATGGCGGCCGTTCCTTCTTATCGATGCTGCGTTTTCGTTAACGTTCCTTAGCAGGCTTCGTCTTGTTGTTGTTGTGCTTCTCGTTGTAGATCTGCTTGCTGTTTTTGTTTTCTTCCTTGTTGGCCTGTTGCTTCTCTTGCTTGGTCAAGGCGCCACCGTTGGCGGTGCGCTCGTTGTGAACCTGCTGAGCAACTGCGGCCTGGTTCGCGTTCGTGCGGGCCGCTTCGCCGGAGGTCATCTGGCCGCTGCGCAGTCCGTTGGCGGTGCGCTGCTGCTGGTTGGCTTCGCGGTCATCGACCTCGTTCGGCTTCACGGTATTTGCGTTGTGCTTCTCGTCGTAGATCTGCCGGCTGGCGGCATTCTGCTCGCCGTTGATCTGTTGACGCTCCGCACCTGTCAGCTTGCCACCGTTCGCCTCGCGATCGTTATGCACTTGCTGGTCAATGTTGGACTGGGTGCGCTCGGCGCGAGCCGCCTCGCCCGACGTCATTTGGCCACTGCGCAAGCCATTGGCAATGCGCTGGTCCTGATTGGCCTCACGAGTGTTCGGATTGTAGTTGCGACCAACCGAGCGATCGGCGGCCGAGATGGGTTGCGACTGAGCGTGCTGCTGCGCCACCTGGTGATATGCGTTTACATTCGCGCTCGCCATCGTCGCTGGACGGCCTTGATTCACAGAAGCCAGCTGCGCGCGGTCCTGAGCGGCAAAGTGTTCATGCTGCACCTGGTCGGCGGTCGCCTCGAAGTGGTGCTCGTTGGCCGCCTGCATCTCCACAGCCGACGCGTGCGCCTGAATGCCGGCGCCACCGTTGAAGCTGACATGGTCGACGTTTACGATTGTGTTTCGCTCCACGACGACGCGGTCTTCGTACACATTCGTTACGCGGACGGTTCCAAAGTTCGCCACAGCCCTGTTATAAGCAAATACTCCACCACGCCATTCGCCGCCGACGAAGCCGACGCCGCCGAAGCCGAAGCCGTAGTTCACGCCACCATAGAACCCAACGTGCGGGCCCCAGTAACCGGCGTGCCATCCGTACACTCCGCCTTCATAGCCCCAGTAGCCGGGGGTCCAAAGCAGACCCGCGCTCGGAGGTTGTGCCCAGACACCAGGGACCCAGAAATATCCTGCTTCTCCGTAGGACCAGTAGCCGGGCGTCCACATATAGCCCGGCGCAGGCAGCGGTGGCTGCTCATAAACCGGCAATGCCGGCGGAGCAACGTGAATGTTGAGAGAGACGCCGATACCGATTTGAGCCTGCGCGGCGGGCAGGGCAAGCATCGGAGCTGCAAACAAAGCAGCCGCGAGCAAATTACGCACTGATGAGCGAAGAGACATGGTCATTTCTCCTTGTGAGGGGCAACGGCAACATCTCCCCGTCGGACCCGTACTTGCCGGGCTTATTGATTAAAACCCAGGAGCGCGAATTTCGTTGCTGACCAAAGTTCAGGTCCCAGCAGGTACAGAGTTTCTTGATCGAGTAATAAGGTAGTGAAGATTTACAGGATCGGCCCCCGCTGGTTACTTTCGGAACCACGGCGAAGTTACTCGGTGTTCGCGCGCTTGGGTGGTTGGTTCAGATTGCCATACAGATTCCGTCGCGCTATCCGCAGTAGAGAGAGAGTTCCTCTCAACGATTCTGGCGATAGAAATCTAAGCGTGCAATGACGGAGGTTACAAATCCGCAATTGTTCCCGGCTGGGATCGCTTCCAGAAGTGCGAACTCAGCGCAGGCCTCTTGTCGCGGGAGCGATCTTCGATTCAAATGGCGAAGGCGTTTGCATCAGAGCATCGTTTTATCGATGTCGGGATCGGCACGAAGATAAAAAGGCCTTTAGCAGCTGAGGCCACCTGTAAATTGGGCGCGTGCCGCGATCTGAGGTTTTGCCTCACAAAGTGCGCTGCGACCGGGCTTTGCCGGCCGGCTGCGTCGCGAACTCGTGTGCTATTATCGACTTACCGCTTTTCGGCAGGGCGCTTAACTCAGCGGTAGAGTGCCATCCTCACACGGTGGAAGTCATAGGTTCGAATCCTATAGCGCCCACCATCTTTAGCAATCACTCAGGTAGCTTCCGTAACGTTGCCGTGCTGTCGAATGCAAGGCCCGCAAGCTTGCGGGGAGTCTCCACCGGGTCCGCCGTCCCCACATTACCGTACATATTGAATCGTCGTACGGACGTCTCTTTTGTGCCGCATCATCATTTCTTGCTTTCTGCACGGCCGCGGAGTCGATGAGTGTTCACCTGCCGACTCTAGCCAATCTAGTAGGCCGGAAATCTCTACCCGCATTCCAGAGTCCTCTATTTCGTTTTCGCGGCCTGTCGCTGGCTGGCCATAACGGCTCAGACGCCCGCAAAATACCCGCCATCCGCAGGGAATCATCTGTCCCGCCGCTCCCTCGGGGGTTGAGCGTTTTCTGGGCCAACCGTGTCTTCGATCGGGGCAACCAAAGAGTATCGAGCATTTCCGCAAGACACTCTCCGCCGGGAATGGCTTGTAAGGAGTGATCCAGCGATTTTGATCTCGCTGTCCTCACTCACCCAGGTTTTTTTGTGCCGTCTCTCACCAATTCGATGAAACGTCCGATCCGCCGCCGGGCCGGCTCTCCGCCTCATTCTGAATCGTCCGCCGTGGGTGTTCCGGTGCAGACCCTTGTCGATCTCCGACGATGCGCGGCCCGATGCAAGGCATGCGATTTATGGAAATCTGCAACGCAGACAGTTTTTGGCGAGGGTCCTGCGAAGGCTCGCGTAATGTTTGTGGGAGAGCAGCCCGGCGATCAGGAAGACAAAAGCGGTCATCCGTTCGTGGGCCCGGCAGGCCGGCTACTCGACGAAGCGTTGTTCGAAGCGGGCATTCGTCGCTCCGAAATATATGTGACCAACATCGTGAAGCACTTCAAGTGGGTAGCCGCGCAAAGGGGGAAGCGCCGCATTCACAAAAAGCCGCGCCAGTTTGAGATCGATGCCTGCCGGCCCTGGCTCGACTCCGAGCTGAAAGTCGTAAAGCCAGAGGTTCTGGTTTGTTTAGGCGCGACGGCAGCGCGGGCATTGTTAGGAAAGACGTTTCGCGTCACCCTCGACGGCGGCGCCATCATTTCGTCCGCGCTCGCTCCGCACGTTATGGCGACGGCGCATCCGGCATCGATCTTGCGTGCTCCCGATCCTGAGACACGCCAACAGCAGCGCGAGAACTTCGTCCGCGACCTGAGGAAGGTCGCTACTCTCCTTGCCAGTGGGGATCCTCCGCCTCCGCTTTAACGCCGCGGCAATTCCCCTTTCTGCAAACGTACCAGCCGGCAACCCGTACGAGCCGGCGGCATTTTACTCAATTCCTATTTGGAGGGATTCATGAAAGCTGTAAGTTTCAAAGGTACTCGCAATATGTCTGTGTCCGATCATCCCAAACCGAAACTGAAATCTCCTACCGACGCTCTGCTTCGCGTGACCACCAGCGGAATCTGCGGAAGCGATCTTCATATGTACGACGGCCGCACTCCGCTCGAAGAGGGCACGGTGGTGGGTCACGAGATCATGGGCGTGATCGAATCCGTGGGAGACGCCGTGCAGAGCATCAAGAAGGGAGACCGCGTCGTTCTTCCTTTCAATGTTTCCTGCGGATTTTGTTTCAACTGCCACCGCGGGCACACCGAAGCTTGTCTCACTATGAATCCTGAGGCTCCTCACGCCGCTTATGGTTACGCGGGCATGGGGCCGTATCAGGGCGGCCAGGCGGAATTCGTCCTGGTTCCTTACGCTGATTTCAATTGCCTGAAGCTTCCGGGAAAACCGGGCGACGAGTGGGAAGACGATTTCTTGCTCTTGTCTGACGTATTTCCGACGGCCTATCACGCGACGGAACTCGCTTGCGTGACTCCGGGCAAGACCGTTGCCGTATTCGGAGCCGGACCGGTCGGGCTGTTGACGGCCTATTGCTCGATCCTGAAGGGTGCTTCCGAAGTTTACGTCGTCGATAGCATCGCGGAGCGTCTGCAGAAGGCGGAAGAACTCGGCGCAATCCCTGTGGACTTTAGCAAGGGCGACCCGGTCGAGCAAATCTTCAAACTGAGAAAGAAAAACAAGGGAATCCAGCAGAGCCTGCGGCCCGGGGAAGACAAAATGAAGGGCGTCGACTGTGCCATCGATGCCGTTGGTTACCAGGCCCGGGACAATGACAATCCTAAGAAAGAAAAGCCGACGCAAGTGCTCGAAAACTGCATGAAGGTGGTGAATGCCACCGGGCACGTCGGGCTCATTGGCGTCTATATCGCTCCCGATCCCGGCGCGAAGGGGGAAGAAGCGAAAGACGGTATCTATCAGTTTCCTATCGCCGATTTCTTTGACAAGGGAATCACGATGGGAAGCGGGCAGGCGCCGGTAAAAAAGTACAACGAATATCTTCGCGACCTGATCGTGAATGGCCGCGCCAAACCAAGCCAGATTGTCAGCCATCACATCGACATTGAGGATGCCCCCGACGCCTATTCGAAGTTTGATCAGCGCATCGAGGGCTACACCAAAGTGTTGATCCGTTTTGGCGAAAAGGAGGCTGCTTAGACGGACCGTTCGACCGATGCTGCGGACTCAGGGGTCTTCGTTGACCCCTGGTTCGCAACACCGCGAATCGAAAGCACACAACCTGATGCATGAATCTTTCCTCTAATGCGTGAGGAGAAATCGCATGCCTGAAAACAAATCATCAGGTCGCAAGTATGGCAAAGCGGCCGGCAAGTCCGTGGAGAGCGCAATGCGCCGCGAAAAACACGGCACGCTCAAGTCCGGCCGCGGCGGCAAGGGCGGAACCGTGAAGAGCCGCAAGCAAGCCATTGCCATCGGCCTATCGGAAGCCCGCAAGAAGGGCGCCAAGGTTCCGAAGAAAAAAGCGGCGTAGGGCGGTCTGGCGAAATCATCCCGCCGAAGATCCGCAACCACGCCGGGATCGATTCAGGAAGCGCGGGATCGAGGAGGGTGAGGATTACGAAGCGGAAGAGAAGCGTACGAGCGCTTCCAGCTTTCCTTGAGCCGCGCCCGAATCGATTGAGTGAGCCGCCAGCGCTATTGCCTGCGCGATATGGTCTGCCTTGCCCGCTGCCACCAGAGCGGCCGCCGCATTGAGCAGCACGATATCCCGGCGTGGCGATTTTTCCCCGCCCAAAACGGCGCGAATGATCGCTGCATTCTCGGCCGCGTCGCCTCCCGCTATTTGCTGGAGCGGGGCGCGAGCCAGACCAAATTCTTCCGGTTCGATCTCGTACGATCGCACCGTGCCTTCGCGGGACTCGGCAACGCGGGTAGTTCCCGTGATCGTGATTTCGTCGAGCCCGTCAAGTCCGTGCACTACCAGCGCCCGTCGCAGCCCCAGCATGCTGAGGGCTTCTGCCAGCTTCTCGACGAGATCGAGGGAATACACGCCCACCACCTGGCCTGAAGCGTGAGCTGGATTGGTCAGCGGCCCCAGCAGATTGAACATCGTGCGCATGCGCAATTCGCGCCGAATGCCCTGCACCTGCTTCATCGCCGGATGAAGATTGGGCGCGTATAGAAAACAGATGCCGACTTCGCGCAGGCACTGGGCCGCGCGTTCCGGCGAGAGCTGAATGTTTACCCCGAGAGCCTCGACCACGTCGGCCGATCCGCACTTCGAGCTGATGCTGCGATTGCCATGCTTGGCCACGCGCACGCCGGCCCCGGCCGCGACCAGCGCAGTCGCAGTAGAGATGTTGAACGTGCCGCTGGCATCGCCGCCGGTGCCGCTGGTGTCGACCAGAGACTCATCGACCAACGACGCGTCGCCGGAAGACTCTTCCGCCAACGCGTCGCGACCCGTTCCCGTCACGGCTGCGTCTGCGGCGCGCTCGATCGGTAGCGGCGCCGCCGCCGCGCGAATCGCCTCGGCAAATCCCACAATCTCTTCCACGCTCTCGCCCTTCATCCTCAAAGCGATCAACAAGCCGGCAATCTGTGCGTCGGTGCATTTGCCGCCCAATACTTCAGCCATCACGGCGCGCGCCTCCGCGCGGCTCAGCGACTGATTATGGTTGGCGAGGCGATGGAGCGAGTCGAGAATCATCTGTCAGCGGCATTGTAAGGCATAACGTGGAGACCGATAGAGGGGATTGGCGGACACCTGGCATCCCGATCACTGCTCAACCGACGCGCTCCGGCGCTTCTTCAGATAATCCCGCAAGTCTTCCGGCAACGCCGGGGTTGCGATCGCCTTGTCGAGCAGTCCACGATTGTACCGGTCGTCGGCGAACAGATGGTTCATCTCCGCAATCGTAATGGCTCGCGACTCCTGGCTGAGCAGTTCAAAGGCATCTCCGGTATTTACCGAACCCTCACGCTCCACGGAGAAATAGAACCCACTGCGGCCGCTTTGCAGAAACCGCGCCAAACATGTCATCCCGTTGAAATTTGATTGCGAGCTTGTAGCAGGGAACTCGCGGTTGCCGGATGACAAGGACAGCCGACCCGATTTTCAGACGGTCCCCGATATGCAACTCTGGCTCCAGCAGACCCAACGTCGTGAAGTTCTCCCCGAACATGCCCCAGGGGAGATTCTGGCCGGGCAGTTCATTCCGCCAATACACGTAGTGCTCCGACGGATAGCCATACACCGCCTTGTTGGGTCCACCGTGCACGGTCAAGTCCGATTGCCGGTCACCATCCAGGTTGAGTGTTCGCAGCGCGACTGGACCTTCAACCGGCTCTTTGAAAATCCCGGTGCTGACGGTCTCGCCTTTATAAGTTGCCAGGCGCGGCCGCGCTACGTTTAGAGAGAGGAGTTTCAACGGGTTCTCCGAGGTTCGGCCATCGGTATCGGTTGGATGTTCCAGCGACGGGAAACGGCGCAGGATTGCGACCTTCGGAGGATTGGCAACTCGGCAAAACTCTTAGGGGCTCGGCTAAGAACCCAGCCAACTGGGTTTGCTCTCCTCTCCATCTCTTCTATAGAATTACAGGTTTGCTGCCCGCAACGCGACGCTGCAAGCAGGTCCTTCCCAGTCTTAACTGAAGAGTAATCATTATGAAAATTCATGAGTACCAGGCAAAAGCAATCCTTAAGAAATATGGTGTGTCCGTTCCCCGAGGGTCGATGGCCGACTCCCGCGAAGAGGCCGAATCCGTAGCCAAGGAGCTTTTCGATTCCGGCGCCGCCGGAGTCGTGGTCAAAGCGCAGATTCACGCTGGAGGCCGCGGCAAAGGTGGTGGCGTGAAAATCGCAAAGTCAGTCGATGAGGCCCGCGATCTCGCCGGCAAGATTCTTGGCATGAAACTGATCACGCACCAGACCGGCCCGGAAGGCCGCATTGTGCGCCGGTTGTTAATCGAAGAAACCCTGCCCATCGAAAAAGAGCTGTACCTCGGCATTCTGGTCGATCGCGCCGAAGGCAAGCCGGTCTTTATGGCGTCGGCTGCGGGCGGAATGGAGATCGAACAGGTTGCCGCCGAAAATCCCGAGGCGATTCTCAAGCAGCACATCGATCCGGGCATGGGTCTTGAGGCCTTTCAGGCGCGCAAGATCGCATTCAAGCTGGGACTTGGGCGCGAAGCAGATTGGTCCCGCGGTGCAGTTCCTGAGCAGCCTTTACAAGGCGTTTCTGGAAACCGACGCTTCGTTACTCGAAATCAATCCCTTCATCACCACCACCGACGGCCGCTTGTTTGCCCTCGATGCCAAGATCAACTTCGACGACAATGCGCTCTTCCGGCACGCCGATCTGCGCGAGCTGCGCGATATTACGGAAGAAGATCCGCTCGAAGTCGAAGCCTCGAAGTACAGCCTCAACTACATCAAGCTCGACGGAAACGTGGGCTGCATGGTCAACGGCGCCGGGCTGGCAATGGCGACCATGGACATTATTAAGTACGCCGGCGGGATGCCTGCAAACTTCCTTGACGTCGGCGGAGGCGCCAGTTCCGATCAGGTGGGTCATGCCTTTGAGATCCTGCTCAGTGATAAAAATGTGAAGGCCGTGCTCATCAACATTTTCGGCGGCATTCTGCGCGTGGACACGCTGGCTACCGGCGTGGTCGAAGCCGCCCGCAAAACCAACATTAAGCTGCCCATTGTGCTGCGGCTCGAAGGTACCAATGTCGACGAAGGAAAAAAGATCCTGCAGAATTCGGGTCTCAACTTCGTCGTCACCGACACCATGAAGGACGCGGCCGACAAGGTGGTGGCCGCTGCTCGAGGCACGGCCGGCGTAACCGAATGGCGGTAGGTTTGGTGGAAGAGCGGCGCTTTAGCGCCGCGTTAGCGAATCGAATTCATACGGGGCTTAAGCCCCGGTAGTCGAAGCGAGGATTTATACAATGGCAATCCTGGTCAATAAAGAAACGCGAGTGGTCGTCCAAGGTCTCACCGGTCGTGAAGGCACGTTCCATGCGAAAGCCAGCCAGGCCTACGGCACGCAGATCGTCGGAGGCGTGACGCCCGGAAAGGGCGGCACCACGCATGAAGGCTGGCCGATTTTCAATACCGTGCGCGAGGCGGTCGACAAGACGGGCGCGAATGCGACTGTCATCTTTGTTCCTCCGCCGTTCGCGGCCGATGCCATCATGGAAGCGGCCGATGCCGAAATCGACCTGATCGTCTGCATCACCGAAGGCATTCCCACTCTCGACATGGTGAAAGCCTGGGAGTTCCTGCAGGATCGCCGGTCTCGCCTGATCGGCCCCAACTGCCCGGGAATCATCTCGCCGGGCAAGTGCAAAATCGGCATCATGCCGGCGTCGATCCACAAAGAGGGATCCATTGGCATCGTCTCGCGCTCGGGCACGCTGACCTACGAAGCGGTGCATCAGTTGACCCAGCGCGGCATCGGCCAGTCGACCGCGATCGGCATCGGCGGCGATCCGATTATCGGCACGAATTTTATCGATGCGCTTGACTTGTTCAACCGCGATCCCGAGACCGAAGCTGTCATCATGATCGGCGAGATCGGCGGCAATGCTGAAGAGTTGGCCGCGGACTTCGTCAAGACACACATGAAGAAGCCAGTGGTCGGATTTATCGCTGGGCAGACTGCGCCTCCGGGACGCCGCATGGGCCACGCGGGAGCCATCATCTCGGGCGGAAAGGGAACGGCCGCCGAGAAGATCAAGGCGCTCGAAGCCTGCGGGATTAAGGTAGCGAAATCTCCGGCAGCCATCGGGGAAACACTGGCAGCGGCAATCGGAGTGAATGTTTAGTGTGTAGGACGTAGCTTGCTACGCCTTGCTCTCAAAGAAGTAAATGCCTCTGATGGCACGAAGACGTTGCCAGCAACGTCTCTACGAATTCAAGACTATCGACCAAGGATCAACATCCAATCTATGAAAACTCTGCAACGTACCTTTACCATCGTCAAACCTGACGCCGTCCGCCGCAACGCAGTGGGCGACATCATCGAGCAGTTCGAGAAGAACGGCTTCCGCATCCTCGCCATGAAGATGCTGGAAATTTCCAAGCACCAGGCCGAACAGTTCTACGCCGTCCATGCCAGTCGCCCGTTCTTCAATACCCTGACGGACTTCATGTCGAGCGGTCCCATCGTGGTCCTGGCGCTCGAAAAGGAAAACGCCATCGCCGATCTGCGCAAGCTCATGGGCGCGACCAACCCGGCCCAGGCGGAGGAAGGTACGATCCGCAAGAAATGGGCAACCAACATCGAGCACAACGCGATCCACGGCTCCGATGCCGAAGATACTGCGCGCTTCGAGCTTAGCTTCTTCTTTGCAGGATATGAGTTGGCGAAGTAGTTCTGAGTTCTCGGTTCTCAGTCGCTGGGTTGAGAGCGATTTTGCTGAGAACTGACAACTGACAACTGACAACTGACAACTTCTTTTATGCCAATGGTTCAAGTCACCATGCTCGAAGGCCGCACTGCCGACCAGAAGCGCAAGATCGCCAAGCGCATAACGGACGCTATTGTCGAAGAAGGCGGAGCGCGCCGCGAAGCGATCATCGTCGCGTTCCATGAAGTTTCGAAGGAAAGCTACGCCTCGGGCGGCGAGTTGATGATCGACAAGACTCCGAAATAGTTACTCGCGTTACCCTTGTAACGAGTTTCCCGTCCGGCAACTATTTATACTTGCGCTCGAAGCGAGGTAAATCATGAAAACGTGGACAGTGGCCGCTGCTCTGCTTTTTGTGGGCACAGCCGGCTTTGCGCAAACCGATCAGACCGCCGCTCCGACCTCCAGAAAATCCTGCGACGACCTCAAGGGCGAAATCAGCAAGAAACTCGACGCCAAGGGCGTAGTCGGGTACACCCTGGAAGCGGTCGACAAAGGCAAGGAAGGCGATGCGAAAGTAGTCGGCACCTGCGATGGCGGGACGAAGAGCCTGACCTACAACCGCAGCGGAGCGGCCTCAACCAAGCCCGCTCCTTCGGACGCGAAAAAGCCGCAATAACGGGAGCCGTAAGGATTGCAGAGACGCTGCTCGCAACGTCTTGCCGTCGGCTTCAAGAATGTTGGCGAGCGAAACGTAGCCCGCAACGTCTCTACGAGAGTCGCAAAGAGGCTACCCCAGCGGCTCGAACAGGTGTCCTTCCACCCGATCCGCGATCTTGGGCAGATCTTTTTTGGCGTGCTGCAGGAAATGCGGCGCGGTGCGATGGGCCTCGAGCGCGGCGTCGTCCTTATATTGCTCGTAGATGAAAAACCGCCGCGGTTCCGTCTTGTGCCGGTGCACCTGGTACATGGAACAGCCCGGTTCCTTGCGCGACTGTTCGGTCAGTTTTTCGAAGAGTGCTGCGACGTCCGCTTCGTGTCCAACTTTTGCCATCCAGGTAACAGCCAACACCACCATCGTGCGCTCCTTCCCGTTCGGCAGGGTCTGCCGGGGAGGCAATTCTAGGCTTTTTTTGCGGCTGCCTTCAACTCTTTAACAAAGTCGTCAACCAGAATCGTATGTCCGCGGTCCGGTCCGGTGGAAATCATCCCTACCTTCGCCCCGGCTTCCTTCTCCACAAATGCCAGATACTTGCGGGCCGCCTTGGGCAACTTTTCGTAATCCGTAATGCCTTCGGTTGAGGTCTGCCATCCCGGCAGCTTTTCGTAGACACACTCGATCTTGTCGTACCCGCTGGCCTGCGCTGGCGCTTCCACCGTTTCTTTCCCGTCGATCTTGTACCCAACGCACACCGGAATCTCCGCCAGTTCATCGAGCACATCGAGTTTTGTGACCACCAGCCATGACGTGCCGTTGATCATCCCCGAGTATCGCAACAGCGGCAGATCGAGCCATCCCGTGCGCCGCGGACGTCCCGTCACCGCGCCATACTCATTGCCGCGTTTGCGCAAGTTCTCGCCGGCAGCCCCTTTGTCCTCGCTGGGGAACGGCCCCTCGCCGACCCGCGTGCAATACGCCTTCGTAATGCCGATCACCGAATCGATCGCATTCGGAGCCACGCCCGTTCCAATGACTGCCCCGCCTGAAGTCGCGCTCGAAGACGTCACGAACGGATACGTTCCGTGATCGATGTCCAGCATGGTCCCTTGTGCGCCCTCAAAGAGGATTGATGCTCCCTGCCGCAGCGCCTGATTCAGCAGCACGGCCGTATCGCAAACGAATGGAGCAATCTTCTCCGCTGCCTGCGCGTACTCTGCATACATCTTGTCGGCATCGAGGGGTTCGGTGTTGAACAGGGCGTGCGCAATCATGTTCTTCTCGCGCACGGCGGCCTCAATATGCTTCTTCAGCAGCTTCAGGTCCAGCAGATCGGCCACGCGCAGCCCGCGCCGCCCCATCTTGTCTTCATAGGCGGGCCCGATGCCGCGTGAAGTAGTCCCAATCTTGACTCGTCCCGGCGCATTCTCGGCCGCCAGCTCGATCATGCGGTGATACGGCAAAATCACGTGCGCACGGTTGGAGACGAACAGGTGTCCGTCGATCTCGACCCCAGCATCGCGCAGCTTCCCCGCCTCGGTGAGAAACGCGATGGGATCCAGTACGACTCCATTGCCGATCACGCTGCGGCAGCCGCTGCGCAGCACGCCGCAGGGCACCAGTTGCAGAACAAATTTCTTGCCCTTGATGATGACGGTATGGCCGGCATTATGTCCCCCGGCATAACGGGCTACGACCGAGAAGTTCTCCGACAATACGTCGACGATCTTTCCCTTGCCCTCATCGCCCCACTGGGCGCCAACAATCACCGCGGTCTTGCCTCTTTTCAATGTAAGCTCCGTCTGCGAGATTTCAGCAGGCACATGGCTGCGCCGCTCCCGGGTTCGCACACTCCTTGCCCGCGGGGATGACCGTCAAAAAAATTACAGGGATAAATGCGGAGAAGACGTGTACGAGTTATCTTATCCCTTCAGCACAGTCGATGGCAACGCGGAGAAGCCAGAAAGTGGTTCCCTTCGTGGACCTTGGTGCCCTTGGTGGTTCTAGCTTCTTCTCCAGTAAGATGAAAGCGAAATGCCGAAATTCGAAAAGCACATTTTTGTCTGCGGAAACCAGCGCCCGCCGGGCAATCCCCGCGGCTGCTGCGATCCTTCCGCTGAAGCCAAATTGCAAAAGCTCTTCAAGCAGAAACTCGCCCAGCGCGGACTGAAGGGACGCGTGCGCGCCAACCAGTCTGGCTGTCTCGACCAATGTGAGCACGGGCCCACCGTCGTCGTTTATCCCGACGCCATCTGGTACGGGCATGTCACCGAGGCCGACGTCGATGAGATCATCGATTCCCATATCGTCGGCGGACACCCAGTTGAGCGCCTTCGCCTAGCCGACTCCTGCCTGAACACCGAAACCTGCGAGCACCGCAAGCCCCGCGAAAGTTAGAAAGAATGTCTTGGGACTAAGACGATCGGGGGAAGAGGTTTATGTGGGATCGCCCCCGGCGGTCCATTCGAGGCGAAGCTCGAAAGGTTTTCGCATCGCCGCCGACCTACACTCCCGCAGCTTTACTTTCCTTGCCACTCCCTCGTACCTTGATCTCATGCCCGCGTATTTCACTCCCGAGCTCTTCCGCTTCTTCGCTCGCCTCAAGCGCAACAATAATCGTGACTGGTTCCTCGCCCACAAGGACGAATACGAAGCCTCCGCTCATCAGCCCGCGCTACGCTTCATCACCGATTTCGCTGGACCTCTGTACGAAATCACTCCTTATCTCGTCGCCGATCCCCGATCCTCCCGTGGATCGTTGTTCCGCATCTATCGCGATACTCGCTTTGCCTCCGACAAAACTCCTTACAAAACTCACCTTGCCATGCGCTTTTCGCATCGCGGCAAAGATGTTCACTCTCCCGGCTTCTATCTTCATCTCGACGCCGGAGGCTGTTTCGCCGCGTGCGGCTTGTGGCATCCGGAACCTCCGACGCTCCTCAAAGTGCGCAACGCGATCGTGTCGCGCTCCGAGGAATGGCGCGCCGTCCGCAAATTGCTCAACTGGGACGATGCCAGCCGCCTCTCCCGCCCGCCGCGCGGCTTTCCGTCCGATCACCCGTTCGTCGAGGACCTCAAACTCCGCGACCTCGGCAGCGCCATCGACCTCACGGACGCCCAGGTCTGCAGCCCGCGCTTCATGGCCACGTTCGCCATGGCCTGCCGAAAAATGTCGCCCCTGGCCCGCTTCTTGGCCAGCGCGCTCGGCCTGCCGTTCTAACGTTCGTCCTGACGAATGACGGTCGACAGAGGATGCCCGCGCGCTTGGCTGCGAGCTGTCGGAATATGCAGGACGACCCTCCGCTCTGCGCCAAGAATGGAATCGTTGGCTAAGAGCCAAGATCTGCAACCAGGCTCTCGAACCACGACAGAGCAAATTACGATTGAAATTGCTGCCGCACGGCAAAATCGTGCGGCGCCTATGACGATCCACGCCGTTTGGCGACGCATGGCAAACATATCCACGATTAGGTTTAGTATTATCGCCCCAGCCCTGAAGTCGGCAGAATCGAAACGGGGCGACGAAGCCTTGATCCTGAAAATTTCAATCATCGTACTTGTTCTTGTGTTGGCCGTTCTCGTCTTCGCTGCGACCAAGCCCAACACCTTGCTTGTCCAGCGATCTGTAACTATTAAGGCTCCCCCAGAGAAGATCTTTGCGCTGATAAACGACTTTCACAATTGGACTCGGTGGGCTCCGCAGGATAGGGAGGACCCGACCATGAGCAGAACGTACAGCGGGCGAGCCGAAGGCCTAGGCGCCATCTCGGAATGGAATAGCTCTGGGAGCGCCGGCAGGGGGCAGATGTCGATCGTTGAATCGATTGTGCCCAGAAGGGTTTCGATCACTGTGGACTGGGTGAAGCCATTTCAAAGTCATAACGTCAATGATTTCAGGCTGGAACCTGCGGAAGATTCAACAAAAGTTACATGGAGTATGCAAGGCACGAACCTTTTTATCATGAAGATCATGGGTGTTTTTGTGAACATGGATCGAGTCGTCGGGAAACACTTCGAAAGCGGTCTCTACAACCTGAAAACCCTCGCTGAACAATAGGTGTTCCCCGCCACGGCAGCGTAACGACGCGAGTCCCGACAGGGACGGCACCGTTCTCACGCTACTTCTGCGCGAAGCAGGAATTTTGGTAGGCGCGGCAGGAATCGAACCTGCAACCGTCGGATTAGAAATCCGATGCTCTATCCGTTTGAGCTACGCGCCCCTCGCGATAGTCAATTCTAACCCAACCCCGTTGTACTCAAGCAGTTCGGCAGGACCGTGGACGATGTCCGTGGGTCGGCCAGTTGCACTGTTGGTGTTGCATTTTTGGTCGAGTCTGACTGAAGTCTAGCCGAACTCAGTTCCGGAGCCAGAACCTGCGCCTGTGCCTTCGCGTCTAACTCCCACACACAGCTGGCAGCTTAACCGGTACCTACCTTCTCAAGATCGGTTCTAAGCGGACACGAACATTCGTACCAGTGCTGGCCCTGTCTCACTGATGCCAGTACAAGAATGCGGTGTGCCTGGGGCGAGGAACCGAGGGAGGCAGCCTGACCGAAGTTCAGAAATGTTGGGCTGCCTCCGAAAGCTTCTCCATCAACGTCGTCAATTGGCAATCTGCGTTGAAGAAATAGCCGTGTGATTGCCGGCGATAATCGCTATCTCGTAAGCAGTCCCGAGCAACTGCCCCATCGACCAGTCTGCCCCCCACGAAGAATTATCCAAGCGTCGGATCATGGAAGGTGATGGCGGTGTTCCTGGAGTGGGGACAAGTTGGCTGGCATTGGGAATGCGGAGTGCCGGAACATCCTTTTCTCTTGACAGTCGCATCCCCGAAAACGCACTATTCATTCGTTTTAATAACCCCGCCTTGGGTCTCAAACCGCCGGGGTTCGAACGCACATTCTGCAACTGTCTGTAAGAAGAGCAAGGCCCGACTCGTGCGGGCTTGGAAACAACAAGCCTACTGAACTCGCGCCGGGAATCCCTGTGCCTAAAGGAGACTTTAGCCATGAAATCCTCTCGTGTGCTGTTACCGGTCGTGCTGGTGGTGTTGGCGTTGTGCGCGGCCGCTGTCGCCCAGACCGGATCGATCACCGGCACGGTAAAGGACCAGTCGGGCGCTGCGATTGCCGGCGCCACGGTCGTGGTCACCAATCCCGAGCGTGGTATTACCCGCAAAATGGCCACGAATTCCACCGGCGAGTACAACGAGTCGGCGTTGACCCCCGGAACCTACGACATCATCGTGACCGCGACCGGCTTCAGGAAATATGAGGCTAAGGGCGTAAAGCTCGATGTGGCCGAGAAGGCCCGTGTCGACGTTAGTCTCGAGGTGGGCGCCGCCAACACAGAAGTCATCGTCGAAGGCAGCAATGTGGCCCAGGTGGAAACGCAGTCCTCTGAACTGGCCGGCACCGTGACCGGAAAAGAGATCACCCAGCTCGAACTGAACGGCCGGAACTTCACCACGCTGGTCACGCTGGTTCCCGGCGTAAGCAACCAGACTGGAATGGACGAACCTTCGGTCGGGATCAACGGCAGTGTCTCGTTCAGCATGAACGGCGGCCGCGTCGAGTACAACAACTGGGAACTCGACGGCGGTGACAACATGGACAACGGTAGTAACGGCACGTTGAACGTGTATCCCAGTATCGACGCCATTTCTGAAATGAAGGTGCTTACTTCCAACTATGGCGCGCAGTACGGCCGCAACGGATCGGGCACGGTCGAGGTTGAAACCAAGGGCGGCACGAAAGCGTTCCATGGGGATCTTTACGAGTTCGTGCGCAATAATATGTTTAACGCGCAGAACTACTTCAACAGCGTGGCTGCCGGAGGTACCGGCGTCGCACCCGAGTACAAGAAGAACGATTTCGGCTACACGCTGGGTGGGCCGATTTATATCCCCGGGGTCTACAACCAGAAAAAGGAGAAGACGTTCTTCTTCTGGTCGCAGGAGTGGCGCCGCGAACGCGTGCCCGGCACTTTCAACGAGCCCGTGCCCTACAGCCTCGAACGCCAGGGTAACTTTGGCGACCTGTGTCCGACGTCTGGGGAGTTTGCTCGCAGTGACAGCGCAGGAGATCTACCCGCCTCGATTCCGGTTTATGTGGATTGCCCCGCTAGCGGACCCGCACCGGACAACGGCACTTATCAGGAGTCTACTTATCTACCCTTCGCTGGGAACCAGGTTCCAGTAACTCCGACTGCCGCAGCTTTGCTCCCGCTGATCCCATTAGCTACTGCAGATACGCCGGGCGCGGCAATCTACAATACCAACGTCACGCTGCCCACAAGTTGGCGCGAAGAACTCATCCACATCGATCACAACATCACGGACCACAATCGCCTGACCTTCCGCTATATCCACGACTCGTGGAATACGATCGAAGCCGGCCCAATCTGGGATTCGGCATCGTTCCCCACCGTGCAAACTGGCTTTAATGGGCCCGGAGTAAGCGTCGTAGCGCGCCTGACCAGCAACCTTTCACCCACGCTGCTTAACGAATTTGTCGCCAGCTATACCACGGATCACATTTCTTTCCACTCGATCGGCTACTGGCAGCTATCCCAGGCCCCGGGTTTCTCCATGGGGTACCTTTACAACAACGGCGCTGCCGGCAAATTGCCCGCCATCAATATCAGTGGCAACGCCGCCTACGGAGGCGGGTTCGCCGAAGATCCTGACGGCATCTGGCCCGAGGGCCCCTACAACTCCAATCCCACCTACACTTATCGCGACAATGTCACCAAGATTGTCGGGCGCCACAATCTGCAATTTGGGGCTTACTTTGTGGCCGCTCAGAAAAATGAATTAAGCAGCTTGCAAGTGAACGGCGCCCTCACTTACGACATCAGCTCCCCGGTCAGCACCGGCAATGCATTCGCCGATATGCTCATGGGAAACATCGCAAGCTTCTCGCAGGGGAGCAACCAGGTGAAGTTTTACAATCGCTATAAGCTCTTCGAACCGTATTTCCAGGATGACTGGCGCATGACCGACCGGCTCACTTTGAATCTGGGTCTGCGCATCAGTTTGGAAGGCACTTATCGCGACCGCTACCATCATGCGTACAACTGGGATCCAGCGGTCTACACGGCTGGTATTGCAAATGTACCCCAGGTCGACGGAGACGGTTCGATCACGGGAAATGCCGGCGCGCTCGTACCGGGCGTGGGAAATCCCTTTCTTGGTCTCGTGGATTGCGGCGGTCCCGCAGCTACTTATCCCTCCTTCGATGGCGGAACTTTCCCGGCTACCTCGGTCGGCACGACTCCCTACCCAGGCTGCGTCAAGGGGCACCTGTTCAACCCCGCTCCACGAGTTGGTTTTGCCTGGGACCCGTGGGGTAACGGCAAGACTGCCTTTCGCGGCGGCTACGGCATCTTCTTCGAGCACGCCAACGGAAACGAAGCTAACAGCGAGGGGATGGAAGGCCAGTCCTCGCCCCTTCTGCAAAGCTCGTCGCAAATCAATATCAGCGGACCAACCTCCGGTGGTCAGAACGGCGGCTACGCGCTGATCGGATCCTCGAACCCGGCTCTTGCAGCTCCCCAATACCCGATCGGCTTCCTCTCGATTCCTGACAAAGCGGTATGGCCGTATATGCAGCAGTGGCACATCGACATTCAGCACGAGTTTCCGGGACACATGGTGCTCACGGTTGCCTACGTGGGCAGTAAAGGAACGCATCTCGGCCGCCAGAGCGATTTGAACCAGCTGTATCCGACCCCCGCATCGCTGAATCCCTACAGCCCGGGCCAGCCGATTACCGCCAATGACTGCAACTCTCTCGCCAACATTGGCCTTCCTTCCGTGACAGGCGTAGTCAATGGGAAGACCATCTCGGGCCCGGTCGCATATAACCTGCAAACCGCCTGCGGCAACGACGCCGACCCCTATCGTCCGTTTCTTGGTGTCACGACCATCACCCGCCTGACGAACCAGGCATCGTCCAACTACAATGCGCTGCAAGTTGCCGCCCGCAAGAGCGTTGGTGCGCTAAGCCTAACTGCCGCGTACACCTACAGCCATGCCATCGACGACTCCTCGGATCGTTACGACGGGACCTTCGTCAACTCCTATGACTTCGCTACGAACCGGGCCAGTTCCACTTTTGATGAGCGCCACATGCTGAATGTGGGCTATGTCTGGGACATCCCGTTCCTCACCAAGAAGGGTCTTCGCCACTCTCTGCTGGGCGGTTGGGAGTATTCCGGGATCGCAACTTTCGCCACTGGAACGCCCCTGACCGTCACCAACGGCACGACCTATGGAGACAATGCCGGGGTGGGCAACGGAGTCGGCACCGGCTCGTATGTAGACGTGATTGGAAATCCCAGTGCCAATGTTCCGCCGGTGAGCCAGGTCAACTCTCCGAGTTATTCCAAGTTCGCCTACAATCCGGCCGCCTTTGCTCTACCGACCGGACTCACCTTCGGAGACTCCGGCAGAGACGACTTGCGCAATCCGGGCCGGGTCAACTTCGATATGGCCCTGTTCAAGCACTTTGCCCTGAAAGAGGACATGGCCTTCGAGTTCCGCGCCGAAGCTTTTAACGTCTTTAACCACACCGAATGGTCCGGCTTTTCCGGCGGAGTGAGTTGCACTGGCGGACCGAATTATTCTGCCGGCGACCCCAGTTGCCTTTTGCCCACAAGCCAGGGAGGTGCGGGCGCAAACCTGTTTGAGATGAGCTCGGCGCATCTCGCCCGCATCCTGCAGTTTGGCCTGAAGTTCCTCTTCTAGCCGGATGCTGTATGCATCGGAAGAGGACGCAAAGCGTCGGACACTCGGCAAATAGTTTTTCTATCGAAACGGCAGCGAGCTTTTTGATTCGAAGTGCATCCGATAACGAACCATCACGCTCCGGTTTTAGGGCCAGCCGGATTCGGAGCAGTACGTGGTGATGAACTCGCCACGCCGAGCAGGCCATTAAAATCCGGAGCAAATCTGTCTGGTTTGACAATAGTCGTTGTAACGACTATAATCCCTGGAATGGCTCGTAAGACCAATGCTTCCGGTCCCCAACGGCGCGCCGCCTGCCCGGAAGAGGACGTCTTCGTAGCCCTGCAGCGTACGGCCGACATCCTGGCCCGCAGCGTTGAACACGTGTTGCGCGCCGCGGATGTCTCCCCCACGCAGTACAACGTCCTGCGCATCCTGCGGGGTTCGCCGCAGGGTTTGCCGTGCCGCGAGATTGGAGACCGCATGATCACTCGCGATCCTGATATCACCCGCCTCCTCGATCGCCTCGAAAAGCGCTCCCTCATCTCCCGCTGCCGCGAGACCAAGGATCGCCGGATGGTGCTTACCCGCATCACCCCGCAGGGGCTTCGTCTCCTCACCGAACTGGACGATCCCGTCACCGAAGCTCATCGCCGTCAGTTAGGACATCTGGGCCGCGAGGGCCTGGGTGCTCTAATGAAGCTGCTCGAAACCGCGCTCCAGAAGAGCGAACTAAAGAAGATCGAGTAAAAGAAAGATATTTTTTTGAATCATTAGTCGTTATAACAAGCATCTCAAGCACAGGAGGATTTGCCATGACAGCCACCGCATCCGAAACCACCACCGCCGTTACCACCTGGAACATCGATCCCGTCCACTCCAGCGCCCAGTTCAAGGTCAAGCACTTGATGATCTCGAACGTAAAGGGCGAGTTTGGCGGCATCGCCGGCATCTTGAAGCACGACGGTTCCGATGTCACGAAATCGTCGGTCGAAGCCTCGATCAACGTCTCCACGATCACTACCGGAGATGTTCAGCGGGACGCGCACCTGAAGAGCCCTGATTTCTTCGATGCAGAGAAGTTTCCCACGCTTACCTTCAAGTCCACTCGCATCACGAAAAAAAGTGGTGAAGAGCTGGCGGTCGCCGGTGACCTGACGATCCATGGCGTGACCCGCAACGTCGTGTTCAATGTCGAGGGCCCGAGCGCCGCAACTAAAGATCCGTGGGGCAACACGCGCATTGGCCTTGCCGCCACCACGAAGATCAATCGGAAGGATTTTGGCTTGACCTGGAACTCGACTCTGGAAACCGGCGGCCTCCTGGTGGGCGAGGAAGTGTCCATCGCGCTGGAAGTTGAGTTCATCAAAGCGTAATTGCCCGAATGACTCGCGGGCGCGGGCGCTGGAGCAATCGTTTGCAGAGGGCGGCAGGATCTATTTCGTGGCCTCCGCCCATTCCTGTTCTCCGCGCTTCAACAAGCTCTCGCGATCCTCCGGAAGAATCCAGCGCTGCTTCACCAGATCGTCGAGCGCCTGGGCATACCGGTTGAGGTAATCGTCGCGCCCCGCGTAGCGTTCTGCGATCGACATGCGCGGATCGCCCGTTTTCTGGCGCTCTTCGGCCGTTCGCGGGAATTGAATGTCCGACACTTCGAAGGAGACGCGTTGATCGGGCGCACCAATCGATGGGTCTCGCAAATTCCATCCCGTGTACGTCGCCAGCGGCACAGCGATCTCCGGCAAACGCACGCCGTCCCGCTCGTTGCCGTCGGCGTCGATTGCGGGGACGAGCACTGGGAAGGGCTCGCCAACCTTCGGCGGTTCAATCGCCAGAATTCCGTCGCGCCAGTCGGCTCCGAAATCGAGAGGATAGGCTGCGTTCGCTTCGCGCGGCCGGTTCACGCCAGGGATTGCAGGGAACACATAGTCCTTCAGCGGCACCAACGTTCCCTCCGCAATCTTCGGGTACCTGCTATCTGGCGGCGGTGTGCTGCTGCGCACCCATGCGTCCATGTTGGCGATCATCGATCGCCAAAAATAGCGGATCGGCAGCGGCGATTGTGGCTCCTGCCCATCCAGATCCCCTTCCCCTTTTTCCGGGGGAAATGGTCCCGGGAAGTGCTGCAGTCCAGTGAAGTGATAGATGCGAACGTGGTCAGAGATTGCCGCATCCCGCTTGCCATCGGCGCTGGTGTGAATGAGCGCGGCGGCCCGGCCCCAATATTCGTAGGAGGTGTTGGAGAAAAAGATCTTCGGCGCAACTTTTTCCGCGCTGCTCCGGTCGAGGAGTCCCGCGCTCTCTCCCGTGGCCGGATTCTTTTCTGGCTGATCGGTGAAGGGAAAGATGTCGGTCGGAAAGAACACTGAGGAGGTAGGCTGAGCGTCTCGAGAGGGTTGCGCGAAGCGGTAGTTGAAGCTTCCACGGCCGGCTCCGGCAACGTGGGCAAGAACGCCGTCGAGCGCCATCCTGCCCTCCTCGTCCGCGTTGAAACCGTCGTAAAGAAAGTTGCGCAGAAAGCGTCCGTTCTGCGAAATCCCCTCGCCATAGACGCGCTGTGCGGGAGTGACGGCATCCGACTTGTGTTTGGCATAGGAAGCGAAATCGCGCACCGCCGCGAAGCCCAGGCCCGCCACGACGGGGTCTTTCACCACGTACACGTATTCGTAGATCTTTCCCGGATGGAAGCCGCCATTCAGATGGATGTGCCGGTTGCTGGGCGTGAGCTTTCCGTCGACGGCGTGCGCAAACTGCCACTCGGCGCGCGGAATGACCGTCCGCTGACCGTCGCGCGAGTCACGAACCGTCAGCACGTTGCGCGGGTCGTCCGGTGCCGCGACGGGATACTCGATTCCGCCGATGCGGCCGGTGATCAGGTGTCCTAACGGAATCTCGGGCATCTCTTTCGCGGGCATAAGATCGCCGCGCAGCAGGCCGGTGATCGTCTTTCCTTTTTCTTTCGCGATCGGCGCGGAAAGTTTCAGCGCGTCGTTATCTGGCGCGTCCCATTGCCAGCCGAGGCTCACGAAGGTGAAGCCGTTGCGAAGAAGCCACGCATCTCCGGCGTCGTGGGCGGCATCCCAGTCGCCGCCGTCGACGAGCGCGAGAATGCGGCTGTGTCCGCGGTTGGGATTCTCGAGCAGCATCGAGCCATTCCCTTTGTGCGCGTTCTTGGGATGGATTGCGATGAAGTCTGCGGAGAACTCCACTTCGCCTTGGTTTAGATTGACTGCATTGCCAAGGTCGACGATGCGCTGATTGTGCCGATTCGCCACCGGGACGGAGAAGAAGACGTGTCCGGTGATGCGCTCGTAAGACCCGGCATCGCCGAAGGCCTTGCCTCCCAGCACGTCCGCGCGGGATGTGATCTCGACACGCACCACGCGTGCATGAACCGGGCAAACTAGAAGGGAAAGAATGAGGAATGTCAGGCCAAGCCGTGATCGCATGCGCGGAAGAATAGCACGCGGATCGAAAAAACCTATCCCGCGACGGCGGCTAGCGGCTCCGTTACGACTTCGACCTCGACGAACTCTTCCACTTTGCGCGTCTTCAGTTTGCTCAGAACATAACTGAGCAAGGGACGGTCCCCGCGGCGGATTTCCTGGAACTCCACGCCCATCCCAAGATTGTCGACCAGATACTTCACCTGCGCCTTGAGGGCGACGCTGACGTCGAAGACATTCAACATAAGGCGGAAGTCAGTTCCGGGACGCAACGATTCGGTGGCGGAGATGCGCGCACCGTACTCGGATATCTGGATCACCTCGCCAGCCACGCGCTGCACGCCATCGATCACTTCGGCCTCGCCTTCCACATAAAAGCGAGGGCGCCGGCGCCGGTTTGCTTCCGAAGGGCTGAAGCGATTGCTGGGCCGCGGGCCCAGAATGACTGGCTGGTATTGTTCTTCCATCTGGCGCAGCTCTTCTTCCCAAGGCGTGCGGCCTTCGACGCACTGCACGGAAAACTGACCGTGCAACGGAGAGTCACGGTCGGCGGACCAGACAACCTGACAGATTGCTTTGTTGCGTCCGCGTTCGACCATGACGAGATCGCCAATGTTGACCGGGCGTGAGCTGAGCAGGCGCGCGCCATGCGGGTGGATATCGTAAGTACACGCCATCTCGGCAGCCCCGCGGACTTCCTGGCCGACGAAGCTCCAACGCACCGGCAGAGCCAGATGCACGACTTTGCCGGTCAACAGGCCATCTTCCGGAGCCGGGTTGGATTTGCTCGCCAAAAAACTACCTCGCTCTTGAGGCAAAGTTACCAACACACGTCCTACCGGGCAATGTACGTACGTAATCCTGCGACTGGTTACCAGGTGCCATTACGCAGGTGGAATGCGGCTGGCACAGAAGTGGTACCAGCGCTTCGTAGTTGCCGAGTGTTGCTCGGCGTGCGCGAAGAATCTCCGCTTGCGGGATTCGTTGCTGATCGGTGAAGATGAGGACAACTCCCATGTCTTTGGTGAAAGAGTCGCGAGTTCTGGGGCAAGTTTCCCCTTCGACAGTTGGCCGCCCGCCGGAGGAACAACCCAAGAAGGCGATTTCGGCGTCGGCGGCGAAGCTGCGACTGCTGAAACGGCTGCGCTGCACGCTGCGTTACGAAAAGAAAGCGTGGTCGTCGGGCGCGGCGCTGGTGGCAGGCGTGGACGAAGTGGGCCGCGGGTCGCTGTTCGGCTGCGTGGTGGCGGCGGCGGTGATCCTGGATCCTGCGTATCGGGTGCGCGGGCTGCGCGATTCCAAGTTGCTGCCGGCTGATCGGCGAGAAGTGCTGGCCGAGCGCATACGCGAGCACGCGATTGCGTGGTCGGTCGCGGCGGTGGATGCGGGCCGCATCGATCAGATCAACATTTATCACGCGTCCCGAGCGGCGATGCGCGAGGCTGTGATTCGCCTTGCTCCCGCGCCGGACCACTTACTGGTGGACGCCTTGCGGCTGGATTGCCATCAAACCCAGAATGCGATCATTCATGGCGACGCGCTTTCCGCATCAATTGCGGCCGCGTCGATTCTTGCCAAGGTGGAGCGCGACCGCATGATGTGCGAGTGGGACGCGATCTTTCCGGCGTATGGCTTGGCGTCGCATAAGGGATACAGTACGCCGAAGCATCTGGCAGCGCTGCGCGAGTTTGGGCCCACGCCGCTGCACCGGCAGTCGTTCGCGCCGGTGTGGCAGAATCCGGTGCCGCAGGAGGCCTTCGCGTTTATGGACGAAGATGCGGCGGAAGATGCTGAAACGGAAGTGGTTATAGCGGAAGACCTGGCTGGGTGACGCTCGACGCGGAAGATTTCCACAATGTTCCTGCAGGATCGCATACAATACTGTATCACTTTGTTCAAATTTCGGCAAGCGAAGGGAAACAAATGGCGAAACCTGTAAAAGTCCGGCGCGGCGGCGCGACCAAGTCCGGCCAAGGTAAGAGTCGGAAGGGCGCGAAGGCTGGTCAACGCCGGGCTGCCGGAGCAAATGCCGGGAAGAACAAGAAACGGCTCGACCTGCCGATGGGAATCGCGCTGGAGTTTTACCGTCCGCTGAAGAAGCCGGTGACGCTGCGGCTGGATGCCGACGTGATCGCCTGGTTCAAAAGCGGCGGCAAGCGATACCAGACGCGCATCAACAGGCTCTGCGGAAGGTGATGGAGCGGGAGATCAGGGCAGCGGGGGGGTAAGGCTGGACCATGGGGCACGTCGTCCTGGTTGGCGATTCGATTTTCGATAATGCGCGTTACACCGAGGGTGGCCCACTTAAAGGGCAGAGGCAGACTAGCGCCCCGACGATGAAAAGCTGGCTGCGGTTAACACTGATCACGATGACGGTTGGCGGAGGATTTGCTGGCTTCGCGGCGACGTTTTACTCTCTCTTTTGGCTTCAAGTGAGGGAATTCTCGCTTCGACGCTCAGAATCGTCTTTCTTGCGCTGTACGTATACATCACCGCTAGCGGTCTGATATTTGTACACAATCCACAAAAAATCCGTCCGCTGGCTGTGGCTTTGGCTCTACAAGTCCCCTCCATTTCTTCGCCGTTTTTCCTCTACAAGCTATCTGCGGGCCCCGCACTTATAGCCGGATTCGGAAGCCCTACAAGAGTGGGAGCGTTCTTTACCTTTGACTGGCAACTTCTTCTGGCAAGCAGTTGGAGGTTCGCGATACTGCAGGGAGATCGGTGGCAGCTCAGCGTAAATCTCCTAGCGCTTGTGCTTTTGATCTTGCTGTTGAGGTCACATCGACAGGGAAGTCCCGTTATCCCCGAGCCCGACCGACTGAGCTCTGTCATCGATTCCGAATCCGGTGAAGCTGGCGATCCTCAAGAAGGCCAACCACAGAGGGCACAGAGGAGCACGGGGACGTCAAGGCGGCAGGAGTTAAACTCATGCCCTTCCCGCTTCCATTACCCTTCCCACTTTTCACGATCAGACGAAGGCGCTGCGCCAGGCCCGGACTTTTGAGACCATTTGCCAGACCATGTCGTCGAGCGCTGTGGGGGACGATTGTTCGCGGCGCGTATTGGTCAGGGCAGCCCAGCAGTAGCGAGTTGCGGTGCGAACCATGACGGAAGTTGTGCCCGGCAAATTTCCAAGGTGCCACCAGTTTCCCCGCGCGTTGACACTCCATCCGCGAGCGTAGGTGGGGTAAACGTCGCTGTGCCTCGTCATCCGGCGAATGGTTTCCGGTTTCAGGATATTGCGCTGGGCATCAAAGCCGTCGACATGCGAGACAAAGCGCACCAGGTCGGCGGGCGTGGCAATCCAGCCTCCCGCCGAATCCAGCCTTCGCAAGTTCATAATGTAAGGATTGTGCACCGGGTCGTAATAAGTGACCTCGTTCGTCACCCGGTCGTCGAGAGTGCTTCCTCCGATCTGCATGTCGGTGATGCCGCACGGAGAAAGAATTGTGCTTCGGACAAAATCCGCATACGGCTGCCCGCTGATCTTTTCGATCACGCGTCCGAGAATGCAGAAGCCAACGTTGGAATAGGCATACGCGATGCCGGGGAGATTCTTGAGCGGACAATGATCGAGAATGAAGGAAATGAGTTCCGCTTGATCGGTGCGCGAATCGGTGAACATGGGATCGCCCGGGCCGTTATCCCAGCCACCGCAGGAGTGGGTCAGAAGATGGTCGATGGTGATCTGTTCGATGCCTGGTCCGTAGGGCTGTCGGCCAAATTGCGTGCCGAGGATGCCGCGGTCGCCGAAGACGGTGTCGTCGAGGCGCAGGCTGCCTTTTTCGATCAGGCTAAAAATCGCGACGGAAGTAAGCGTCTTCGAGATGCTGGCGATCCGAAAGAGATTGGAAGTGGTCAGAGATTCCGAGGCGTCGTGACCGGTCATTCCAAAGGCCTGCTCATATAACGTGCGACCTTCGCGCGCGATGGTGATGGAAAGCCCCGGGGCGTCGAACTGGCGGCGGAAATCTTCGGCGATCGATCGGATGGCTTCGCGCTCGGAGGGTTCAATCTCGTTGCCGTCCTTACAGGCGAGCAAGGCGAGGGAACTGTTGATGCCCAGCGCGGCCGCGCCGCAGGAGAGCGTCTTTAACGCAGTGCGGCGTGTGATTGGATCACTCATAAGGCGAAGGGCTGATGGAAGTTTAATGTGCCTCGCCTTATTGATTGAGGGCTGAATTCAGCTGATCCAGTACTTTGGTGTTGTTGGCCAGCGCGCGCTGCAGGATTTCGGCTTGTTGTTTCGCGGTGGGCCAGTCTTGCTTTTCGACGGCCTCGGTCAATCCAGGCAGCTCGAGATGGGCGTAGGTGAATCGGGCGCCGTAGAGGATGTGTTTGAACCAGGGGCGACCGGGGATGCCGTCGGGATTCAGCCAGTTGCGCTCGATCTGCATCATGCCGTGATTCAGAGTTAGCGCGAGTTTGGGATCAATGGGGCCGGAGGCGAGCTTGCGGGCGACGGAAGCGTTGAGTTTCTTCCCGGCGGATTCGAAGGCGTCGATAGCGGTGAGAACGGCGACTAGATTTACAGGATTGGATTCGGGCGCGGATGCGGCACGTGTGGTGTCGGCTTTCGTTGGGTCCTTCACGGCGGCTTCGCCACCGTTCAGGATGACAGCCTTATTGCTGCTGGCGAGGTCGTTCACGAACTGGCGGACGTTGCGGGCGTAGATGAAGAAGTCGAAGGGGAGCAGGTCGGCGTTGGCGAGGCGCAGCGCCGTGACTCCCCAGAGTTGCGTCATCAGCGTGTGGTACTTGTAGCCGGGGTCGCCGAAGTGGTTCATCCAGTAGAAATCGTCGTAGGCGGAGTGGTAGACGCCATAGTCGCCGTCGAACTCCAGGCCGAGGACGGGCATACCGATGAAGTTGAGGAAAACGGTAAAGTCGCTGCCGCTGCCGAGGTGAGTGTCGGAGAGAGTTTGGTTGACGGCGCCGGAGTCGTTGAACTGGCCGGATTGGTGGCCGGATTCCTTGTCGCTCTCGACTCTTGACTTCCAGGTTTCGTAGAGACTTTGTCCTGATGGATCTTGCAACGTTCGAGTGGCTTCTTCCAGCATGGGCGCGAGCGAGGCGACGGCCTGACCATGAAAATTGGGGCCGGAGGTAGCTTCGTCAACGTTGATGTAGGCGACGGCTTTGGCGCGGAGTTCGTCGGCGAATTGCTCTCCCCATTCGGTGGAACCGATCAGGCCAACTTCTTCGCCGTCCCAACTGCAGACGACGATGGTACGGCGGGGCCGCGTGCCTTGCTGCTTAAGCTGGCCGAGGGCGCGGGTGAGCTCCATCATGGACGCGGTGCCACTGGAAGGATCGACGCCGCCGAAGACCCAGGCGTCGCGATGGTTGCCGAGGACGATCCATTCGTCGGGTAACTCGGAGCCGCGGATGCGGCCTTCGACGACGTAGTAGGGCTGGACGCGGTTATCCATTTCGATCTTGAGATGGACTTTCTCGATCTCGCCGCCGAGGCGATATTCGAAGCCCAGCGCGCCTTGCCAATCTTTTGGCGCGAGTGGGCCGTCCAGGTTTTGTAGCAAAGGCTTGGCGTCGTGCCAGGAGAGTGGAAGCGCCATGATTTTGGGCGCGGACACCGCATCTTCAATCGGGATGCGCTTGGCGCCGGGAACTGAGGCCCACCCGGGTGTTTGCGGGTCGCCGGGAACCATGAAGTCGTAAGTGATGGCGCCGCGCTGGATGTGATATTCGGGCCCCCAGGGACCGTCGGGATCGACTTTCCCTTTGGCGTACCCGTCTTCCTGCGGATCGCTGTAGACGAGCATGGCCGCGGCGCCTTCGCGCTGCGCGGTGAGCGCTTTGAATCCGCGATAGCTGTAAGGATTTGAGTAGCGCACCAGAACGATCTTGCCTTTCACGCTGATGCCGTTCTTGCGGAGGAGATCGTAGTCTTCGGGATTGCCGCTGTGGGCATAGACGACGGGAGCGGTGACTTCGCCGGAGATCGACATGCCGAGCCACGCGCCGCTGATCGCGGGATTCCTGGAGTCGTCGTCGCCGGGGAGCGGAGCTTCTCGCAAGACCGCCTGGTAGTGCATGGGCGCGATCATTTCGAGCGAAGCGCTTTTCGGATTGGTGCCGTAGACATCGTATTGGCGGATGACGACGTCTTCGAGTCCCTGCTTCTTCCACTCATCGCGAATGTATTCCGCGAGTTCGTTGTTGCGTTTCGATCCGGCGATGTGCGGCTCGGCGGTAAAGATGCGGTGCTGGCGGCGTTCTTCGTCCGGAGTGGGGAAGGATTTGAATTTTTGCTCGATCTCGGATTCGTGGGCGGCGGAGGAGGGGGTGAAGCCGAGGATGGATTGAGCGGACGCGCGCGCTGTGAAGAGCAGCGCGAGGGACATTACGTAGAATGCGAGGCGGGACATAGGCATGGTATCGGGTTTGGATTTCGAGTGGAACGATACACAGGGGCTAAAGCCCATATATGTCGTGAAGGACTGACGCGGCCCTAAAGGGCCGCTCTTCCACGTACTTCTCCACCTACTTTTCTTCCACTTACTTCGCTCTTCATTACTTCGCTTTCAGGATGTCGGCCAGCAAATCTGGCTTGGATTCGTCGCGCACTAAGTGCGGATACTTCTCGCCGCCGTGGTAATCGAGTTTGTAGGTTTTGTAGTAGTCGGTATTTTCAATCAGCAGGTCGATCGAGGGACCGCCGTTTTTCGCGGCCTTGATGGCGTCGCGTAAGACATCGGCGGAAAAGCGGCGACCGTTCACGGCAACGACTTTCATGCCGGGACCGATGCCGGCCTTGGCGGCAATTTCGCCTTCGGTGGTGTCGGCGATGCCGCCATCGTCGTGAAGCTCAAGGCCAAGGGCGAAGCCGGCGGGAACGCTGTGATACATCCCGGCCGCGGTGGTCACCATTTCGGAGGGTACCTCGTCGTAGGCGAGTTTCCATCCGCTGCCCTCGATTCCACCGAGTGGCGCGCCCGGGCCGTGATTGGTAAGGCGCTCGTTCCAGAAACCGCGCCAGTCGTAGGGAACAACCTGGTTCAGCGTGTTGACAATGTCGTCGAACGTGTAGGTCTTGAGCGCCGGACCCGTGCTGGGCGCGCCGTGGAAGAGGTGGCAGAAATCGTCAATGGATTTCTGGCCTTTGCTCTGCTGGCGGATGAGTACGTCAACCCATAGCCAGTTGAGCGTGTCCTCGTCGTAGAAGTCGGTGCTGCGGCGCCAGGAGTGCCAGGATTCGGGAGCGAAATAAAGTTGCGGGGCGGCGTCGGCGGTGTCTTGCAGGTCGCGCCACTGGCGGCCAGGAAGATGGTCGAGTGCAGAGGCGGTCACGGCAAGGTCATCGCGATCCTGCTCGGCGCTGAGCAGGCCGCTGCGGGCGGTCAGCACGAATCCGAGGTAGTTGGTCAGGCCTTCATAGACCCAGAGCAGATCATCCTGCATGGGCTGCTGGTAGTCGGGGGTCGCAAGGTCGGCGGGGCGGCGAAATTTTCCATTCCACGAGTGCACGTATTCGTGCGGCAGAAGGCTGGCGGACATTTTGCGGCTGGAGTCGTCGACGAGGGCGCGTTCGTCGACCCGGCTGTCGTCGGATTCGTGGTGTTCGAGGCCGAAGTGCGCCACATGGTCGCTGAGGGTGTAGAGAAAATGGTAGTCCCGGTAATGATGGGCTCCGAAGAGCTTCTGCGCCTGTGCGACCAGGTTCTTGTAGTGCTCCCAAACTTCCTGCGGTGCGTCGAGAGCGGCGGCGCTGTCGGCGGCGATGTCCATTTCAGTGAGGGGATCCGAGGCCAGAGGGACGACCTTCAGAAATTCTCCGGTGATGACGGGAGAATCGACGAGCGTGGTGAGGGATGCCGGGGCGAAGTGGATTTCGTTTCCGCTCTGACTGGCGATGGGGAGCGGGGTGCCGAACTTCCAGCCTTCGGGAAGCTTGAGGCTGGCGGTGTAATTGATGTCGTCGGAACGGTAGCCCTTAGGATAGAGCAGAACTTGGTTCCAGCTGATAATGGCGAGCTTCGCGGTGGCGGAGGATCCGGCGGAGAATCCGCCTTCCAGGGTGGCTGGAGAGAGGAAGTCGAGTTCGGCATCGACTTCGCCGACCCCTGCGGGGACCGCGACATGAATTGTGAAGCCGTCATCGAGCGCGCGGCGCCATTTGAGCGGCTTGCCGGCGGCGCTGAACTTGAGGCCGGCGAGATCGACAACCGGACCGTCTGGGGCGTGCTCTCCGGGGATCCACTTTGGGTAATAAAGAGTGAGATCGCCGGGAGTGGCGGGAATTTTCAGCGTGGCGTGGAAAATCTTGCGAGGGGCGGTGGTGGCGTCGACGGAAATGGTGACGTTTGGTGGATTGGCGCACCAACTGGTTACGGAGCAGACTGCGACGCAGAGAATTCCCAGAATCCTTGAGACTTTCATTTCTTCAGGCCCTCGATGGTCGTGCGGAAAGCATTCCCACTTGTGTGCAGATGGTACGAATATAGCAGCGGGGAGTGCGGGCGTACAGGGAGCGAGAGGACTGTTCACGAGCCGAACGGTGCTAAGATGCCTGCCGTGAGGGAAGGGGGACGCATCCAATGAAAGTCAGTTTCGCAGTTATGGTCTGCATCATTGGAGCGGTGATTGACTTTGTGCTGTGGCTGCGGCTTCGTCACTTCAAAGTACGGGAGAAGCCGCCGGCGTCGCGGGCTGGGCTTTCGATCGAGGAGAGGCAGCGAAAGGTTGCGATCGGGCGCTGGATCCTCTTTGCTTCGGGCTGGCTCTTCTTGGCGGGCGCAGTGTTTCTGTGGTGGCTGGAAAATTCAAGGTAAGACGCTCTCCGCTGATATCATTCGGCTGAATGTCCCGCAGAGGAAAATTCATCACATTTGAGGGGCTCGACGGATCGGGCAAGAGCACGCAGTTGCGCCGGCTCGCGGCAGTTCTGCGCGAGGCTGGACATCGGGTGGTGGAGACTCGGGAGCCGGGCGGGACAGCGACGGGAGAGAAGATCCGCAAAGTCCTTCTGGATTCAGGAACGGCGGGACTCTCACCCCTAGCGGAGATGGCGCTGATGTTCGCCTCGCGGGCGCAGCACATTGCGGAAGTGATTGAGCCGGGGCTGGTGAGCGGGGAGATTGTGCTGTGCGACCGCTTCACCGATTCGACCGAAGCGTATCAGGGCAGCGGGCGGAGGTTAGGAAGCGACGCGGTGCGGGAGTTGCATCGGGTGCTGTGCGGAAACCTGCAGCCGGATCTGACGATCCTGCTGGATTCGAATCCGCATGCCAGTGTCAGCCGGGCTCGGCGGCGGAACAAGCGCAATTCGAAGAGCGCGGGACGGCACCACGACGAGAATCGCTTTGAGCAGGAGACGAGAAGCTTTTTTGGCCGGGTGCGGGATGGATTCGCGGCGATTGCCAAGCGGGAGCCGGGCCGGGTGATCACCGTGGATGCGCGCGGGACGCCCGGGCAGACACACCAGCAGATTGTGGAGATCGTTCGACGGAAGCTGAAGTTGTAGGAAAGTCATTTCATCACAGATCACAGAGGCACAGAGAAAGGCCGGAAGGCTAAGAACCAGAAAGCAAGAGTCGGAGATCACGGCGCGCTCGATACCCCTTCTAGAATGATTTGCGGTTTCTCTGTGTCTTTGTGACTCTGTGGTGAATGAGGTCTATGTCTTTTTCTGATTTTTGCGGGAACGCCGAGGTTGTTCATCGCTTGCGCGATATGCTGGCGCGCGACCATTTTCCGCATGCTGTGGTGCTCGCGGGGGGGCACGGGTCGGGGAAGTACACGCTGGCGCTCATGCTGGCGCAGGCTTTGAACTGCCTGGCACCGATCACAACCGAGGGGCTGCCGGATTTCTGCGGCAAATGCGCGAACTGCACCCGCATCGCGCAGGCAAACGATCTGGATGCGCGCTTCGCCGAGGCGGTTGAGGCACGGGAGAACATGCGCGAAACCGACAAGAAAGAGACGCGGCTGTTTGTGCAGACGCATCCCGACGTGCTGGTGATTCCACCTGATCCTCCGCAGATGATGATCAAGGTGGACCAGGTACGGAGGGTGATTGAGACGATCTATTACCGTCCGGCGGAGGGCAGGGAACGGGTTTACATCTTTACGGCTTCGGCGTTCATGAAAGAGGCGGCGAATTCGCTATTGAAAGTGCTGGAAGAGCCGCCGGAGTTTGCGACGATTTTCCTGCTGACGGAGAATGCCGGGGAGTTACTGCCGACGATCCGGTCGCGATCGATGGTGTTTACGCTGGGAGCGCTCGCGGCGGAAGAGATTGAGCGGGACCTGGGGAAGCAGCATCCGGAGTGGAAACCTGCGGAGCGCGCGCTGGTAGCCCGGTTGTCGGAAGGGGCGGTGGGCCGGGCTCGCGGATTCGATCTGGCGGCTTATACGGCGGCCCGGCAACATGCCTTGGCGATTCTGAGGTCGGCACTCGTGGGTGGGGAGCACAGCGAGCTGTTCAAGATCACCGAGTCGTACCGTCCGGGAGCGGAAGGGCGGGAGAAGACGGAGCATTTGATCCGCACGCTTTATTCGCTGTTGCGCGATCTGGTTTTTATCGACTCGGGGGCGCCGGAGTTGATCCGCAATGCCGATATCCTGACGGAGTTGAAACGGCTGGCGGAGGGAGCGGACTTTGCCTGGATCACAGCCGCGTCGGACCGGCTGGCCGAGGTGGAGCGCGGGATGCGGCGAAACTTGTTGCGGTCACTGTCGCTGGATGCGTTTGCGGCGGCGTTGGAAAAATACTGAACTCTCGTACCGGTCCCAGCATGGCCATTCCCTACTATCACATCGATTCCTTCACGAGCGAACTATTCGCCGGCAATCCTGCCGGGGTGTGCATCGTTCCTTCCTTTCCAGCGAAGGAAATCATGCAAAAAATCGCTGCGGAGAACCGTCACAGCGAAACCGCATTTGTAGTGGCTCGCGCGAACGGCGACTTCGACCTGCGCTGGTTCACTCCCCTCGTGGAAGATGATCTGTGCGGCCATGCCACCCTGGCTTCTGCCTACGCGCTGTCGCTGCGCGGACAGGACCGGTGGCCGGTTCGCTTCCATACAGTTAGTGGTTTATTGACCGTCGATCGTGATCTCGAAGTCGGCGGCCAGGAGAGATTCGCGATGGATTTTCCGTCGAGACCGCCGGCACTGTGCGATACGCCGACCGGACTGCTGGCCGCCTTGGGTCTGAAGGCGGCGGAGGTGCTCCGTGACCCGCGCGATTTTCTCGTCATTGTCGATTCTGCGGGGATCGTGCGAAATCTCAAGCCAAATATCGAAGCGTTGGCGAAAATTGATTTGGGTGTCGGTGGAGGGGCGATTGTTACCGCCGTCGGGGAGGATGGCGTCGATTACGTTTGCAGATTTTTCGCTCCTTCCGAGGGGATCGACGAGGATCCGGCCACCGGGTCAATCCATTGCTCGCTGGCGCCGTATTGGGCCGGGCGGACGGGCAGGCAAGCATTTCGCGCGCAACAATTGAGTGCTCGAGGCGCTCGAATGTGGACTACGCTCGCGGGGGAGCGCGTGAAGATCGTCGGCGAAGTGAAGCTTTACCTGCAAGGGGCGATTCACCTTTAATTTGCCGTTTGGACTCGTGCCGTCCCTACGGGACTTGATCACCTCCTTCTCAGCGTTCCCAGCGCTTACGCGCTGGGCTAACGAAAGCCGTCTCTTCGGAGCTTGAACGGGTCCGATCTGACCGTCTCAATCGTAACCTCGGCTTTGGTTACCTTCGTCTCTTCCGCGGCGATCCTTGGAATGATCTAATGTGCATACATTTCAATGGGTTGGCGGAAATTACTCCGCTGGTTCAACTCCCTTCTGGGTGATTGCCGGGGGTGCTACCCCCGCCTATAATCGGTCTACTCTGGTAGACGATTCTCCGTCAGGTTCCGGGTAGAACACGGGAGGGGCGAAGTTTGTCCGACGACGCCACCCCGGCGAAGGTTCGGTGAAAGGGAAGAAGCCCGGATATGCGAAAGCGCCTGCAACTCGCATTGATGCTGACGACGACGATCGCGACCTCCTTGACTCTCAGTGTGCCCCGCGGGTGGGCTGCCGAAGATAGCATGCCGCGCGGAATTGCCACCACCGAAGAACACGGCCGGAAGATTTATGTGAATGAGGATGGTCCGTCGCATCCGCGAGAATCCATGGCGGCGCCAAAGCGGTCGGCGCTAGTTTACTGGAGCAGCAAGGACAGTCGATGGAAGCCGGTGCCGGGAGCGAATACGGCGTCGATGCAGGCCGCGCGCTCAGCCGCGGCGGAGATCAGCCAGTATTTTGGCCATGATTCGGTGCAATCGGCCAATGCCAAGATTCTGGCGGCAAATTCTCACACTCGCCCGGCATCGCAGGAAGAGATTGATCAGTCGATCGTAATGGCTGCGGCCCGCCACAATGTGGATCCGAATCTGGTGCGGGCGGTGGTGAAGGTTGAGTCCAACTTCAACTCGAACGCGGTTTCGCGCAAGGGTGCGATGGGGCTGATGCAGTTGATGCCCTCGACGGCCCGGAGTTTGAAGGTGAAGAATCCGTTTGATCCCGATCAGAACGTGGATGCGGGAGTGCGGCATCTGAAGCAATTGCTGGAAAATTATAACGGCGACGTGAATTTAACCCTGGCGGCTTACAACGCGGGTTCGGGAGCGGTGGCGCGCAGTTCAGGCGTGCCGCATTATGCCGAAACGCAGAATTATGTGCGGAGGATCACTAACCTGTACTACGGTGGGTTGAATATTTCTCCGTCGGGCTCGACCCATGATCCCGTGCACGTTCAACGAGATGCAAGGGGCGTGCTTTACATCAGCAACACCGACTAAGTTCCAGGCATCTAGTTCAAAAGTTGTATTTGAAATCTCTCAGGTACCTTAGGCAGTTCAACTGCAACGACGGATCGAGACAGTTACGGACCGGCGAAATTGAAAACGACCATGAGCCAGCGCGTCCTGCGCTGGGAAGTGCTGCTGCTTTTGGTAGCGCTTCCCGGGGTGATGGCGCACGCCCGTGCGCATCACAGCGAAGCCTGGGCCCGCGACCGGTACGCCGCTGCCGACCGCATGCGCGAAGCGCTCAACGGACGCCCCCCAGGCGAACGCAGCCGGCACGACTACCAACGCGTCATCAACGCCTACCGCAACGTCTACTATGGAGCGCCGACGTCGACCAAGGCCGATCCCAGCGCAGTCGCTGTGGCGGAAACGCTGGTCGAGATGGGACGGCGCTTCGACGATGACAAAATCCTGAACGAAGCCATTGCCCAGTACAAGTTCCTGCGAAAGGAATATCCCGGGAGCAAGTACCGGTGCGATGCGCTGTTCACGATTGGGGAAATCTATAAGGACGACCTGAATGATCCGGAGCAGGCGCGGGTGGTGTTCGCGGAATTTGTGCACCGCTATCCGCACAACCGGCTGGTGGAAGATGCGCAGCAGGCGGTGGCGGAGCTCGACCGGCAATCGCAATCGGAGAAAAAGGCAGACGCCGGGAGCAAGTCAGGGAAAAATATAATCGCCAGCAGCGGGAAGACTAGCGACCGGAGTAAGGAATCGTTGGCCGCTGGCACGAAGGCCGGTTCGGAGAAGGATGCCCCCGCGAAAACGAAGAGCCCGGATTCTGGCGGCGCCGACGCGGACTCGCAGGCCGACATTGCGGCGACTGATGCTGGAGCGCAGGACTCGTCAGTTCACTCGAAGAGGCTGCCGCGAGTCACCGGCATCCGGCACTGGTCCACGCCTGACTATACCCGGGTGGCGATCGATCTGGAGAATGAAATCAAGTTTGGATCGCAGAGGATTGCCAATCCTGACCGCATCTTTTTTGATCTGCGGGATACGAAACTCGCCTCGACACTGGTGGGCAAAAGCTTTGATGTGGACGATGGCTTCCTGAAGAAGATTCGCGTGGCGCAGTTTCAGCCGGGACGCACGCGAGTCGTGCTGGAAGTGGCCGATCTGTCGGATTACGAGGCCTTCCTGTTGCCGAATCCATACCGGCTGATCATCGACATTCACGGCAAGAATAATGGGAGGAGCGCGCATGGAAAGGCGCCGAAGGATACAGCGGCAACGACCGAGGACGTAGAAGCGCCGCCGAAGGGTGGTTCTTCGAACGCAGCAGACGACCTGGACAGTGCGAGCGAGGCAGCGGCCACTCCGACGGCCGCGCAGACGGCAGCACAGAAGAAGGAAGAGCTCCGCGCCGAGGCCGGGAAGGCTCCGGTGACGCGGGCGGATGTAGGCGATGCAACTCAGATTGTTCCCAAAGGATCGGCGGCGAAACGGCACCCGCTGGAACTGCCCCGTCAGGTGGACGCGACGCGAGAGACGCCTGCTCCCACCAAAGTGGTGGTTGATAACGATGATGACGATAATTCGACCCCGGCGCCCGAGACGCACGCTCCCAGCCACGCGCCAGGGAAGTCTTCCACTCGGGTGACGACCAGCCGAAAGACGAATGATTTAGATGTTCGCGAGGCTCGACCGACGGCGAGTGGAGACCGCTCTCTGATTCGTGCCTTGGGGCTGAAGATCGGCAAGATCGTGATCGATCCTGGGCACGGCGGCCACGATACGGGAACGATCGGGCCCGAAGGCCTGCAGGAAAAAGATCTCGTTTTGGAAGTCGGGCGCCGGCTGGGCAAGATGCTGGAAACGCGGCTCGGCGCCGAAGTGGTCTATACGCGGAAGGACGACACGTTCATTCCGCTGGAAACCCGAACCGCGATTGCCAACCAGCAGCGCGCCGACTTGTTTATTTCGATCCATGCCAACTCCAGCCATGATGCGGCGGCGCGCGGGGTGGAAACCTACTACCTGAATTTCACTTCCTCGCCGGAAGCGCTGGAAGTGGCGGCGCGCGAAAATGCAGTTTCGGAGAAATCCATCTACGAACTGCAGGACCTGGTGAAGAAGATCGCGCTGAAGGAAAAGATTGAAGAATCGCGCGAGTTTGCCGGCGACGTGCAGGAGTCGCTGCACAGCGGCCTGGCGGCGAAGAGCCCGGGAATCCGCAATCGCGGCGTGAAGAAAGCGCCATTCATCGTGCTGATCGGCGCCAACATGCCATCGATCCTGGCTGAGATCTCATTCGTCTCGAACCCCGCCGACGAGCATCGTCTGGAAACCAGCGAATACCGCCAGCGCATCGCCGAGTCCCTCTACCACGGCATCGCGAAATATGTAGACGGCTTGAGCGGCGTGAAAATGGCCAGCAAGATGGACAAAGCCGCCGGGCAGTAGGGTTAAGGCGCAACTCAGGCCAATCGATGCTCCAGTTTCAACCCAGAGGATCGGGGAGTTACTCCACGCGTGTGGCGCGGTTCGCAACCTGGATAACCCATCATCGGACATCGGTTCTCAATGAGTGAAATCGCCTGTTAACGGTAGTGGTCTGGAATTGTCGCAAATTCGGGAGTAAGCTTCTGTCCGTGAAAACAGAAGCCCTTACCCACGCTACCCGATGGCATATCTTGTTGTGCGCCCTCTTCTGTTTGCCCGCGATGCTGCCCTTCGGGTACGCGCAAAGCATTACCGAACTCAAAGGCAAGGCTGAGGATGGTGATGTACAAGCACAAATGGCCCTTGCCAAGGCGTATCACTTAGGTGAAGGAACTGAGAAGGATGAAGCCCAAGCCGTCCGGTGGTGGGCGAAGGCCGCCGAAAAGGGCCTTGCAAACGCTCAATACAACCTCGGGATGGCTTATCGCGCTGGTGCAGGCGTGGAAAAGGACAACGTACAAGCTTATTTCTGGCTTTCGATTGCTGCGTCGTCCCTCGAAGAAGGATTTGTCAGGGAGTATCGAGACAAAGTCGAAGCAGTGCTCACGCCAGCTCAACTTCTTGACGTTCAGGAGCGCATTCGCAAATGGAAAGAGTTACATCCGAGCACTCAGACTTCAATAGCAGTCGTCGCGCAGCTTCCAGCACACGACCCGCAGGATCAACAACAGACTCGGACACAAGACCAAGTGAAGCCGGTATTTTTGGTAACAAACTGCGTTTTGAAATCGGGGTCAGTGATTCTATCGGCGTTCAAGGAGGCACTCCAGAACTCGAAGAAATACGAACTGGTGACAGACTTGAGCGACAAGGGAAAGATGGATGTCGTGATTACGGTGAAGATGATTTGCGTTGAAGATAAGGGGAATGTTGCGGTCGCCAGCATTTATGGGCTGGCCAAGTGCTTTGGGCCTAAGAATTGTCACGTCTCGGTCAATGACTCAACTCTAAATGCTCTCTTATCCGAGCCCGGTATTGAAGCGCAAAGTGGCATTAACCTCTACAAGGAGTTCGATGAAGTTTTAGCCGAAACCAAGGATCGGATGATCCTGAACCATTAGTCTGGTCGCGTACCCACTGTTCGACATCTGTACGTGCGCTTTTCACGGAGCGATACTACGAAACAGATACTTGCTGGGAGTCAGTTGGCGTAAAATCGCCATTACACTCATCGACCTATCGTGGGCCACAGCTTTTTGTCTTTTCCGTGTAGGAGGGAGGTCAGAAGCGTCTGACAGTGGCAGGTACTGCGCGTTCTGGTACATCGTTGCTGGTGGTTGGGATACGACGCACTCTGGAGCGAGACTATTCCTTGGGAAGATCGATCATGACGACCTGAGAGTTTTCGCGGAGGCGGTCGAAGACGATTTGTTTCCCGTCGGGTGTGATGTCGAAGGTTCGCATGGTGGCACTGTTTTGCAGCCGGGTGAGCAGGCGCGATTTCATGGAGGTGAGATCGAGTAGCCAGAAGTCCTGGGATACGAGCAATCCCCCCATGTAGATCAGGCTTTTGCCGCCAGGCAAGAAGCGGACGCGTTCGCCCAGGCGCCGCAAAATGATATCGGGCAATTGGACGCTGGTTCCGTCGGGGCGTACGGCCAGAAGCGGAGCGAAGGTGCGCACATTCGTACCCGCATAGACGATCAGGCTTCCATCCGGTGACCAGATTGGATTGAGTGCTTCCCCGGCGACCAAGCGGACTGGCGATCCGCCATCCAGCGGGATCTTGAAAAGCCCGGGCCCGGTGGGGTCGCGGGCGCCAGTAACGATCCATTTGCCATCCGGTGACCAGCAACTCGAACCTTGGGGGACAATTCCCTGCGCAATCGGCTGGAGTTCGGCGCCGTCCGAAGAGAGGACATGCAGTTGCCGTTTCCCGTTCCGCCGCAGCACAATGGCCACGCGAGCTCCATCCGGCGAAACAGCGGGCGTCTCCAGCAGCGCACCATCCACACCCTTCCAGACCTCAGTCACCTGTCCGTCCCGAAGGCGCCACAGCCCATCGCCTGTCCCCAGGGAAGACAAGTAAAACAGCGACGAGCCGTTAAAACGAGGTGCCAGCGCGCGCACAGTCGGCACTGGAAACGGTTTCACGTCACCTTCTTCAGCGACGCGATCAAGAATCGGAACCGTCCAAAGTCCCGCGACGGGATTGCTGATGGTGGCCACCAGCTTATGGCCGTCCGAGCTGGCCTGCACCGACGTATATTGCTCGAGACCGACGCTCACGCGCCGCGAATCCCTTCGTTTCAGATCGAACGCCCACAGCCACGGTCCTGCGCCGTCCTCGTCCCGCGCCACGTAGAACACTGTGCGGTCGCCGACCGGGGTGGGATAAGCGACGTCTGAATTCATTTGCGTGAGGCGCTCCGGGTTCCCGCCGGCCGGGTTGATGCGCCATAAATCCATCTCCCCCGTCGCCGGTCTCCCATGCGAGAAATAGATCCAACGGCCGTCAGGCGACCAAACTGGAAAATGGTTGTGCATTCCGGGACGGTCCTGAGATATCTGCCGAGCATTGGCGCCAGAGCGGTCCGCCACGAACATAGGGTCGCCTTTCGCGAAGGTATGGTAGACGATCCGTTCGCCGTCCGGGGACCAAGCCAGATTGACGACCTCCTCGTTGAGGAAATTACGCGGCGTACCTCCCGTCAGGAGCATCAGCCGCAGCCGCATACCCACATCACCACCGCCGATCCAAATCTCCGAGCCGTCGCCCGAAAAACCCACACTTCGTAAAGGCCCAGGCAAAGGGCCCGCCTTTCCCTGCGTCAGATTGGTCACATGTCCGGTACCCACCTGGGAAAGCCATACATCGAAGGGACCGTCATGATCGGAGACAAAAGCCACGAACCTGCCGTCCGGCGAGATGGCCGCTTCCACGCTCTTGAGGTCGGTCACGCGCGTGAAATGGGCTTTCTCAAGGGGGTTGGCCGGTGCAGCCGGCGGCCGAGTCATTTCCCAGGCCGCGGTTCCCGTCAGCAGTGCAGCGACGATGACCCACGGGATCCACGCTCGCCTTGACTTCGACGGCGACCCACTCTTCGCGGTCCAAGTTCCGGTCGGTATTCCAGAGGACGTTCCGCTCAGCGATTCCATCGCGAACCCGAGATCACTGGCCGACTGGAATCGCCGCGTGACACTTTTTTCCAGGCATCGCGCAAGAATCCGTTGCAGTTCCGGCGGACCTTGCAAGCCGTTATCGCTCAGCGCCGGTGGCTCTTCGCGCAGAATTGCGGTCATCGTTTCTGCGGACGTCTCCCGTTTGAAAGCGCGTTCGCCGGTGAGCATCTCGTACAACACTGCGCCGAAACTGAAAACGTCTGATCGCGGGTCGATCGCTTCGCCGCGAACCTGCTCCGGCGACATGTAGCCTACGGTGCCCATCACCGCACCCGGCGAACTCAACGGGCTCGTTAGCGTTACCGCAGTTTCGTGGTTGTCCTCCGGCCTAACCAGCTTTGCCAATCCGAAATCCAGCACTTTAATTCGTCCGTCACGAGTCACGAACACATTCTCCGGTTTCAGATCGCGATGCACGATTCCTTTCTCGTGTGCGGCCGCAAGTCCTCTCGCGATGCCGAGCGCGTATTCGATCGCCCGCCGCACCGGCAGCGGACCGGATACGAGTTTTTCGCGCAGGGTTTGCCCATCAAGAAATTCGCTGACCAGAAATGGCGCACCGTCGTGCGTACCAATGTCGTGGATTCCCAGGATGTTCGGATGGTTCAGCGCGGCAATCGTGCGCGCTTCCTGTTCGAAACGGCGAAGCCGATCGGAGTCAGTCGCCAGCGCCTCTGGCAGCACCTTGATCGCGACATCACGCCCGAGCCGCGTGTCGCGTGCGCGGTACACCTCACCCATGCCGCCCGCACCCAGCGGCGAGACAACCTCATACGGCCCGAGTTCCGTGCCAGAGCGGAGGGTCATGCTTGCGCGACATTATAGTCCGGGGGAATGGAGGGCAGAGTCTGCTCTTGGTCGATCGCGCTACTGCGCACTTTGAAACTGCATGTTCTCGTCGACTGAGAGCTGGGCGGGGGCGCCGGAGGCGTCGTCGGCGGTGCGGGTGGCGATGACGTGGAAGCCGTTGCCGCTCAGTTCAATCTCGTAGGAATAGGGAGGACGCTGGCGGGCAACTGTCATGGAACGGCTGGAAATGAGTTCATCGAGCGAGGCGTATTTGCCCTCGAGCGCGAAGTAACCGCGTTCAGCCTGGGCGATGGTCATCAAATCGGTGCGGACGCCGGTGATGTTGATAGCAGCTTTGGGATTATTGACCCCGACAGCGGCGGAGGAACTCTGGGCCTGCTTGGAATAAAGATACATTCCAATGCCCATGGCGAGGATGAGGCTGAGAAAGCCGAAGAGGCGACTCATCCTCTGATTGCACTGCGAAACGGAAGCGGTGGCAAGTAACCAGAGGGCAAGGACCCGCGGAGTCCAAGACTCCCACTCGGGTCATCTCTCGAGGGAAGGTGCCAGAGCGGCGGTTCTACTGCAGCGAGCTGCCCACCTGGGAGAAGACGTTATTCGCGTTCGATCCGATCAGGCGGACCGTGCCCACAACGATGACAAGAATGACTGCCAGCATGACCGAATACTCCGCGATGTCTTGTCCTTCTTCGTCGGCCCAGAGTCGATGCCAGCTAAAACTGTGCGATGAGTTCACGATGTTCTCCCCTTTAATTACGCAGAAGCCATCGAAGTGGAAAGCTGGGTTCCAACCTGCTGTTGCTCCAAACTCAGCCCCCAGACTTCTTTGTCCTGCGTTAAGGCCTTCAGTCCAACTTGAAACTCTGAAGTACCCTTTAACTGCTTCGTCCAGACCACGCGAAACTGCATTTTTCGCTGGCGATAAAAAATTGTGACTTCGTCGAGCAAATTCAACTCGCGACGAACGGATCCTAATCGAACGCCTGCGGCGGTTACATCCAGAGTGTGCGCCAGATCCTCGAACGTCTTGCCGGTGCTATCTTTGCCCTTGATTCTGACCGGAATGACTGCCTTGGTGCGATTTCCGTGACGCTTATCCATTCACCTACCGCCCTCTGGTCGTTCTGTTACTGACTCAGTGTGCGCCTCTGTACGACCGATGTGAATGGCTCCGTCGGGTAGGGAGCAATGCACAACAGTAACCAGCCTTGGAGGGGGTGTTTGCCGAGCCGAATCAGTAAGTTGGCGGCAACGGAAACTTTTCGCCGCCTGCTGTGGTCTAATTGTGAGGAGTCCTGTTTCTCTTGCCGTTATGAAATCTCCCCGGTGCCTTCGTATTCTCCTTATTCTGGGACTAATGCTGGAGATGGCCGCCGCGGCCGCCCCGCCTCAAGTTCCCGCGATCCTTCCCGCACAGTTCGGCGGTTGGCAAATGCAGGGAGCGCCGCAGACGAGCACGAATGCCTCCGTGGCCGACGCTACCAATGCGAATATTCTGAAGGAATACCGCTTCACCGATTTCGCTGCGGCGACTTACGTTCGTGACGACGGGCGTACTCTGAAGATTCGCGCGGCCCGCTTTGCGGATGCGTCCGGCGCGTTCGGCGCCTATACGTTTTACCTGCGGCGTGACATGACGAAGGAGAAGATCGTCGAGGAGGACAAAGGGCAAGGAGCTTCCCTCGAGGATCGAGTCCTGCTGTATCGCTGGCACGTTCTCATCGACGCGCAATTCAGCAGGGAATCACCCATGTCTGGAGCGCAACTGCGCGAGCTGGCTGGGCTGCTGCCGCGTCCGAGCGGAAACGCAGGCAACCTCCCTTCGTTTATCGAGTTTCTGCCGCACGAGGATTACATCCCGAATACGCAGAAATATGCGATGGGGCCGGCCGCACTGGGCGCGCTGGACCCGCCTGTTGCTGCGAATCTCGTAGACTTCGGAGCGAGCGCTGAGGTCACAATCGCCCACTACAACACGTCGAGCGGCGAAGCGACGCTGATGCTGATTTCTTATCCAACGCCGCAACTCGCCGCTGAGCATCTCAAACGCATTGATGCGGCGCGACAAGTGGCTCGGCTGCAAGGTGGTTCGGGCACATTCTTCGACAAGCGGACGGGACCGCTTGTGGCCATTGCGACGGGGGGGATCTCCGACAGCGATGCGAAGTCATTGCTGGGAAAAGTGAACTACGAAGCTAACGTCACCTGGAATACGCCCTCAGAGAACGCGCAGGTCCGCGACCTGTACATGCTGATCCTGAACATTGTCGTCTTGTGCGCGATTCTTGCGGGACTTGCGATTGTTGCAGGCGTGGCGTTCGGAGGAATACGCATCTTGATGAAGCGAATGTATCCGGATAAGGTTTTCGACCGTCCAGAACAGATGGAGTTTATCTCGCTGCGTTTGACCGAGATCGTGGTCGAAGGGTCGTCCGAAAGTGAGCCGGACGGGGGACGCCAGGCTCCTTAAGAGTACGGTTGAGCCAGATAAGTGCCTTAGAAGTATTGGGTTACGGTCTTCCTTGGGGCATTTTGTCTCAATTTGCTACACTCCAACGCCTTGTTGATTGATTTTGTAAGTCATTGAAAACAAAGTCATTTATTTAACAAAAATCGCTTGACACCCCTGTTTTTGGACTCATAAGATTTCGGCAGAAAGTTTTGGCGGAATTTGCCTTCCGTTGGAACTATTCTCCCTTGAAAGAAAAAGGTCACCCAGTTGCCGGGTGGCCTTTTCATTTTCTTGATCCACACACTTTGTCGCGTGGGCGGCGGTTGCGCGGTTCCAGCAAGGGAACTGTTGCGGCCTCCCGTTCGTAGTATCGGTGGAAGGGTGGCAGGCAGAAGCGGTCGAAAGGGAAACAGCATGTTCTGCGATGGATGTGGCTCTGAGGTGTACCCGGGGCAAACGTTTTGCAGCAAGTGCGGTAAACAGATCGTCGGATCGATTCTGGCGATGCGTCCAGTAGCGGGCCGGGTGCAGCAGCATGTGCACTTGCTCGGAATTCTGTGGCTTGCGATGTCGGCCGTGAACGCCGTCGGGGGCCTGATTCTGTTGGTAGTGGGCAATACGCTTTTCTTGCATTTGCACGAATTGGGCGCTCCCTCGAACATCCCCACGGGCTTCCTGAGTTCGATCGTGAGCACGATCGGCATTATTGTTCTCGTTAAAGCAGCCCTTGGATTTGGGGCAGGCTGGGGATTATTGCACCGCGAAGGCTGGGGACGCGTCGTGGCGCTCGTGCTGGCTTTTATTTCGCTGTTCAATATTCCGTTCGGCACCGCGCTCGGCGTGTACACCATGTGGGTCTTGCTTCCCGGACAATCTCAGAACGAGTACGACACGCTGGTCGAGCAGCGCGCCGCGGCGTAAGTGGCGAAGCCAGCGAAAGGAAACATTGATCAACCGGCAATCTTGACGGATTGGGTTGCCCCGGCGACCCCAACCATACTCCTGATGCCGTTGTAGGTTGCTTCGGGAATCACCATGCGGGCGAGAAGATCCAATTTGTTCCGATAAGGACGATTGTCCAGAATCTTGCCGGTCATCTCGTCGTTCAAGCCGAGTCGCTGGAGTTCTTCGTGGCTGGCCGTGTTCAAATCCAGAAGATGATGGCAAGCGAGCTCCTCCGGGGAGTGCTCCTGGTATCCAAGATCCTGGGTCGTGATCTTCAGCCGGCGCTTGCGACCGAGTTGCGATGCAGCGAACAGCACAACCACCGAAGCAGCTGCACCCACTAGAATTGCTGTACTCCATTTCATGGTCAACCCCTTCCCGGATCGGAGACGCTGGCTTAGGATGTGAGTTCGCCCGATTTCGGTTGCCGCGGCGCGATTTGATAAACTAAACGGGCAGCTAATCAGCCGACGTAGCTCAGTTGGTAGAGCAGCCGATTCGTAATCGGCAGGTCAGCGGTTCAAGTCCGCTCGTCGGCTCCAGATTTTATGCGGGTTCCAAGGACATCGACCTCTTGGAACCCGTTTTCTTATCCCACTTCTTTATCCCATAAAACCCTGACATGCCGATTCTGCTGGCCCGGCCCGCTATGCGTTCCCACGCTCTGAAACGGCGACAGCTTCCACACGACCATCCCGCTTCTTAGCGAGTACGCCCATCGCATCAATGACGACTTCGGGCACGGTCTTGATGTAGCTCTCCTGCGTCACCGTGACGTTCGCCATGTCGCAACGCCTTCTGGATGACGAAATCGGAGACACCATTGCGATGCAGTTCTGTGGCAACTCCCCGGGGGAATCCGTGCCAGCCCTTCCATTGAATTTTCTGCTTTGACAACTTAGGCAGGACAACCCGCAGAATGTTCGACGGCTGCATCCGCGGCATTCCCGCTGCGTCAATGAGGTCACCATGTTGACGGTCATCGCGGTCGCCCGAAGTTCGTCATTTGCTCTTGGTACGTCAACGATGCAAAAAGCGACCCGAGCGTTGAGGACTCTTACAGACTGTGTGAACTGGTTCTGAAGTACAGAGGCGAACGGAACTCGCAACCAGTCTAACTGCTCCGGGACTGGCGTTTCTCAGTTCGGGCCACGGCACGCTTGCACGAATCTGACTGTGAAATCCGAGAGTTCATACCAACTTTCCAACTGAGCAGGCCGCCCTAACTCGTAAGGCTGTTCTCTCATTTCATAATCTGTTTGGAGCAAACCAAGACGAACCAGATTGTCTAACGATTCGTGGTTTGCGTCGAAGAGTTTCCTCAGTTCAGGATTGGTGAGGAAATTACCTAGGATGAGTTTGCGTGTTTTCTTTTGCTCACACCAGTCGCACAAATCGTCGAGCAGCCTTGCGTCCGCTGGTGTCAGTTGTTTCAGAATGTCGATAAACGACGGATGCACTGAACCAACACTCGTCGCTTCATTGGCAACCAACGCAGCCCATCGCGTCTGCATTTCATCGTCGTCCTCAATGGACGCGGCATCTAAACCGGAAAGAACAATCGAGTAGCGATGGGCCCGATTTCTTTGTTGGTCTTCTCAACCAAACGCTGGACTTCTTGGAGCAGGCGAACCTGCCGCTTAAATCGCCACACTTTGACCGAATCACCAAGACTCAGCCCGACCTCAGTTGCAGCGGGCCCTAGCAACTTGTCGAGTAATTGGTGTAGCGGAATGAACAGTTGCTCAACACCAGTCTTAATTGCCAGTGCTGCATTCTCTTCGTCGGTCATGACCTCATTTTACAACCGACCTACTGCACGCAAAACGAAGCGGCTTCCGGCGGAAGGCTACAGAGGGTCGGACCATTGCCAGACCTCACTTCTTCTTGGAACGCTTAGTGGCACGTTTCCGAGGCTGCGATTTCTGCTCAACCTTCTTCGGCGATTCATTCTTCCTGGGCTCGCTCAGGATTTGCGAAATTTTCTCAGGCTCGTCCAGTCTGAGTCGAAGAATCTGCTCCTCGGGAATGGCGATGTCTCGCAAGAACAGAATGAGGTCACGGAGTGCGTGAGGATGCACCGACTCCACGACAGCGAGTGCCAAACCGATGGCTCCCATCGTAGTACCTGCATCTTTTTGGACGAGCTGTTGTTCTTCTAGCGTGATGCCGAACTCCTTCAACTCATCAGCATGTGCTTGAAGTTTGGCTTTCGTCTCCTCATTGACATGGACCTGTTCCCAGCGAGGGCCGTGTGGTCCGCCACACCGTGCACAGGCAAAACCTTGTGAATCGAAACGGGAACACCCGCAAGTGACACATCGAACCATTCTGGGGGATTATACCGTGTCGCCAGTGTGCTACGATGCTCGGGATATTGAGGGGGTAGCCGCTTGTGAAGACACCGGGCCGCTTTCTCGTCAAAAATCAACGGCTAGGATTGAGCCAGTGTTGCAGTCTGGCTCTTAGTCCATGCGTCTAAATATCGGGCAAACGCATGTGTCAGGGACTCGACCCAATCGTCGAAGTCCTTCCCGAGCACGAATGGATTCATCAAACGCTTGTCGAAGTAGTCTGGCTGGAAATGATAAACACCGTGCCGGAATCGCTTGAGTAGTTCCAGATTTGTAGACGCCAGAAGGCCGTCGATTTCTGGGTCGGATAGCTTCAACTCCTGCCAACCTTCGCAAACCACGTACAGCCCAGCGTACCAGTAGCTCAGATACATGAATGCCCGACCCGCATCCTCGTTGTCGAAGAAGGACGGCGTTGGCGAGAAAGTCTTGCCCACTTGCAGGTAGTGCTCCCGCATCTCAATGCTCCAGATGAAGTAGCGATGCAGGCTGAAAATCTTGAACACTTCTGGGACTGGTGTGCTCAATTTAGACCGTGCCTTGTCGCAGATGGGGCTGCCACTCTTATCCTAGGATAACCGTATCCTGCCCATCCTGTAACCGACTGATTCGACGATGCCGCACCGTTCTCGGATATTCACTCAAGTGCTTGAAAGTGCTCGTTACCACTGGCCTTCGTAATCGGCAGGTCAGCGGTTCAAGTCCGCTCGTCGGCTCCATCCTTTCAATCATTTACCACCATTTTCACTGCACCCTCAATTCGTTGTGACGTGGTTTGTGACGTAAATTCCTCTGGTCGATGGCTTCGCGCACCGGATCCAATACCGGATGCTGGTACCGCATAGCAGTTCGCACATCCGAGTGGCCCATGACATTCATCACCATTGCCGGATTTCCAGTTGCTCCATACGCCGTCGTACCAAAGGTATGACGCGCACAATACAGCACTAGGGCCGCTGGAAGCCCCGCGGCGGTGCGAGCCTCCCGAAACTGTTCTGAAACCGTGGTCAGCTGCCCGCCTTTCGCTCGCTGTGAAGGGAACAGCCAGCCCTCTCGTTTGTCCGAGCAACCATCAACAGCTCCAGGCATCCGCTCGCTGATGGGTACATAACGGCGGGCCGCTTTGGTTTTTCCATTCGGATTAAATATCAACCGCTGGTTCCAATTGATGTCTTCAATCCGAATGCGAAAGACCTCCTCGGGTCGCATCCCTGTGTCCTGAATCATAATGAGGACGTCTTTCATCGGTTGTTTTGCCACGGCATCGTGCCATTTCTTGCCGGCTACTTTTTGGGTCGGTACATTGAGGCGAAGAAACCGAAAATGCCCTGACCCCAGTTGAACTCCCAGCGAATCCTAATTGGCACAATCTCTATTAGGCTCAAAACCCTCAGTTAGCGTTATGGCCTGGCTTCGTTGTCAAGACCTCTTTGTAGTTCCGCGGAACGCGGCGGTTTTTCATCGATATTCGGGCGAAACCGTTCGAGAATCGCGGGGCATTGCAGTTGCGAGCGGCAGAGTGTAGACCTGTCGTACGGCCGAGGGCATAGGTTGCACTGAATGTTGTTCGCCGTCTGGTAAGCGGACAACAATCCGAAATGCAGACAAAGGCTCTCGATCCCCAGATCCAAGCTGTTCCGTCTTTTTTCCCAGCTCGACGCAAGAGACTGTCAGTCAATCACCTACGATCTTCCGGCGGCGCTGCGTCGAAGCCTGCCGATGCCCTCGATGGCACGGCGAGTGCTTCCTTCACTACCTGATTCCGTATGTTCTTTCGATGATAAGTCTGAAACCGCAGTCGTCTTGCCCTAGCCGGATGGGTTCGCTGGATGCGAATTCCGGCAGGGACTCCCCCCAAGAAGACCGGGCAATCGGGGAATCCGGAGCTTAGACCAGGAGTGGAAGATGAGATTACTGCTTGCTGAGGACGACGTTTTTTTTCAGAGCGTGCTGCAACAAGTTCTGGCGCCGGACCATACCGTGGAAATCGTCTCGGATGGAAACCAGGCATGGGAAAGACTGCAGCATCCGGATGCGCCGCGCCTGGCGATCCTGGACTGGGTGATGCCCGGACTGACGGGGCCGCAAATCTGCCGCAAGGTGAGAGCGGCCGAGTCGCTGAGCTCGATGTATCTGATCATTCTGACCTCAAGAAACAATGAGGCGGATATCGTTTCGGGGCTTCGGGCCGGCGCTGACGATTACATCACCAAACCTTCCATGCCGGTGGAACTCCGGGCTCGCGTAAGAGTGGGGGAGAGAATCTTGGCATTACAAGATTCTGTGGAAGCGCAATCGGTCCTCACCAGTCAGGGATCGGCGCGTGGAAAAATGCCTCGCGAGGCGGCGGGGAGTTCGAACGCGCTCAGAAGTGCTGCACGAAATCTGCTCTGCGGAATCGAGCCTTGCCTGCGCCAGAACTGTCAGCCCGAGAACTGCTGCTCACTTTCGCCAACGAGCTCGGACATGGTCATGTTAGGTGCGGACGAACCGCGGGAGAAATGCCATCCACACCACTAATCAAGACGGATCCGTGAGGCATGAAGCGGTTTTGGCCGGGTCGATGAGGGAGACCGTCCTGATCGCGGAGGACGACCCGATTTTTCGGAGGCTGTTGCAATCCCGGCTGAGCAACTGGGGTTATAGCGTGATTGCCGTGAACGACGGAACCGAGGCCTGGCGTCTGCTGCAGGAAGTGAATCCGCCCGAGCTGCTGATACTGGATTGGATCATGCCGGGCATTGACGGCATCGAACTATGCCGGCGAATTCGGGGGACACAGGGAGAACGCTATCAATACATTCTGCTGGTCTCGGGCAAGGACGAGAAACAGGACGTCGTGGCAGGCCTGGATGCCGGGGCGGATGATTACCTGACCAAACCATTTGACATCGGAGAGTTGCGAGCGCGATTGCTCGCCGGCAACCGAATTCTCACTTTGCAGCGAGAATTGATTCAAGCGCGCGAGGCCCTCCGGTTCCGCGCAACCCATGATGACTTGACTGGCTTATGGAGCCGCGGAGCGACCCAGCACCTGCTGGCGTGTGAACTTCAGCGAAGCGCCCGCTCACGCGCCCCCATTGGAGTTCTAATGATCGATCTCGATCATTTCAAAAGCGTCAACGACACCTACGGCCACCTGGTGGGAGACGCAGTGTTGAAGGAAGCGGGATGCCGGATCAGCGCAGCTGTCCGCAATTACGATTTTGTCGGACGTTACGGCGGCGAAGAATTCCTGGTGGTCCTCTCCAACTGCACACTGGCTGATCTACAAGGAATCGCGGAGAGAACCCGAGCCACGTTCTCGAATATTCCAGTCCCAACAGATGCTGGAAATGTCAGCGTGACGATTAGTGTTGGCGGGGCATTTGCATCGAGCGAGACGAGCGAGCTCGAACTGCTCGCAGCTGCAGATTCTGCGCTCTATGATGCGAAACGCGGGGGACGCAACCGGGTTGTCATCGGCTCCTGCCCTGCGGGTCAAGTTCCACACGTCAAGACACTGGAGTGGGGGACACAGCTGACGCCTTAAGCTGCGAGTGCGACTCCGTCATGACTGAACCGCGAATCATATTCCGGCACATTTTTCTTTCCCTCGCATTCGTGTTGATCGTTCTCGTGCTCAACCGCCCGGAAGTAATTGTGATCTCGCGCCTCGGCGCGGTGGTCTGGTATCCGGCGACGGGCGTAGCACTGGCGCTCATGCTCGGAATCAGTCCGTGGTATGGCGTTCCGGCGAGCCTGGCGTTCGCTCTCGCCGGAATTCTGATCTACGGTCAACCCTTGATCACATTCAGCGGAACCATCGAGGCGGTGGCGGGCGGGGCACTCTATGCTGCTGCCGCCCATATTCTTCGCGGTCCCTTGCAAATCGACATCCAATTGCATCGACGCAAGGACGTCGTTTCGTACGTCCTGGTAACTACTTTGGCTGCCATCGTGGCCACGCTCGTCGGGGTGTTCTGCCTGGCCTTGGATCACGCGATCCGCTGGGACGACTTTTGGACCGCAGCTCCGGTATGGTTCCTCGGAGACGAGATCGGCCTGCTGGGAGTTGCTCCGTTTCTTCTCATTCACCTGTTCCCGTGGGGGCGCAGCAAGCTGTCGCTGCAACCGACCGAGGTGGATCCGCAGAGCGTAAATCCACGGAATAACTCGCATCTATGGACGCTGGTTGAATTGGGCGCTCAGATTTGCGCTCTCTTACTCTCATTGTGGATGATTTTCGGAGCGCCGTTCCTGCACTTTCAGGTTTTCTTCCTAACCTTCGTCCCCATCATCTGGATTGCGATGCGGCAGGGAATCAAAAGAGTCGTTTCAGGCCTGCTCGCATTGAATTGTGGCATCGTTGTTGCACTTCATTACTCTCCGCCGACTGCTTTCCTGTTGCCCAAATACGGTCTGCTGATGTTTGTCGTTTCCGCTACGGGACTGCTCGTGGGGTCAGCGGTGACGGAGCGTCACCGTCTTGCAGTTGACTTGCTGGAGCGGACCGCCGAATTGGTGGAAGCCAATGCGCAGCTGATTGCCGCCAAGGCCAGGGCCGAGGAAGCGAGCAGAATCAAAAGCGAATTTCTAGCCAATATGAGTCACGAGATCCGCACGCCGGTCAATGGCATCCTCGGCCTGACGGAATTGTTGCTCGATACCGAACTGACTCGCGAACAGCTGGAAAGTCTGGCTCTTCTGAAATCGTCCGGAGATTCACTGCTGGGGGTGATTAACGACATACTCGACTTCGCCAAGGTGGAATCCGGAAAGCTGACGCTTGATCCGGTGGAATTCGATTTGCGGGACATGGTGAACGAGACGCTGCGAGGACTGGCTCTGCGCGCTCATGAAAAAGATCTCGAACTCGTCGGCTTTCTGGATCCGGAGATTCCCGAAAGGATTGTCGGCGATTCCGGACGCATTCGCCAACTTCTCATCAACCTCGCGGGCAATGCAATCAAGTTCACAGCGCAGGGAGAAGTCGTGGTGCGAGTGCGGACCGAGGCCTGCCGCAATCGTGAACTGATTCTCCATTTCAGCGTTACCGACACTGGCATCGGCATCCCGGTGGAAAAGCAAGGCATCATCTTCGAAGAGTTTTCCCAAGCGGACGGCAGTACGACACGCAACTACGGCGGCACGGGGCTCGGTCTTTCGATCTCGTCCCGCCTGGCTCAACTGATGGGGGGCCGTATCTGGCTGGAAAGCGAAGTCGGCAAGGGGAGCATTTTTCACTTCACGATTACCGTTGCTGCGGTCGAAAGGCAAGCCAACTCCAATGTTGCTGGCGGACTTGCGGCACTTTCGAATGTTCCCGTGCTGGTAGTGGATGATCATGCTGCTACGCGTCAAGTACTGTTGGAAATCACAAAGAATTGGGGTATGAATCCAACGGTCGTGGACAGCGGACGGGCCGCACTGGAAGCGATAAAGCGCGCACAGGCATCAGGCTCCTGCTTCGCGTTGGCGGTCGTGGATAGCCGGATGCCTGTGATGGATGGATTTCAGTTGGTGGAAAGGATCAATGACCTTGAGCAGCGGGTGGGCCCAATTTTGATGATGGTGACCTCAGGGGAGCGCGGAAAGGTCGAGCGCTGCGGCGAGAAGGGAATCCAAGCTTGCCTTCTGAAACCGATCCGCCAATCCGAACTGCAGGCGACCATGCTTGCAGCTCTCGGCCAGAAAGTAGCGACATCGCTGCGCAAGCCAGCGCCAATTCGGGGCTTGGGCAAAGCCACGCGAGAACTCAGAATTCTCCTGGTCGAGGACAATCCCGTGAACCAGAGAATCGTTGTCCGGATGCTGGAAAAGATGGGACATTCCACGGACCTGGCTTCGAACGGGCGAGAAGCCCTGTCGCGGTTGGCGAACGAGACTTTCGATCTGGTTTTTATGGATGTGCAAATGCCCGAGATCGATGGTTTGACGGCGGCCCGAGAGGTTCGCAAGAGAGAGAAGCAAAGCGGTTCGCACATCCCGATCATCGCAATGACGGCTCACGCGGTGAAGGGCGACAAAGAGCGCTGCCTGGATTCTGGGATGGACGCGTATATGAGCAAACCCGTGACCAGCCACGGGATCGCAGAAATGATCGCTCGATTCTTCGCCATCGATAAGCACCCGCCGATGTCGCCGCCGATTCCGCTCGGCCCGAAGCCTTCGTTCTGGCAGTGGGGAATCGCACTGGAGCGGGTGGACGGCGATGAGGCCCTGTTGCGCGAACTGGTGCAGATTTTTCTGGAAGAGAGTCCCAAGCAGTTGGCCAGCCTGGAACAGGCGATCGAGACCGGCAATTTGGACGAGATCGAACGGATATCCCACAGCCTGAAGGGCGAGTTGGGCTACCTCGGACTCGTGGGAGCGGCGGAAAAAGCAAAAGAACTCGAGCAGCTAGCGGGTCAGGGAGGATCAGCGCCGCTTGGCGACCTGTTTCGATCCTTTAAGGCGGAAGTTTCAGCCGTGAGTGCCACAATGCAAGAGCAACTCGAGGACAAGTCCAAAGCGATTGTCAATTGAGTGAGAACTGAGACTGTCCAAGAACTATACGTCTTTCCACGGCGTGGACATCCGATGTCGTTGGGATTCGGTAGAGAATCGCAACCTATTGTGGACAAAAGGCTTGCTGAGCTCGATGAGCAAGCGGGATGGCATCACTAATGCTTTGTCTAAATAGAGTAGTCCTCCCCCGTTGCATCCTCTTGTCAAGCGTGAGCCCGTCCGCACGATGGGCGGGCTCACGAGGCAGAAATCATGGGGCCTTCTCAAATGGAAACGTCCGGATTTATGGTGGTGAAATCGCCGGAAAGCGATCGCGGGCCCAGCCTACCCGAGAGATTGCGAGCCGTTGAGCGGCGCGACTGGTGGTTGTGGATCTGCGCTGTCCTCATTACTCTCCTGCTAACCGGTGCCATCGTATCTTTCGGCTTTCCGGCTCTTCACGTACGACATCAGGAACTGAACTCCACCCCACTCAACGACACCATTCTGGGTCTGGTTGGAATGGTGTTGCTATTCGATATTTACACGGTCTACCAGCACTTCCAAATTCAAGCGGTGCGGAAACAGTTGGTCGAGCGCGAGGAGTTGTTCCGCCTCATTACAGAAAATGCGGCCGACATGATCGCGGTGGTAGATACCAAGAACGAACGCCTATACAACAGCCCATCCTACGAAAAGATTTTAGGCTACACGCCTCGCGAACTCGGGGGCACGACCGCTGCTGACCAAATTCATCCCGACGACCGAGAGAAAGTCTTTCAAGCAGCCGCCGAGGCACGCCGCACCGGTGTTGGGAAGAACCTGGAGTACCGGATGCGTCACAAAGACGGAAGTTGGCGGACGCTCGAATCCCGGGCCACCACAATCCTCAAAGACGGTCAGGTCGAGAAATTGGTAATCGTCAATCGGGACGTCACCGAACGCAAGCATCTCGAGGAGCAATTCCGCCAGTCGCAAAAGATGGAAGCGGTGGGCCGGCTCTCGGGAGGAGTGGCTCATGATTTCAATAACCTGCTTGGCGTCATCATCGGATATGGCGAGATCATCCAAGAGCGTACCGAGGTTGAGAATCCTTTACGAAGCTGTGTCGACGAAATTCTCAAAGCTGGGCATCGCGCGGCCGGCCTGACGCGTCAATTGCTGGCATTCAGCCGGCAACAGGTAATGGATTCGCGGGTTCTTGACCTGAACGTCGTGGTCAAGGACATGGAAAAGATGCTGAAGCGGCTGATCGGCGAGGACATCCGGCTGAAGACCTCGCTCGACTCCGGTCTGATGCGCATCAAGGCGGATCAGGGGCAGATCGAACAGGTCATTATGAATCTCGCGGTGAATGCGCGAGACGCTATGCCCGGCGGTGGTGAACTCGTTCTTACAACGTCGAATTTTCATATGAATGAAGAATTCGTTCGGCGTTATCCGTACCCGGTACTCGTGGGAGACTACGTCCAATTCACCGTAACCGACAATGGAGTCGGAATGGACGCGACCACGCGTGCCCGTGTATTCGAGCCGTTCTTCACTACGAAGGAGAAAGGCAAGGGCACCGGGCTGGGCCTCTCGATGGTGTACGGCGTTGTCAAACAGAGCGGGGGATACATCGAGGTTCTCAGCGAACCAGGCGCGGGGGCCACCTTCAAAATCTATCTTCCCCAAGTGGAAGTGGCAGCCGATCCCCGGAAGCTTCAGGAAACGGAGCTGCCAGCTTCGATGCTGGGAAATGAAACTCTGCTTGTGGTGGAAGATGAGGAATCGCTCCGCAAGTTGAGCCGCCATCTTCTCGAACTCTGCGGCTACCGCGTACTTGAGGCGGGTAACGGGATTGAAGCTTTACGAGTAAGCCGGCAGTATCAGGGAATGATTCACCTGCTTCTGACCGATGTTGTGATGCCAGGGATGAGCGGGCGGGCCCTTGCCGAACAGCTAACCAGGGAGCGACCAAACGCACGAGTGGTCTACATGTCGGGTTACACAGGCCAGACCGTGGGAGAGCACGGGGTACTGGTTGAAGGCAGCTTCTTCCTGCCGAAGCCCTTTACTCGCGAGGGTCTCGCTCGCAAAATCCGCGAAGCCCTGGACGGGCAACTGGCGCTGGCCGCGGGAAATTAGAGACGAAGTTGCACTGATTTTGCATTCAGGAGGAACGTCGTGGAAAAGATCTTAATCGTAGATGACGATGATGCCTTGCGCGGCATGATGAAGATGAGATTGGCCGATACTTACGAAACCATCGATACGGGAAACGCGGTTCAAGCGCTCGGACTCGCGCTGCAGCACAAACCACGAGCTATCCTCCTTGATCTGATGATGCCAGACTGTTCAGGGTTTGAGCTCTGCCAGAGCTTCCACAATTTGAGTTATACGGCCCGCATCCCGATCTTCATTGTGTCCGGCGAGTCCGGCAATAAGTACCGCGAATATATGAGTAACTTGGGCGCAGTGGGTTATTTCGAAAAACCTATCGATTTTGCAAAGCTCAAGAGCCGTCTTGCCGACGAACTGAACAGCCGGCCATCGGAGCGGCGCACGCATGTGCGGGTGCGCATGAAGCTGATCCTGAAGCTGAAGGGTGTGGATGCATCACAACGGTCCTTCGAACAACTGACCACGACCGAAAACATCAGTGCCGGCGGTTTCCTGTGTACTCTCCCCCTCAATCTCGCGCCGGCGTCCGTTTTTCAGGTTTTCCTGTGCGGTGCAGGTCACGACCAGTTTGCAGGCCGGGTGCGAGTTGTGCGGCGGGAAGCGCCGGACACGCCGTCGCAGCGTTACGCGTTCCAGTTCACGGAGCGGACGGCTGAGTGGATCTTACAGGACTGATTCGCCCCCCACGTCCACTCGCGGTCGAGCCAGCATGTCCAGGAATCCTGGGTCCACGACAGGTCCATCCCGGTCCGGGATTCGCGTCGCACCCGCATTTTCCGCGGACCCGCGTTTACTAGGTTCAAAAGCGCTGCCTCTTTTCTCCATTTGCCCTCTTCATCCGGTTTCTGGACACTATTCTAAAAAAGAGGACAGCTTGTAGAGCACCGCATCCTTCGATTCACTGGGGAAGCGCGTATCAACGGTCCGTTTTGCTTGATCTTCCAGAGGTAACGCTCCGGAGCGTTACGTTGGCACGAACCTTGCAACGTAGAGAACGCCGTCAATCCCCCAGGATTACTCCAGACCACTTTGCATCGCGGAATTCTGTGTATTAGTGGTCGCATTGCGAGCGTGAGGATTTGTTATGCAACCGAAGAAGATTGCGTGTGTGGCGCTGTGTCTTGTCTTTGCCGTGCTGACGAGCAGTGCTCAGGAAAGACTTGCCCCGGCATCGCCAAGAACTGTGCCAGCTCAAGGCGGAACGGTCACGCCCAAATATGGCAATGTGCCATTGATGTTTGAGGCCAACCAGGGCCAGACGGATTCCCGGGTCCGGTTCTTTTCTCGCGGCAGCGGATATTCCGTCTTTCTGACCTCGGGCGGGATGGTTCTCGCTTTGCGGCCCTACGAAATTACCGCGCCAGCGGATGCGATCTCGAAGCCACTCCCCAACCTGAATCATTCGAGACCTTCTTCGGTTCCTCTGCCACAAAGAGTTTCGAGCGACGGAAAGCCCCTGGTGCTCGCCATCGATCTTGTAGGGGCTGCGGCAAATCCTCCGATCGTGGGCGAGGAGCCGCAGGGTACGAGGATCAACTATTTTATCGGCCGGGATCCGAGCAAGTGGCGTCGAAATGTTCCGACTTATAGCAGGATCCGCTACCGGAATGTCTATCCCGGCGTCGATCTCGTCTACTACGGGAATAATCACAGAGTGGAATACGATTTTGACCTCGCCGCAGGCGCGGACGCGACTCGAATTCAATTTAGCGTGAAAGGTGCCGATGCTCTGACTGTCGACGCAGCTGGCAACCTCGTGCTGACCAAAGGCGGCGGTGTGCTCCGGTTTCAGACACCCATCCTCTATCAGGAAATCAAGGGAGTGCGCACGCGAGTACCCGGCACTTATGTCCTACGGGATAGCACGCATGTCGGTTTCGAAGTCGGAGCCTACGACACATCCAAGCCTCTGGTGATTGATCCGGTGCTGATTTATTCGACTTTCCTCGGCGGAAGCAACGACGACTTCAGTAATGGCATCGCAGTTGATTCTGCGGGGGACGCCTACGTGGTTGGCATCACAGATTCTCCGGATTTTCCGCTAGCCACGATTGGTCCCTACAACTCGACGCAATTCCGGATGTTTTTGACAAAACTCGACCCCACCGGCTCAACGTTGCTTTTTGCCGACTATTTCGGCGGTACAAGCGGACTCGATGAAGGCTACGCAGTAGCAGTTGATTCCTCCGGAAATGCTTATGTCACGGGGAATACGGCGTCGTCAGACTTTCCAGTCGTGAATGCATACCAACCCGCTCTTACCGGAAGCCAGGACGCTTTTCTTACGAAGTTCTCCGCAGACGGTTCTTCTATCGTTTACTCGACATATCTGGGAGGAGCGAACTTAACCTATGTGGGTGGAAGCACAACGCAGGTTGGACGCGCTGTTTCCGTAGATCCGTCGGGAGAAGCCGTGGTGGCGGGAATTACCATGGCAACCGATTTCCCGACGACAAATGCCTACCAGTCTTCGGCATCGCCCGACCAATCGGGCGACTTGGGAGAGTACGGTTTTCTGACCAAGTTCGCTCCAGACGGAACTTCGGTCGTGTTCTCTACTTATTTGGCTGGAAGCAGTCTCAACGCCAGTGACTCCTGTGCCGACTGCTTCCCCATCTCCGAAATCCTTGATGTTGCCACTGACGCGTCGGGGAACGCTTATGTCACCGGATACACAACCACCACCGATTTCCCCGTGACGCCGGGGGCTCTGACGACTGTTTTTCCGGGCGCTAATTCGAGTAGCTTCGTGTCTAAGTTCACGAGTTCCGGTGGTCTTGCCTATTCCACGTATCTTGGAGGGTTCATCTCGAGCTACCTGGATTCGATTGACGTAGACAGTACCGGCTCGGCATACGTAACGGGATACGACGGGGCAGGCGACAGTTTTCCCATTGTTACTACGAGCATCTGCGATCCTTCCGTGGCTGCCTGTAATGGCGCCATCATCGCGAAACTTGATCCAACCGGCACAAGCTTGATTTATTCAACATTCCTGGGCACGTCCAACAACATGATGGGACAAAAGATTAAGGTCGACGCGGACGGCGACGCTTTCATTGTCGGAACCAATTCTGAGTTCGACTTGTTAAATCCGATCGAGGGACCCGCGGGGCAGGGTGACGCTGTCCTCGCAGAAATCAACCCGAATGCAACCACGCTATTGATGGCGACGTTCCTGGGAGGCCAGGGATGGGAAGCGGTTTCAGGCCTAGCCCTTGATAGCAGCGGGGCGGCGTACGTAACTGGGGATACCAAGTCGATTGACTTTCCCGTGACTCAGTCGGCGTTCCAGAACGCGCTGGGTGGCCAGACCGACACCTTCGTCTCCAAGATCGACCCTGCCACAAATCAACCTGCAGTAGCGATGGCGCCGTTTTCCCTGCAATTCGGTTCTCAGGACATCGGTAGCGTGAGCACTGCGCAAACCACGGTCTTGCGCAATATGGGTTCGGCAGCGCTAACGATCAGCAGCAAGACGATCGGTGCGGATTTCACCGAAACTGATGATTGCCCCGCGACGGTGGCGCCGGCTTCGTTCTGCACTTTTACCGTGACTTTTGCTCCTGCAGCCTCAGGGAATCTCATGGAAGCCCTCACCATCACTGATAATGCATCCGGAAGTCCGCATCTGGTTGCGCTATCTGGTACTGGCACTGGTTCGGCCCCCAATTTCACGATCTCCAGCGAAAGCAATGCAGCTGTCGTCAATCCCGGCGGGACGGCCACCTATCAACTGAATGTCAGCCCCACTGGAGGTTCGCTCTCTGAGGCGGTGACGTTCGCATGCAACGGAGCGCCGGCATTTGCGATTTGCAGCGTGAATCCGCGATCAATCATCCTCGGTCAAACTTCGTCGACGGTTACTGTCACCGTGCAAACTGCAGCACGAGTCGGAGCGGTCCAGCCTCGTTTGGGACGGAAATCTCGTCTATTCCTGGCGTCATGGATATTTGCTCCGATGGGCCTTTTGGGTATGCTGTTGTTGGGGCGAAACGACCGACGTATGAAAATTGGCCAGTGCGCAATGCTGGCCGTCGCGATGATTGCGTTGCTGTGTCTTGCCGGATGCGGCGGGATGAGCGCAGGGGAGCAGTCCACTGGCGGCTCGAACCCAATCCCACTGGGTACGTACAGTCTCAATGTGGTCGCTACGTCCGGAGCTATGCAGCACGTTGCGAGCCTAACCTTGATAGTGCAGTAGATGCGCCATTCGGTGGCTTTTGGTCTCAAAAGGTTTTCCGGGTTCCAGTTAGACAAGGCTGTTTGGTGGCCGTTCAAGCTGATTTCAATCTACCTTCTTCGACGCTAGGTGGTCCCGACGTCTGCCGATAGCTAGCGGAAAGCGGTCATCGCGAAGTTGTTCGTTGCTAGTCCCGCCATGCCCGGTGAGCTAGGTACCTATCCCGTCCAGTCCTGGCATAACCATGCGAGCCTGATTTGGCACCGCTGTTTCCGCTTGCCAGAGCCTATACTGACGCTATAGAAAGTCGAGATTTGTATGTTGTGTAGCATGTTGTGGTTGCGGGAATCCCTTTCTCAAGCTTACAGGCCCACTCCGACATCTGTGTTTCGTCCCGATTCGGAGATGAGTAGCCTGCCAGGTAGGAGCGACCAATGACCTCAACGAGTGCGCTCAAGCTTCTCGCAATTGATGACGAGGCCAAGAACCTCGAGATAATCACGCTGGCTCTTCGACGCGAGGGGCTGGAGATTACGACGGCGGAAGATCCCGAAGAGGGTTTCGAAATCTTCTTGCGCACGCGCCCGAAGATTGTGCTACTGGATCTGGTCATGCCAAAGGTCAGCGGCATCGAGATTCTGGAACGAATCGTAAGTGTTGACCCGGGTGTGGATGTCATCTTGATTACGGCACACTATTCGGCCGAGTCCGCAGTGGAGGCAATCCAGAAAGGCGCTGCGGACTATCTGACCAAGCCCCTGGACATCGAACGACTCCGCGCCCGGATTGCCACGTTGTTGGAAGAAGCGGCGATGCGACAAAAAACTTTACGACTCGATCAGCAACTTCTCGATGCCTATCAATTCGAAGGCATTGTGGGGCGCAGTCCTCTCATGCTGGAGGTCTACGCAAAGATACGAAGAATCGCGCCGCACTTCAGAACCGTGTTGGTGACCGGAGCTACGGGAACCGGCAAAGAATTGGTGGCCAAGGCCCTGCACCGCCTCAGTCCGGCTGGCCGAGGGCCCTTTGTTGTTTGTAACTGCTCTGCGCTGGTCGACAGCCTGGTCGAAAGCGAATTGTTCGGATACGTCCGCGGGGCTTTTACTGGGGCCACGCAGGACAAGGTCGGAATGTTCGAGCATGCCGACGGTGGGACGATCTTTATGGACGAGATCGGAGAACTTGCTCCTTCAGCGCAAGCCAAACTGTTACGAGTCCTGCAGAACCGGCAGGTGCAGCGCGTGGGATCCCTGACTCCGCGGGATATCGACGTGCGCGTCATCGCAGCCACCCATCGCAATTTGAAGACGATGGTACGGGAGGGACAGTTTCGGGAGGATCTCTACTACCGTCTGGCCGTGGTGGAAATCCCCTTGCCGGTTCTGGCGAGTCGCCGCGAAGACCTGTCCTTGTTGGAACGATACTTCATCGAAAAATTCTCTACCGAATACAACAAACCGATCGCGGGCCTGGTGCGGAGGGCCCAAACTCGGTTGGCGACATATCCGTGGCCGGGCAATGTCCGGGAGCTCGAGAATGTAATCGGCAACGCCTGCATGATGGCAGACGGTAATCTGATCGACATCAACGACCTGCCGGAGCGGTTTCGTGGTCCATTGAATGATGACCTGACAGGAGATGAGACCTTTCTGTCTTTGGATGAATTGCAACGGCGCCATGTCCTTCGCGTCCTGGAAGGTGTCGGCGGAAACAAGGCTCGGGCCGCCGAGGTACTCGGCATTGGCCGCGCCACGATCTATCAACTGCTCTCGCGCATGAAGATTGAAGAGCCGAACAAAGGGACTGCGTAACCTCCAAAACACGCTTCCGGCCCGCTCATTCAGGCGAGGGGTTGCAGCCTGTTCTTGGGCCGCGAAATGGCTTGTCCAGTCACTGGACTGGAGTCTGAAATCCAGACGGATTTCGAATGAATGGCAAGTTGGTACTTCCCGCCTTTTGGTCTAACTCCTGCAATGTCATCACGATAGAAACGACCTATACAGGGTGACTTCGGCCCTGCCCATGCTTCTTAATTCCTGCTGACCGCTACGTCGATTCCTCCCCCAGACAATCGGCCGCGTTGCAAATCTCTTTGCGGAGACAATCTATATGAAATCAAAGTCAATCGCATGGACTCTACTTGTGGCCGTCGCTGTCACCGCGTCTTCCACAGCGCAGTCGAATGCGGCTCAGGGCGCTTCCTTGGCATCGATCAACGCGAATTACGGCAGACTTCCCCTCACGTTTGAAGCGAACCGCGGTCAGGCTGCTTCGCAGGTGAAGTTCCTCTCGCGCGGTCCGGGATACACCGCATTTCTCACCAGCGATGGCATGGTGCTCTCTCTGCATGCAGATCAGCCTGCGGGCAGGTTAGGGAGCGCACAAGCGAGTGTTATGAGTCCATCGAAGAAGTCCCAGTTGCAGTTCCATCTCGTGGGCGCGACCAGGAATGCCAGTGTCGTGGGAGAGCTTCCGCAGTTGGGCCGGGTCAACTACTTTGTTGGCAACAATCCTGCGAAATGGAAGACGAATGTTCCTACCTACGCGCAGATTCGCTACCGGAGCGTCTATCCTGGTATCGATCTCCTGTATTACGGGAACCAAAGGCAACTGGAATACGATTTCGCGATTGCTCCCGGCGCTGATCCTCGGCGCATACAGTTCGAAATCACCGGCGCTCGTGAAATGCACATCGAGGCCGACGGACACCTGGTTCTTGCGACTGCGAGCGGTGACCTGCGTTTCCAGACTCCTGCGGTCTATCAGGAAGCAAATGGCCAGCGCGTCCCGGTGGCTGGCGGATATATTGTCAACGATCCAACCCACATTAGCTTTCGGGTAGCGCAATATGACCCGACCAAGCCGCTGGTCATCGACCCGGTATTGGTCTACTCGACGTACCTTGGGGGCAGCGGTACTGATCAGGCCAGCGGAATTGCGGTGGACGCGGCGGGCAATGTTTATGTTGCGGGCTCGACGGACTCAGCAGACTTTCCGCTGACGATTCCGGGTTCGCTTCCTGCTGGGCTTGCCCACGTATTTGTTTCTAAGCTCGACGCCAGTGGATCGAATCTCATCTATACCGACTATATCGGCGGTAGTAGTCAGGACTACGGATATGCCCTGGCACTGGACGCAGCCAATAACGTTTACGTCACGGGCAGTACGGCGTCGAGCGACTTCCCGATGGTCAACCCATTTCAAGGAACCTATCCCGGAGCGTTTAATGCATTCTTGACCAAAATTTCTTCAGCGGGGTCGTCACTCTTGTACTCCACGTACTTCGGGGGAAATGGCTCGGACCTCCCGGCAGGCGTGGCCGTCGACTCTGTTGGAGCAATGGTGATTGCGGGATACACCTCCTCGACGAATCTTGCAACCGCGAATGCTTATCAGTCCACAGTCTCTGCCAATGGAGGAGGGATTTATGGTGACTACGGTTTTCTGACGAAGTTCAGCCCGGATGGATCCTCGTTGGTCTATTCCACCTATTTCGGGGGCAGTTCAACCATACCGCTTAATTGTGGGGGAACGCCATGCTGGACGTCTCCCAGTAGCGCGATCGCGGGGCTGGTGCTCGATGCCGCAGGCAACGCTTACGTTACGGGTGCCACGAATACGTACGATTTCCCGGTTACGAGCGGGGCTTACCAGACCACCGATTCAACGCAAATGAATAGTACGGTCGGGTTTGTCAGCAAGTTTAGTGGTGGTGGAAGCTTGCAATATTCAACATACTTCTACGATCCTAACGGAATAGTCACCGAACCCGCTGCCATAGCCGTGGATGGCTCTGGTTCAGCGTACGTAACCGGAATCACGGTAAGTTGGAACGGAACCTTCCCCATCACTTCCACTGGCATCTGCGATCCCAGTGTGTCCGGGTCGGGATGCAACTACGGCTTCGTAACCAAGTTCGATGCCGCGGGTTCGACGCTGGCGTACTCGACCTATCTTGGACCAAACAACAATGCCGTGCCTCAGGCAGTGGTGCTCGACGGCAACAATGATGCCTACGTTGTTGCCTATACCACGAGTGGTTCGTTCACCATGGTCAATGGGATCGAAAACTACGACAGCGGGAATGACATCCTGCTGGCAGAGATCGATCCGCTGGCGAGCACACAGCTCTTCGCCACATATCTTGGAGGTTCCGGAGACGATTCGCCGGCGCCCGCAGGATTGGCCCTCGATGCCAGCGGCAGTCTTTACGTCGCGGGTATAACGGATTCCATCGATTTCCCGGTCACGCAGTCAGCCTTCCAGGGGCTGATGGGCGGCAATACCGACGCGTTCATTCTTAAGATCGGATCCGAGGCAGCTCCCGCCGTAACCTTGAGCCCGGCATCTTTGCAGTATTCGGTTCAGGCTCCGGGTACGAGCAGCGCCCCACAAACCGTACTGCTTCGCAACATGGGAAGCGTTGCCCTCTCGATTTCATCCATCACCACGAGCGGCGATTTTTCCGAGACCGACACTTGCGGAAACAACGTGCCGGCCGCCAGCAGTTGCTTGCTCTCGGCGACGTTCTCTCCGACAGGGGTGGGCTCGCGCAGCGGGTCCATCGTAATCACGGATGACGCAGCGGGATCGCCGCACAGCATCAGCCTGCAGGGCAGCGCGGTCGGAGCACTTGTCAAGTTGACCCCGTCCGGGGTCGCTTTCTCAAGCGTGTCCCTGGGAAGTTCGAGCGGCGCAAAGAACTTGACTTTGTCGAACTCCGGGAACATGCCACTGAATATTGCTGGCGTCCAGGTAACGGGAGACTACGGGCAGAGCAACAACTGTTCCACCGCTCTCGCTGCCGGATCGACCTGCACCATCAATGTGACATTTACGCCGACAGCTTCCGGAACCCGAAGCGGGACTCTTGCCATCAGCGACGACGCAGCCAGCAGTCCCCAGAATGCTTCGTTGAGCGGAACTGGTGTTGATTTTAGCCTGGCGAGTTCGGTTCCGAGCGTGACGGTCAAAGCCGGTGCTACCGCAAGTTATACGTTGACAATCGCTTCCCTGGGCGGAGCGTTCGCAAACGCGGTCAAGCTGGCCTGCAGTGGGAACCCCGCGAAGACGAGCTGCGGCTTCTCTTCGAGCTCGGTCACTCCGGGCTCGAGTGGCGCCACGGTCACGATGACTATCAGCACGGCTGGTTCGTCGGCTGCGCTGCTGGCCCCGGTTCGCCAGGAACGGAATCAGGGGGTCGTGGCAGCTTGGATCCAGCTGCAGGGAGTAGGACTTTTCGGACTGATGCTGGCGGTGTCAAAACGCCGCTCGAAGAAGGTCTATGTGTTCGTCGCTTTAGTTCTATTGTTGGGAGCGATGTTATTGATGGCAGGTTGCGCTGGTGGAACCGGCATCGGCTCGCAAGGTCAGACTGGGACGACGCCGGGGACGTACACGATCACTGTCTCTGGAGCCTCTGGAACTTTGCAACACTCGATTCCGGTGACATTGACGGTGCAGTGAGAATCTTGTTCCTAGTTGCAGGTCATCATGTTCTGGGTTACGCCTTGCAGGCTGAGGATCGAGTTCGCGACCAGGGGCGCGCTCCAGAACTTGTTGTGGTGTTTGCGCAGGTAGTAGGCAGCAAAGATCGAGCCGGCGCCCTTGGCAGATGCAACCGCATAAGCGCGACCGACTGTCGGGTGGGTCCCGTAGAGGTAAGCGGATTGGACTTCCATGTTGCAGACGCCCTTTTTCCCGGCAAGCCAGTTTTGCCGGGCGAATAGAGTGGTATAGGAGTCGGCGAAGGTGCTACCGGTCGAGATCACGGCGAGGCTGAGAAACGTTACGTCCACAGGTTTCTTTTCGAACACCTTGGCGGTGTGTACAGGCGCCGGTGGTTCGACGATGAACGGATCGGCCGCCGCCACTGCGCTCGGGGCATCTGGAAGTTCTCTCGCTGCAGCGATCCCGGTCAGAATGAATAGAGCCATTGCCGTACGAATGAGGGATTTCATGATTACTTCTCCTATGATCGACGTCGCTTTCGAAGCATCGGCGCCTTTTGCGCTTGCCACCGGGTTGCTGCGTTGCGTCATGAATCAACATTACGTGAGGACATGTACCCCGGCAATTGCTAGAACGTAATAGAAGTTAGTAACACGGGGTAACCAGTAGGTTGTGCCATCGAGTTGTGGGCCCAAAGAGCAGAAATCTCATGACCATGTTTCGCAGTTCGGGCAGGGTGAGTAAGTCTTCCGATCTGCGGTTGAGCGCATCGCGCCCCCCGGTTCCCCTTCGTCTGGTTGAGGGTCGTGAGTGGTGGCTGTGGGGATTTGCCGTCGCGGTAACTCTGGCACTGACGTTCGGTATCCTTTCCTTGACCTTCCCCGGCTTCCACTTGTACCGAGACGATTTCTATTCTCAAACTCTAAAGGAGTGGGTCCGGGGATTGGCGGCGCTCGTTCTGCTGTTCGATATCTACACTGTCTATCAGCACTTCCAGTTGGAGCGCATGCGTCGGCAGTTAGCCGAGCGCGAACGTCTTTTCTCTCTAATCACCGAAAATGCGGCGGACATGATCGCCGTGGTCGACACTGCAGGCCACCGTCTGTACAACAGCCCTGCTTATGAACGAATTCTGGGGTACACCTCCAGCGAATTAGCCGCTACTTCCGCGATGGAGCAGGTTCATCCCGAAGATCGTGGGCGCGTTTTGGAAGCTGCGCGGAAGGCCTATGAACCCGGCGGTGGGGATTGCCTCGAATACCGTATCCGTCACAAAGATGGATCGTGGCGGGTTCTGGAGTCCACTGCCAGCGCTATTCCCGGGCCGAACGGTGAGATCGAGGGCCTCGTTATCGTCAACCGCGATATTACAGCCCGCAAGCGTGCCGAAGCTCTGCTGGAACATCGGGCCTTCCACGATGCTTTGACGAACCTTCCCAACCGGGCTCTATTTCTCGATCGCCTGGAACGAGCGATTGCAGTCTCGCAGCGTCACCGGGACTACAAATTCGCGGTTTTGCTGATTGATATCGATGAATTCAAGATGTTCAACGATAGCCTGGGACATGCTGCGGGCGATGAGCTTCTGATTCAAATTTCGCGCCGGCTGACGACTTGCTTGCGCGGTGCAGATACGGTCTCGCGCGACCTCGCCGCCCAAGCCAAAGTCCCGGTAGACGACGATACTCTGGCACGTCCCGGGGGAGATGAGTTTGTTGTGCTGGCGGCTGAATTGCGCGACCCAAGCGATGCCGTGCGCATGTCGGAGCGCATTCAGCAACGCATGGCAATTCCTTTTGCAGTCAACGGACAGGAAGTAGTGGTCAGCGCGAGCATCGGCATCGTCTTCAGCGGGAGCAGCGTCAATGCCGAAGATGTCCTTCGCGATGCTGAGATTGCTATGTACCGTGCCAAGAGTACAGGCAAAGCCTGCTGCGAAGTATTTGACAGCGCCATGCAGGCAGACGCCGTCAACCGCCTGCGACTCGAGACAGAACTACGGAAAGCTCTGGAGCACGACGAATTCAGGGTCTACTACCAGCCGCTGATTTCTCTGGCGGACGAGAGAATTGTGGGCTTCGAAGCCTTGAGTCGCTGGCAACGCGCGGAGGGTATCGTCGCGCCGGGCGAGTTCATTGCTGTGGCCAGCGAGAGCGGACTGATCTTGCAGATCAATCGGCAATTGCTCCTGGAAGCCTGTCGTCAACTTGGCCGGTGGCAGTCACTCTTTCCCTCGGATCCACCGCTTTTTATGAGTGTGAATGTCACGGCAAGAGAGGCGGCCCAAACCGACCTGTCCGCGCGAATTGCCGAAACGCTCCGTGAGACTGCCATCGATGCCCGTTCTCTGCATATGGAGATTACTGAAAACATCGCTATGGGCGACGCAGATCGCTCCGCCCTTCTGCTCGCGGAACTGAAGGCGCTGGGGGTCCGGCTCAGTATCGATGACTTTGGCACAGGATATTCCTCTTTATCGCGACTGCAACAATTTCCCGTGGATACCTTGAAGATCGACCGAAGTTTTGTTTCGGCCGTGGGATCCGACCCTGAGAGCCACGAGATCGTCCGCATCATCGTCATTCTGGCTCACAATCTCGGGCTGAAGGTGGTGGCGGAGGGCATTGAAACCTCCCAGCAAATGGAAGTGCTCAAGTTCCTTGGCTGCGAGTTAGGTCAAGGGTATTTGTGGTCGCGACCTGTATCTGCGGACGCGATCGGCGAGTTGTTGACCAGGAAACAAAAACCGGCTGCCCTTGGCAAAGCGTGCTCGTGAAGCAATTGAGTCACGACGTTAGCCTGTCAATCGAGGAAGCGAAAGAATCGAGACCTAGAATGACCATACTCTTGATAGAAGACAGCCGATTGTTGCGATTGGCAATTGACAGAATCCTCACGCGGGCCGGCTACACCGTGATTGCGGTCGCAGACGGGCAGGAAGGCCTGAATCGTGCCCGCGACATGATCCCCGAACTGATTCTGCTCGACATGATGCTGCCCACGATCGAAGGCACGGGAGTTCTCCGTCAATTGAAGAAGGATCCGGCGACGAAGTTGATTCCCGTGATCGTGTTGTCAGGGCTCTCGATGAAGAACGGAGTCAAATTACGTGCAGCCGGTGCCGCGGGATATCTGGAGAAGTCTTGCCTGCACCTCGAGAAAGATGGATCGGTATTACTGGAAGCGATTAAGCAGGTTAGTTCTGTTGCGTCGGTACCAGCGAATGCGTGATCGCATGCACCGAAAGCGTCACGCGATTCGGAACCCCGACTTTCCGCATGAGCTTGGCAACGTGGGCTTTCACGGTGCGCTCCTCGATACCCAAGGGAGCGGCGATTTCCTTGTTGGAGCAGCCCGCAACCAACATGCGGAGCACTTCCTTTTCGCGCGTAGTAAATGGCCGTTCTCCCAGGGCAACTCCTCGGTCGCTGGTTTTGTAAGTTTGCTCGACGAACTTGGCTAAGACCCGTCGCGGGGCCCAAACAGATCCAGAATGCACGATCCGGATGGCGCGCACGATTTCCCCGACGGAGTCCGCTTCGTCAACGCAGCCTTTCGCGCCAGCCGCAATGGCCCGCAGGATTGCCGGGTCGTCCATGTTGCATCCGGTCACAACGATCTTGAGGCCCGGGCGAACCGCCTTCACCGTGCCAAGCACATCAACGACATTCTTGCCGGGATGACTCCCAAGAAGGACCACGTCGATGTCCTGGTGGGAGGCCATTTCGACCAGTGACACGGACTGAAGGTCAAAATCGGCTTCCGAGCTGAGCAAGCTGCGGAATCCAACAAAGCGGAGCGGATCGCTGTCTACCACCGCAATGTGAATCAAGGTTCGTTTTGCCTGAGACTTTTTCATGACTTGTCCTGGAACTCGCAGAATTGTGTATGACGGGTGACTGAAAACAAACCGACTCTTGATCGTGACCGACTGACCGCTGCCGGCAGAAGTGACCCTACGTCAGCGAAAGAAGCACTTGCCTTACCAAAGTTGGCGGCGACTAAGATGTTTGATTCGAATAAATTAGGGGCGACGTTCTAGCGACGCCCGTCTGCATCCTCAGAGAAGTGTCGGGAAAATAGACAGAAATCGATGAGGTGACTCTTTTCGGCTCGGAACCGCGGCTGTTAGGCAATGTGAAGTCAAAGTCACGTCCTCTTAGAAGGCCGAACAAAACAAACGGTCAGCAAACAGAGGGGTTTTGCTAAAAGGGAAGCCTCGCGATTGGAGATAATAATGTTCCCTCTCATCTTGGTTAGAGCTAAACTGTAAGTACGCAATGGCGTGGTGCAAAACCATCGTCAGTCGAAAACCGAATGGGGTCCCAGATTTAGTTGCTGATTTGGCTCGACCGGACAATCACTGAAGTCCCAGACCGGTAGCCAACAGGTTGTAACGATGTCTGCATCGGGCTACTTCGACGGTGCGATTGGTGGCTCGGCAGGTTCAGCGGCCGCAACCCTTAGTATTCTTCGGGCCGTATCTTTGTTTCGTTTCCCCAACTGGCCAATCTCGCTCCGTGATCTTCCCGGCACCTTCCTGATCGAATCCCCAAACCGCAAATGGCTGATCGTCGCGCTTACCGTACTGGTAGGAGCGCTGTGCTGGATGAGCGGACTCTATCTTGCGAGCCGGGCGAAGTTTCGCCATTCCGAGACTGAAAACCGGTTTCGTGCCCTCGTCGAGTCGCTCCTTGACACGATTTTTGTTCTAAAGGACGAGAAGGTTGTGTACATCAATCCTGCCGGAGTGAAGATGCTGCGAGCCGAGCGGGAAGAGCAGATAATCGGCAAAAGCATTTCTGAGATATTTCATCCTGATTCGATCGAAACAGCCCGGCGTCGATTTCGGGAAGCCCTCCGTGCAGGCCGTACAACTCCGCCGAAAGAATACACCCTCGTCGCGCTGGACGGAACCTCGGTAGAGATCGAAAAAACTTCCGTTGCTTTGACCTGGAAGGGCTCTCCCGCCATTGGCGTAATTGCTCGGGATATTCGAGGGCGAAGTGAGACACAGGCTCGGCTGAAGGAATACGAACAAGCTGTCGAAGGGCTGCAGGAGATGATGATTGTCGTAGACAGCAATTATCGTTACTTGATCGCGAACCGCGCCTTCCTTTCTTACCGGGGCCAGACCCGCGAGCAACTAATCGGACGGACCGTCGCTGAGATATTGAACCCGCAAGCCTATGAAACCGTAGTCAAGAATAAGCTGGCCGAATGCTTCACGGGAAAGGTTGTCAAGTATGAGATGAAGTATACGTATCCTCAAATTGGCGAAAGGGATCTCTTGATTGCCTATTATCCGATTTCCGATGGCAAGGAGGTTAATCGCATCGCAGGCGTGATACAGGACATTTCAGAACGGAAACAGGCTGAAAAGGCGCTGGCAGATTCGCAGGCTGAAGTCTCTCGGGTGACGCGAGCCCTGACGATAGGCGAACTTACCACCTCCATCGCCCATGAGATTAACCAGCCGATTACTGCCACAATTACCGACGTGAGCGCATCTCTGCGGTGGCTGGCACAAGATCCTCCGGACTTGAGGGAAGCCCGGAGCGCCCTCGTAGCCGCCATTCGGGAAGCAAATCGAGCCAGTAGTGTAATCGCGGGGATTCGCGCTCAGTTGCAGAACACGCCGCCCACCTTGCAGCGCCAGGATATCGCACTCCTGATTCTGGACGTGCTGGCTATGTTACGCAGCGAACTTCAGGAAGCGCAAATCGACGTCAAGACCGAACTGACGGTGAATACTCCTCGCGCGCTTGCGGATCGTATTCTGTTACAGCAAGTACTGTGGAACTTAGTCATGAATGCGATCGATTCGATGATGATGATTCACGATCGACCTCGGGAATTGCGAGTAAGACTATCCAAGCACTCAGAAGGAGTGTTGGTTCAGATTCAAGACAATGGTGTCGGACTGGATCCGGCAAAGGTTGACCGGATCTTTGAGTCTTTCTTCTCGACCAAATCGCACGGTATTGGAATGGGACTTGCCATCAGTCGTTCGATCGTGGAAACCCACGGGGGACGAATATGGGCGACAGCTAACTTTCCGTACGGGGCGGTATTTCAATTTACTTTGCGGGAGGCCAGAGAGTAGCATCAATCAAATGTCTTCGATCGTCTTTATCGTCGATGACGACGCGTCGGTGCGGGATGCCTTGAAGAGGCTGGTTCGCTCGGTAGGCCTGCAGGTAGAATCGTTTGCCTCGCCGAATGAGTTCTTGCACTGGCCCAGGACCGTAGGCCTGCCCTGTTGCCTGGTTCTGGATGTCAGATTACCCGGGACCAGCGGGCTCGACTTACAGCGCCAGTTGCTCGACATGAACATTCGAATCCCGATTATTTTTATCACCGCCCACGGTGATATACCCATGTCGGTACGCGCTATGCGAGCGGGTGCTATCGATTTTCTGACCAAACCCTTCCGCGATCAGGATCTGCTGGACTCCATTTACTTCGCACTGGAGAGAGATCGTAGTCGCATCGAGAGCGAGTCACAGGTTGAAATAGTACAGCGGCGCCTGAATTCCTTAACTCCGCGAGAGAGAGAAGTGGTCGCGATGGTGGTGTCCGGCATGCCCAACAAACTAATTGCGGCGCAAATCGGGGTCAGTGAAAATACCGTAAAGGTACATCGCAGCCGGCTGATGGAGAAGATGCGGGCGCAATCCCTGGTCGAATTGGTTAAGATGGTTGAAAAAGTATCGCTTCCGAAGGCTTCTTGATTCCCAACCGGAAATAACCCTCGACGAGAAAAACTAGTATCTTCTTAGTAACTAAACGAAAGTATTACATTACCCCTTCCTTCTGTTACTTGAGGCCCCTGCCTGCTCAATTGATTACTTCTCTTCCAGGTGATACTGTGCGGTCAACCTTAAGAGTAGTGGTTTAGAGCAGCCAAGGGGAGTGTGGCCCCGCGACGCTCCAATAAGAAATATAGAAGGTGCGGATGCTGACTTTATTGCGCGGCAGGCCGCAGTACAAGCCCTCCCCCGGGCGAAATCCCAGTATGACTCGCGATTGATGACAATGGCTTGAGTTGATGCTTCAATTTGGCATGCCCGGTTCCCGAGTGAAGACGGGTTCTCGTTTTCGGTTCAATTGCGCGACGAGAACTACCGGGTGTCAGCTGTGGCTATAGGGGGAACCCTAGGGGCGTGGGATTTCCGGTGTGGCGACTGATCCTGATTTGTTCCATGATCCCTTGATTGCAAAGATTCGATTGCAAGAGAGAAGGAGAAAAGAGCTTGGCCGGGGAGTACTGCCGCAGTAGTTCGAAGGAAGATCCAGGATCGAGTGACTCCCACTCTCCGCCCACACAATCTGAAAGCCTAGGCCGGCAACTGCCGCCCCACATTTGCTGTTCATCCATTTCCTACAGCCGTTCTCGTCCGCAGCGCGGGCTTGCGGCGCAAAGTTGGACTGCCCCAAGAATCGCGGGCGGGTGTGTCCTAAGTCACAGACAGTTCATTTTCCCGCCCCTAGGCTGGGACTGCGATATTGCGGCGCGGGCCCTAGGTGTTGAATCGGGTTCTGAAGCGGGCGATATGCGGTTGCTGTTCGCGTCGTTTTCGTATGAAAGAACGTCATTCGAGTTTTGCAAGTTGGAGCCCTATGCGTGCCCTGATCCCCTCGGGGTGCACGCATGAGTGGGCTTCCGTGGTTCAGACTCTTGCTCCGTGGGAGGCAGCGCCCTGCATTTTTCCGCTACGGGGTTGCGACAGCGTTAGTTGGCCTGAGTCTCTTGGCGGGTATGGTGCTTCGTCCGCTTACTTATCGCGTACCGTACCTCCTGTTTGATGCGTCAATCCTGATTTCCGTGTTATACGGCGGATTTGGTGCAGGCATCACGGCTACGATACTTTCAGCGGTGCTCGCGGATTATTTCTTCCTGCCTCCCTACGGAAGTCTTTCTACAGATGCTGGCGGTATCTTCAGCGTCATCTACTTCTGCGTTTCGTTTGGGAGTATATGCTGGCTGACCGATACTAAATGGGAGCGCGCCGAAGCGGAGCGCATCGAAAGCGAATCGCGGATTCGGCTGTTCATCGATTATGCACCGGCGGCATTGGCGATGTTTGACCGTGACATGCGCTACCTGGACGCGAGCCGGCGCTGGCGAACTGACTATGGTTTGGGTGACCGCGACCTGAGGGGCGTATCGCACTATGAAATATTCCCCGAAATCCCTGAACGCTGGAAGGACATCCATCGTCGCTCAATGACCGGCGAGGTCCTGCGCGAGGAAAACGAGCGTTTTGAGCGGGCGGACGGTTCGGTGCAGTGGGTCCGGTGGGAGACACGACCCTGGCGCGACATCAAGGGAGTGATCGGCGGCATCGTCATCTTCGCGGATGATGTCAGCGAGCGCAAACAGGCGGCAGATATGCGCGAACGCCTGGCCGCCGTGGTCGATTCCTCCGATGACGCCATCATTGCCAAGGCTCTTGACGGCACGATTACGGCGTGGAATTCCGGCGCTGAAAGGGTGTTCGGCTACTCGCCCTCCGAAGCTGTAGGCAGGCCAATCCTGATGCTATTGCCGCCGGAACGGGCCAGTGAGGAATCGGACATTCTGGCACGCATCGGGCGCGGCGAGAGCGTAGAGCACTTCGAGACCGTCCGCGTCCGGAAGGACGGCACACGAATTGACGTTTCCGTGACCATCTCGCCCATACGAGACATCAGCGGAGCGATTGTGGGCGCCTCAAAGGTTGCGCGCGACATCACGGAACGCAAACGTGCCGAGCACCGACTGCGAGAATCGGAGAAAAACTACCGGACATTGTTTGAGTCCATGGACGAAGGTTTCTGCACCATTGAAGTGCTATTTGACGAGAACAAAAAAGCTGTAGATTACCGCTTTCTGGAGGTGAATCCAGCGTTCGCGAGGCAAACTGGAATCCCGAATGCGCGGGGCAGGAGAATGCGCGAGATCGCTCCGCAGCATGAAGAGCACTGGTTTGAGATATACGGCAGGATCGCCTTGACGGGTGAGCCCGCCCGCTTCGAAAACCGGGCAGAACAATTGGATCGTTGGTATGACGTGCATGCCTTCCGAGTTGGAGAGCCTCAAGAGAGGAAAGTGGCGATCTTTTTCGATGACATCACCGCGCGTAAACAGGCGGAGAAAGCCCTGCAGGAGAGCGAAGAGAAATTTCGCACCCTGGCCGACTCTGTGCCGCAAATGGTTTGGATCAGCACGCCTGACGGGTTCAACACTTATTGCAACCGGCGCTGGGTGGAGTATACCGGCATGTCTCTGGAAGAGTCCTCCGGAAGCGGGTGGAGCACGCCTTATCACGAGGATGACAAACAGGTGGCATGGGAGGCCTGGAACCAGGCAGTGGCGACTGGCAAGCACTACCAGGTCGAGAGCCGGTTGCGGGCGGCGGACGGAAGCTACCGCTGGTTCCTGACGCAAGTCGAACCCTTGCGCGATACCTCGGGCAGCGTCGTTAAGTGGTTTGGCTCCTGCACCGAGATCGAAGAGATGAAACGGGCAGAAATGGCGTTGCAGGAATACGCGAGAGTCGTGGAAGGCGTAGAGGAGATGATTGTGGTGATCGACCGTGGTTTCCATTATGTGATCGCCAATCGAGCGTTCCTGGATTTCCGCGGATTCTCCACCGAACAGGTCATTGGGCAGTCTGTGGAAGTAGTGGTGGGGAGGGATGCCTTTGCAGCCGACGTTAAGGACAAGATGGATCAATGCTTCCGGGGCGACGTAGTGTCATACGAAATGACTTACGATTTTCCTAACCGGGGCAGGCGAGAGTTGCACGTTTCGTATTTTCCCATTGAAGGCCCAACGGGCGTGGAGCGCATCGCGTGCGTTCTGCAGGACGTTACGGATCGTAAACGAGCCGAAGAGGCGCTGCTCAAATCGGAAGAGAGATTCAGCAAAGCGTTTCGCAACAACCCCCTCGCCATCACGATTTCGACGGAAGCCGAAGGCCGCTATCTAGATGTGAACGACGCGTTTCTAAATCTGCTCGGCTATCAGCGGAAGGACGTGATCGGCCGCACGGCGACCGACCTGCGCTTTTGGGGCGAACCGCTGGATCGCAGGGAGATGCTGCGACAGTTAAAAGAAGACGAAAAAGTGGCAAAGCACTCCACGAAATACCGGACGGCGAAGGGAGATATTCGGGAGGCTGAAATCTGGGCGGAATCGATCGAACTCGACGGCCAACGGTGCATTCTGGGAATCACTCGCGACGTGACGGAGATGCACAAGTTGGAAGCCCAATTCCGCCAGGCCCAAAAGATGGAAGCAGTGGGCCGCCTGGCGGGCGGCGTGGCTCACGACTTCAACAATATCCTGGGCATCATCATGGGTTATAGCGATATCTCGATAGGAGAAATCGAGCCGGATACCCCGGTGAAGAAGTATCTGACCGAAATCAAGAAAGCATCGCAACGGGCGGCGTTGCTTACCCGGCAGCTTCTGGCCTTCAGCCGCCAGCAGGTCGCATTTCCCAAGATCCTCGATCTGAACGATGTGGTGCGGAATGTAACCACCATGTTCCTCCGACTGGTAGGCGAGGACATCGAGATTGAGTTTCGGCCGGGAGCTGAGATCGGCAGCATCAAGGCCGACCCCGGCCAAATTGAACAGATTCTGATGAACCTGGTCGTCAATGCGCGAGACGCGATGCCGACCGGCGGAAAAATCACCATCGAGACCGGGACCTCGGAACTGGACGAACATTACCTCTCTCTGCATGCGGGCGCGCATGAGGGCCAACATGTTGTGTTGAAGGTGACGGATACGGGCTGCGGTATGGATGAGACCACTCGATCTCAGGTCTTCGAGCCGTTTTTTACCACCAAAGCGGCGGGGAAGGGAACCGGGCTCGGGCTCTCGACCGTCTACGGAATTGTGAAGCAGAGTAACGGGTACATCTCGGTCTATAGTGAACTGGGCAAGGGCACTACATTCAAAATCTACTTCCCGAGGCTGCGCGAGAAGGCGGAAGAACTAGGTTCGCACCGCGAAGAACCGGAACTTCCACGCGGTACCGAGATGATTCTGGTGGTGGAGGACGACAAAATCCTGCGCGGACTCGCGGTCAAGCTGCTGCGAGAAGGTGGGTATCGCGTTGTGGAAGCTGAGGATGCTGAGGATGCCCTGAGAACTTTGTCTTCAACGGATATCGAAATCGATTTGCTTTTAACCGATATCGTCATGCCCGGGAAGACCGGTGTTGAATTGCTGGAGCAAGCCAAAGATATTCGCCAAGACCTCCGCGTGGTCTTTATGTCCGGATATGCCGGTGATCTCGTGACCCAGCACGGGGTGGTGGTGCAAGAGCATTCATTTCTGGAAAAGCCGTTCACCAAACGATCGCTGCTCACGAAGGTTTACTCGGCACTGCATAGCGACCACGGAAAAGGCGTGTCCTCTTGAATCGCTGCCTCCGTCTCCGGTTCGAAAGGGCCAGATTGCCACCTTCGGTGTTCAGCGGCAATCGTTCAGAACCCGGACGATGAGGTCGTTCTGACAAAATTGCTTCCAGGCCTTTCGATCCCTTAGAAATTCATAGAGTGCACAGAGGCCATAGACCGTACCTTGTGGTCGTGTGGTTCCGCAGCGAATGGCCGACTTGAGATCGTCTGCGCTGCGTCCAGGAAAAACCGTGGAGGCCCGAGCGATTGCTGAAATAAAGTGCGAATCGCTTCCTCCCACTTCGGGCCGCCCGAGATTTCGGCGATTGATCCAGCGCGTGAGGTGATTGTTCAGGATTTCCGTAGGGTTGGCATTACGCACCTCGATTGCATCCAGGGCTGCCCCTATCGCCGGGTCCGTGATCAGGTGCTTGATGCCTTGGAGGCCTTCAAGAAATGGCAGATAGGCATAAGGATGAGCCGCGATCGCCAGCCCACCTTGTTCGTGGATCGCCTGAATCGTTTCCGCCGCGCTAAGTCGCTTCGGCACCCCCTCCCGAATGTCCAGGGCGAGTATGTGGCCGTCGGCAGATGAGATCTCGGCACCGGCGATGATCTCCAAATCTGCGTCCGAGTGAAAGTCTCTTTGATACTCCACGGCGGTCCAAGCTCCTGCGAGCGTATCGTGATCGGTCACTGCGATCACGCGTAGCTTCGGTTCTTTCCTCTGCATCTGCAGCGTCAGCACAGCGTTCACCAAGGCTTGCGGTGAAAGCATGCCGTCACTGGCTGTGGTATGCATGTGCAGGTCTGCGAGGCTGACGGTCTCAGAGAGGGCGCTCATATTTTCGACTCAAGCGGCAAACGATCTGACTCCTTTACCCCGTCCAGATTCCGTAAGGACCGTTCATCCCCGCGGGTTGTTCGCCCCGTCGACCCTTCCAGTGACGATCCGACTAAACCGGGCGAGATGACACATGGGAGAAGCGATCTTTGAGTCGCAGGAACGGCGTCTCCAGCCAACGGTAAGAAATGACCGCAAGAATCAGAGTGAAACAAAGTGCGACCGCACCCTGGGAGGCGATTGTTATGGGAGTTCGCGCATGGATCAGATAGGCTGCTAAGAACCTGCCGAATTCGTGGATAACGTACAACCCGTACGAAATCTTCCCGAGATAAATGAGCTTCTTGTTGGCGAAGAACTTCTGGTTCGACCCGAGAACTCCAACCAGGATGACGATACTCGCCAGCGCAATCGCCGGTCGGGCTGCGACCAGGCTCCAGGCATTTACTGAATGGCCTACCATTCCGGAACCAGAGAACAGGGAGGCAGCCAACCATGTTGCCAAGCCAAGCACCACGAAGGCATATCGAGTGCGGCGAAGGATCCTGGGCAAACGAGTTTCCATCAACGCCAGGAGAGTGCCAAGGGCGATGGGGTCGAGCCTGGAGATGGTATTGAACTCCATCGCTTGGACAGATGCACCCATGGCTGCGAGAAAGATTCGTGAGAGATTCGCAATCGCGAGCAGCGCCACTGCCATCAGTACAATTCCTTTTTGTGAGAGCTTTCTGCACACTAGCGGCCATGTCAGATAAAACTGCTCTTCGATGGAAACCGTCCAGAGAGGCGTTGCAAAGGAAGCGGGCATTCCGAAAAAGACATAAATCCAATTGCCTGCCAGCAGGGTGAAACCGAGCACGTACTTCAGGGGCAGATGCTGAGTGTGGCTTAGCGCTGCGACGACAGCCGCCAGAGCCACGAAGGTCAGATACAAAGGCCAGATGCGGAGAATGCGCCGGATATAAAAGCCGCGGAGGTCGAGCCGCCCGGTGGCTTGGCGTTCGCGTAGAAGAAGAGATGTGATCAGGTAGGCGCTCAACGCGAAGAAGAGATCAACTCCGTAAGCTCCCGTGCCGAGGATTGAGATGATCAACGTTCCGATCGCGCGAGGTAACCCGAGCGACAAATAAAAATCAGGAGTACGAGGCGCAGCATGAAACATGAACACACCGAAGAAGGCGAAGAACCGCAGCACGTCCAATTCCGGTCGGTAAAAGCGTGCAGTTGTCGGCGAGATTTCTTTTGCGGGTGCGACTGCGACGGCGGTGCCCATGTTGAATCTCCTAAGTGACTACGCGAGCAAATCGGAACGCTGCCGCAGGCGCGACGTTATCGGTGGATTCCGCGTGTGTTGCTTGCATTGGCGATTGCAGGTAAGCCTCAGACCATCCAATCAGCATTGCAACCATCGGAGTTACCTGAGTCCCCATGTAAACAGTCCCCAGGGTAAACAGGATCGCGACCATGATGCCCGCCAAGGTAAAAGATAAGGACGGACACGGCAATCCAAGCTCGGCTTCAAGGAATCCTCGACGGAACAAGCGGGTAATGATGCTGAAGAGGAGGATTAATAAGAGTGCGCTCGCGGTGAATCCATGCCAGAGCGCCAGCAGTAGGTAATAGTTGTCCACTGAAGGCATGCCGGGGACTTGGGGGAAATTGTTGCGGCCGTAGCCCAGCCACGCGTGGTCTTCCGCGATTCCCATGTATTTGTCGACGAGCTCTTTGCGATATGCGGCAGATTCCTGCGCGGTCGACGTGGCATTCGCGCGTCCGACTGAAACGTAAGAGTAGAAGGCAGCCCCGACGGGGATTGCGATCGCCAACGCGATCAGCCCGATACGAATCGCCCCGCGGCGTGGATTCCGTGAGTTTCCAATCAGGGCGACCGCGCCGCCGAGAATGCCTCCAATCCACGGACCACGCACCATGCTCATGAGCGCGCCTGCTATGAGAATGATGCGGAGAAGTAATCCCTTGTCGATAGAGAAAGGAAGAGACTGGAAACGCCTTTCCCAGCAATGATTCCATTCCAGCCAGCGGTGTATCCGATAGGCAATGACGAACAACAATCCGCACAGGATGGAGTGTCCATAGGGGCCTGCAATTCTGGCAAATCCCCAGCGAAAGGTGGTAACCCAGCCGGTCCCCTGGAAGGGAAAGAATCGAGAAAGCAGAAACTGGAACGGCGTCATCCCCATACGAAATTCGTAAACGCTGATCACCGCGATGGCTGCCAGTAGCAGCACGATACGGCGCATGAAGGGGACGCGCTGATCCATGGGCTCAACAACCGCCTTCGCCGCAATATAAGGCAAAAGAAACCAGGTGAGCATGTCGAAGGTGAGATTCTGCGATTCTTTGTATCCCTTGTTGACATACTCGGACACCGAGAAAGTAGCGAAGAAGCAGAAAACGAGGACGTCGGTGCTGGTTATCTTCCAACGCTTGAAAGCGCCGTGCGAAATGAGAGCGAACATGGTGACCAGGATGACAGGCTGGCTGAACGTGACTTTTGGGATTCCCGGGACCGTCCAGCGATAGTACTCCGGCAGGATCATCAGCATGGGAAGATAGAAGTTCAAAAATAAACGGGCAGGCCCGAGCCTCAGTCCTCGTAAAGTAGCGATGATTCCCGGGATGAGGACGATCGATTCCATGCGGAGATTTAGATTCCTGGCTTGACGTTGCCAGGAACGATCCCCTTTCCGCATATATGGTCCGGAGGTCTCACGCTGGGCCCGTTACAAAGCGAAGTGCCAAGGACAGGTCGTGGCCTAGCCCGCCAGCGGCGATGTAATACGCCTCGCAAGAATAGATTTCGTCTTCGGTTGCGGTTGGTCCGTGGATCACGAACGCCTCGGTCAGTAAACCAGCGCGGCCCTGGAGGTAGAGAGCACGCCAATCTTCGGGTAAGCAGTCGATTTCTGATTGTGTGCGAGGGCAAACACCCACGAGGTGCAGCTTCCCCATAACGACCTGGCCAAGAGCTGGCAAAAAGTCGAGGAGCACCCAACTGAGTTTGGTGAATGGTTGTCGATCGGCAGGATTTCTGAAGCTGTAAAGGTTAAATGTCTTTGCTTGGGAGCTCACCGGGTCACCTGGCAGCTGGGCGACGCGCCTGTAGTAAAACAGGGGCGAGCTGCGAGCCAGCCACAGAACTAAGCCGGTCAGCAAGACGATTGGCAGCGTAAATATGAACAAAGCTGTTGCCAACGAACGCGAAACCAGAGAACGGAACCAGTGCTTCTGACCCTTCGCCCGCAGACCGCTAAGAATGAATGTGTCGGTGATGTTGACGCTGGTACCCAAGCGGCTGCTTACGAGGCGGTTTCGATCGACAACGACATGGTCGAGTTCGAGATGCTCGCCACAATAGCTTCCAGGCAGCACGGCGGAGTCGATGACCTCGGTGTGCTGATCAATGATGCTGTCGTGGCCGACCACAGCGTTGGGTCCGATTTTGGCGCCAGAACCGATTCGTGAATTTTCTCCGATGAAAACCGGTGGAGTGAGTTCTGCTGTGGGATGGATTATCACATTGCGTGCAATCCACGTGCCTGGCTCAACCTCTCGGGCTGCGAGATGAGCGATGCCCGTAGCCTTACCGAGAATGCTGCGCTGCGATGCCAACAGGGTCTCGAAGTCGCGAAAATCCAAGAGCTCGACAGTCGTAATCGCGTCTTCACCGGCGAATTTGCGCAAGTGCTGTTCAAGTTCCGACTGGGTTGCGCCATCAGGGATGCAGGCAGCCACATACGTCTGCAAAATCGCCGCACCGGTCCACCGGGGGATGTCCGCGCCGGGGGCATGCTCCATGCAAACATAAAACAATGTGTCCGGAATTGACTGTTGCTCCAGCACGGGACGAGGAGACAAGATCGGAAGACGATCGGCATGAACCAGAAGGATTGCTTGACCGTCATGCGGCAACAACTTGAGCGGTTCGTACGGTCGGCAAGGGTCGCAGACGAGGTGAAAGACGAACCTGCTGCCCCAGCGGGCTCCGTCGCCGAGAAACTCTTCGATCTCGCGAGCCGATTCGTGCAGAACGAAATCAAAGCTGGTAATGCCACGATCGACCAGATACTCCACCAGGTGCTGCAGGATGGGCCGGTCCACGCACGGCACCAGCGCCGCCGGCAAGCGTGGCGTCAGTTCTCCTAAGATTGGGGATGTTCCAGCAACTACGACCAGAGCTCGCATTTTCTCCTCACCTCACACTTCCTCTGAACGTTTCTTGCCCGACCGCTGAAAGAGTGTGGACAGAATTACTCGCCAAAGAAAAACTACGTTTCCCACAAGATAGCGCCGCCACATTCGCCCCGGCTCCTGATAGAGGCGAAAGGTCCACTCCAGGCTGAGCTCACGCATCCACTGTGGAGCGCGTGGAATTCGTCCGGAATAAAAATCGAACAGACCGCCCACTCCCATGGCGATTCGAACCGGCCCCAGGTCTTGAAGGTGTGTGCGGATCCATAAATCCTGACGCGGCGCTCCGAAAGCGACCAGCAGAATTTCGGATCCAGAGTCGCGGACTTCCTTTAAAACACTTTCTTCTTGGGCTGAATCAAAAAAGCCGTTGTGGTGTCCCTTCACACGAACCGTGGGATAGGTCTTTCGAATCCAGTCGGTGAAAGCCTCGACCACCTCAGGCCGAGCACCGAGCAGGAACAGTCCTAACTCTGAGCCTTGGAGCCGCTGGCAAAGCAATGGAAAAAGGTCAGTGCCGTTCACGTTCTGCCGGATCTCCCGGCGGGTAATTTTGCCGGCCAGCCGGATGCCGATTCCATCGGCCAGCGTGAGATCCGACTTGTCGAGGAGCTCTTTGTAATCTTGATCATGAATCGATTTGTTGATGCAATCGGTGTTTACAAAACACAACTGACGCGGAATCGGGCCGCCGGCAGCGTCCAAAATGTACTGTAGAGTCTCGTCCATTGTGAGGTTGTCGACATGGACCCCCAACACGTCAATCTGAGGCGGCGCGGTCGAGGATGAAGCGCCATAGAAAAGCGACGGTGCGGCACGCAGGCCAATTCCCAGATCGCCGAAGATACTCTGGCTGTCGATATATTCCAGATCGATCTCGAGTTCTGAACTGAAATGGATGTTTGCTTTCTTGCGCAACCACCAGAGTGACAGCAGGCCCGGACGGACGCTGGAGCGTTTGCGGGCAGCACGCTGCCGGACGTCAAGTTCGTCAGGCCTCACAGCACGCGGCCCAATCAGCGACATATCTCCCCGCAGGACATTGATTAAAACCGGGATGCGTTGGAGCCAAAGCCGACGGAGTATGCCTCCACACTTTCGCTCGGTATTGAATGCGAGCATCTGGAACGGAACGGACCAGCGTCCCACTCTTGGCTCGGACGTGAAAATGGGACGTCCGTCCGCGACAAAGGCGAAGGACATTACGACGAACGCGGGTAGCAGCGCGGTGAGGATCATTGCCGAGAACAGCACGTCAAGAAAGCGTTTCGTCCATGCAGAAATGGAGAGTGTTAGTCCCCAGGCTGTGGTCAGCGCGTTCCTGCGAATTCGCCGCTGCCAGAGAGCCGCGGGGGAGAACTGCGCATGCAACTCCGCAAGACTTTCAGGGTTGGATGGTGAAGGAGTTTTGGCGGCGGGAGTCATTGCGGAGAACTCAGTAGGCGCCCTTCCCCAGCAGCACCGCTGGAACTGTCAAGAACAGAATGCGGAGATCAGTCAGGAGTGAGCGAGACTGAATGTACTTAACGTCCAATTCCACCTGTTGGGGGAAGGGGATGTCACTTCGTCCGCTAATTTGCCAGATACAAGTCAAGCCAGGGGTAACATCCAGCCGGCGTCGGTCCGCGAGGGTGTACAGCGCGACTTCGCGAGGGACCGGCGGGCGCGGCCCGACGATTGACATGTCACCCCTCAACACGCACCAGAGTTGAGGGAGTTCGTCGATGCTCAGCCGCCGAATGATGCGCCCGATCCGTGTAATCCGGGGATCACGCTTCATTTTGAAAGTCTTGGCGTCCTCATGATGACTCTGTTGCAGCAGGGTATCCTTCAATTGTTCTGCATTGGCGCTCATCGAGCGGAATTTGGGGAAGGGAAACTCTCGACCCCATTTCCCGACTCGCTTTTGCCAGAACAAAACCGTCCCTCCGTCTGTCAGCTTGATCATGAGTGCGACGACCAGGAACAACGGAGAGAGCATGCACAGCATGACCAATGAAATCAGGATATCGAGAGAGCGCTTGAGTACGACCGCTCCCCAAACTACGACCAGCCAAGCGTAGCGCTTGCGCAGCAGGCTGAATCGCCGCGATGAACTGTTTAGGCTCCCCGGCCCGTACAGACGCGCGAGTTCGTTCATCAAATCAATACGAGTCCTGGCGCCCAGTTGTGCAGGATGGACCGGCAACGCGGACATTTATTGTGGCCTCGTCATGCGTCCGTCGAACTTATCGAAATGCTCGCATCGCTTCGTCGCGCGTGTTGTAGATGCTGAAGAGCCGGTGCATCCGCACCAACTCGAAGAGCGCCCGGACCTGCTTGCTGAGACCGCACAGCTTCAAATCGCCACCGGCAGCGCTGACTTGCCGCAAGCAGGCAATGAGGGCTCCCAGGCCCGAGCTGTCTACAAAAACCACCTTCGACAGATCAAGAACAACATGCTTGTGACCCTCAAGTTGCTCTTTGAGCTCCTTGCGAAAAGTCTTACTGGTTTCAGCGTCGAGGGCATCGCCGGCGATTTGGACTACCAGCGTCCCGCTCACGTCCTTTTCCGTTGCGATCATGAATCCCCACCTCTTTCGGGCTGAGTTGTTTTGTGAGACGAATAAAATTCTTCTGGTCCGGCGTCTGGCCGTATTTCACCTCATCCATGATCTTCTGGATGATGAAGAGTCCAAATCCGTGATCCCGAGAGCCGTCGAAGTCGGGCACGGGTATGGATGCATCCTCGAATGCGGCGCCGCTATATCGAAGTTCAATCGCGACCACTCGGTCTGCGAAACTCACTTCAACGTCGATCGTTCGATCAGCATCGGCGCTATCGGAATGGAAAATGATGTTGGCTGCTGCTTCCTGCACGGCCAGCTGGATCTGGGAGATCTGTTCATCCTTGATAGCAGCACCGAGATGAGAGCCGAGCGTGTTTTTCAGCCAGACCCTGAGCTTTGACAGCTTGTCCACACACGCCGGGATTGTGAATCGATCCACTTGTTGTCCTGCGGACGCAATGTGAGTAGGCATAAAAGGGGATCTGATCTGAATTTCTGGTGCAGCTTCTATCGAGTCGAGAGTCGCATCGAACGCAGGAAATCGTTCCTTCGCAAGCGGCACCAAGGAGGCAGGCACGCATGCCCCAGACAACTTCTCGGCCCGCAGTTTGTTGCTAGCGTCCACGCTCCATCTCCGTTCTGTGTGTGTGTCCTGGATGTGCCTTCCCGCCAGGAATCCCGCCCCCCGGCAAGTTTCAAAAATCGTCACGCGCCTCCCACATGCCCGTAACGCCCCAGGGGCTGCTTCGTCAGAGGCCGGTGGAGGCTCACCGAACTAAAGCAATCAGGTTTCCACCCTTAAGGCTTGCCGCTTCAATACGAAGCGGGGTTCCGCAGAGATAAGGGTGTCTGGATGTTAGACAGATTCCAGATCGCAGACGGTCCGGGAGAGGCAAGCCGTGAATTTCTCAGAGCTTAGGTTGGTCTATTGAATGCAAACGAGTTGGAGGGTGATTCCGCAAGTCAGAACGGATTCAATGGGGAACTATTTCCCGCAAGGCGATCGAAATGACCGTAATTAGGTATAGGAACGCACAAAACTCGGAAAACCCGGCGTGCAACTGCGCGTTTTCCGGGGGTGCGAGCTAATGGGCACGCAGGTTCGCATGGCCTATCTGGTCAGCGAATATCCGAGGATCTCGCATACATTCATTCTGCGTGAAGTTGCCGCTTTACGCGAGCTGGGATTTGAGATCCACGTCGCATCCATTAATCCCCCAGATCGTCCCCCGAATCAACTCACCGCGGAAGAGCGAGAGGAAGCGGCGAGAACTCTTTATGTGAAGAAGTCACCCTTCCTGGGGATCATCTTGGCGCACTTGCGGGCGCTGGTAACGAGTCCTTCTCGATGTGTGAAGGCGCTGGGGTTTTCCCTGAGACTGGGAGGCCTCGAGCCCAAGACGCTGTTGATGTCACTTTTCTATTTTGTGGAAGCAGTGATTCTTGTCGATTGGATGCGAAGAAATTCGTTGACTCACTTGCACGTTCACTTCGCCACACCCGCGGCCACGGTCGGAATGATCACTTCGAAATTAAGTGGGGCGACTCTTTCGATCACCGTGCATGGCCCCGACGAGTTTTACGATGTTTCCCGCCATCAGCTTTCCGAGAAAATCGAAGTCTGCCAATTCCTCTGCACAATCGGTAAGTTTGCGCGCAGCCAGCTGATGAAGCTCTCGCCAGTCGCTCAATGGAATAAATTCGAAGTCACTCCACTGGGTGTCAGCCCTGAGGACTTTCGAGCCCGTCCTCCGCGATCGCGAAATGGATCCTTTGAAATTCTCTGTGTGGGAAGACTGGTTCCAGCCAAGGGCCAGCACATTTTGATCCAGGCTGTAAACAGGCTGGTCAAGCAGGGCGAGAATGTGACGCTTCGCCTGGTTGGGGGTGGTCCCGACCGGGACTCGCTACGGGCGATGGTTCAAGACTTAGGGTTGACCGAGCGGGTTTTGCTGGAAGGCCCCGTGAATCAGGACAAGATTCAGAAGTTTTATCAACAGGCAGATGCCTTTGTTCTTCCCAGCTTTGCTGAAGGCATTCCCGTCGTTCTGATGGAAGCCATGGCGATTGAGGTGCCGTGTGTGACGACGCGAATTACCGGCATTCCTGAACTAATCCGCGATGGGATCGATGGACTGCTCGTCACTCCTTCCGATGACGAAGAACTAGCTGGAGTGATTGCGCGGATGATTCGCGAGCCAGAGCTCTGCCGGCAGCTGGGAGAAGCGGGACGCAGGCGGGTGTTGTCCTGCTACGACCTCCGCACGAATGTGGCGCATCTGGCCAACGTTTTCCGCAGGAGGTTGGAAGCGTGATGACGCTAGTCCGCCCCGTGCTCCTGATTGGGCTAATCATGGGGCTCAGACCATCAGAACCGCTTAGGGCGGCAGTGCCATCTGCATCCCAGGTGGAGCCACAAGTCGACCTGGTTGTCTCTCCAACGGTGCAGATGCACGATCTGCGACGCATTGGGATGAACCTCGGCATTTGGACCTCATGGGGCGCGGAGCAGCTCGGAGCCAACATCATTAAGAATCCGGGGTTTGAAGGCGTAGTCGATGGCGCACTGGCAACCGTGAAGCACTGTGCGGGCGCGGCCCTGATACTCGAGGGCCTGGGAGTCCAAAGGCCAGACGGGTTCTGGAACGGAGCCTCTATTCGCTTTCGTACGGGTGTTTCCGCAGGGAAGAGCGCCCAGGTTCGAGTGTTCTACCGGGAAAGCGACAGTAACGGCATTCGAGTGGAGTTGGATTCAGAAATCCCAGCAATGACTGGTGACGTCGTGGCTCTCACGAAGTTGGACGACTTGAGCCCGGCTTCACAGTGGTGGTTCTCAAGCAATCAAGTAAATTGCCACGCTGGTCCGCCGCGGCCGGGAAGTCCAGGCATTCGCTCGTTGGTGTTGTGTCCTGCGGGGTCAGAGCGTGCCGAGGCGAATTCGTTTCTCGACGAGACGACCGCCCGCAGCGGGAAAATGTTGCTCATCCGCGGCAAGTGGCGATTCTCTATTTGGACGAAGAAGCTCTCTGGTGCCTCCCGGCTACGAGTGTCTTTCAGCCGCGCTGCCTCGCATCCTTTCTTCGTGAAAGACGTAGTGCCAGCACTGGCCTGGCGGCAGATTGTGATCGACTTCGATGCAACCGATGACGATCCGGATGGGCCGCTCCAGTTACAGATTTCTGCCGCAGGGAACGGGCGCATCGCGGTCGATGATGTTTCACTCTCGGCTGTAGCCGACGGCACTTTTCCTTTTCGCCGTGAAGTGGTAGCCGCTCTCCAGGAATTGCGTCCCGGCTACTTGCGCGACTGGCAGGGACAACTGGGTGACAGCGTCAGCAACCGGCTGGCACCTCCATTCGCCCGCCGCGCTTCCCGGTACCGTTCGGGCAGGCAGGAAGACGCAAAGTACGAATATTCGATTCCGGAGTTTCTGCAGTTGTGTGAGCGCATGGGTGCAATTCCGTGGCTTGTTCTCCCGACTACCGCTTCGGATGTGGAATACGTTCAGCTGGGAACCTATTTGGCGCACGCTCAAGCCCGGATGCATCTTGGAGAGATTCTGGTCGAATTCGGCAACGAAAATTGGAATCCATTGTTTGGCGCGGCAGGAATTCAGGATCCAAAGAGCCATGCGGAGGCCGCAAGTCGAGCATTCCAATCACTACGCAAAGGATGTGGTTCGTCGATTCCGCTGCGCACCGTGATGAATGCCCAGTTCGCGAACCTTCCGGCAGTCGCCGCGCTAGTCCGGGGATCGGTGGCGGACCTTGTGGCCGTGGCTCCTTATTTTGCTTATGAACTGCCGTCGAGTGCAGCTCAGTCCCAGGTCGATGCGGCCCTGTTTTCGAGCGAACGGGTAACCTTCGCCGCACTTGCCGATACTGCGCTCCAGAATCACAAGGAATTGGCTGTCTATGAGGTGAATCTGCATACCACCGGAGGAAGTGCAGGCTCGGTCGAAAGAGATCGGTTTGTGCTCAGTTCGGAGGCTGGATCGGCGCTTGCGATGCGACTCATTGATGGATTGTCCGCAGGGCTGAAGAGGCAGTGCGTTTACACCTTGGTGGGATTCGACACTTACACTTCCGACCGCTCCGAGTTCGTTCAGTTGTGGGGAGTGATTCGAGATCTGTCTGGGGCGCCGCGCCTGCGTTCGACAGGCGTTTCGGTTTCCATGCTGAATCAGGCGATGCAGAGTGACCTGCACGAGGTTCAGCTCAAGAATGGCGACTCGCGAAATCTCTCAGTGGTCGCATTCCATGGGAGTCGAGGGTGGACCGCGGCCATCGTTTCAGGACGCTCCGAACCGATAATGGCCACGCTGCTTTTCCCCGCGGTGTGGGAAGAGAGGGTACCTGCAGCCTCTCTCACGTTGGGAGTGGCGAGCGAAGGTGCCGGAGGGAGCTCTGTTAAATACGGGCACACGACTATCGCAAGACATGGTGCCGATGCCACAGTGAGCGTCACCATTCCGCCGCGATCTCTGGTCGTATTGCTGACTGAGCCACTCAAGTCAGCAACCTCAGGAGTTGCTCGATGAGCGCTCTTGCTTTCGCAATCGTTTGCGCGTTAGGGGTCCTCTGCGCAATCTGTACGGTGCCGGGAACACTCGAACTCGCTTTTCTCACGCTCGGAGGAGCATTGCCGGGCCGACGGCAAAAGGGATCGCCTGGCGAGGTCTCACCTCGTCCCGGCCGCATCGCGATCGTCGTGCCAGCTCATAACGAGGAGTCGTCGATCAGCGCGTGTGTGAAGAGCCTACTCGCGTGCGACTCATTAAAAGACTCATTTTCGGTTTTCGTCGTAGCCGATAACTGTACGGACCAGACCGGCCAGCAAGCCGAACTGGCCGGCGCAAAAGTTTTAGTTCGCAACAATCTCGACCTTCGTGGCAAGGGATATGCGCTGGACTTCGCATTCCGCACGCTCTCATCGGACTTCGATCTTTTTATTGTCGTCGATGCTGACACGAGCGTTAGCCCGAACCTTGTTTGCGAATTTTCTGCCGCCTGTGCTCTGGGTGCTCAAGCTTTGCAGTGCCGCTACAAGGTTCGCAATGCCAACGATTCGGCCCGCACCCGCTGGATGAATATCGCCCTGATGGCATTTAACGTTCTGCGGCCGCGCGGCAGAAGTCGTCTGGGATTGTCAGCAGGGGTTCTCGGAAACGGCTTTGCACTCACCCGGTCCACTCTGAAAAAGGTTCCTTACGAGGCAGTTTCTGTGGTTGAGGACCTCGAATATCACCTTCGGTTGGTGCGCGCGGGAATTAAGGTCCAGTTTGTGGACTCGGTGACGGTGTACGGAGAAATGCCGATCACCGGGAAAGGTGTACTGACCCAACGCTCCCGTTGGGAGGGCGGGCGATTCCAGATGCTCGGGCGTTTTGCGCCTGAGTTGTTCGCCGATGTGCTGGGCGGCCGAGGTCAACTTCTGGAGCCTCTGCTGGAACTGCTGTTGTTGCCGCTGGCTTTTCACGTGACTCTGCTCGTCCTTGCCTTGGCGACCCCGTTCACTGCCGTGCGTCTCTATGCCGCGTCTTCACTCGCTCTTGTGTTAGTACATCTTCTTTCCGCCATTTCCATCGGCGGCGGGGAGTGGCGCGATCTGCAGGCTCTGTTATCCGCACCGTTCTACGTGTTTTGGAAATTGCGGGTTATTCCGGAGTTGTTACGCAATTCTCGCAAGGGAACGACTTGGGTCCGAACGGCGCGTGCGGCCTCAAAAGGAGACACACAGTGAGAACGAAGCATCCGTTGATCTCTGTGGTCATCGTGTCATTCAACACCTGTGGGTTGCTGCGCGACTGCCTCAACGCGTTGTACCGCGACGTTGCCGACATGGAGGCGGAAGTCTTCGTGGTCGACAACCACTCCTCCGATGGTTCGACGGTCATGGTAGAGCGCGAGTTTCCGGCGGTTCATGTCATCAAGAGCGATCAGAACCTTGGGTTTGCGGCGGCCAACAACCGCGCGTTTCCGGTTTGCAAAGGGGACTTTGTCGTCCTGCTCAATTCCGACGCGTTCCTGAAGCCCGGCGCGTTACAGCGAGCGGTGGAACACATGGAGGCGCGTCCTGCCGTGGGACTCGGGGGCGCCCGTCTGATTGGGCGCGATGCATCCTGGCAACCGTCGGCCCGCCAGTTTCCTTCGGTCTTGAACGAGTTCTTAAGTCTAAGTGGTTTATCGATGAAATTTGCGGACTCAAAGTTCTTCGGACGTCAGGATAGAACCTGGGCCGACCAGGGAGTGGCCGCGCAGGTCGACTGGGTTCCAGGCGCATTCTCCATCATCCGACGCAATGCGCTCGAGAAGATTGGATATTTCGATGAAGACTTCTTTCTTTACTACGAGGAAGTCGACCTGTGCCGCCGAATCAAGAAAGCTGGATACGAGTTGTGGTACTGGCCCGATGTAGTAGTGGTGCACTATGGCGGCGAATCGTCGAAAACTGTTTCCTCCCTGTCCATGTCGAAATCGGGCGCCCAGCTCACATTGTGGCGCATGCGCAGCCAGTTTCTCTATTACCGCAAACATCTTGGATTCTCAGCGTGGATCGTCAAGAAGCAGGAGCAGTGGTGGCACAGGTTGCGCGCACGGAAGAACGCGGGCAGCGAAGATGCGACTCGCGTGGTGAAGGCCGAGGACTCGCGAAAGATTATAGAACTGCTGGATCGGGCGTGGGACGAGACCTGTGGTGGTAGGGTCTCTCCGCAGCGGCCCTGGTAAGGAGATGTTGTGTTCGAGAACCTGAGAGAAGACTGGAACACGTACGAGCGTGACATTGCCCGCCAAGGCTTGTGGGTCATGGTGGTCTATCGCTTCGGGCGTTGGCGCTATGGCGTGCACCCTGCATTTCTACGGCGATTCTTCTCGTTTATTTATCGCCTGCTGAAAGTCGTGTCGCAAATACTGACGGGAGTCGATATTCCATGCGAAACAGTCGTCGGGCGAAGATTCCGGATCGACCACTTTGGCGGAATCGTGATCAGCGGAGACACCGTGATTGGCGACGACGTGATCGTTAGAAATGGCGTGACCCTCGGGCTCCGGCGCACAGGGGTTGAAGGTGCGCCGATCATTGGGAATCGCGTTGACATCGGAACGGGTGCAAAGGTCCTCGGCCCGGTGCGTATCGGCGACGACGTTGCGATTGGGGCCAATGCTGTCGTTCTTACGGATGTGCCGTCCAATTCGATCGCAGTCGGCGTGCCGGCTGTCGTTCGGCCCAGAAAAAAAAGAGCAGTTCAGCCTGAAGAAAGGGCGGTATTCGCAGATTAGCGATGGTTACTGTACGCACAATGCGTAAGAGAATCGCCCTAATGGCATTGTTCTCTGCGATTGGGGTGCTTCCCACCGTGGCGCAATCGGCCTCGGTGCCCGACTCGGATTTCGCGATACGGCAGAAGAATCAGCGCTTCTCGTCAATCGAGGCTCTGAAGGAATTTGAGCGACAGGCACCGGCCACTTATGTCTTTGGTGAAGGCGATGAGATTTTTATCGATGTATTCGCCCACCCCGAGCTTTCGGGCAAACGAGTCATTGGTCCGGACGGGCGGATAACGGTGCCGATCGCTGGAACGGTCACGCTGGCGAGCCTGTCGCGCGAAGCCGGACTCGCAAGAATTCAGGAAGCGTTCAGCCAGTTCTACACAGGCCTTTCCGTCGAGGTGCGCGTTGATGTTTATGCTTCGAATCGCATTTTCGTTTTGGGTCGGGTGGCATCACCCGGGGTTTTGCATTTTGATAATTCCCCCACGCTTCTCGAGGCCATCACCCGGGCTGGTAGTTTGCCGGTAGGTGGCATCGGTGCTGACAAAGCAGCCATGAATCGCTGTGTGATTTTCCGCGGTCGCGACGCAGTGGTCTGGGTGGATCTGAAGCCGCTCCTGAAGGAGGGCAATCTCGCCTACAACCTTCAACTCCAGCGCAACGACGTCTTATATATCCCGGATTCGGATGACCAATCGGTCTATGTTCTCGGCGAGGTGCAGCATCCCGGGGCATACCGACTGCGTCCCGACATGACCTTCATGGAGGCGTATGCCGACGCCGGGGGTACCACCAAGGACGGAGTACCAGATCATATCCAATTGATCCGTCCTTCCCGCGATGTCAAGCGACAGATTGCGATGCGCGATGTCATGCATCCCGATCCCAACCTGAATTTCACACTCGTAGACGGCGACATCATTTATGTGCCCAAACGCGGACTGGCGAAGTTCGGATATTTCATGGAGCAGTTTGGACCTGCGTCAGGCCTGGCCATCGTCGGAAAGCAGATCTCTCCATGAACCCAACTGCGCACAACGCCGGAATTGGCGCGACCGAGAGCCGTCCGGTGCCGGGACGGAATATCGAGCCCATACGCAGCCTGCGGGCGCATGTGTTACTTGCGTTGCTGACTTTGGTTGTGGTGACGGCGGCTGGTTTTCCCGTGGCGTGGAAAAAAGGGAAGCGGACCTACGCCGCACAAGCCGTTGTGTATGTGTCTCCGCGTTTTCTCAAAAACATGGAGGACGACAAGGAGTTCGAATTGCAGTCGAACAGCCAGTACCGCGAATTCGTCCAGCAGAATGTGCGCACGATCGACCGCTACGACATTGTCGAGGAAGCAGTAGGCCGGCTGGAAAAACAGGGACATCCCTGGCAGCGTTCGAAGGAATCGCTCGATCAAGCGGTCAACCGCCTGCAAAGCGAATTGAAGATCCTGCCCGTACCCGATACCTACCAGATTACGGTGCGTCTCGAGGGGGAACAGCCCGACGGTCTTGCAGAAATCGTTAATACGGTAGTCGACGTTTTCCTGGAGAAGAGTAAGGACGAAGATTTTTATGGCCGCGATCAACGCTTGGCGAGCCTGGAGCAAGAAGGGCGTGGACTAGAGGCGGACATCGCCTCGTTGGGCGGGCGGAAGGACAAGATCGCTCAAGAACTTGCCGTGAGCGTGTTTAGCGAGAGTTTCTCGAATCCGTTCGATCAGTTGCTGGTCGGCAGCAAAGAGGCCTTGGCCTCGGCCCGCCAAAAGCGCATCGTGAGCGAGGCTCAGCTGGATTCCCTGAAGCACACTGCCCTTCCCGAGCTTCAGACCGGCTTGCAGGCTTATGCCGGCGAGATGGCGCGAAGAGATGCTGATATCACCTCGCTGCAATCCAATCTGAACTTTCGCCGCAGTGAATTGCTCGCCAAACTCGATGGGATGTTGCCCAATCATCCAGGTCGCAAAGAAATCGAGGCTGAGTTACAGCACATCGATCAGGTCGCGCAGTCCAAGCGGGAAGACCTGGAGAGCACTTATGCATCGATCCTTCTGGCCCAACGCCAGGCCGAAGCTGCGGCAGATGCTCGCGCAGAAAGAGAGATACAGAAGCAGGTAGAACTGCAGGCGGCTCAGGCAGTGTGGTATTCGCACAACTATCAGACAGGAATCAACATTCGTTATGAGATCGAGCGAGCGAGGAACCGGTTGCAAGCCGTCGAAAATCGCATCGATTTCGTGGAACAGGAAGGGCGCGCACCCGGCTTCGCCCGCTTGTTTTCGCCCGCTCGCCCTCCCTTCGAGCCTGTGAGTGGTGGCCGGAAGAAGCCGATGTTGATTTTGCTGTTTTTGGCTGCCGCTTTATCGTTCGCCGCTCCAGTAGGGTTGGATTACGTCGATCCTCGGCTGCTTTCGCCAAACGAGGTGGAAAAGGCCTTGGGATTCGCGCCAATGGGGTTCACTCATGCCATAGGCCGCGGCAATGACTTAAACGGCCGTGTGCAGCGTTTGGCGGTGGCGATCGAACGAGACGCTGAGAGAAATGCGAGCCACTCGTTCGTCTTTGTGCCGGTGAATGCGGCTGCACAGGTTTCAGAGACGGTTGCCGAACTTGCCGACGTACTTGCAAATCTCGGGCACGCGGTCGAGGTGGTTGGCGTCGATCAACCCCAGGCGCAAGCTGCCGCTGCGGGCGCAGGAAGGAGCATGGCGGCGCCATTTTCCGTGCCTGGGTATGGCGTGCTTGGATCTGTCCGCAACCGCCTGCGTGAAACGGCACAGCGCGGAGCGATTGTTCTGATTTGCGCGAAGCCTTTTTCCGTCGACCCGGAAACCGAATTGTTAGCGTCGGCCGGTGATGTTGTTCTCCTCACGCTCCAATGTGGCCATACCAAAAAGTCAGAACTGCAAAGTGCCATGCGGACTCTGGAGAACATTGCGCCCAGAGCCGTCGCTGCGGTCGTAACTGGCTACGATCCAAATCCTCCAATGCCCGAAGTGAAACTCGGTCTGCGGAAGAGCTGGGCCGCAACATGGTCACTCATCCGGCGGGGAAGGGTGGGGGAAAAGCACAACGCATGAAACGCATTCCTCTGATTTACGCGCTACATAGCGGAAACCTATACGGCACCGAAAGAATGGCATTGGCTACGGCCGCGGGACTCATCGGACAATTCGATCCCTTGATCCTGGCGCCGGATGGACCAATTTCGGACGAAGCGGCCCGGATGGGTCTCCGCTTCCAACCGTTCGGATCCACCAGCGAATTTGCCCGACGAATCCGTCCCACATTTTCCCGATCGGGGCAGCTTGCTTTGATTGCCACAGCCGTGTCGCATTCGATTGCCGCAATCGCTCTTAATTCCGTATATCACCGGCGCATGGCGCACTTGCACGTAGTCCATGGAGGTACTGACGAGCGCTTAAGTTACGGGAGAAAGAAGTTGCTCAATCGTTCATCTGCGGTGTTCGTCGCGGTTTCTCAGTTTGTGAGGGAGCGACTGATTGCCAACGGTGCACGCGACAATAAGGTTCAAGTCATTGAAAATTTTCTGCCCGATGCGCGTGTCAACGGATGCTTCCGTCGCGCCCCCTTCACGGGCACGCCGATTCACCGCGTATTGATCATTTCTCGCGTTGATCCGATCAAACGAGTTGATCTCTTGCTGGATGCACTGGATCGCGAGCCCTCGCTGAGTCACATGCACGTACGCGTGCTAGGAACGGGCTGGGATCTGGAAACATTGCGTGAGCGGGCCAGGGTCACGCATCCCAACGTAACCTTTGCCGGTTTTGTAAGCGACATCGAAAGTGAACTCGCAAAGTCTGACCTATTGATTCATCTCTGCCCTGCTGAGCCTTTCGGACTGGCGATCGTGGAAGCAATGGCAGCGAACGTCCCGGTGCTGGTGCCAGACCAGGGCGGCGCGGGCTCCCTGGTCGAACCGGGAGCCACTGGCTTTCGCTTTCAGGCAGATAATGCCGCTTCTCTGGCCAGGCGGCTTCTCGAAATCTTCAAAACGACGCCGGTTGAATTGAATGCCATCGTGGCGCGAGCGCGGGGCTTGCTCCACTCGCGCTTTTCTCCGGAAGCGCGAATCAATGACTACCGGGCATTGTTGGAAGCGGGGCTGGCATGAGCACACCGGCCTATTTGAACTCTTTGGCGGTCGTCGTCATCGGCAGAAACGAGGGAGAGCGGCTCACTCGCTGCCTCGCCTCAGTTGCGCGGATGCAGCACTCGTTCGATGCGATCGAGGTGATCTACGTTGACTCGAATTCCTCAGACGACAGCGTGACCCGTGCTCGCAAGGCTGGCGCTCGAGTGCTAGCACTCCCGCCTGGGCCGACGACCGCGGCGCGCGGTCGGAATGCGGGTTGGCGCGCCACGACTGCTTCGCTCATCCTTTTTCTGGATGGTGACACGATCTTGCATCCGGAATTCGTTGCGCGCTCACTCGAACATTTTCAGGACCCGAAGCATGCCGTTGTGTGGGGACACCGGCGAGAGTTGGCTCCGGACGCCTCGATCTACAACCGTGTGCTGGATCTGGATTGGATGTACCCTCCCGGAATCTCCCAGTTCTGTGGTGGGGATGCACTCGTGCGGCGCGACGTGCTTCAGGAAGTCGGTGGCTATGACGAGAACTTGATTGCCGGGGAAGAGCCCGAAATGTGCCGGCGCATGACCAGCCTCGGATACCTCATCATTCACATCGACTGTCCGATGACCGCGCATGATCTGGCGATGACATCGTTCCGCCAGTATTGGAAACGGGCAGTGCGAGCTGGCTTTGCTTATGCATTGGTTTCGGAGCGCTTCCGGACCAGCTCGGTTCCTTTGTGGCAACTTGAGGCTCGTCGGAATCTGATGCAGGGCGCTGTGCTGGTGACCGTCCCAATTCTGGCAGTCGTGCTCTCGTTCATCTTGCGATCATGGATTCCGACTTTCGCTGTTGCGCTTTTCATATTGCTGCTTTCATTGCGCACCGCGCGCCGCATTGCATGGAAGTCGCCCGCGCAGCCCCTCACCCTCTTTCTTTATGGTGTGCACTCCCACTTTCAGCAGATTCCGATCCTGTTCGGACAGTTGAAGTTCTATCGTGAGCGCCATGGCGAACATCGCCTTATTGAATACAAGGAGGCCGTGTGATGAGCGGAATCGGAAAACGCATTGCGATTACGCTCTTCAATCCGGTGGCGACGGCAGTCGTGAAAGTGCGCGTGCCGCTGACGCGAGCCTGGTCCCATGCCTGCCTAGCAGCCTGCCTGGGAACTCCGCTCGACTCTTCGGTGGTGGTTCAAGGCCAGGTGGAGGTCCACGGCTCGGCGCAGGTCTATCTGGGCAAGAATCTGTTTCTATATCCCGGACTGTACTTTGAGACGCGCGAAGCCGGTCGCATCACGATCGGAGACGGTGTCGTGATATCACGCGGAGTTCACCTTGTTTCCTATGACGAAATCGTAATTGGGGAAGGTACTGGCATCGGGGAATATACCAGCATCCGTGATGCGAACCATACTCGGGGCGACGGCAGCTCCGTTCGTACCTCCGAGCACAATGGGCGGCGAATCTGCGTGGGCCGCAACGTGTGGATCGGGCGCGGCGTAACCATCTTGCCCGGCGTGACCATTGGGGATGATGCAGTAGTTGGCGCAAACGCGGTGGTCGTGCGCGATGTTCCGGCTGGCTGCGTGGTCGCCGGTGTTCCAGCTAGACCGCTGCATCGCGAGGTGACGCGATGACGCGGCGATTGCAGGTCCTGGTATCGGCTTACCAATGCGCTCCGGGAGAGGGTTCAGTTTCCCAGATTGGTTGGGAATGGTACTGGCGTCTCGCCCAACAAGCTTCTGTCACTCTGGTGACGCACATCCGCAATCGCTGCGCAATTGAGGGTCAACCTCGGCCTGCTCCTGATTCCCAGGTCATTTACATCGACACTGAAGCGTTCGCTGGCCCACTGTACCGCATAGCAGAACGTCTCTTCCCGCGCAGCCAGCACTCAGTGTTTCTCATTTCGTCTCTCGATTTCTTTGCCTTTGATCGGAAAGCCGTGCGAGTGCTTCGACTGATGCAAAGATTGGGTCACAACTGGGACGTCGTGCATTGTGTTACCCCCGTGTCCCCCGTCGCTTCTCCGACGCTCCACCGCCTGGGAGCGCCAGTGATCCTAGGTCCGTGGAACGGCGGCTTGAAGTCGCCCACGACCTTTCGCGAATTCATGAAGCAGGATTCCTCGTGGCTGTATCCCCTTCGAAACCTGGGGTATCTCGCAGAACTCACGAATCATGGAATCGAAAACGCGGCTCTCGTCCTGGTCGCGACCGATGCGACCCGGAAGTCCCTGCCGCAGCGTTACACGAAGAAGAGCTACTCCATGCTGGAGAACGGCGTCGATCTCGAGAAATTCCGTGCGACATCGTGGCCGATACGTCCGTCAACCTGTGACCCGCTCCGAGTTCTCTTCGTGGGACGCCTCTTGCCTTTTAAGGGTGTAGCGATGCTGCTGGATGCGGTGAAAAAAGTTTCCTCGTCGATCGCTGTCGAACTTCGAGTGGTTGGAGATGGACCGGAGCGAGACCCGCTGGAGAAGCAGGCGGCGTCTCTGGGAATCTCCGAAATGGTTCGCTTCTGCGGCAATCAAAGCTTGGGCGAGGTAGCAGATCAGATGCAGCGCGCACACGTATTCTGTCTGCCTTCAGTACGTGAATCCGGAGGCGCTGTCCTGTTGGAAGCGATGGCGAGCGCTCGCCCCGTAATTGCCGTCAATTACGGTGGCCCGGCGGAGCTTGTCACCGAAGAGATCGGCCACGCCATTCCACCGACCAGTCGGCAGTCGGTTGTCGAGGATCTGGTAGAGACCTTGCTGTCCGTTGCCCAGAATCCGGAGGAATGGAGACTGAAAGGTCTGGCGGGGAGGCGGAGAGCCGAGGCCGAATTCAGCTGGGCCGCCAAGGTTGAACGAAGCTTGCTGCTTTATCGAGAGGTAGTTACTGCACGGGGAACTACTTGTCGTGCCGACGGCCTCAGGGCTGGCCGCGGTTCCACTCTCTCTTTCGCTGGAGAGAGTAACGAAGTCTTAAGGACGGGCAAATGAATGACACGATTCTAGTGACAGGGGGAGCAGGCTTTATCGGTTCCAACTTTGTACTGCAATGGCTTAAAACGGAGGCTGCAGCATTGGTGAATTTGGACAAACTCACTTATGCGGGAAATCTGACCAATCTTCTATCCGTTGCGCACGATCCTCGTTACCGGTTCGTCCATGGCGACGTCGCAGACCCGGCTGCGGTGACCGAACTACTTTCTCAATCGAAGGTGCGGGCGATTATTCATTTTGCGGCCGAGAGCCATGTCGACCGCTCGATTAGCGGGCCGGCGGAGTTCATCCGGACCAACATTAATGGGACATTCACACTGCTGGAAGCAGCAAAGGACTACTGGCAATCATTGTTACCGAATGACCGGCAGGCCTTCCGGTTTCTCCATGTTTCCACGGATGAGGTATACGGCTCTCTCTGTCCGGACGATCCGGCATTCTCAGAAGTGACTTCATATTCGCCCAATAGTCCGTACGCGGCCTCCAAGGCGGCGTCTGACCATCTGGTGCGCGCTTATCACCACACCTACGGTTTGCCGACGCTGACCACGAATTGCTCCAACAACTATGGTCCATATCAATTTCCGGAAAAGCTGATTCCTCTGATGATTTCGAATGGCCTCGAAGGGCAGCCGTTGCCGGTTTACGGAGACGGAAAGAATGTGCGCGATTGGCTCTTTGTCGACGACCACTGTGAAGCGATTCGCACGGTATTGCGCTCCGGAAGGCCGGGTGAAACCTACAACATCGGCGGCTGCAACGAGAAAACGAACGTCGAGGTTGTCCATGCAATTTGCGACACACTCGATCAACTGTGCCCTCGCGACGACAAGAAGCCGTATCGCTCGCAAATTGCTTTTGTGAAAGACCGTGCTGGCCACGATCGGCGGTACGCCATCGACGCCAGAAAGATTGCTGCAGAACTTCACTGGAGACCGCGGGAGACGTTCACAACCGGTCTGCGCCGCACCATTCAGTGGTATCTGGACAATCGAGATTGGGTGCGGGACGTCATCAGCGGAGATTATCGGAAGTGGATCGTCGAGCAGTATTCGGCCAGGCTGAATGACCTAGGGATTCATGCTGCAGAAAAGAAAGGTGAATCACGATGAATTACAGCGATCTACAACGGGGACGCAGTTTCAAAGGGATCATACTTGCCGGCGGATCAGGTACCCGCCTGCATCCCGTGACCCGCGCGGTATCGAAGCCGCTCCTCCCCGTTTACGACAAGCCCATGATCTACCATCCGCTCTCGACGCTCATGTTGTCGGGGATTCGGGAGGTCCTTATCATCTCCACTCCGCAAGACATCAGTGCGTACAAACAGTTGCTAGGCGACGGCAAATCCCTCGGGATGAGCTTCTCCTATTGCGTTCAGCCAAGTCCCGACGGGATCGCGCAAGCCTTCATCCTGGCGGAAGAGTTCCTTGCTGGTCAGGCCTGCGCTCTCGTACTGGGTGACAATATCTTCTACGGGCACGACTTCTCCAAGAGCTTGATGCAGGCCACGCTGAAGACATCTGGTGCCCGGGTGTTTGCCTACCCCGTCAGCGATCCCGAACGCTACGGTGTGGTTGAATTCGATCCCTCCGGAACCGCGATCAGCATTGAAGAAAAGCCCAAGCAGCCGAAGTCCCGCTATGCCGTGACTGGCCTCTATTTCTATGACAACCGCGTAGTAGAGATCGCGAAGTCGCTGAACCCATCTGCAAGAGGCGAGCTAGAGATCACGGATGTCAACAAGGTCTACATGCAATCGGGCGAACTCGAAGTGGTTGTGATGGGCCGCGGCATGGCTTGGCTCGACACGGGAACGCACGAGTCGCTCATGGATGCATCGCTCTTCATCTCGACGATCGAGCGCCGCCAGGGTCTTAAGGTTGCTTGTCTCGAAGAGATCGCGTTCCGCTATGGCTACATCAGTGCGGACCAACTGGAAGCCATGGGAAGGTCAATGGAGAAAACAGGCTACGGGCAGTACCTGCTTCAGATTCTGGAAGAGCGGGTATTTTGAAACCGTATCGAGAGACGGACTTCCTATGAAATCAATAGAAACTTCACTAAAGGATGTACTGCTGCTGGAGCCCTCAGTATTCCGGGACGAGCGCGGTTTTTTCCTCGAGAGCTACAACCGCAATAGCCTCGAGTCGCTCGGGATACGCGAGGAATTCGTCCAGGACAATCATTCGTTCTCCGTCGAGCACGTGTTACGGGGTCTCCACTACCAGGTTGAGCACGCACAGGGAAAACTGGTGCGGGTCATCGCCGGCGAAGTTTTGGACATCGCGGTCGACTTACGGCGTTCCTCACCGACGTTCGGGAAGTGGGAGTCCTTCATGATTTCTGAGGTCAACTCGCGAGTGTTGTGGATTCCCCCAGGATTCGCCCATGGTTTCTATGTGCGGTCAACCGCTGCTCACTTTGTCTACAAGACCACAACTTATTACCAACCCAAATTTGAACGCACGATCTCATGGAACGATCCGGACCTGAAAATTGATTGGCAATTACAAGGGGAGCCGGTTGTTTCCGCAAAGGACCAACTGGGTTTGCCCTTCCGCTCAGCGCCAGTTTACGAAGAGAGATCCCGCAGAGCCCGCGCCGGAGCCTGAAAAAGGAAATATTTTATCTATGACCATAGCGTCCGAATCGGCAAAACAGGTACTGAAAGAGCGGCTCTTCAAGAATTTCTCCCTTGAATTTGCGGCCCGAATCTATTATCTGGCCACGCGCTTTATTCTGACTCCCATCACCCTCAGCTACGTAACCCTCGAAGAATATGGAATCTGGGCCGCGTGCTTCATCCTTATCAGTTATATGGGGATGAGTTCTATGGGAATCGCCAACGTTTACATCCGGTACGTCGCGCAGTACAACGCGAAGAATGAGCAAGAAAAGATCAATCGGCTGATTTCGACCGGCTTGATGCTGACCACATCGATCTGCATTGTGTTGACTGCGGTGTTATTGCTCGGCCTTCCGTGGGTGTTGCATCTTCTGAAGATTCCGGCTTCGCTGTCACATACCGCGTCCGTCTTGATTCTCGCGACCGCGGGCAGTTTCATGCTGGACCTGTCGTTTGGTGTATTCAATAACGCCCTGAACGGTCTGCAGAAAAACGCCCAGACGAACTTGGTATGGACCTTTACCGTTACGCTGGAGGTCGCCATTGCGATAACTCTGCTTCGTACAGGGCATGGCATCTATTCACTGGCATGGGCCTTCGGAATCCGCTACGTCGTCGCAACGGTACTAATGGCCATCTGCTGCTATCGCGCGATGCCGGGACTGTCCGTGAGTTGGAGGTACTTTGATCGCCCCCATCTGCGCATCTTCTTTGGGTACGGCACCGTTGTCCAGATCTCGGGACTGTTGTGCACATTTCTGTATTCCATCGAAAAGGTCATCGCCGGGATGTTTATTGGTGTACAGGCTACGGCCCTGTTTGACGTCGGTGAAAAGTTGCCCATCATGGGTAGCCAGCTGGCAAGCTCGATGAATAGCATCTTCATGCCGGCGTTGTCCCACATGAACTCGCTGACGTGGAAGGACGAACTGGTAAAGCTTTATCTGAAGGGTGCCCGTTACATGAACATGATGACTGGCACGTTGCTCGCCTTTCTAGCAGCTTTTGCTCATCCACTTCTGCGTTTGTGGATCGGTTCTTCAGACAAATTCGGGCCTGCAATCCCCATCCTGATGATCTTCTGTCTCCCTTATCAGACCCATGTTCTGACAGGACCGGGATCTGCTTATCACCGCGGAGTCGGGCATCCCAAGCGGGAACTCGTGTATCCGCTGTCGCAACTGGTTCTGGTTCTTATCTTTGTCGCGATCGGATTCGTCACGGTTGGGAAGACCACACTTGTCATCGCGGTTGCTGTCGCGTCGGGGATGGTTCTCAGCGGGCTTATTTATATGTCCTATACTCATCGAATTCTTGGGGTCTCGCAGGCGAACTTTCTGAAGCAAGCGTTTCTTCCAGGGCTGATCCCCTATCTGATTGCATTTGCGGTCGCGTTGTTGTTTTCTCCGATGATTGCAGCCGCGGGGACCAGCAGAATTCGAATCGCAGGGGTCATCTGCGTCAGCGGCATGGTTTATCTCTCCCTTGTGGGTGCCGTGCTCTACCGACTGATTTGTCCCTGGGGAGAGCGTGAATACTTGCGCAAACAAGCCCTGCATAGCTTGGGCGGCATGTTGCGTGGACAACGAGCGTAAACAGACACGAGCGGTTCGACTGAGAATCATTTCAGATTCCATTTGGAGGATGTATGCGTTCGTTACTAGGTAAGCTCTTTCGCTTCTTGGCATTTCGTTATGGGTTATTCGCTGGAGCGTATCGAAAACTATGCAACCCTTTGCCCGACGAATACGCCGAGTATCTGCGCCTGCATGGGGGCTTCCACTCGATGGGAAAGCAATGCAGCATTCTCACGACGACTGTGTTCACAGACCCCGCGTATGTTCGCATGGGAAATAATGTCCAGTTCGGATCTTGTTGCGTCCTTGGCCACAATGGCGTGGTTAAGATGCTGAACCGCGCTTATGGGGTAAAACTGGACTCCGTCGGCAAGAGTGATTTTCGAGACAATGTATTCATCGGGTACGGCTGCATTATCCTGCCTGGGATTACGATCGGTCCAAACGCGATTGTCGGTGCGGGTTCTGTCGTCACCCGCGATGTTCCGCCGAATTCCGTCGTCGTCGGAGCCCCCGCTCGGCGGATCGCATCGGTCGATGAATTCATCAAGAAGCTCGAAGCGAAAACAGCCGAGTATCCATGGGCAGATCTCATCTATGCCCGTCAAGGGGCTATCGATCATTCCCTCGAACCTGAACTAAAGCGCCGGCGCATCGCGTACTTCTATGGCGAAACGCAGTCCGGGAAAGAAGGTGATACGGCGGGGGGCGGTGATGTTATCTCTCAGCCGGCGTTGCAGAAGTAATCTCCTCAGCTGATCCTTGAGCCCCCGATTGAGGATGGTGAGCCCTAGTGAGCTAAAAACAAAGGCGGGTGTACTTCCAGCGAGTGCGCTTAATTGTGTTTTCTCTCAAATCTCTTGATGAGCCGCAGGCGGTTGCTGCAAACGCGGGATGTGTATTCAAACGAGTCCATGATTTCCTGCATGATTGCGAGGCCGCGTCCGCTCTCCTGCAAGGAGTGGGGAGCAGTTCCTTCGTCGAGAGCTGCACGATGGTCGGCATTCATTACGGCGGGATCCGCGGATGTTCCGAAATCGACGACGTCGATGATCATCTTCTCCGGGCACAACGTGACTTCTACGCTGATGGTGTTTCCCGGGTCTTCGTGATACGCGTGCAGGATGGAGTTGTTGGCCGCTTCGGCCAGGCACAACCCCACCATGTCGCGGTCCTCCGGAGACAAGCCCGCGGATTCGCAAACCGCTCCGATCATCCTACCCAGCAGCGGAACGGCGTCGAGCCGGCTCTCGATGACCATCTGTACCCGTTGTTCCGCCGGCCTCGCCGAATTATTGGCAGATGGCATTGAGTGCATCTTCCACCGACCGGTGTACTGTGAAAATCCGGTCCATGCGAGTGAGTTTGAGCATATTCGCCACGGGTTCGGTAACACCACAGACGACCAGTTCGCCGTCTTTACCTAACCGCTTCAACACTGACAGAATTGCTCCCAGTCCGCTGCTGTCGATGAACTCGACGCACGAGAGATCCAGGACAAGACGAGTGTCTCCCCTTTGAATAAAGGTTCCTATCGTTTCTTTGAAAGCGGCTGCACGATCCGCCCCCAATCGGGTTTCCAGAATACGGATCAGCAGACTTGGTCCCACTTTTCGTTCTTCAACCTTCATCACTCCTCCTATTGAGTACTCGAATAGCTGCTTCTTGCTTTCCAGAACTGTTCTGCGGACCTTTTACAAAACCTCCACCGCTACCATTGACAGATCATCCTGGAAATCATCACCGCCGACCCAAGCGCGCAATTCTTCTTGCAGGGCGGCTAGAAGATCCTTCAAGGTATCGTCACAATGCTCCTCGATAAGCAGGATCAGCCGCTGGACTCCGTATTGTTCCCCCTCACGGTTTCTGCATTCCGTGATTCCATCCGAACCTAGAAATAGCCGGTCGCCCAGCCCAATTTCCAGTTCATTCACGTCGTACTCCATGTCCGGTAACACGCCGACTGGAAATCCTCCATTGCCCAGTGTCACCGCCGCGTCTCCGCGCTTTACGTAGATGGGATGAGGATGACCAGCCTGAGAGAAGCGCAGCCTGTTAGACCGAACATCCACCATGCCATAGACCATGGTGAAATACATATCGCCATTGCCTTGCAATCGCTGATTGAGCTCGGCAATTGCCTGGTGGGGGGGGCGAATCAGATAACCGGGAGCCTCTGACGTCTTGGTTTTTAGAAGGCTGTTGCCGATCGGCGAAGTCGTGAGCATTTTGCTGAGAAGAACGGAAAACATAGCGGCGGGAATCCCGTGACCAGAAACGTCCACTTGGTAGAACCCGACCGTGTGCTCATCCAGCGGGAAGAAACTCAGAATGTCCCCCGCCACCACCTTCGATGGGCAGAAGAGCCATTCAAACTGCACGTTGTGAATCCGCGCTGGCGGAGGCAATAACGCCCGCTGCATCTCTGCCGCAGCTTCAAGGTCGGCTCGAATGGTCTCGTACGCCAACGAGAGCGATTTGTTGACTTCTTTCAGTCTTCGCTTTTCTTCTTCCAACCGGGTCTCCAGCTGGATGACTCTTTCTCCCGATGACAATCGCACTGAGAGTTCGTCGGGGCTGACGGGTTTCGATAAGAAATCGTCGGCGCCACTCTTCATTCCCTCGATCAAGTCCCCGCGAGAGTCCTTGCCAGTGCACAGGATTATGTATACATATTGGCCGAAATCGTAGGCCCGAATGCGACGGACGAGTTCGAGGCCATTCATTCTCGGCATCATCCAATCGGCGAAGACAATGCTGGCCGATTTCTTGACGAGCATCTCCCATGCTTCCGCTCCATCGCATGCGACATCCACTTCGTGGCCGCGCGATCTCAACAGCGTAGTCAGCAGTTTTCGCTGAACTGGGCTGTCGTCGACGACGAGAACCCGGATCGCTTTCTTAGTCCCGGCAGTTCCTCCCGGGTACAGAGCTGGCGCTGCGGCTGCGGCTTTCATTGCGGCGAGCCTCCCACCAACACTACGGTGGAGCGATGTGCGGCAACGTAATACATCTGCTGTTCGAGCCGGACCTCTTTTCCGGGCTCCGCAATATCGAACGGCGCGGGCAGAGATGTATCGAGGAACCTGCTCCACGCGCTCCCTACTACTTGGGGTAATTCGAATTGAGCGGGATGCCAATGAGCGTTCGTGATCAGATACACGCTGTCTCGGACCACGTGCGAGTCGAGTTCGTAGGTGTGCAATGCCAGGGAATGCGAATCCCCGCTCCAATCGGGCTGCCCCAGCCTGTGTCCATGCCAGTCCAGCCGAATCAGTGGATCCCCGTGGCTCGGCACAAAGCTTCCGCGACGCAGACAGTTATGGGCGCTTCGGAATGCGATCAAACGGCGGAAGAATGCCAGCAGAGAGTGATTTTCTCGAACGAGATCCCAGTCCATCCGTCCGAGATCATCGTGGCAATAAGCATTGTTGTTTCCCGACTGATGTCTGCCCACTTCATCCCCATAGAGCATCATGGGCACGCCGTGGGATAGGAAGAGAAGAGTGGCCAGGTTTTTGATCTGCCGCTGCCGCAGATCCAGAATCGCATGGTCCGAGGTCGGCCCCTCAACTCCACAATTCCAACTGAAGTTGTCGTCCGAGCCATCGCGATTGTGCTCTCCGTTTGCCTCGTTTTGTTTGGAGTTGTAAGCGACCAAATCGGCCATGGTAAAGCCGTCGTGGCAGGTCACAAAATTGATGCTGTGGTAAGGTGCCCGGCCGTTGTGCTGGTACAAATCTGCGCTGCCCGCCAGGCGTGTAGCCAGCACAGGAACCATGCCAGCATCACCTCGAACGTACTTACGAATGTCGTCGCGGAACTTTCCGTTCCATTCTGCCCAGCGCTGACCTGAGGGAAAACTTCCCACCTGGTACAAACCGGAAGCGTCCCACGCCTCGGCGATGAGCTTGGTTTTCGCCAATACAGGGTCGGCTGCAATCTCCTCAATGAGCGGGGGGTTCGGCAACACCGATCCATCGGGCCCGCGCCCTAGAATCGATGCCAGATCGAAGCGAAATCCGTCAACGTGGACTTCGACCACCCAATACCGCAGGCAGTCGAGGATGAACTGCCGCACCACCGGATGATTGCAGTTGAGAGTGTTGCCACAGCCAGAATAGTTCCGATCACCTCCCGTGGCGGGATCCGTCATGTAGTACACGCGATTGTCGATCCCACGAAAGCTCGACCATCCCTCGGGTCCATGGCTCTCACCGGTGTGGTTGAAGACCGCATCCAGAATCACTTCTATTCCGGCAGCATGAAACGCTTTGACCATCCGTTTCAGCTCGCGCAGGGTTTCGGGCGGCGAAGCGCTGCACCCGTAGGCCAGATGCGGCGAAGAGAATGAGAGGGGATGGTAGCCCCAGTGGTTGATCAGTCGCCGCCCGGTGAAGGGATTACATCTTGGATTGTCCCCCTCGTCGAACTCCATGATGGGCATCAACTCCACCGCAGTGACTCCCAACTCTTGGAGGTGTGGAATTTTCTCGGCGAGCCCGTCAAATGTGCCAGGAGAAAAGGCGTTCGAATTTGGAGCGCTCGTGAACGCACCGACATGAAGTTCGTAAATCACGGAGTCTGTCAGGGCGATATCCAACGGCTGATCCTGCTCCCAATCAAAATGGGAGTCGACGATCACTGAGCGCCGTTGCACGTCGATCCCTCCGCTGAGCGTCGTTCGCGAAGTGCCGCGCGCATAGGGATCCAGCAGCACGCGCGATGGATCGAACAGATCCAGATGCGACTCCGGGTTGGGAGTGCGGTCCATCCGATAACCGTATTCAATGCCTGGGTCGATGCCACCAACGAAGACATGCCAGATGTTTCCCGTGCGGTTGCGTCGCGGATCCAGGGGAAATTCGAGAACCGACTGTTGCTCGCCGTGTAGAAGATGACCAGCGTTACGGTAGTTGCATTCTCGCAGTAGATTGCAAAAATGACGCCGCCACGTTCTA
>CAVXVD010000123.1:0-99343 GCA_963765015.1 uncultured Acidobacteriota bacterium | reverse complement strand
AAATTTTCGAAAGCGAGCGCTTCGTCGATATCGTCGGAGTCAGCAAGGGACGCGGCTTTCAGGGCGTCGTGAAGCGGCATCACTTTGGCGGCGGTCCGAAGTCGCACGGTTCGATGTTCCAAATTACCGGCTCGATCGGATCGTCGGCGTTTCCGTCGCGCGTGTTCAAGGGAATGCGGATGTCGGGCCACATGGGCAACCAGCGCGTTACGCAGCGCAACCTGCGCGTGCTGGGTATCGACAAGGAAGAGAATTTGCTGGTGGTGGAAGGCAGCGTGCCCGGACCGGAGGGCGGCTACCTGGTGATCATGAAGGCGAAGAAACCGCCACGAGAGCGCCGCGGATTTGCGGGTTCGGCGACGGTCGATCCGTTGAAGGCGGCAAAGCGAGCGGCGAAAAAGGCATAAGTTTTTGTGTGGAGCGGGCACTCTTGCCCGCTGGTTTTGAGTCGCCGAAGGCAAGCGGGCAGGAGTGCCTGCTCCACAGAGGCAAACGAGAAAAGATATGGCAACGATAGACATACACAATCTGAGCGGCGAAAAGGTCGGAACCTTCGACTTGGCCGACGATATCTTCGGCGCGGTCAACGAAGATCTGCTCTGGGAAGCGGTGAAGCATTACCGCGCCGGGCAGCGCGCCGGTACGCACAAAACCAAAGGCCGCTGGGAAGTTTCCGGTTCGGGCAAGAAGCTCTGGAAGCAGAAGGGCACCGGCCGGGCCCGCATCGGATCGATCCGCTCGCCGCTGTGGCGGCACGGCTATACCGTGCATGGACCGCAGCCGCGCTCTTACGACTACTCCTTCCCCAAGAAGAAGCTGATGGGCGCGCTGCGCTCGGCCTTGGCGGCGAAGTTTGCCGACGGGAAGCTGATCGTGGTGAATGCCTTTGACGTGAAGGAACCGAAGACCAAGGAATTCCGCAAAGCGCTGAATTCGTTGAAGGTGGATAAGACGGTTCTGATTGTCGAAGAGGCGAAGCACGAGAATCACAACCTGGCGTTGAGCGCGCGCAACATCGCGGGGCTCGAACTGGCGCGGTCGAACGAAGTGCATCCCTACCACCTGTTGAAGTATGACCGCGTGATCTTTTCGCACCCGGCGATCGAAAAGTTGCAGGTTTCGTTGAAGGGTTCGGTGTCGAAGCGGCAGCACAAGCCGGACGTGGATGAAGCCGCGAAGAAGCCGACGCACGAGCGGCGGCGCAAGCAGCGCAATGAAAAAGCGGCGGAGGTTGCCTGATGAAGAGCGCATACCAGATCATTCGCCGTCCGGTGATTACCGAAAAGGGCCTGGCCATCAAGGAAAATCAGAACACGCTGGTCTTCCAGGTAGCGCCCAAGGCGACCAAGACGGAAATCAAGGAAGCGGTGCAGTCGATTTTTAAGGTGAAAGTGCATTCCGTACGCACGGCCACGTATCCGGGAAAAGAGCGGCGGCGCGGGAAGTTTGCCGGCTACCGTCCGGACTGGAAGAAGGCATACGTGCGCTTGCGGTCCGGCGAGAAGATGCCGGAATACGCGCAGAATCTGTAAGAGCAGTCTGTTTCGACGTAGCGGGTTACGTCTTCTGCCGGCGCAAATAGGCCGGCATGTGATGAGAGGAGACGTTGCAAGCGGCGTCTCGACGAGAAGAGCTGATTATGCCAATTAAGACTTATAGACCGACGACGCAGACGTTGCGCTACCGCACGACGCTGGTCAACGACGACATCACGACGAAGCATCCGCACAAGCCGCTGGTGGAACCGAAGAACCGGACCGGTGGACGGCGTAACTCCGGCGACATGACCATGCGGTTCATTGGCGGCGGCCACAAGCGGAAGCTGCGCATCATTGACTTCAAGCGCGACAAGACGGGCATTCCCGCGACGGTGACGACGATTGAGTACGATCCCAATCGTTCCTCGCGCATCGCGCTGCTGGCTTACGCAGACGGCGAAAAGCGTTACATCATTCAGCCGGAAGGGCTGAAGGTCGGACAGAAAGTCGTCAGCGGTCCTGAGGCCGACATTCTGGTCGGCAACGCGCTGCCGCTGCGAAACATTCCGCCAGGCACTCAGATCCATAACCTGGAGCTGAAGCCGGGTAAGGGTGGCCAGATGGTGCGGTCGGCGGGCGGATCGGCACAACTGGTTGCCAAGGAAGCAGAGTACGCGCTGGTAAAGTTGCCTTCCGGAGAGACGCGGAAGATTTCGCAGGATTGCATGGCGACGATCGGACAGGTCGGCAATATCGATCACGAGAACGTCACCATCGGCAAGGCAGGACGGTCACGGTGGTTAGGCAAGCGTCCGCATAATCGCGGCGTATCGATGAACCCGGTCGACCATCCGCATGGCGGTGGTGAAGGCAAGACCTCAGGCGGACGACACCCGGTGACTCCGTGGGGCCAGCCGACCCGCGGATATAAAACTCGGAATAACAAGCGTACGGACAAGTTTATTGTCAGCCGTCGCTCGAAATAAAAGTAGGTTCCTCACCCGCGCTTTGCGCGTGTTCGGAATGACAAAGTTTGAATGAGCCGTTCGCCGAAAGCTGACGGCTGAAAGCTGAGAGCTGAATTTATGGCACGTTCAACCAAGAAAGGCGCGTTCGTGGATGCCTACCTTCAATCGAGGGTGGATGGCATGAATGCGCGCAATGAGAAGAAAGTGCTGCGTACCTGGTCGCGGCGTTCCACGGTAATTCCTGAGATGGTGGGACATACGATTGCGGTGCACAACGGCAAAAAGTTCATTCCGGTCTACGTCACCGAGAACATGGTCGGCCACAAACTGGGTGAGTTCAGTTTCACGCGCACCTTCAAGGGACACTCCATGAGGGCGGCGACGGAAACCGCGGCGAAACCGGCCGGCATCCCGGGTGGACCGGGAGCTTCGGCTCCGGCAGCCCCTGCGCCGGCGCCAAAGGCATAAGGAGACGCACGAATGGAATTCAGAGCTGAAATGCGTTACCTGCGCGTCTCGCCGCAGAAGGCACGCCTGGTGCTGGACCTGATCAAGGGACGGCGCGTGGAAGAGGCGCGCAACACGCTGGCGTTCACCAAGAAGCGGGTGGCGGCACATGTGGGCAAGCTGCTGCAGTCGGCGCTCGACAATGCCAACTTCCTGGCGACGGAAAAGGGACTCGACGTCGAGATTGACAACCTGTATGTGAAGAGCGCGATCGCCAATGAAGGGCCGCGCATGAAGCGCATCCGTCCGGCACCGCAGGGACGCGCGTTCCGTTATCAGCGGCGCATTGCGCATATCGAGTTGATTCTCGCGGAGCGCGGGAAGAGCGGCGAAACCGGTGCGAGGCACGCAGGGGATGCCAGAACGGTAGAGGCAGCTCCAGCGAAGGGCAAGCGCCGGGCTCCCGCGGTAAAAGCGGCCAGTAAGAAGAAGAAAGTGGCCGCCAAATAGGTTACGGTTCACCAGGTTTCGGAAGAGTTTGATTTAGGAGAAGCAATGGGACAAAAAGTCCATCCTTATGGTTTTCGCCTCGGCTTCACCAAGCCGTGGAAGTCGCGCTGGTTTGCCGAGCGGGATTACGACAAGCAGCTGCACGAGGACGTCAAGCTGAAGGCCGAGCTGAAAGACAAGCTCAAGTCGGCGGGCGTCAGCGCAATCGAGATTGAGCGCCCGGGCAACAAGCTGCGCATCATCATCAAGACGGCGCGGCCGGGAATCATCATTGGGCGCAAGGGCGCGGAAATCGACAAGCTCAAGGCCGAGCTGCAGAAACGCACGGCCGGGAAAGATATTTTTGTCGACATCCAGGAAGTGCACAAGCCCGAGCTCGATGCCCAGCTGGTGTCGGAGTCGATCGCGCTGCAACTGGAAAAGCGCGTCGGCTTCCGGCGGGCGATGCGCAAGGCGGTCGATTCGGCGCTGCGCTTCGGATGCAAGGGAATCAAGGTTCGCGTGAGTGGCCGGTTGAACGGCAACGAAATCGCAAGGTCGGAGTGGTATCTGCAAGGCCGGCTGCCGCTGCACACGCTGCGCGCGGACATCGACTACGGCTTTACCGAAGCCCGCACGACGTATGGCGTGATTGGAGTGAAGTGCTGGGTTTATAAAGGCGAGATTCTGCCGCAGAAGAAGCGCGAAGCGGTTCCGGCGGCTGCGGGCGGATTCTAATCAATTTCAGGAGTCCGATTGCAGATTTGCGAATCGTGATTTGACTGAGAACTGGGAACTGAGAACTTCGTTATGTTGATGCCAAAGAAAGTGAAGTATCGCAAGCAGCAGCGGGGCCGCATGACGGGCAAAGCCTGGCGCGGATCGTCGCTGGCGTTCGGCGATTTCGGGCTGAAGGTGCTGGAGCCCGGGTGGATCACCGACCGTCAGATCGAAGCCAGCCGCGTGGCCATGACCCGTTTCGTAAAGCGCGGCGGAAAGATCTGGATCCGGGTGTTTCCCGACAAGCCAGTGACCAAGAAGCCGGCCGAAACCCGTATGGGTAAGGGCAAGGGCGCGCCCGATCACTGGGTCGCGGTCGTGAAGCCGGGGAAGATTTTGTTTGAGATGGAAGGCGTTACGCTGCAGGACGCAAGCGAGGCAATGCGGCTGGCATCGCACAAACTGGCTTTGCGTACGACGCTGGTGAAGCGCGAAGGCGCAGCGCACTAGGGTCGGCGTCAGACCTCGGACCGGAGACCTTCAAGGGTAGGTCGAGATTCGAGACGGATATTGAGGAACTTATGAAGGTAGATAAAATCAGAAATTTGACCGAGGTCGAGCTGGGAAACCAGGAGCGCGAGCTTGCGGATCAGCTCTTCAAGCTGAAGTTTCAGCTGAACATGGGGCAGACGGAAAGCCTGAAGAAGATTCGCGGCCTGCGCAAGGACATTGCCCGGGTGAAGACCATCCAGGGCGAGCGCCAGCGTTCGGCCACAACGGAGAAACGATAATGGCGGAAGCGAAGACGGCAACCGAGCAGGTGCAGGGCCGCCGCAAGGAAGTGGTGGGAGAAGTAGTCTCCAGCCGCATGCACAAGACCATTGTGGTGAAGGTGACGCGGAAGAAAGCGCATCCGTTTTACGGACGTGTCATCGCCCGCAACAAGAAGTTCTACGCGCACGACGAAAAAAACGAAGCGCACGTCGGAGACGTGGTGCGGCTCGAAGAGACGCGTCCGCTGTCGAAGCTGAAGCGCTGGAAGCTGAAAGAAATTGTGCGCAAGTCGGCGCTGGTGCCGGAAGCGGCGGTCGAAGTTCCGGGCGTGACGAACAACTAAGCGCAAGCGAGATCGACGAGGGAGATGGACGCCATGGCTGTGATGATGAGATCGATGCTGGAGGTCGCCGACAACTCCGGCGCGCGCAAGCTGCAGATGATTCTGCCGCTGGGTGGCTCGACCGGACTGAATGCCGGACTGGGCGACATAATCACGGCGGCTGTGAAGGAAGCGGCGCCGGAAGGTCAGACCAAGAAAGGCAGCGTGGTGAAGGCGGTCATCGTGCGCACCCGCAAGGAGCACCGCAGGCGCGACGGAACTTATATCAAATTCGATTCGAATGCCGCGGTGCTGATCAACGATGCGGGCGAGCCTGTCGGAACCCGCGTATTCGGGCCCGTGGCGCGCGAGCTGCGTGAGAAGAAGTTTTTGAAGATTGTTTCACTCGCGCCGGAAGTCATCTAGGGAGTTTTCGAGTTTCAAGGACTTTTATGAGAACCGTAAGCACAGAGAACAAGCAAGTGGATATCCGGCGGAACGACACTGTAAAGGTGATCACCGGACGCGATAAGGGCAAGGAAGGGCGCGTGCTGCGCGTGTTTCCCAACGACTCGAAGTTGCTGGTCGAACACGTGATGATGGTGAAGAAGCATGTGCGGCCGAACCCGCAGCGCAACATCAAGGGCGGCATCGCCGAGCAGGAGAGCCGCATCGCGTACTCGAACGTGCAACTGGTTTGTGCAACCTGTGGGCCGGTGCGCATCGGGCACGAAGTGCGCGGCGACCGCAAGGTCCGCGTGTGCAAGAAGTGTGGAACGACCTTAGATAAATAGATTTGGGAGTTTCTCACGAACCGGTAACCACTCCGAAACCGTGAGGGGAAGTCGACGAGACGAAATGGCAAAAGATAAAGACAAGAAGTCAAAAGATTCCCAGGAGCAGAAGGCGCCCGATCAGGCGCGGCACAGCGCGAAGGAACGTCCGCGGCTGCGTGCCCGCTTCGAAAAAGAAGTGGCTCCAGTGCTGCTGAAAGAACTGGACCTGAAGAACGTGATGGCGGTTCCGCGCCTCAATAAGATTGTCGTCAACATGGGCGTGGGCGAGGCGACGCAGAACGCGAAAGTCCTCGATCCGGCCGTCAACGAACTGGGCCAGATCACCGGGCAGAAGCCGGTGGTGACCCGGGCGAAGAAGTCGATCGCGGCTTTCAAGGTTCGGCAGGGCCAGTCGATTGGCGCGATGGTGACGTTGCGCGGCGATCGCATGTACGAGTTCTTTGATCGTCTCGTCAATATCGTGTTGCCCCGCGTGCGCGATTTCAAGGGAGTGTCGACCAAGTCGTTCGACGGACGCGGCAACTTCACGCTCGGACTGCACGACCAACTGATCTTCCCGGAGATTTCATACGAGAAGGTCGACAAGCAGAAGGGTATGAACGTCACGATTGTGACTACGGCGGCGAACGATAACCAGGCGCGGACTCTGCTTAAGCATATGGGAATGCCGTTCCGGGCGTGAACGACATTCCAGGGTTTGAAGGTTTAAAGGTTTCGAGAAGCTTAGGAGCTAACGTTGGCGACAACAGCAAAACGAGTTAAGGACGGCGTCGGACTGCATCAAAAGCCGGAAGACGTAAAGAAACCGAAGTTCTCCACGCGCAAGCACAACCGCTGCAACCTATGCGGACGGCCGCGCGCTTTCCTGCGCAAGTTCGGCATTTGCCGCTTGTGCTTCCGGGCGCTCGCGCTCCGCGGGGAGATTCCAGGGGTTTCGAAGTCGTCGTGGTAGGAGGCGCGGTTTCTCGCGTAAAGCGGGAGACGTGCCGAGAGTAGGCATTCTTCGCGGCGATGCCGCTCAGAATGACAACCCTTAAGAGCATACGCAGGAACAAGCTGCCGCAGGTTCTCCGTGGAACGCGGAGCGAACGGGTGGCAAGAGGAGAAGCAAACGATGAGGTTGACCGATCCGGTCGCAGACATGCTGACGCGAGTGCGGAACGCACTCCAGGCCCGGCACCAGAAGGTGGACATTCCGGCTTCGCGCTTGAAGCTGGAGATCGCCCGCATTCTGAAAGAAGAGGGCTACATCTCAAATTTCAAGCCGACGGAAGAGGAAGGCCACAAGGTCATCCGGATTTACCTCAAGTACGGCGCCAACAACGAGGCGGCCATCTCGAAGGTGGAGCGCGTCTCGCGCCCCGGATGCCGCGTATACGTGCGGCGCAGCGAGATTCCCCGCGTACTGGGCGGAATGGGGATCAACATCCTCACCACGCCGCGTGGCGTGATGACTGGCCGGCAGGCGCGCAAGGAAGGCGTCGGCGGCGAGTTGCTGTGCGAGATTTACTAGAGAAGAAGCGATCAGCGATCAGCCGTCAGCTTTCAACAAGAGCGACGGGGATGAAGCTGAGAGCTGAAAGCTGAGAGCCGAAAGCTTATGTCACGAATTGGAAAAAAACCGATCGAGATTCCCAAGGGTGTCACGGTCAAGATCGAAAACGGTACGGTCCTGGTACAGGGACCGAAGGGCAAGTTGGACACAACTCTGCCGGCCGGCATCAAGGTCGAGCAGAAGGACGGGCATATCATCGCGGTGCGGGAAAATGACTCGCAGTCGGCGGTACATGGGCTGGCGCGTGCACTGGTGAATAACGCGGTCGAAGGTGTCACCAGGGGTTGGACGCGCGACCTGGAAATCGTCGGCATCGGGTACCGCGCCGAGATGAAGGGCAAGAACATGGTTGTGTTCAACCTGGGTTATTCCCATCCCATCGAGTATCCACTGCCAACCGGGGTGGATGCCACCGTGGATCCCAAGCAGACCAAGATTGCACTGACCGGGATCGACCGCCAGAAGGTTGGACAGGTTGCGGCCGAAATGCGGTCGCTGCGTCCGCCCGATCCGTACAAGAACAAGGGCGTGCGCTATGCGGGCGAACGTTTGAAGAAGAAGGTCGGGAAGACCGGCGCGAAATGACGCCGTTAAGCGGGCGTGAGCGAAGCAGGAGCCCACTGGCGTCATCCTGAGCGTTCTTCGCGAAGAATTTCCCGCTTTCCGGTATGAAGAAGGAATAGGACAATGCTTACTAAGATTACGAAGAACGAGAAGCGCGGCCACGTGCATGAGCGCATTCGGAAGAAGATGCAGGGCACGGCAGATCGCCCACGTCTCAATGTCTACCGCTCGCTGAATCACATTTACGTACAGGTGATCGACGATTTGCACGGCAAGACGTTGGTTTCTGCCAGCACGGCCGAAGGCAAGAAGGAAGACCGGCGGACGGGCGGTAACGTGGCCTCTGCGAAAGTCGTGGGAAAGACGATCGCTGAACGCGCCAAGGCCAAAGGTGTGACGCAGGTGGTATTCGACCGTGGCGGCTACATTTATCACGGGCGTATTAAAGCAGTGGCCGAAGCGGCGCGCGAAGCGGGATTGAAGTTCTAAGGAAACGAGAGTTCACGAATGCCAACAGTCATTAAGAAACTCGATGCAGGTTCGTTCCAGCTGAAAGACCAGGTGGTCGCGATCAACCGCGTGACGAAAGTCGTCAAGGGCGGCAAGAATCTTTCGTTCGCAGCGCTGGTCGTGGTGGGCGACCCTTCTGCCGGAGTGGTCGGCTACGGTTCCGGCAAGGCGAAGGAAGTGCCTCAGGCCATCCGCAAGGGAATTGAGTCTGCGAAGAAGAACCTGATGAAGGTCAACCTGACGCAAACCAGCATCGCTCACCTGGTGCTGGGTCGCTACGGATCGGGCAAGGTACTACTCAAGCCGGCTCCGGAAGGAACCGGAGTGATCGCGGGTGGCGCGGTGCGCGCGGTGATGACGTCGGCGGGCGTGCAGAATGTGCTGACCAAGTCCATCGGCACAACCAATCCGCACAACGTGATCAAGGCGACTTTCGACGCGCTGAAGCAGTTGAAGAATCGCGAAAGCGTTGCGGCCATGCGCGGCAAGACAATGCAGGAACTCTAGGGCGATAAGCCCGGGTCTTAACTGATGGACCGGGACGGCGCGACTGAAGGTCGCACCCTTTCAAAGCAGAGGTTTAGAAAATGACGGCGAAGAAAACGAATTCGGGCAGCGGAAAGATTCAGTTGAAGTGGGTCCGTTCCGCGATCTGTGCCCCGGTCAAACAGAAGCTGGTGATCAAAGGGCTGGGCTTCACCCGGCTGAACCAGGTGATTGAGCGGCCGGACACGGCGGCGATCCGCGGGATGGTAGCCAAGGTTCCGCACCTGGTGGAGTTTGTGGACTAGTTCAAAGTTTCGAGGTTTCAGAGCTGCAACGTTTCAAGCTAGTGACTGAAGCAGACTCTGAGGATCCTTGAGGCCTTGAAACTTTGAAACGTGGGTGTACTTATGAATTTATCGAACATTCGAGCACCGAAGAAGGCAACGGAAAAGCGCAAGCGCGTGGGGCGCGGTATGGGCTCCGGCATGGGCAAAACGTCGACCCGTGGACACAAAGGGCAGCGTTCGCGAACTGGTTCGCGCATGATCCGCGGCTTTGAAGGCGGCCAGATGCCGCTGCACCGCCGCATGCCGAAGCGCGGCTTCACCAATATCTTCCGCAAGGAATTCAATATCGTGAGTCTGGGGCGCCTGGTCGAACTGGGCGAGACTACGATCACTCCCGAGGTACTGCGCAAGGCGGGCGTGATCCGGACCAAGCATCCGGTCAAGATTCTCGGTGACGGCGAATTAACGATCGCGATTACCGTAAGCGCGCACAAGTTTTCGAAATCGGCGCAGGACAAGATCACTAAGGCCGGCGGTAAGTTTGAGGTCTTATCAGTGAAGGCGGCGCAGTAATGTTCGACAAGCTGGCGAATATTTTTCGGATACCGGACCTGCGCAAACGCATCCTGTTTACGCTAGGAATGTTGTTCGTCTACCGGCTGGGTGGACACTTGCCGACTCCGGGGATCGATACGGCCAAGCTGGAGGCCTTCTTTACACAGGGCTCGACGAGCGGTTCGCTTCTGGGTTTTGTGGACCTATTCTCCGGCGGCCAGTTGCGCCGCATGACGATCTTCGCGTTAGGCATCATGCCGTATATCACCGCCTCGATCATTCTGCAGTTGCTGACCGTGGTCTACGAACCGCTGGCCAAGCTGCAGAAAGAAGGCGAGCTCGGGCGGAAGAAGATTACGCAGTGGACGCGCTACATCACCGTGATCCTGAGTGCGGTGCAATCGTGCGGCATTGCGATCGGCTTGGAAAAGGGCGGCTATGCCCTGGCTCCGGGCCTGCCCTTCGTCCTGATGACGATGCTGACCCTGACTACCGGCAGCGCTTTCATTATGTGGCTGGGCGAGCAGATTACCGAGCGCGGAGTGGGTAACGGCATGTCGCTGCTGATTTTTGCCGGCATCGTTGTCGGCCTGCCACGCGGCGTCGTCGACCTGATTGAGAAGGCGAAAAATGCGGCTTGGGGAGCGGCTACGTTCCCGTTGATGGTGTTTCTGATCGTCTTCATGGTGGCGGTGGTCGGGTTCATCGTGTGGGTGGAGCGAAGCGAGCGACGGATCCCGGTGCAGTACGCCAAGCGTGTGGTTGGACGCAAGGTCATGGGCGGGCAGTCGACGCACTTGCCACTGCGCGTCAATGCTGGTGGCGTGATGCCCGTGATTTTCGCGTCGTCCATTCTGACCTTGCCGCAGACGGTCGGCTATGGTTTACGTAACAACCGTTACTTTGGCGATCTGATCCGCTGGTTGGGATGGGGCGAGCCGCTTTATACGTTGCTTTACGCGGTGGGAATCATTTTCTTCGCGTACTTCTACGTGTCGATTGTATTTAATCCCAGCGAAGTCGCTGACAATATGCGCAAGTACGGCGGGTTTATTCCCGGCATTCGTCCGGGCAAGCGCACGGCCGATTTCATCAACGAAGTGCTGACGCGCATCACGCTGGTCGGCGCTCTGTACCTGATCGTCATTTCGTTCATCCCGGAGTGGATGATCACCGGCATTCACCTCAACCATCTGTACGGGCCGCTCGGAAGGTTCTTTGAGAACCTGCCGAACTGGATGTTGAATGGTTTGGGCGTGAGCTTTTATTTTGGTGGCACGTCGCTGCTGATCGTGGTCGGCGTGGCCATGGATACCGTTCAGCAGATCGAAGCGCAGTTGATCATGCGACACTACGACGGGTTTACGCCGCGTAGCGGACGAGTTCGCGGCCGCCGTACCTGGTAGCTTGGGGCGTGTCACAGGTTTTGTGTAGCGAGTTGTGGGGTTGCTGCACCTCGGCCATGATGCCGGGGAGATGAGGTCTGGAGGCTTTGGCCAAGTCGATGGCGCAGGAAACCTCGCGTGAAGTGGGTCCCGTTGTGTTGCTCGGGCCGCCGGGTGCCGGAAAAGGCACGCAGGCCAAGCGCATTATGGAACGCTACGGAATTCCCCAGGTGTCGACGGGCGATCTCCTGCGGGAGAATGTCGCTCGCGGAACCGAACTCGGCATCGCCGCCAAGGCGGTGATGGCCAGAGGAGAACTGGTTTCCGACGACTTGGTTTGCGTCATGGTGCGGGCACGGCTGATGGAGCCGGACTGCAAGCGTGGGTACATCCTGGACGGGTTTCCGCGAACGGCGGCCCAGGCGGGATGGCTCGATGCGCTGCTGGACCATGAGCTCTTTGATAACTCGCGTCCCACCCGGGCATGGCCGATTGTGGTCAAGCTGGACGTGGACTATAATCAATTATTACTCCGGATTACTGGACGCCGTTCTTGTCCCACCTGTGGACGGATTTATAACGTCCACCTCCAGCCGCCCCTCGTGGATGAAGTTTGCGACGAGATTCACGGGACGAAGCTGGTGACCCGCAATGACGACCGGTTGGAAGTTCTTCAGCCACGACTCACGGCCTATCTGGAGCAGACTCGTCCGGTAGCGGATTATTACCAGCGCACAGGCCGGTTGATCTCCATTAATGGGGATCTGCCGATGGACGATGTCACGGAACAAATTTTCAGAATTCTGGAAGATCATCACGCGTAAGCATGGCGATAGTTTGTAAATCGGCGGCGGAAATCGAGAAGATGCGGCACAGCGGCCACATCGTACGCCAGGTTCTCGACTATGTTCGGACGCTGGTGGCGCCCGGCGTTTCGACGATGGACCTTGAGCGCGCGGCGGAGAAGAAGATTAAAGAGCTCGGCGCGAAGCCGGCCTTCAAGGGATACTACGATTATCCCTGCGTATTGTGCACCTCGGTGAATGAAGAGATTGTGCACGGCATCCCGTCGGAAAAGCGGGTGCTGAAAGAAGGCGATATCGTCTCGATCGACTGCGGAGTCGTGCTGGACGGCTATTATGGCGACGCGGCGATTACGGTTCCAGTGGGCGACGGCCTGAAACCGGAATTGCAGAAGCTATTGGAAGTGACGGAAGCCTCGCTGTACCGCGGGATTGAGCAGGCGCGGATCGGTAACTCGATTGGCGACGTCGGCGCGGCGGTGCAAGAGCACGTTGAAGCGGCTGGGTTCAGCGTAGTGCGAGAGTTTGTGGGGCACGGCATCGGGACCCGGTTGCACGAAGAGCCGCAGGTTCCGAATTTCGGAGCGCGAGGGCATGGCGCGAGGTTGCGCGAGGGCATGGTGATCGCCATCGAGCCGATGGTAAATTACGGGAAACCCGAGACGCGAGTGCTGGGCGATAAGTGGACGGCAGTGACCGCGGACGGAAGTTTCAGCGCGCACTTTGAACATTGTGTCGCGGTCACAAAAGACGGACCGGTGATTTTGACGCAGTAAGTTGAGGCGTCTTGCGGGCGTGAGCGGAGCGGGAGCCCGCAGCCGAAATCCTGAGCGCGGTCCGCGAAGGATCTCTGGTTGAAGAAGAATGCAAGGAGCGAATGAGTAAAGAAGACGCGATTGAAGTCATGGCGGTGGTTCTGGAACCACTGCCCAACGCCATGTTCCGGGTGGAACTGGAAAACAAACACCAGGTGCTGGCGCACGTTTCGGGGAAGATGCGCAAGAATTTCATCCGCATTCTGCCCGGGGACAAAGTCGCGGTTGAGCTTTCGCCCTACGATCTGAATCGCGGACGGATTGTGTACCGCTACAAATGATTTTGTCGGAGCCGTCGCCTCGGCGGATTCTTGCTGAGAACTGACAACCGGGAACTGAGAACTGTTATGAAAGTACGAGCATCGGTAAAGAAAATTTGTGACAAGTGCAAGGTCATCCACCGCAAGGGTGTAGTGCGGGTGATCTGCGTCAACTCGAAACACAAACAGCGCCAGGGCTAAGCCCGCGCGGGGAGTTAAGGAATGGCACGTATTGCAGGCGTCGATCTTCCGCGCCAGAAGCACATCAACATTGCGCTGACGTATATCTACGGGATTGGGCATCCTCGCGCCGCCCGCATCCTCAATGAGGCCAAAGTCGACCCGATGAAGACGGTCTCGGACCTGAGCGAAGAAGAAGTCAATCGCATCCGTACGGTCATTGAGCAGGAGGGGTTGGTCGAGGGCGATCTGCGCAAGGAAGTTTCGATGAACATCAAGCGTCTCATCGAAATCGGCTCCTATCGCGGATTCCGCCATCGCCGCAACCTGCCCGTCCGCGGGCAGCGTACGCATACGAATGCCCGTACCCGTAAGGGTCCGCGCAAGGGAACGGTCGCGCAGAAGAAGAAGGCTACGGCAAAGACATAAAAGCAGTTGTCAGTTCTCAGTGGTCAGTTCTCAGTTTTTGAGAGCTGGCTTTTCTGGGAACTGGGAACTGAGAACTGAGAACTCAGAAATGGCGAAACCAGCAGCAGCGGGCGGCGCAGCAGCCGCGCCGGAGAAAAAAGGCAAGAAGAAAACCTTCAAGAAGAAGGAGCGCAAGCACGTTCCACATGGACTGTGCTACGTGCAGGCGTCCTTCAATAACACGATCGTGACCATCACCGACATGAACGGAAACGTTCTGTCGTGGAAGAGTTCGGGATCGCTCGGCTTCCGCGGATCGCGTAAGGGCACGCCCTTTGCCGCCCAGCAAGCCGCGTCGAACGCCGCCAACATGGCGCGCGATCACGGCGTCCGCAGCGTGGATGTACGCGTGAGCGGGCCGGGTTCTGGTCGTGAGTCTGCCGTCCGTGCGCTTGCTGCGTCTGGCATTGAAGTACGTTCGATTCGCGACGTCACGCCGATTCCACACAATGGCTGCCGTCCGCCGAAACGACGTAGAGTATAAGAAGCAAGTTCTCAGTACCCAGTTCTCGGTTCTCAGAAGAACCTGAGAAGCCTGAGACAGAGGGTTTTAACTGAGACCTGGCAACCGAGAACTGAGAACAGATTTTCGTCCGGGACGAAGGGTGAAGCCAAACCTGTAAACCGGTCATCTAAAGGAGAACAAACTTGGCCCGTTATACCGATGCAGTCTGCCGTCTATGCCGCCGCGAGGGCATGAAGCTGTTCCTCAAAGGCGCAAAGTGCTTCAGCGACAAGTGTCCTATCGAGAAGCGCAACTTCGCTCCCGGACAACATGGGAAAGACCGTAAAGCCAAGATCGTTGGCTACGGCCTGCAATTGCGCGAGAAGCAGAAAGCCAAACGCATTTACTTCACGCAGGAAAACCAGTTCCGCAACTACTTCGAGAAGGCGGCGCGATCGCAGGGAGTTACTGGCGAGAAGTTGCTGCAACAGCTCGAGCGGCGCCTGGACAACGTGGTCTTCCGCCTTGGATTTGCCCAGTCGCGACGCCAGGCGCGCCAGTTGGTGCGTCACGGACATGTGGCCGTCAACAACCGCAAGGTGAACATTCCCTCGTACGAGGTGAGCGCGGGCGAAGAAATCGCCATCCGCGAGAACAGCAAGAAGCTGACCGTGCTCGAACTGGCCAAGGAATTCGCCAGTCATGGCACGCTGCCGAGTTGGCTCGAAGTTGATCGCGACAATTACAAGGCGCGAGTGCTCTCGCTGCCGAAGCGCGAAGATATTCAGTTGCCGGTGAACGAGCAGCTGATTGTCGAACTTTACAGTAAGTAAGAGTTTTGTTTTGCAGGTTTGAAAGTTTCAGAGGTTTCAAGGTTTCAACCACTTGAAACTTTCAAGCCTTGGTCCACTTTTCGTGCCAGATCAGCCTCTGCTGACGTCTGACCTGAATCCGGACCGATTCAGGGAGTCAGCTTTGAGCCAAACGGCCGAAGGAGAAACACATGCTTTGGAAGGGTTTTCAAAAACCGAAACGTCTCGCAGTTGACAACGAAACTCTCAGCGACAAGTACGGCATTTTCTGGGCTCAACCTTTCGAGCGCGGCTTTGGCACCACCGTGGGCAACGCCCTGCGGCGCGTGCTACTGAGTTCGATCGAAGGCGCGGCCGTCACCGCCGTCAAGATGGAAGGCGTGCTGCACGAGTTCCAGTCGATCCCGGGCGTCGTCGAAGACGCGACCGACATCATCCTCAACCTGAAGCAGATTCCGTTCAAACTCGCGGGTGATGCGCCTAAGGCGATTTACCTGCGTGCGGATCAGCCGGGTGTAGTTACCAGCGGCATGATCGAAGCCGACGGCGATGTCGAAGTTCTCGACAAAGACGTCTATATCGCGACGGTGAGCGAAGGCGGCAAGCTCGACATGGAAATGCGCCTGAAGCGTGGCCGCGGCTATGTCTCTGCCGACAAGAATTTCGACGAAGATCTGGGCATCGGTTTCATTCCGATCGACTCCGTACACTCGCCGGTGCGCAAGTGCAATTACACGGTTGAAGCGGCGCGTCTCGGACAGATCACCGACTACGACAAACTGACTCTCGAAGTTTGGACCAACGGCTCCATCACGCCTGCCGATTCGATTGGCCTCGCGGCGAAGCTGCTGAAGGACCACATGAACATCTTCATCAACTTCGAGGAGGAGATCGAAACTGGCACGTCGTCGTCCGACGACCGCAAGCCCGAGATTCACAACGAGAACCTCAACCGTTCCGTGGAAGAGCTCGAGCTTTCGGTGCGCAGCTACAACTGCCTGAAGAACGCGAACATTCAGACCATCGGCGAACTCGTCCAGAAGACGGAAGCGGAAATGCTGAAGACCAAGAATTTCGGCCGCAAGTCGCTGAACGAGATTAAGGAGATTCTGTCCTCGATGGGCTTGAGTCTCGGCATGAAGATCGATGAGCACGGCAATGCCGTACCCGGTCCGACCTCGAACGTACCGTTGCCCGCATCCGCGTACGGACCGGACGACCAGCTATAAAGAAGCAAGGTTTTAGAGTTTCAGAGCTTCAAAGCTATCGAAGAGCTGAAAAAAGAATTGCTTTTGGGAAGGGCACGGCTTTAGCCGTGCCACCCAAGGCTAAACGGATTGGGGCTTTAGCCCCTGAGGTTCGAAATGCGTCACAAAGTTGCAGGATACAAACTCGGACGGAACACATCGCACCGGCGTTCGCTGTTGCGTAATCTGGTCACCTCGGTAATTGTGGAAGAGCGCATTGAGACGACTGTTCCCAAGGCCAAGGCCGCGAAACCCATCGTCGAAAAGATGATCACGCTGGGCAAGCGCGGTGACCTCGCCGCTCGCCGTCTGGCCACGGCTTACCTGATGACCGAGGAGGCCGTCGTGAAGCTGTTCGACACGGTCGGTCCGCGGTTTGGTGATCGTCAGGGCGGCTACACGCGCATCATCCGCACCCACTGGAACAAGGGCGACGGTGCCGACAAGGCTTTTCTGGAACTGCTTGGCAGCGAGAAGATTCTCGACGAGAAGAAAGAAAAGCGTGTGGAAGCTCGCGCCAAGAAAGCCGCCGAAGCCAAGAAGGCGATGGAAGAAGCCGAGGCCCAGGCTGCCCATGACGGCGGAGCCGAGCCGGCAAAGGAAGAAGACAAGAAAGAGTAGGATTCGCCCTCCCGGCGGAAAGGCACGGCTTCATGCCGTGCCTTTTTCTTTTACTGCGCTGCACCTGCGGCTAGGCGCTTTGAGGGTCGAGGTGGCGGACACCCAACGGTTATTCGTCCACAAATTACTTGTATGCGAAGCTGTCAACCAGTAGCTTCTATACGAAATGCGGCGTCCTCCGAGCTGGACGAAATTCGCGAAGTATCCGGTCGTCGCAGGGGTGTCTATTCTCGCCATGGTGACCACGGTTGCATGGTGGGCAAAAGTCGATATATCTCCGCTGTTTGAAACTGCACTAATTCGCCGCGGACAGCTGTGGCGCCTGTTGACCAGCGCCCTGCCTCATGCGGGTCTCCTGCATCTTATTTTCAATATTTATTGGGTATGGGCGTTCGGAACGATTCTTGAGGAAGTCTATGGCCACCTGAAGACTGCGGCGTTCATTGTCCTGGTCGCGTTCGGCTCCGGATCGTTAGAGTTTGCCCTCGCTGACGGCGGCGTAGGACTCTCCGGGGTTGGATATGGCTTATTCGGACTGCTGTGGTTCCTCTCATCGCGCGACGAGCGTTTCAGCGATTCTATGGACCAGCGAACCGTTCAGCTCTTCGTGGGATGGTTCCTCCTTTGCATCGCCGCCACAGTGACAAAGATTTTTCCCGTGGCAAACATTGCCCACGTGACGGGAGCGGTTCTGGGCCTGTTAACGGGCGCCGCGATCGTTGTTCCACGCCGGCGAGTCCTCGCCGTCACGGCGATTGCCGCGATTCTCGGGTTCGGCGTATTGGGATCGACTGTGATCCGGCCGAGAATCAATTTGTCCCCAAGGGCTGGCTACGAAGAGGGGAAATGGGGCTATGACGCTCTTGCGGACGGCAGAAACGACGAAGCTCTTCGCTGGCTCGGAGATGCTGTCCGGTATCAGCCAAAGTTACCCGTCTATTGGTACGACCTGGGCGTCGCCCATCAGCGGAAGGGAGATCTGAAGGCGGCGCTCACTGCGTACCAACGAGCGCACGATCTCGCACCGAATAACGCGGATTACTCCCACGCCCTAAACGGGATTCAGTGACGGTCAATCCGCCTGCCCAATCGTACATGTACCCTCGCGTCTCCCACTGGTAATCTTGCTGCACTGTTGAGCTTATCCCTAAACTTTCCTAATGGCCTTCACCAAGACCCAGATCGGCATTGCCGTCGGCGCGGGAGCGCTGCTGGTGATGGTGTTTGTCGGCTACTTGTGGTGGCTCAGCGATCAGGGGCCGGTGCTGGCGCGGTCGGAAGATCACGATCCGCTGACCGGGTTGCCTGTCAGCATCAAGATGAATCCGCTGCGCGACCGCTCCACCGAGAAGGCTGCCAACAAATTCCTGCGTGAATTGCGCGACGGCCACTGTGACGAACTGCTGGCGAAATGGGAGCACGACTACCACAAGAAGTATGCAAAATATCTCTGCAGTTCTGAGGCGCAGCACCCGCTGTTGTCGTGGGAACTGGTGGATTGGGAAGATGCCCCGCCGCTCGTGATCCTTCACTATCGCGGCAAACGCCCGAGCAACGCGGCTCCGAACCAACCCGGCATTGATCAAGACCTCTTCACCCTCACCGTGGAGCACAAGGCCGGCGAGTGGGCTGTGACGAAGTACGACGCGATGTACTGACGGAGCTCCCCGGCTCTGGGTTGACTCATTCCCCCCCGAGTGTTCCTGGTCTTCCCGTCCGCCTCCGCTGCGCGTCTCGTGATAAAACTTTGTATGCCCGACCCGTTCCCCGACCCTCAGCCCTCTGCGGCCCGTAACATTTATTCCTTTGGGATCACCTCGTTCTTCAACGACACCGCGACGGAGATGGCGTACTGGGTTCTTCCGGCATTTCTGATTTCACTGGGTGCCGGGCCGGCGCAGTTGGGCCTGATCGAAGGTCTTGCCGAGAGTGTCGCTTCCTTCGCCAAGTTGGGTTCGGGATATCTTGCCGACCGCGTCGACCGGCGCAAGCCGCTGGTGGTGGCGGGATACTTCGTTGCCAATGCGGTGAAGCCGCTGCTCGCAGTGGCTACCGCTTGGTGGCACATCCTGCTTATTCGATTCACCGACCGGCTCGCCAAGGGAGTGCGCGGTGCACCGCGTGATGTGATGGTCGCCGAGTCCGTGGGGAAAGATCGGCTGGGTTCGGCATACGGATTGATTCAGTCCCTTGATTCCGCGGGAGCCATTGCAGGCCCCCTCATGGCGTTGGTTTTGCTGGCGCGCTTTGGAATCCGCAGCGTCTTCTGGGCCGCCGCAATCCCAGGAGCGCTCGCGGTGCTGGTGGCGATCTTTGGAATTCGGGAAACGAGACGACCGTCTTTGGAGAGCCAAGATTCCAAGCCGAAAAAAGACCCCGCTGTGTCCGCCTCCGGCGGGGGCCTTCCGCTGGCGTTTTATTTCGTGCTGATCGCAGTCTCGCTATTTTCGCTGGGAAATTCCAGCGACATGTTTCTGGTCATGCGGGCACAGAACGTCGGTATCCCCGTCTCGCTCGCCCCGCTTTTGGGTCTTATCTTCAACGTCACGTATACGCTGGGTTCGTGGCCGGCCGGATGGTTCAGCGATCATTTCTCGCGCCGCTGGATTGCGGCTGCCGGGTATCTCATTTTTGCCGGAGTTTATTTTGTTTTTGGGCGGGCGCCGTCGATGTGGGCAATCTGGATCACGATGGCGGTTTACGGTTTGTACTATGCCCTCACTCAGCCGGTACTGAAGGCGCTCGTCGTCGAGAGTGTCGGGCAGCAAGTCCGCGGGCGTGCGCTAGGAATCTACTTCTTCGTGACCAGCGTGGCGACGCTCGCAGCCAGCGTGATTACTGGCCAGCTCTGGAAGCATTACGGCGCCGCGTTTCCTTTTTATCTATCAGCGGCGCTCGCGCTGATGTCCGCAGTGCTATTGCTGGTTAGCCCCAGAGGGAGGAAAGCCTAGTTCAAGTGCTAGCTTGAATTTGGAGGGAAAATCGCGAACCGCGCAGCATCTGCTGCCCGCGCGGTTCGCGCGCAAATCTTAAAGAGAGGCAGATGGGCCGCTCCCCGGCTCGGGTTGTGCCGTCCCCTTCTTCAGCGCTTCGTCGAGCAATTCTTTCATCTGGCGCGACGCCTTCTCCGCCAGTTCGCCTTGTTGGCGGCCGAGTTCTCCCTGCAGTTCGCCCAGTTTGCCCTGCTTTTCCCCCAGTTCGCCTTGGGCCTCGCCAAGCTTGGATTGCTGCTCCCCAGCCTGAGACTGAATTTCGCCGATCTTGCTCTGCAGTTCCCCGATCTCGGACTGCAGGTCGCCAATCTGTTCCATCGTAGCGCTGGAACCGAGCTTCTGAAGTTTCGCCTTCAGTGCATCCAGATCTGCCGTGATGTCCGGAACTTTGACCTTCACTTGCTCCATCTTGGAGCCTAATTCTTCCTGCTGTTTCCCTAACGCTTCCTGCTGCTCCCCGAGTTCTTCCTGCTTCTTTCCCAGTTCTTCTTGAGGAGCCCAAAGTTTCCGTGCGCGATCGATGGTGGCCTGATCGCGAATGATGTACGACTTCTCATCACGCTGGAACCAGATAAAGTCACCCGCAATCTGTTTCTTCAGTTTCTCGACGTGTCGCGCGTCTTGGGTCGATCCCGACATCGTCAAGACATCGGATTTGCCCGAGACGATCACGAAGCGATCTTCGTCGTCGTTGCCGAACGAATAAGAATAGCCATGGCTCTGGGACATGCCTCCGTCGCCTCTCACCTGCGGAGCTTGTGGTGCCACTGGTGCAAGGACTGCGCGGGGAGCCAGTGGCGCAACCGGCGCGAGATCTGCGAGCGGAGCCTCGGGTCCGATTGGACCGATCCTCGGGGTTCCCGGCTCCGGTGCATCAGTCGGTGCAAGAGCCTGGGGTGCATCATTCACTGGCGCCCCCAGAGCGCTCTCTGGAGCCGGTGCGGCCATCGGCGCCGGCACTGCCGCATTCGGCGCAGGAGGAGCGGCAGGTTGTGCCTGTGCCCTTTGTCCGTTTGCTGGATGAACAGATGCCGCGAGAAAGACCACTGGGATGGCAACCGCGATGATAGCAATGGCGAAAGTTTTCTTTAAGCCCATGGTGACTGCTCCTCTCCAAGCGAGAATTCTTTCCACTCTTCGTTCTGCCTGCCCTGCCTTTGCCATTGAAACACCCTGCCACCACACACGTCCCGGTGCGGCTTCAAGGGCTTCGAAGAATCCCAGCAGAGTTCTGGCGTAATCATTGCGGTCAACGCCGCGCGATAAAGCCGCCTCGTCGCTGGCCTGCTCCGCCAGATCCGCGAGGTGCCGCTCCAGCCACCAGGCTAGTGGACTGAACCAGAAGATTGCGCGATGCACGAGCGCGAGGCGCTGGGTCAAACCGTCGCGCCGAGCGACGTGCGCCACTTCGTGCAACATGACCGCGTCGAGCTTCGCGTCATCCCACTCGCGCCAGTTCGTGGGCAGAAGAATTGTCGAGCGAAGCGCGCCCATCGTGACCGGGACGGAGATAAGATCCGACTCCGCCACTTTCGGTGCGACCGTGAGCCCGCAGGCATGTGCCTGTAACGCCAGCCGTGCAATCACGCGCGGTTCTTGAATCTGCTGCGAAGCTCGGACCAGCCGGCTGCTGAACACCAGTCCGATCGCCAGGCGAACTAGAAGAAACAAAGCAACTACGAAATAGGCTTCCCATGCGAGCGCACCCCATCGCACCGAAGCCCAGAAGATTGTGGCGGCAGGCGGCGTGGCTACCGGAACGAGGGGTGCGACCGCAGGGTTCACCGAAGACGCCGAAGAACTTGGTGCGGCCTGCTTGCGGATTCGTTCGCCCATTTCGTGCCCCACAATCATGTCGTCCGCTGTGATTCGCGCATCGCTCCTTGCCCGATCGGGCAGGGTGAGCATTGGCTGCGTGGAAACAGACTGAAACGCCTGCGTGGGTACGGGTAACGGCGGGAGGATTCGCCCCAGAAACGGCAGGGCTAGCGCGGCGTACAGGACTGCTGTCCAGAGGAACAGCCGCTGGGAAGTCTCTCTCACTCGAAACGCAGCCAGCGCAATCGCTGCCATGCCAGCCAGCGAGAGGGCGCGTACGGCAGCGTTCGCAAGTTCCGTCAAGATGCTCGTGGACGCCTGCAGGAAAATGTGCGTCATGACTTGCTTTCCTTTTTTCGTGGAGTGATCTCTTCCGTGTTCTGTTCGGCAATTCGGCGCGCCAATCGTTCCAGTTGTTTGCGGTTGAGCACGGCGTTGTCGACCATGCCGAGCACAAGTTGCTCGGCCGAGCCTCCGCAGAACCGGTCAATGATGCTCTTCACCGCGCGGACCGCCACGTTCTGTCGCGCGTCTGACGCCTTGTAAATAAATGTGCGGCCATCGACTTCGTGACTGACGTAGCCTTTTTCCTCGAGCCGGCGCAAGACCGTGCGGATGGTGGAATCCTTCATCGGACGCGCCGCTGCCAATCCTTCCCGGCAGGTTTCTGACGAGGACGGCCCGTGACTCCAGATGTAATCCATGACCGCCTGTTCCACTTCACCCAAGTTCTTTAGACGTGCTTGCCGTGTGTTAGTCATTGTAGCGTTACAATATGTAACACATGAAAGGCGAGCTGTCAAGAACGGGTTTCGAGATTTGTGAGAGATGACTTGGATTCGCGAGTGAAATCTTCTGAGGCGGCTAATATTGTTCGCGGAAATTCGGAGTCTTGGCGAACGATCTCACCCAGAAGTACAGCAGAAACTGCGCGGCGATCCCGGCACAGGTATCGAGCAGAACATCCCGCGGCGTCCCGGTGCGAGAGGGGATGAAACTCTGATGCCATTCATCAAGACTGGCAACCAGCGCGGTTCCCAGCACTGCGATGATCGCCCAGCGGGATGTCCATTTCGCTCCGCTCATCGCGGGTAAGGTTTCGCGCCAGGCGCGGAACAAAAGGATGCTCAGCAGCCCGTAACCGAAAACATGTCCCGACTTACGAATGTAGAAGTGCCAGTATTCAAATCGCTCCCAATTCATGCCAAAAAGAAAATGGAGCACGGGATAGAGAATACGGCTGGTGTTATGAGCCGAGAGATAAGCGCTCGACTCGATGGCGATCACGATCAGCCAAAGGATGGCCGCGATCCAAGCCTTGAGCACGTGGTGTTGGTCAGTACTCAAGCGGGTCGGCTGTCGGCGTTCTCAGCCTTCACCAAGAACGCAAAAACGGCTGCATCCAGACTTGATTGATATCGTCGCCAGCGTTGGCTACTCGATGGCATAATTCGGAGCCTCGCGGGTGATCATGACGTCGTGCACATGGCTCTCGCGCAGGCCGGCGCCGCTGATGCGGACGAAGCGCGTCTTCTGGAGTAACTCCGGAATTGTGCCGCAGCCGCAGTAGCCCATGCCCGACTTTAACCCGCCCACCATCTGATGGACAATCATGGCCACCGAGCCCCTGTAAGGAACCCGGCCTTCAATGCCCTCGGGGACAAGTTTCGCCAGGCGGTTCGATTCGCCGTCTGACGCCGAGACCGCGGACGAGGACTCGCCCTCGGTGCTCTGGAAGTAGCGCTCGCTCGATCCTTGGGCCATCGCGCCGATCGATCCCATGCCGCGATACGATTTGAAGGTGCGGCCCTGATAAAGGATCAGCTCGCCCGGACTTTCATCCGTGCCGGCGAAAAGCGATCCGATCATCACCGCGCTCGCCCCCGCCGCCAGAGCCTTGGTGACGTCGCCGGAATACTTGATGCCTCCATCGGCGATGATAGGAACGCCCGAATCTTTCGTGGCGCGGTAAGCCTCGGCTATGGCAGTGATCTGCGGGACACCCGCGCCGGTTACCACGCGCGTTGTGCAGATGGACCCGGGTCCGATGCCGACTTTGATGCCGTCAGCTCCTGCGCGTGTCAGCTCACAGGCCCCATCAAAAGTGGCGACATTGCCCGCCAGCAACTCGACGTGCGGCAGTTTCGATTTCACCATCCTTACGGCATCCAGCACTTTGGTGGAATGTCCGTGCGCGCTGTCGATGGCGAGAACGTCCACTTTGGCTTCGGCGAGTTCCTGCGCGCGCTCGAGGAAATCCCCGGTCGCGCCGATGGCAGCCCCTACGCGCAACCGGCCCTGCGTGTCCTTGGCCGCGTTGGGATATTTCAATTTCTTCTGGATGTCTTTTACAGTGATCAGGCCCTTCAGGTTGTAACGGTTGTCGACCACCAGAAGCTTCTCCACCCGGTGCTCGTGCAGAATTTTTTCCGCATCTTCTAACGTCGTGCCCACCGGGACGGTGATCAGATTTTTCTTGGTCATCACCTTGTCAATGGGGATGTCGAAGCGGGTTTCAAAGCGAAGATCGCGGTTGGTCAGAATGCCGACAAGTTTTCCGTGTTCCGTGATCGGAACGCCGGATATTTTGTACTTGCGCATCACTTCCAGCGCGTCGCTGACCCGGTCTGTGGGCGACATGGTGACGGGATCCACGATCATGCCGCTTTCCGAACGCTTCACCTTATCGACTTCATTGGCCTGCTGATCGATGGTCAGGTTGCGGTGAATGATGCCAAGACCGCCCTGCTGCGCCAATGCGATTGCCATGTGGGATTCGGTCACCGTGTCCATGGCGGCGCTGACGATGGGAATGTTCAGACTGATATTGCGGGTCAGTTGCGTCTGCGTAACGGCCTGCGCGGGAATGACGTCGGAACGGGCGGGCAGTAGAAGGACGTCATCGAAAGTAAGAGCCTCAGGAACAGGAAAATGAATCATAGATTTCTCGGGATTCCCCAGCTTGTGGGTAATCCATCATTCTAGAGACGGTAGGGGGATTGAGGCAAATCGGGGAAACGGCGCCACTCCGCCAGTTTTCAAGGATCTTCTTCTTTGTCGGCGAATAGCGTTTGGATTCGATTGCGATGCTTCAGATGCTCCATAACAGGTGACGGCTTGCTGACTTCCAGGACCTTAACAAAAAGCCAAATCAGACCTGCGAAGAAGGCCATCCCAAGTACGATTTCGACAAGTCTTATCATTGGCGGCCAATTCAGTTAGCTAGAAGGACGATCCCCTCGACGAGTGAAACAGGCCTCCCGCCCGAAGGTGTTCAGTTCACTGTCAGTGGTGCGGTGACGCTGCCGATTTTGCCGGTGACGTTGTCGCGCACCACGAAGCGGACCGTGTAGTTCCCGGGATTCAGTTGGAGAGCGTTTTGAAAAGAGACGCCATTGGTTCGGACCGATGCGAGTTGGGCCTCAGGAACGACGGGCGTATAGTTGCGCGCGGTTTCCCCGGCTTCCTTCCCGTCTTTGTCGTAAGCCACCGCCGCGAATTCGAAATTAAGCTGGTTTCGACCGCCCTCATCGAAACTTAAGCCGCCCGTCGCCATATGGGCGGAAAACACAGCCTTCTTCTTGTCGCCCGCAGACGCAACAGTCACCCACTCCACGGTCATCGGCACGCCCGTGCCTTCAATCGGAGAGTGCAGCGCGTTAACCATATCGCGATCGCGGCTGAGCAGGGGATTCATGGTGGCGTTGGTGACGAAGAATCCGTTGCGCGCTCGGACTTCGGTGTCTTTCTTGTCGATCTTGACCTGCAGTTTGCGCCATCCCGGCTTGTTGTTTTTCGTGTCGAGGTAGTAGCTGAGCATGTAATACGACGCAGCGTCGTCCGCGGCGCGCCTGAAGCTACCGGCCAGATCGTTAGTGTTGTAGAAAGCCTTGCCACCGGTCATGTCGGCGAAATCGTTAAGCGTATCGATCTTGGCTTGATTCAGCCACATGCGGTTGGTGAGCTGCCGCGAAGCATCGAGGCCTTTAGGGGCGTTGATGCGACTCGCTGAGCCAACTGTGGAATTGCTCACGAGTCCGCGGACATCCACCGGATAAACCGAAATCTGAGCGTCGTTCAGCGCAAGCATGGTGCGCTCGTAGAGCAGGGAGAGATACCCGCCCGGTACGGTGGACGGCGAATCCATCGCAAATGGAAAGCCGCCGGTTGCCCAGATGAGCGACTTGCGTCCGGGAACGCCCGACAACGACCAGGCGATTCCCAGAAAACCGTTCATCGTGGTCTCAATGGCGTTCTGCTGGAAAAACTGGGCCTCGATGGCATCTCCATGCTCGACAAAGGAGTTGAGCGAGCCGAGGACCGAATCATTACCAGAAGCAGCTCCAACAGCTTGGGACAACTGTTGCGAATCTCCCGTAAAGGCGCTCTCTTGGGCATCTGCGCTCACCCCGGTCAGAGCAGGCAGTTCGCCGCTGACTCGTTTCAACGCCTCAGCCAGTTTGACTGGATCGCCGTTCAATCCCTGTATGATCTTCAACCCGTGGCTGGTGATTACCATCAGCGCAAGAACCTGCCCGGAGTCCACATTCTTGGCTAGGTACTTAATCAGTTCCCGACGTCCATAAGTCTGGTCGAGGAACGGCGTGTTCACAGTATCGAGTGCGATGACTACAACATTCCTCGGCTGCGAACTATCGAATGTGAGATTGCGAAATTGCCCTGCAGAACGCGCGGGCTCCACAAGCGGGGCGGTGCTGGCATTGACTTCTTCGAACGCCGAAACTTTCTGCGCTTTACCGTTCTCGAGAATGGTGAAGTCTTCTTTGTTCAGCCCGTGCAGGTGCTTGCCAGATTTATCCGTGACCACGACCGGAACTTGGATCAAGACCGTTTGCGAGCGAAACTCGACTTTTGGTTCGTCGCTCGCCGAGTTCAAACGAACGATCGAAGGATTAAGGTTAGTGCCGGTGCCGGTTGCGATGTTGCCGTTCATATTCGCGGTCGGATTGACCATGGTGCCGGTCGTCGCGCCGCCCTTGGGGCTACCCCCGCCGCGGCCTTGTCCCATGGCAAGCGTGGAAGCGAAAAGAGTGGCGGCCAGGAGCGGTATCACGGGAAGGCGGTGAATCGACATACGACCTCCACTTCAAATGCGCAGCCAGAATTGTAACTCGACTGCTAATTGGAGATTCGCAAGGTGTTGGCGGAAAATATTCGCAGTTTCTGGCCGGGGATGGCGCGTCCCGGTTTGTCTTTTAAGCACTCCGGGCGTATATTAAGAAGCTGAGAACTGCTGTGTACCGGCATTTGGCGAAGCACACCAGTGGGCGCAAGCCCACTTTTTAGTTGGAACCCTCGGTGAATGCGGCCATCGGCCTGTAAGCTATTGGATTCATGGCGCTTGACGTTGAACGTGTGCGGGAAATTGCGGATCGCGTCGCCGCCTCCAGTGGACTCGAAGTGGTCGAGGTCGAGTTCCTCGGCGGAGGCAAGGCGCGCATGCTGCGGGTGTTTCTCGACAAGCCTGCGGCGGGAACCGATCCGCTCGCGGGAGTGACGCACGAGGATTGTGCGAACTTCAGCCGCGAATTTGGCACGATTCTCGACGTCGAAGATGTGATGCCAGGTTCGTACACCCTGGAAGTTTCGTCGCCCGGGTTGGACCGGAAGTTGGTCAAGGCCGCGGATTTCACGCGCTTCACCGGCAGCCGCATGAAGCTGATGACGCGGCAGCCCGTCAATAACAGCCGTCATTTTGAAGGGCGTTTGGAGAGTTTTCAGGACGGCCGTTTGACGCTGGACTTAAGCGTGGCCAGCCACAAATCGCGCAAAAAGATGGGCGCGGCGGCTGGACAGAAGATTGAAATTGATTTCGCCAACGTGGAAAAGGCGAATTTGGTGCCGGAAATCTGAAGTGCGGCCTCGGACGTCAGTCCTCGGACCTCAGTGGTTCTGAGAGCCTGAAGGTCTAAGGTCCGAAGTTCGAGGTCCGAGTTTTTTTATGGCTAGCGAGCTCTACAATACGATCGACGCACTCAGCCGGGAAAAAGGGATCGATCCGCAGATTGTGGTCAGCGCGGTGGAAGATGCCATTGTTATGGCCACGCGCAAGTACTACAAGTCGCAGGAAAATCTCCGAGCCAAGCTGGACAAAGACACCGGCAAGATCAGCGCCTTCGCCGTGAAGACGGTGGTGGAGACTCCGGAGCAGGTTGAGGATCCGAACCTGCAGGTGACGCTGGAAGATGCGCGCAAGGTTGATCCCAGCCTGGAAGTCGGCGGGGAGTTGCAGATTCCGAAACCAACCGAAGGAATTCTCGGACGCATCGCAGCGCAACTGGCGAAGCAGGTCATTTTCCAGAAGGTACGGGAAGCCGAGCGCGACACGGTTTACAACGAGTACATCGGACGCGTGGGCGAAATTGTCAACGCCACGGTGAAGCGGGTGGAAGGTCCGGACGTCATTTTTGACATCGGCAAGGCGGAATCCCGCATGCCCCGCAAAGAGCAGTCGCGGTTGGAGTCTTTCGCGATCGGCGAGCGGGTGCGAGTTGTGATTGCCCGCGTCGAACGGGCTTCGAAAGGTCCGGGAGTCGTGGTTTCGCGTGCTGCACCCGAATTGGTGCAACATCTGTTCCAGACCGAAGTTCCCGAAATCTACGATGGCACCGTGGTTATCCGTGCCATTGCCCGCGAGGCCGGCGAGCGTACCAAGATTGCCGTCATGTCGAAGGACAAGGACGTCGATGCCGTGGGCGCCTGTGTCGGCATGAAGGGCATGCGGGTGCAGTCGATCATCCGCGAACTGCGTGGAGAGAAGATTGACATCATCGAATATCACGAGGATGCGGTCACCTTCGCCGAGAAGGCGTTGCAGCCCGCAAAAGTCAGTCGCGTCACCGTCGTCGACAGCACCGATAAACACCTCGAAGTTGTAGTGGACGATAGCCAGCTTTCTCTGGCCATCGGCAAGAAAGGGCAGAACGTTCGTCTGGCCGCGAAGCTGCTCGGTTGGAAGATCGACATTAAGAGCGAGGAAGAGAAGCGTCAGGAAGTCGAGCAGCAGATGGCTGCGATGGCGCCGCAGGCCACCACTCCACTGGAGAGCGTGCCCGGCCTGGGCGATGGCCTGGTGGAAAAGCTTGGCGCTGCCGGTGTGACTACGGTCGAGGCGCTGGCTGACATGACGCCGGAGCAGCTTGAGGCCATCGAAGGTATCGGCCCGAAGACGGTGGAAAAAATCAGTCTCGCGGTGAATAATTATTTCGCGAGCCTGGAGGCTGGATCCGCAGAGGGTGTGGTCCCGGCTGAAGGCGAATCGGTCGACGGTGAAGCCATCGCCGAAGAGACCGCGCCGGAAGCCGCTGCCGAAGAGGCTGCCGCTTCTGACCCGACACCGGATGCGGAAGCAGCCTCGGACGCAGAAGTGAAACAGCTGGGAGCAGAAGAAGATTCCGCTCCAGAAAAAACCGAATAGCATGGCACGCGCAAACATTGTCGAAAGTGTGCGAGTGCGACAAGCTGACTCCCGTGAGGCCGCAATGAAGACCTAAGCGCGACGCGGGTACAAGAAAGGCCGGATGAGTAAGGTTCGAATCAACGATCTCGCTAGGGAGCTGGAAGTTAAAAGTAAAGCCATTCTCGACGCGCTACCGCTCGTCGGGGTGACGGAGAAGAAGACCCATTCCAGTTCGCTGGAAGACTTTGAAGCAGACAAAGTGCGGGCCCACATCCGCGGCTCGTCCGAAGCGCAGGCACCGTCTGCCCGGTCCGCGCGCCCGTTGCGCGGCGACGACGAAATCCGAACCAAGATTGATTTGTCGCACATCTCCCGTCCGGGCGATGTACTGAAGGCAATCACCCAAAAGAAGGAAGCTGCAGCTGCGCCGCCGGTACGGCCCGCGCCGGCTACACCAGCGCCGCCTGCGCCGCCTGCGCCGCCGACTCCTCTCAAGACCCGCAATCGCGCCTCCGCCGCCCCCGAAACCAACTCCGCCGCCTGCTCCTGCGGCCAGCGTTGCTGCGACTGTAACCCCAGCGCCTCCGGTCCGCCCTGTCGTGGCCGCTCCGGTTGCGGAAAAGCCCGCGATCGCCCCTGCTCCGCCCGCGCCGCCACTTGCCGCGCCCCCGCGTCCCACGCCGCCTGCTCCGGCTGCCGTGGTCGCTCCGCCCGCGCCTGCTGCTCCTTCGATAACCGCTTCCGCTCCGCCGCAGGCGCCGGTTGCTCCGCGTCCAGCGCCGCCCGTGGTCACAGGGCCGCCGCAACCGCCCGCGCCGCGTATGATTGTTCCGCAGACCGGGCCCCGCCCGGTCTACAAGGCTCCGCCACCGCGTCCAGCGCCGCCTCCGCAGGCAAGCGCTCCCGTCGGTACATTGCGTCCTGCCCCGGGTCGTCCCGTGCCAGGTCAACCAATTTTCCAGCGCCCCCGTCCGCAGGGACCAGGAGGCGTGGGTGCGCCGCGTCCGCCGCTCCGTCCCGGCGAACGTCGTCCCATGCACCCCACCCGTTCGGCCCCCACGGGCCCACGGCCTCTGGGTGTTGGACCAGGTCTTCCGCCGCCCGGACCAGCGCGTCCCGGTGCGCGTCCCGGAGCTCCCGCTCGCCGTCCCGGCCAGCGCTACGTTCCGCGTGGCGTAAAAGAAGGGCCGATGAAGGGCTACACGCCACCGCCGCGCATGGTGGTGTCGAACGAGCCCGCGCCGATTACGCGCAACATCACCATTACCGAAGGCATCAGCGTGAAAGATCTCGCGGAGAAGCTCGATATCCGCGCCAAGGATCTCATCTCTCGTCTGTTGGGTCGGGGCGTTTTTGCCACGATTAACCAGACGCTCGACGCCGAACTCGCCAGTGAGATGGCGCGCTTCTTTGGCGCCGAGACGAACGTAATCACCTTCGAAGAGCAAGCCTCGAAAGACATCGACGCTGCCGCTGCGAGTGGGGAAGACTCCGCCGTCGAGGTCACGCCGCGTCCGCCCGTGGTCACCATCATGGGTCACGTCGATCACGGCAAGACCACGCTGCTCGACTCCATTCGTCTGACCAATGTTGCCGGAGGCGAAGCCGGAGGCATTACGCAGCATATCGGCGCCTACAAAGTTCGCATCGCCGACAAAGAATCCCCGGCTTACGGCCGCGAGATCGTCTTCCTCGACACACCGGGTCACGAAGCGTTCACGCGCATGCGTTCCCGCGGTGCGAAAGCGACCGACATTGTCGTGCTCGTCGTCGCTGCCGATGACGGTGTCATGCCCCAGACGCTAGAAGCGATCGATCACGCACACGCCGCTGAGGTCCCCATCATTGTTGCGGTCAACAAGATCGATAAGCCCGACGCTCTCCCCGATCGTGTAAAGAAGCAACTCGCCGACCGCGGCCTGGTGCCGGAAGACTGGGGCGGCAAAACGGTCTTCGTCGACGTTTCCGCGAAGAAGAAGACCAATCTCAACCTCTTGATGGAAATGATTTGCCTGGTCGCCGACCTGGCTGAGCTGAAGGCAACTCCGGAACGCGCTGCCTCAGGCGTGGTGCTCGAAGCGAAACTCGATCGCGGCCGCGGACCTGTGGCCACGGTCCTGGTACAGAACGGCACGCTGAACGCCGGCGACAACTTTGTGGTTGGCAATGTTTACGGCAAGGTACGCGCGATGTTTGACGATCGCGGCGCCGCGCTTCAGACTGCGCCACCCTCAACACCGGTCGAAATCCTCGGCATGGAAGGCTTGCCGCAGGCTGGCGATCAGTTTGTCGTCGTCGCCGACCGCGATAAAGCTCGTGGTATCTCCGAATATCGCGAGCAGAAAGCTCGCGAAGCCGCGCTGGCCAAGAGTTCGCGCGTATCGCTCGAAGGCCTTGCGGAACAGATCAAAACCGCCGGCACCAAGGAACTGAACATCATCCTGAAAGGCGACGTCGGCGGCTCGGTGGAAGTCCTCAGCGACCTGCTCACAAAACTTTCCAACGACAAAGTTCGCCTCAAGCTGCTGCGCTCGGGAGTCGGTGCCATCACCGAAACGGACGTGTTGCTGGCCTCAGCGTCCAATGCCATCATTATCGGCTTCAATGTGCGTCCGGAGCGCAAGGCGCAGGAGTTGGCTGAGCAGGAAGAAGTAGACATTCGCCTGCACTCGATCATTTACGAATTGCAGGACGAGATCAAGCGCGCCATGAGCGGCCTGCTCGAACCAACGATCAAAGAAACCTACCAGGGTCGCGCCGAGGTGCTCGAAACCTTCCGCATCCCGAAGGTGGGCACGATTGCTGGCTGCCGCGTAACCGATGGCGTGATCAAACGCGACTCGGAAGTGCGCTTGCTGCGCGACAACGTGGTCGTCTTCAAAGGCAAAGTCGGTTCGCTGCGGCGCTTCAAGGATGACGCGAAAGAAGTCACGAACGGGATGGAGTGCGGCATCTCCATCGCGAACTACGGCGACATCAAGGCCCGTGACGTGATTGAAGCCTTTGCCACCGAACGGATCGCGGCGGAAGTAATCGCTTAAACGAGTCCTCACTTCCCGGTTCTCAGTTCTCAGTTAAGGCAAAATGGTGTTTCTGAGAACTGACAACTGAGAACTGCATGCCGATCGCTTTTCTCACCCTCGAGCTTCACATCGAAGCCGCGCAGTCCATTAAAGACCGCCGCCAGGTGGTTCGCAGCCTGAAAGACCGGCTACGCACCAGCTTCAACATCTCCGTCGCCGAACTCGATGCCGCGGAACTGTGGAACCGGGCTACGATCGGCGTAGTCAGCATCTCGACGTCCCGGGATTATCTCGATGGACTGATGAAGAACGTAGAACGGGCCGCTACGCGGATTGCGAACAATCACGGCGCGGAGATCGCCGACTCTTTTGTCGAGTATTTCTAAGGCGTCGGCAGGAACGTGGAGTCTGTATCATTGAAACCTTGAAACTCTGAAACCTTGAAACTTGGCCTACACACCCCCTAATGTCTTGTTACCTCCGTACTTATCCCCTTCTGACCGAAGCAGGGGACAATAGCACGTCCGAATCACACACTTGAATGGCTTTTTCTGATATTCTCATCCGTTTTACCTGAGGTGCAGTGTGGAGAAGCGCGGGCTCAAATATCATCGCGGACGGGTTGGCGAAGCCCTGCGCGAAGAGATCGAAACGCTGGTGGAAGGCGAGCTGGCGGATCCGCGCATCGGCCTGGTGAGCGTGACCGCCGTTCACATCGCCGATGACGGCAGATCGGCGGAGGTCTGGGTCAACGTCGAAGGCGATGACTCCGATGCCGACGAGAGCCTGGAGGGCCTGGAAGCCGCCCGCGAATATATTCGTCACGAATTGGTGGAGCGACTGCGGCTGAGGCGCGCTCCGGAATTGATTTTTCGACTCGATCGCGCGGAACAGGAAAAAGCTCGTGTCGAAGAATTGTTGGCGCGGGCGAAGAAACGCAGCAAGCCCAAAAAGGCGCAGGGTGGAAAAAAAGCATAGCGGCGTCGAGGACGTACTCCGGCAGATCGGGCAGCACGAGCGCTTCGTGCTGACGTCGCACGCTCGCCCCGACGGAGATGCCGTCGGATCCGCACTCGCCTGTTGCCAGGTTCTCCGCGCCATGGGTAAGCAGGCCGATGTCGTTCTTCACGATGGTGTTCCCCGCATCTATCGTTCCCTTCCATTTGCGGACCAAGTCGTGCAGTCAAGCCGCGTCGCGGGCGCGTACGAAGCGGCGATCATCCTAGAATGTGACAGCATCCATCGCACGCGCCTGGAAGGTCTCGAAGATCGCTTTCTGATCAGCATCGACCACCACGTCAGCGGACGTCCCTTCGCTCACGTCAACTGGATTGATCCGCACGCCGTGGCCACAGCCGAGATGGTGTTCCGCCTGGCGCGCGAAGCGGACGTGAAGTTCTCGCCGGAAATCGCAACGTGCCTTTATACGGCTCTCATGACCGATACCGGTTCGTTCATGTTCCAGGGGACGAACGAGAACACATTCGCTCTCGCGCGCGAGCTGGTTCTGGCGGGAGCCGATCCGGCACACTGTGCCCGCGGGATTTATTTCGCGCACTCAGTCGCCAAGATCAAGCTGCTCGGAGAAGCGCTGCGCAATCTCCAAATCGAAGGCCACATCGGCTATGTCTGGGTAACGCAGAAGCAGATGGAGCGCAGCGGCGCGATCGAGGAAGATTGCGAGGGGCTCGTGAATTACGTTCTTTCGATAGGCGGGGTCGAGGTGGCCGCGTTTTTCCGGGAACTGCCTGACGGCCGGTATCGCGTCAGCCTGCGCAGCAAAGGGAAACTCGACGTCGCTCGCGTCGCCGAGAGTTTTGGCGGCGGCGGCCACGAATGCGCTAGTGGATGCTCGATCGACGGTCCGCTCGCCGAAGCCGTCCGCCAGGTCGTGTTCCAACTCCGGCGCGGTCCTTCCGTACAATAAGGCACGTTGCAAAGTTCCAGTGTTGGATGCTTTCCAGATTTCTTGATAATTCATCCCCATCCCGTTACGTTAAAACATTGAAACTCTCGAAACCTTGAAACTTTGTTTTAAATGACCGCTCGCACCCGCACAGACGCGTTGCTGATCGCCGGTTTCTGCGCGTTCCTTTTTTTCTATGGCATGGGAGCGTTTGGCCTGATCGGCGCCGATGAGCCCCGCTACGCCCAAGTCGCGCGCGAGATGCTGGAGCGCCACGACTGGATCACCCCCCTGCTGAATGGCCGCCCGTGGCTCGAGAAGCCGCCGCTCTACTACTGGCAAGCCATGGCGATCTATTCGATTCTCGGCGTGAGCGATACCGCGGCGCGCATGCCGGCAGCCATTGACGCGACTCTGCTCGTCCTTGCGGTTTACCTCTTCTTCCGTAAGTTTCGTCCCGGAGGGGAAATCGATGCCGCCCTCATCACGGCCTCGAGCGCCGGAGTGATTGGCTATGCGCACGCCGCTTCCATGGACATGCCGCTGGCCGCAAGTTTCGCCATCGGAATGCTCGCATGGTGGGCTTGGCGCGAGAGTTTGCAAGAGCAAAAAGATGAGAAGCGAATCTATCTCGCGCTCTTCTATTTCTGTATGGCGCTAGGCATGCTGGCGAAGGGTCCGGTCGCGCCCTTCCTCGCAGCCGCGATTCTCATAGTGTTCGCGCTGGCGACAAGGGAATTGCGCCTCATCGTACGAACGATTTGGCTGCCCGGCATCTTTATTTTTTGCGCGATCGGGCTGCCGTGGTACGCCCTGGTCGAGATGCGGAATCCGCAGTTTTTTCGCGAATTCATCCTGGAACATAATCTCGCCCGCTTCTCAACCAATCTCTACCACCATCCTGAGCCTTTCTGGTATTACCTTCCCGTGATGGCAGTGGCGCTGTTGCCCTGGATCGTCTTCGTCATCGCCGCGCTTTTTCAGTCGTTGCGTGTTTGGTGGGCAGAGCGCTCATCGGCGTCTTCCGAGCCTGACTCGGAGTTGCAATTCAGCGTCTTCGCCATCTGCTGGCTCATGTTGCCGGTTGCCTTTTTTTCGATCTCGCAGTCGAAGCTTCCGGGCTACATTCTCCCAGCCGTTCCTGCCGGTGCCGTGCTGCTGGCCGATTATCTTCGCCGCCGACTCGAGCAGGAGAGCGCAGCTTCCAAGTGGATGATCGCGCTGCACGCTTTAGCCTCGGCTGCGCCCATCGTTCCCGCGACTCTAATCGCATACCTCATAACGCAACACCGGTTGCCTGCAGGGCGTCCGATGGACATTGCCTTGGCAATCGCCTTCCTGCTAGCCGCTGCGATCGCGCTGACTTTGTCTAGCCGCCTCGGCCTGCGCATGCTGCGCTTCGTCACGCTCATCCCGGTCGTGCTGGCTGTCGCGGCGGTACTGAAACTGGGCACGGGAGCGATCGATCAGACGCTTTCCGCGCGTCCGCTGGCAATCGAGCTCGCCAGTGTTGAGTCCCGCAGATTGCCGCTTGCGGTTTATGGAGTCCAGCGCGAAGCGGAATACGGGCTGGCCTTCTATCGGAATCAGGTCATCACGCGCTACGAGGAAGGGAAGCTTCCGCCAGGGGAACATCTGCTCGTTGCGCCCACGACCTGGATGGACAATGTCGCGAAACAGACGGCAGGCAGGCGCGTTTCATTTCTAGGTCACTACGCGCCGCAAGGGTTGGATTACTACTGGGTCGCGGCGGCATCGCCGTAACCGTACACGAGTTGGGAGTGTAGCCCCGGATGCATTCGTCCGGGGTTGCGCGCGACCCGCGCAATGACGGCGGCTCGGAGCGATTCGAATCTTTCGGGCGATCCCAGGCTGCCGATACTACTGGGTTTCAGCGGCGGCTCCTCAGCCTGAGAGATAGTCTCCTACTCCTCCGAATAAGCCAGCGCTTCCAGTTCTGGCTTCGCCGGAGTTCCAGCGAGCGTGGTGTTTCCGTATTCGAATCCCCGGTCGAACGCTTTCAGATTTAACTCGGAGAAACTCGGAGGCACCGAATCTGCCACGGCCTTGCGCACGGCATCCGCCGTCAAGAGTTTCGTAACCGCGGTGAAGAATCCGACCATCACGGAGTTCAGCACCATACGCTTGCCCAATTCTTCGGCAATGCGCGTGGCCGGAATGCTGTACACCTTTTTGTCCTGATTCAGATTGGAGACACGCACCAGGTCCTCTTCCACGATCAGGATGCCCCCGGGTTTCAACTCGGCCGCGAATCGGTTATAAGCCTCCTGCGACATGACCACCATGATGTCCGGCCGCGTCACATACGGATACAGCACCGGCGCGTCCGATAGCACCAATTGGGCGCTGCATGCACCTCCGCGCGCCTCCGGACCGAAGTTCTGGGTCATGGTCGCGAAGCCATTTTCATAAATCGACGCTGCCTTGCCCAGTACGATAGCCGAGAGGATCACTCCCTGGCCGCCGAATCCTGCCACTCGAATCTCGGTTAGCCGCATACGCACTCCGTTTCTGCTTCTTCGATATAGCGCTCACCCAAACTATCCACATACTGCGCCCGCATCATGGACTGATAATCAGGCCGGTCGCGATCCACGAACTTGCCCACCGCAATCTCGCCGTTGAGCGTGAGTCCAACCTCGCTGGTCGGCGCACCGTTCTTCACCTTGCTCTTTTCCTTGTAGTACTTCATCGTGTCGAGGCCGTCCCCCATCTTGTTGCGCCGCTGGTAAAGCGTCGGACAAGGCGAGATGACCTCGATGAAGGAAAATCCCTTCTTATGGAACGCTTCGCTGATCGAGCGCGCCAGTTGGCGCACGTGGAAGGTCGTCCAGCGTGCCACGTACACGGCGCCAGCGGCCTCGACCAGATGCGGCAGGTTGAACGAAGGTTCGAAAGTGCCGTAAGGATTGGTCGACGTCGTCGCGTGCCCCGGCGTGGTCGGCGCAGTCTGGCCTCCGGTCATTGCGTAGATCAGATTGTTGACGCAGATGACCTTGAGATCGATGTTGCGGCGCGCCGCATGGATCAGATGGTTCCCGCCGATCGCCGACAGATCCCCGTCCCCGGAGTAAACCACGACGTTCAATTTCGGATTCGCCAGCTTCAGTCCGGTAGCAAACGGAATCGCGCGTCCGTGCGTGGTATGAAACGAATCGAGTTTCACGTAGCCCGCCACGCGCCCGGTGCAGCCGATTCCGGAAACCAGGGCGAGCGATCCGAGATCGATCTTCGAATCGATTAGTGCGTGCGCGAAGGAGTTTACCGTGGTGCCGATGCCGCATCCCGGGCACCAGATGTGTGGCATGCGGTCGGTGCGCAGGAACTGTTCTACCGGATTCTCAGTGTCGTCTTGGAGAATATTCAGCATCGGCTTGCCTCCACGATGGTGTTCAGGATTTCGTCAGGATTATGGACTCCACCGCCGGCGTGCGACACGGCGAATGTTTTCGCTTTGCCACCGGCTGAGCGTTCGACCTCGCGCACCATCTGTCCCAGGTTGAGTTCGGGGACCACGAACGCTTTCACCTGCGCGGCTAGTTCCTTGATTTTCTTGTCCGGGAACGGCCACGCTGTGATTAAACGCAGCTTGCCGACCTTCAGTCCGCGAGCGCGGGCCGCGTCAATGGCCCGCTGCGCCACTCGCGATGTGATGCCGTACGAAACCACCACCACGTCCGCGCCATCCAGTTGCTCCTCTTCGAAGAGGCAAATCTTGTCTTCAGCGTTGCGAATCTTGTTCTGCAAGCGCCGTACGAGTTTGTCCTGCATCGGCGGCGTCATATTCGGATAGCCGCGTTCATCGTGCGTCAAGCCGGTCACGTGAAAGTTGTAGCCCTCGCCGGCATGTGCCATCTCCGGCACCAGGTCGCCATTCGTCTCGTACGGCAGGTAGTCTTCCACGGACTTCTGAGTATGTTTCCGCGGCACGACTTCAATCTGGTCGGCAGGAGGAATCACGACCTTCTCGGTCATATGCCCCACCACTTCGTCCATCATGAACATCACCGGCACGCGATACTGTTCCGCAAAGTTAAATGCCTGGATGGTCAAATCGAAGCACTCCTGCGGCGAGTTCGGGCACAGTGCGATGATCTCGTAATCGCCATGTGATCCCCAGCGCGCCTGCATCATGTCCGCCTGCGCCGGGAGCGTTGGCAGTCCGGTTGACGGTCCGCCGCGCTGCACATCGACAAACACACACGGCGTCTCGGTCATCGCCGCGTAGCCGATGTGCTCCATCATCAGCGAGAAGCCTGGGCCCGAAGTCACGGTGAAGGCCTTGGCCCCACCCCAAACTCCGCCTTGCAATGCGATCGACGCGGCGAGTTCATCTTCCATCTGGATGAACGTTCCGCCGACCGTCGGTACCCGTGCGGCAAAGCGTTCTACGACTTCGGTGGAGGGCGTGATCGGATATCCCGCTGCAAACCTCGCCCCGGCCGCCAGCGCTCCTTCACAGCAGGCATGGTCGCCATCGATAAAATGCGTTCCGGTCAAAACTCCATGCGGATCCGCCTTCATTTCTCACCTCCACTACTCTTGTCGCTCGCGCTGCTCTGCGGCTCTTTCGCGGCCGCTGCGGCCTTGCTGCCATAGATCGCGAAGTCTGGGCAGTACATCCCGCACAGATCGCAGCCGCTGCACTTTTCCGGATGCACGACATGCGGTGGATGGTAGCCCTTGGAATTGAATGCGGAGGAGAGTTCCAGCACATGTGTGGGACAGAACTCCACGCAGAAGCCGCAAGCTTTGCAGCGCTCAACCACGATCGAAACACGTCCTTTTGCCACGAGTGCCCCCAGCGAGGAGTTGCGATCACTCCAGAATTCAGCTAAAGCAGGATGTGATTATGCGTGGGGAAGCCCGGTGTACGGTGTGACCGCCATCACAGAAGGCCGTGAGGCGAAGCACGCAAGGTTCTGGTGACATTTCTCTCTAAGTTGCTATGAACATTATCGTTAGCCCGGATGCGGGACCTGCGCCGTGCTGTGGATTACCAGCCCGAAAGAAACGGTTAGTGACAGAGATCACAAGGGGCGGTGCGCCTGCCACAACGCGACCGTGACCGATTTCGCTCTGTTGCCGTCGTTTGTTCCCGCTGTTTGCCTATGCCGGGCGAACCATCTACACTCGGACTTTTGCCACGGTGTTTGCCGCTGTCCCCAGCGCATGCCCGCTGCAGGAGCCCTTTGGAGATTCTCGATCTCAGGCATTTTTCTTCCGTAGACCTGCGTCCGTTGCTCGAGGATGAGACGCTGGTCTGGTCTCGCCTGCTTTCGTGGGATTATTCCGGCTCGGCGGAAATGATTCTCCGCTACGTCGACGCCAAAATCCTGCCCGGATACGCCGCTGTCGACCGCGGCCGCGTCTTTGGCTACTCCTTCTTCGTTTACGAGGGCAGCAAGGGCGTCATCGGCGATCTCTACGTCACTAACGGAACCCGGCTTCCCAATGCGCGCGAGGTTGAAATCAAGCTGCTCACCCACGTCATTGAAACCCTGCAGCAGTCGCCGGGAATCCATCGCGTTGAAGCGCAGTTGCTGGCCCACGAGGCCAACGCAGTTTCGCGACCGTTTCTCGAGACGGGATTTCAGCGGCATCCGCGCCTGTTCATGGTGCTGACCCTGGGCAAGTCATCAGCTCCCGTGGAGAAGCCCAGAATGCATCCGGAAGTGGAGATACGCCGCTGGGCCGAAGCGGATTACCAGCCCTCCGCCGCAGTCATCACCGCGGCATATCGCAGCCACGTCGACGCCCAGATCAACGATCAGTACCATACTCTGAGCGGATCGCTCCGCTTCCTGAACAACATCGTGCGTTTTCCCGGCTGCGGCGTTTTCGACGCGGACTCCTCCTTCGTGGCCCTCGACCGCAAAGCGAAAAGCCTGATCGGACTGATCCTCTGCTCACGCGTTCGCAGCGATGTCGGCCACGTCACGCAAGTCTGCGTATTGCCGGAGTTTCGCGGAAAGGGAATTGGCGAGTCTCTGCTGGCGGCCACGGGACAAAACCTGCGCAGCCGGAACTTCTCCCTGTTGTCGCTGACCGTGACCGAGGCTAATGCGCGAGCGGTCGCGCTTTACCGCAGGCTGAAGTTTGACTCAAAAAGAGTGTTTGATGCGTTCGTGTGGGAAGGATAGAAAGAGCGGACCTCAGACTTCGGACTTTAGGCCTGACACAAATACTCGCTCTTAGCGGCACCCGAGGTCTGACGTCCGAGGTCCGGGTGCAGCTACCGCCGTAGAACCCACATGGCCCACCCGGCCACCAGCACTCCCCCCAGAAACATGGCGAAACAATAAAGTCCGTACCGAACCATGTCGCGAGCCGTGTCGCGATGAGTAATGCCGAACACAATAGAGGCAAACAGGGCGAACACCGCCGCCGCGCTGAAATGATTGAGAGTAATCGTCACTGCGTGTATCTCCGCGAAGCGATCTTGACTGAGAACCTAGAACTGAGAACTGGCAACTGTTTCATTTCTTCTTCCCGATCGCGATGTGATACGCGTCAGCAACCGCGATAAAGTTCAGCAATCCCGCCACGATCATAAACTTCGTTCCATAATCGGCGGTCGCGAACTGGATTGCGCCCTGGCCCCAGTCGTTGGCCAGCGTCAGAATGTAAAGCCCACCGGCACCGACGTCGCCGATGAAACCAAGAATGTCGAGAATATCTCCGCCATTTGCCTTGTAAATGCGGCCTTGCATCCCGAGCCCCAGCAGAAACAGCGTTACGATCGACACAAACAGCAGCAGCCCGCGAATCCAGCGCTTCTGGATCATGTGCCCCGCGCCCGGAATCAGCCAGCCCACCGCGGGCGCCAGCACCGACATCAAGCTCAGCGATTCCGCTGGCGTCGTCTTCATATCTGTCATGGAATTTGCCATTCTAGATGTTCACAATCTCGCGTTGAATTTTCCCCGTGACTTCCGCCGACTTGGCCCGCACCAGCACATTCACCTCGCTGCGCACGCCAAACTCCGGCAGGTAGATGCCGGGCTCGATCGAGAAGCACGAGTTGGGAAGGATCTGCCGCTCGTCATGAATCTCGAGATCATCCATATTGGCTCCGTTGGAATGGACGTCGGTGCCGATGGAATGTCCCGTGCGATGAATGAAATATTCGCCGTACCCGGCCTTCTGAATGTGGCCGCGGGTCGCGCGGTCCACTTCCCATCCCGCAATGCGGCGTCCTGAGCTGATCGCGTCGAGCACCGTCTTTACGCCGGCATCGCGCGCATCGCGCACGATGTTGAATACCTCCTGTATCCGTCCCGAAGGCGCGCCACCCACAAATCCCATCCAGGTAATGTCGTAATAAACCGCGTTCGGCGTGTTCTTCTTGCCCCAAACGTCGAGCAGCACCAGATCGCCCTGGCGGATCGGCACCGGATGGCTGGCATGTGGCTCGTAATGAGGATTGCCCGCATTCGAGTTGACGGCCACAATCGGCGGATCGTCGGTCAGCAGATTCTCACGGGCAAACGCCTCCATGAACCACTGCTGGATTTCATGTTCTTTCGTGCCACCGTTGCGGACGCGCTTCCCAATCTCTTTAAACGAATCCGCGACAATGGAGTCCACGCTATCGCGGGCGGCAAAGTGTGACTGGATCTGTTCGTCGCTCCAGGTGGATTCAAATTGCGCCACCAGGTCGGCCGAACTCACCACATTTTTCCCCAAGCCCCGCAGCAGATCGATGGTGCCGCCATCCACCAGTGAAATCGTAAACACGCTGTTGTTGGGGGAATATTGCAGCGCCAGGTCGCGATGCATGGCCAAAATCGACTTCAGCTGATCGAACAGTTCCTGCCAGCCGGAATACAAATGTTTCTTGCCCGGCAGGGAATCGAGGTGCCCGGCTTCGATCTTATGAACCAGCTTCACTGGTTCGCCCTCGGCCGGAATCAGATAGAACCACCGCCGCGTCACCATCAAACTGGCGGGCAGGCCAAGAACGCGATAGGCAATGGGGTCGCGATGGTGATGATCGCAAAAGAGCCACGCGTCGATATTGCGTTCGCGCAGCGCAGACTGGATAGCAGCGAGGTCCATAGGCAAACTTCTATTGTAATCAAGCCCGGCGATTTGGGCGAATCCGCCTAGATCATCTGGGGACGGGCGGCATCGCCCGTCCAGTCGAGCAAAGCTCGACAGCCGTTCCACGGAAGTTGTCAGTCAAGTCGAACGGAGTTCCTCGGTTTTGCTAAACTCCGCCAGATGCCCGCAACCGCCGAACCCGTAGTCGCGCAGCGCACCCGCATTGAGTCCATCGATGTGGTTCGCGGCGTCATCATGATCCTGATGGCCCTCGATCACACCCGCGATTTTTTCGCTTCCCGCGTGAACCCCACCGACCCGGCCACTACGACGATCCCGCTATTTTTCACCCGTTGGATCACCCATTTCTGCGCGCCCGTTTTCTTGCTGCTCACCGGCACAGGAGCATATCTCTCCCTGCGCAAGAAATCCAAGAGCGGCTTGTCGCGTTTTCTCTTTACGCGCGGCCTTTGGCTCATCTTTCTGGAAATGGTGGTGGTCCGTTGTCTCGGATGGCAGTTCAACTTCGACTACCGCGTGGTGATACTCAACGTTTTGTGGGCCCTGGGATGGGCGATGATCGTTCTGTCGATTCTGGTTTACCTGCCCGCCTGGGCAGTTGCGGTATTCGGAGCCCTGTTAATCACGACGCACAATCTGTTCGATTCCATCGACTCGTCCAACTGGCTTTGGACGATCCTGCACTCGCCGAATTTTCTCTTGAATCGTCCAGGACATACGGTGTTCGTTGCTTATCCGCTCGTTCCATGGGCCGGAGTCACGGCGGTAGGATATGCCTTCGGACAGATTTATCGCTGGCCATCGGCTCGGCGCAAAGCATTCCTGCTTCAGGTAGGACTGGGGATGAGCGCGGGTTTCATCGTTTTACGTGCGATCAACCTCTACGGCGATCCGCAGCGTTGGAGCCACCAGCGTTCGGCCATTTTTACTGCCCTCTCATTTTTGAATACGACAAAATATCCGCCATCGCTCCTCTATCTCTTGATGACGCTCGGGCCGGCGCTGCTATTGCTATGGGCTGTGGACGCTGGCACGCCGCGCTGGCTACGCCCCGCCTTGATCTTCGGTAAGGTGCCAATGTTCTACTATCTGCTGCACATCCCACTGATTCATCTGGTGGCCATTGCCGTGTGCTATGCGCGCTACGGGCAGGTTTATTGGATGTTCGAATCCCCGAATCTTGGCTCGTTCCCTGTCACTGCACCGCCGGGCTGGGGATATCCGCTGCCGTTTATCTATTTGATCTGGGCGGTGGTCGTCGGGACGTTGTATCCGTTGTGCCGCTGGTTCGCCGCCTTACGACAGAGCCGCAGCGACGCATGGCTGAGTTACTTCTGAGGGGCGAGAAGTTTCTTCTTCACGCCCGCCGGCAGCGTCTCACACGCCGTACGCAACACCAGGCGAGGAGCCCGCCGGCGTATCTTCATCAGATACGGCACGGTGCGCTTGGCATCGAACTTTGCCGTCTCCCGCAATAGCCAGCCCAAGCCCTTCTGCACCATGTCATCGGAATCGGCTAAAAGTAAATCGGAAAGCCGCACGATCTCAGGAAAAAACCGTTTCGCCCGTGCCCCGCGGATCAGTGCCACACACGCGGCGCGCCGGTGCCAGCGATCCTTTGATTTGGCCCAGCGAAATACGGTTCTCACTCGCGCCGGCTTAGCAGCCACCATCGGAGCGATCAAGTAGTGCACCAGTCCATCGTGATCGGCCCAACTGCTGATGCGGTCGAGCCATGTTTCGAAGAGCTGGAATTCGCGATCACCAAACTGATCCTCCAATTGTTGGAGAAGGAATACGGCTGCGACCTTTTCTTCCAGAACGGAGCCTCGGAAAAGCTGATCGGCCACCTCAACAAGGAAGAAAAAATCATGCTCGCGCAGAATCTCTCGCCGCACACGTCGCATCGCACGCCGTAGAGCGGCGGTGTACCATCCGTGGGACTTGATCTCGTTTTTGAAGAACCACTGCACGCCGGCGGCGTGTTCGGCGGAGCCGCCGTCTTTCAGAACGGCCTGAATCTGCGCGGCTAGTTCCGCGGGCGTGCCTGACACCAAGAAGTCGCGATCATCGCCGGATTTGACCTTGAGACGCACCATCTACGACGCGTCCACCGTCTCGACCCGGAACGCGCGGTCGTAAATCCACAGAAGCAACGTTGTAACCATGCCGACCGCAATCACTGCCCACCACACCATCTGTGGCCGGTGCAGTTCTTCTCCGTAATGGTGCATTAGCCAACCGCTGAACGGTCCGGCGATGAACGAGCCGATCCCCAGGGGCAGGAAGGCGAACCCCATGTACGTGCCCTGCTGATCCTTCGGCGCGAGCCGAGAGATGTAATCGTAGTAGCGCGGCTGTTGCATGATCTCGCCGATCGCCACCACCACCAGGGTCGCGACCGCCATCCACACCGAGGGATGCACAATCAACAGAATCCACGCCAGGCTCGTGATCAGCGTTCCGAGCACAATCGCATGAAACGCATGCAGCCGCTTGGTAAGAAATCCAATGATCATGGTGAATGCGATCACCACGATCGGGTCGGTCGCCAGAATGCGCGCCGTGTTTGCATTCGGATCGATATAAGTCGAGATATACAGCGGCAAGGCGATGAATTCCTGCCAGAAGACAATCCAATATCCGGTAAAGATGAGCAGGAAGAGCATGAAGCGCGGATTCGACAGGACGGTCAGGAAGTTCCTGCCCACTTGGCCTAAGCTCGCAGCCGGAGCGTCGTCCATACGGCGCGGCTCCTTGAACAGGAGCAACACCAGAAAAAACATCAGGAACACGCTGAGCGCCGCAATCCGAAATAGAGTTTCCGAATTGCGCACCCATCCGGCGAGCAGCGGGCCCACGGTGCTGCCCACGTTCACCAGCGTGTAGTAAATCGAATATCCAACTGAGCGAACATTTTCCTTCGAAGACCGTGCCGTCGTTCCAACCACGCAGGGTTTTACCAATGACACACCCAGCGCCGGTAGCACGAGGATGATCGCCACGAGCGTTGGCAACGGAAGCGAATTTCGTAACGGAGCGAACCAGTCGGCTCCGATGGAGCCGAGGGAGAAATACGCGATGGTGAGAAACAGGTAAGCGAGCGACAGAGCCCGCCGGAACCCAAGCCGATCCGCGATGGCCCCGCCAAACACCGCCAGGAACCAGACCCATCCTCCAAACATTCCCGTCAAGCCGCTGGCGCGTTGCACGTCAAAGTGCAACCCCTCGTGCAGATAACGCGCCAACACGGCAAACACGGCGTAGTAAGAGAGCCTCTCGAAAAGCTCGCTGACGTTGGCAACCCAGAATGGTCGCTCGAACCCAGTCCGAATTTCGTGGAAACGTTCAGAAAAGTTCAATGGATCTCCTGTAATTGTGTGACAGGATTGTGTGGCAAGATTGTGTGGCGCGGGCACTCTTGCCCGCGACTGCGTAAATCTTCGAAAACCTGCGCAGTCAACCGCACACCCGATCCCGAACGTATTGCTCCGTCACTCCCGCCACGCGAATCACCTTGTTCCGGCTGGTCAGTCCGGACGCAATGGTAACGGAAGTTCGCGGCACCTTCAAAAGTTTCGCGAAGAATTCAATGCAGGCCTCGTTGGCCCGGCCGTCCACGGGCGGCGTGGTCAGAGAGACCTTGAGCGCATCGCCCAGTTCGCCGGTAATGGCGCTCTTTTTCGCGCGAGGATGAACTTTGACGGCGAAGGTGACACATTCGGCACTTCCGTGGACGGCAAACATCGTCTCCTCAAGAAAATCTTGTCATCCCGAGCGAAGCGAAGGATCTATGCAGTCTGCAGGCGCCGGCAAAGTGCAGAGGTCTTTCACGACGGAGAATGCTCGTTCAGGATGACAACTCGTCGAAAATTTCGAATATCACAAGCCATCTATGCCGTCGCCCGCTCTCCGAAGATGGCCGTCCCCACACGTACGCAAGTCGATCCCTCTTCGATCGCGACCGCGAAGTCATGTGACATGCCCATGGAAAGCACATCCATGCCGATGCCCGGAAGCCGCCGTGCAGAAATCGCGTCGCGCAATTCGCGCAGCTTGCGAAAGTACGGACGCGCTTCCTCAGGATCGTCTGTAAATGGAGGCACGGTCATCAGCCCACGGAATTCGAGAGCTTCGAGCCGAGGAGCCGCGAGCAACAATTCTCCCAGTCCCCGCGAATCCGCAGCCGCCCCGGATTTCGCCGCTTCACCGCCGACGTTGATCTCAATCAGGACGCTTAGCTTCTTGCCCAAACTTCGCGCAGATGCGTCCAGCTTCTCGGCCAGTTTCACGGAATCCACCGAGTCGACCGCGCTGAACAACTCCGCGGCCTTGCCTGTTTTATTCGTCTGCAGGTGCCCGATCATGTGCCAGTCGGCTCCAGCCAGATCCGACAGCGCGCCGGCCTTCCCCGCAAACTCCTGCACCCGGTTTTCTCCGAACAAGCGCAGCCCCGAAGCGTATGCCTCTCGAATGCGCTCGACCCCGTGCGTCTTGGTGACCGCCATCAGCGCAATCTCTTCCGGACGACGCCCGGCGCGTAGCGCCGCCTCCGCGACCTGCTCGCGCACCGCAGCAATGTTTTCGGCAATCGACATAAGAATCGATAAACCACGAAGGACACAAAGGAACACGAAGCCAACCTTGAGTCGCCTTCGTGAAACTTCGTGTCCTTCGTGATAAAGCCTTACATAATGGCCGTCGGCGGCGCCGGATCTTCCGGCCGACCGCAACTGGCCAGCGGCAGGCGAATCATGACGATCGCCAGCACCGCGAGCGCGGCCAGCGCCAGCAAGTACGGTGGAGTCCACTTGAAGAGCGTAACGTCGTGGTTCGATCCAACGAGTCCCGCAATCACCAACCCGCAGAGCGCTTCCCCGGCGATCATCCCAGAGGCGGTCAGCACGCCGGCATTATCCACGCGCGCTTTCTGCGCATCGTTGAAGCCGCGCCGGTCGCGCAACGTGTCGGTAATCCACCGGATCACTCCGCCCACAAAAATCGCGAACGTGGTGCCCAGCGGCAAATACATTCCCACCGCGAACAGCATCACGCTCTTCACCTCGATCATGATCATCCCCAGTCCGAGCAGGATGCCCACGATCACCAGCGGCCATGCCATATCTCCACCGACAATTCCTTTGGACAGCATGGCCATCAAACCAGCCTGCGGAGCCGGAAGCTGAGCGCTTCCGAAGTGATACGCCTTCGCCAGAATTGCGATCGGGAAGAACAGTACCAGCGACGCCACCACGATGCCGAACAAATCTCCGATCTGCATCTTCGCTGGCGTGCCGCCAAGAATGTGCCCCACCTTCAAGTCCTGCAACATCTCACCGGCCACCGCCGAGGAAACACACACCACGGCAGCCACGCCAAGGACGGCAGCGACGCCACCCGTTCCTTTCACCCCCATTGCCACCATGAGCAGCGCTGCAATGACCAGTGTGCAGAGCGTGAGCCCAGAGACCGGGTTGTTCGACGAGCCGATCATGCCCACCAGGTTGCCCGAGACCGCGGCAAAGAAAAATCCCACGATGATCATGACGCCGGCCGCTACGAGGGAACCGGAGAGAACTTGCGCCCCGGTGAGTGTGCCCGCTCCGCTGATGAAGTAGTGATACAGCAGGATCATCGCTACGAATACCACGCCAATCCCGGCGAAGATCACTTTCGCCGGCAGATCCCGCTCCGTACGATTGGTCGCGGCCTGAACGGTCGCCGATTTCTTCAGATCGGAAACGGCACGGCCCATGCCCAAAGCCAGCTGCTTACGCATTTTGAAGAGCGTGTATGACGCTCCCACCAGCATGCCGCCGACCGCGATCGGACGAACGATGGAAAAATAAATGGCGCTGGCCAGCAGGGTCCACGAGATCGGCTGATCCACGGGTTGCGTGGCCTGAATGTAAGGACCGATCGTAAAGGTTAGGAGTGGAACCAGCAGTCCCCATGCCAGAACGCCGCCAGCGAAGTTCAGTGCGGCCAACCGCGGACCAATAATGTAGCCCACACCGAGATAAGCGGGGCTGACGTCCGGCGCCGTGAATAACGTTGTGCCGCCGGTGATCGTCGTGGCGACGTTCGGATTGGTGCTGGTGCGCAGCAGCAACTTCTTTCCCAGGTTCCCAATGGTGACCGGGAATGTGTTGCTAGGATTAAAGACATTGACTGCGCCCAGCAGATACATGAAGCTGCCGAAGCCCATATTCGCGAAAAGAATCTTGGCCGCGGTGGATCCCTGTTGGCCGGCTTTGTGAATCTCCGACGCGGCTACGGATTCCGGGTACGGGAGGTCCGGATCTTCGACCATCACCCGGCGCAGCAGCGTGACAAACAGGATACCGAGCGTGCCGCCGATGATCATCAGGGCCACGGATTTCCAGTATTCTGGGCTCGTAATATCCGGCCGCAGAGCTGGCCACAGATCCGCCATCACGAAAGCCGGAATCGTGAAAATCGCTCCCGCCGCGACCGACTCGCCGATCGACCCGACAGTTCGCGCGATATTTTCTTCCAGCAGCGAGCCTTTCATCAGCCGCAGCAGCGCCATACCAATTACCGCTGCCGGATACGTGGCCGCAATCGTCATCCCGGCTTTCAATCCAAGATAGGCGTTCGCCGATCCCAGAATCGCGGTCATCGCCAGTCCGATCAGCACGGCGCGGAAGGTGAACTCTTTCATCTCCATCGTTTCAGGGACGTAGGGCGTGTGTTTCCTCTTGGCGGGCAGATCGCTGACGGGACTACTCATAGTGAAATCCTTTTAGGGCGTGGGATGGAACCAGATTCGTATGCGTTGCCTTGTGTGGCAGATTCGAAAACACCGGAACGGCGCACGTTAGCACGCGGCAAGGCCGAATGACAAGTGTGCAGCGCGCGCGCCATGTCATGATCGTGTGGGGACAGCCGTCCTCGGCTGTCCGTCGAGCGAAGTTCGATGCTGGCCTCGGCGCCGCATCACCCGTGTCCGCCGCGCTCGGCAATCAACTCCATTGCGGGACGGCTGATCCATGTATGCCCGTGCGACCGTGGGCCGTGGAAGCGTTCGCCCCAAGAAATCGGCGTGACGTCGCGGTATTCATGCATCGATTCATCGGCGACAAAGCGCAGCCGCTTCCGCAGCGAAGCTCGTGCATTCGGATCGGCTCCGTGATCCAGCAGCAGCCGCGCGAAAGCGGCGTCCTGATCGCGCCGGCACATGAAAGCCTGCGACACCACGCAGCCAAACAGCGGCGTGTGACCGCCAAAGCTCTCTGCATCGATCTCCGCCTTTGCGTTCACGTCGGCGCCGCGTTCAATGAGCCACCGCGCAATTTCGATCTCATCGAAATCGACGCAGATGTGAAGCAGCGTGCTTCCGTCCAATGGTGTCCCGTGAAGCGCCAGGGAATGATCGGCGTGGCAACCCAATGTCGGCGGGTAGATTTCTTCATGGGTGAAAGTCCGGTGCAGCAAGCCAGAATCCCGCCGCAGATGCGCTTCCACCAAGTCAATGCGCCCGCGATGTAGAGCCATCACGGGTGTGTCAGGAAGGTCAACGCCGTGAGCGGCCACCAGTTCGAGACAGCGATGCTTTCCATGCGGCCAACGGCAATATGTCTCGAGCAGCAGTGCAACCGGAGCCAGCCGGTCGCTGTTCGCATCCGCGAGTTCGGCGCCCATTTCGAGCACCAGCGCCAATCCTGCGTCATTCAAAGTTTCACACGGTCCCATCACGCACCCGGGAGTCACGCGTGCTCCCATCGCGTGCAATTTGCGGGCAGTATCCAGCTGGCCCTGCAAACACGCGCGGTCGAACGCATGCTGCACGTCGGTTGCTCCCATTTCGCGCAGCATCTGGATGATCGCATCCTGCCCGATATTCGCCGCGTACGACATCGGAGGTCCCCAATTGCTGTCGGGTACTCCCCGGGCCGCTTCGTGCAACAGCCCCGGTTTCTTCCGCACGAGTTCGCGGACCGCCTCCGCATCTCCGCGCCAGAGCGCGTCAGTCATGCGGCACGCGGTTACCAATCGCGGCCAGTTCGGCAGTCCATAGCTGCGCGCCAGCGCCAGTTGTGCGTCCGCGAGTCTGGCCGCTGCCGGATCGATTGCGTTGGGATGATGCTTGCCCAACTCCGCCAATGCCGCCGCGTCGCCCTGTCGTATTGCGTGCAGAAAATCTTTGGCCTGATGTTTGAGTTGGTCGAGGTTAGGATGGACCGGAAAGTGACGATCGTGGAACTGCTTCGCTGGCTTATCGGACATGGACGGACCTCCTTCAAGTAAGCCCGGGGTCCGCTACGCAGGCGAAAGGAGGTTCGTAAGAACCTTGGATTCAACGATTTCGCTCAGGTGGACTCGGTCCTCTCCGCGGACGGGCGGCGTCCTGTACGCCGGCGCCCAGTATACCGCAACTGCAGCCCTGCCAATTTTCGGGTCGGGCCGAGGGCGCATTGGTGTAAAATGACCCCAATCTGTTGTCCGCCCCGTTCGTCTGACCGTCCGTCTTCTTCGAGGAGTAAGAGTATGAACCAGTCCCCCGAAAATCCTCTTGTCTGCACCTATCGTTGCCGTGATTGTGGCAGTGAAACCGGTTTTCGTTCTCGCCGTCGTACGTTGACCGAGCGCTTTGTTTTGCCGCTCATGGGTCTCCAGCCAGTGCGTTGTGGAGAATGTTTCCGGCGGGATTACCGTTGGTTTCTCACTTCCGTGCGAGAGCGTTTATCTGATCCGCCGAAGATGGTGCCGGGCAAGTCTCCGGCAAAGCAGCCGGTTCCCTCAAACCGCAACGTTGCCTAGGGCCGTGCTCGCCGTTATACTGCAGGAGTAGCAGGCAGAGTGCGAACGAAGATCGGCCGCGGGAGGAGTTGTGTCCGCGGGATCGCAAGGAGGCCGTCTTCAGCAGTAGTGAGGACCGAATCCGGGCTGGCCATGCCACCATTGCAGTAGCGAGGCATTCTATTGTTCCGCTGAGTCCTCCGTCGCGGAAAACATCTTGGGCCAGCCGCGCCGCTGAAAGTCTCTTCTCCGTTCTGTTTCCCTCCGACTGCCGCATCTGCGGCCTGCCCCTCCTGAATATTTCGCGGCTCCCGGTCTGCCCTGGTTGCCTGGCCGCCATTCATCCAGTGGAAGGAAGAATCTGCTCGATTTGCGGCGAACGCGTTCTTTCTTCCTATGGTGAAACTGATCCCGACGGTCTGCGCCGCTGTCCCGTTTGCCGCCGCGTCGAACCTCTCTTCGAGCGCGCCGTGGCTTACGGCAGTTACGACACTGGACTCCGCGAGCTCATCCATCTGCTGAAATATAACGGCGTTCGTCCCGCTGCCAACGTGCTGGGACGCATGCTAGCCGAGGCCATCGCGTCGATTGAATCTTCATTCGAGCAACCGACGGTCCTGGTCGTTCCGGTTCCGCTTTTTAGGGCCAAGCGTCGCCAGCGTGAGTTCAATCAGGCGGAATTGATCGCGCGGGCCGCGCTGAAGTGTCTTCCGGACCGGTTACGGACTGCCCTGACACTAGCTCCAGACCTCCTGGTGCGCACTCGCGACACGCATTCGCAGATTGGCCTCACCAGCCACCAGCGCCGCGCCAACCTCCGCGGAGCCTTCGCCGTCCCGCGTGCCACGGAAGTCACTGGCCGCGAAGTTCTGGTGGTGGATGATGTCTATACGACCGGGACTACGGCCTCGGAGTGCACCCGTGTGCTGCGCCGCGCCGGAGCCTCCAAAGTGTGGGTAGCCACGGTGGCACGAACGCTGAAACTGGCATCTAAGTATCTTGAAGTGGACGATGAAGGTGACATCGAAGGCCTCAAAGTTTCAGGGTTTCAAGGTTTCAAAGACGAAACCAGGTCCGAAGAGAACCTTGAAACTATGAAACCTTGAAACCTTGAATTTTATGTCCTTGCGGATGGAACAACACGACGCAGGATCCCGGCACGCCGCCGGCTTGTTCGCCACAGCGGCCACGCACCGCACCGGCGACGGCCCTGCCCTGCTCGCGCCGGTCCTCGTGCTGAACGCGTCCTACGAGCCCATCAACGTCTGCGCCGCCCGCCGCGCCCTCGTGCTCGTGCTCAAGGGCGTAGCCATGACCGAAGAAGAGAACGGACATTTTCTGCACTCGGCGCGCGTCGCCATGCGCCTTCCGTCCGTGATCCGGCTGCTCGAATACCGCCGCATCCCGCATCAGAGCCGCGCGCTCTCGCGCAAGAACATCCTGTTGCGCGATCGCAATACCTGCCAGTATTGCGCGACGGTATTGCCCTCAGGCGAACTTACGCTCGATCACGTGATTCCGCGCTCGCGCGGTGGCTCGTCCACCTGGGAGAACCTCGTCGCCTGCTGCCACCCCTGCAACCGCCGCAAGGGAAATCAATATCCCACCGAAGCCGGCATGAAACTGATGCGCGAGCCGCGCGCCTTCAATCTCCACACCAGTCGCCACATCATGCGCCTGATGGGACGGTCGGATGACAAGTGGCGGAAGTATCTCTTCTACTGACTAAGGTTTCAAAGTTTCAGGGTTCCAAGGTTTCAAAGACGGTCACAAACCGTGCAGTCTGATGTTCTTGAACCGCTTCCTCAATCTCGTCCCAAAGCAGAACCAACCTGCGAAAGTTGTTCCTCGAAACCTTGATACTTTGCAATCCTGCACCTAGCCTTAACGCATGGCGCGTTCCTATCGTGAACTGCTGGTCTGGCAGAAGGCCAAGACTTTGGCAGTTAGCGTCTATCGCTCCACGGAAAAGTTTCCGAGAACCGAGATATACGGATTGACCTCTCAGGCCCGAAGGGCTGCGGTTTCAGTGGCATCGAATATCGCGGAGGGACAGAGCAGACTAACTTCAGGTGAGTTCAGGCATTTTCTAGGTCAGGCACGCGGTTCCTTGTTAGAGGTAGACACGCAGCTCGCCATCGCGCTCGACTTGGATTATCTGGACCAAAACGAGCAGCAAACGTTGGCGCGGGAAATATACCAAGTCCTCGGTCTCCTAAACCGCCTGATCGAGTCTCTGCGAGAGACTCGATCGACTCGTCCTTGAAACTTTGAAACCTTGCAACCTTGCAACCTTGAAACTCCTACTGCGGCTTCTTATCGTCTGGTGGCGGCGTAGTCTTCTGATCCCCCTTCGGAATCTCTTTCCCCTCGTACAGGATCGTCGACTTCGCCCCGAACCGTTTGTAGTCCTCGTACTTCACGACTTCCTTGATGTGCACATCTTCCAGCTTGAAGTGCAATTCGTCATCCGCCTTGGTATAGACAGGAAACCAGTACAGCCCGTCAATCTGCTGCCGCCAGGTTGTGAACTTGGGAAACAGGTTTTCCTGATCGCCATGCTTGGGTCGAATGTCGGGGACTGTCTTGCCGTAGGTCTTGACGATCTGAAAATCGTGGTCGTCGACCCAGACCCGCCCTTGAAAATAGCGTTTCTTGCCCTCGATCTTCTTGGGCGCGATGTCGAAGACATAGCAATGCAATTCGTCTTCCTGTTGTTGCCCGACGTAAAGAATGCTGTATTCCGGCAAGTCTTCCGTGGTCAGCACAAACGGCAACCGGTGCCGGATGTCTTCAAAGTCTTCCTGTGACATATAAATCTTGGTCAGGCTCGATTGCGGAGCGAATACCACATTCTCGATCCGCTTGCCCTTGCCGTCGAACATCACGTCGAACACTTCGTGATACTGGCCGTCTACGGTTTCCCCATCGAGCGTCTCGACCTTCACATCCTGGCGGTAGGTGTACTGGTCGCGCGCCTTGGCGAACTCCGTCTCTTTCGCCGCAAAGCGCTTGATGATCTCCTCGGGCGTCGTGTCTTTCGGAGGAGTGCTTTCGAGGGCGCCTTCCTGGGCGAGCGCGGCAAGCGTCGCGAGTCCACAAATCAGCCATGCGCAGAAAAAAAACCGAAGAAACGAGGAAAGACCGGATGCCTTCATAACTCTAGTTTATTCGAAACCTGGATGTTTGTTCTCGCCCATCGCATCTGGGAATGCCGAAAGCGCGCGGCCTGTTGCCCGAGGCCACGAAAGGGCAGACACCGCGGCGACCCCGCCCTCCGGCCCCTCTCCGCTCAGTGAGGTCGGAGGGAAGGGTGCTGCAGTTCTGCCACTCACTTGGATGCCTTCTCGGTAAAGAGGTTGCCGTGTAGAAATGCCAGCTTGGTATCCGCCAAAGTGTTCACAAATAAACTTTGTCATCCTTAGGCGGGCGCCTTTTTCTCGCCGAAGGACCTATGCAACTGGCAGCCAGCGCTTTAGATGCCGGGAGTGAATAGGTCCCTCGCCGCCAAAATCTGCGCCTTAGGATGACAATTTGTCGCGACTCTTGGCCCCGGCGAGAGCAACGCCCGCGTCCGGTTGAAACACATGCCGTTCGTACCATTCCGAACTCAAATCTCTCCACGCCGGATTAACAGACACGATCAGCGCAATCTTCTTGATCCGAAGCCACCCCTTAATCTGTTTCTCGCGTTCGATCGCATTTCGCACATCCTCAAACCGTTCGAAGTAAACGAGACGGTCAAGCCTGTATTTCGCCGAGAAGGCTGAACCAGTCCCAAGCTTGTGCTCGCGCGCACGGCGGATGAGGCTGTTCGTGATGCCGGTGTACAGGGTCTTCGATCGGTTGCTCATGATGTAGACGAAATATGTTCTCGGTTCGCGCATGATGCGAGCATTACATTCGGCCCAAAGGTGTGTCAGTGACAAATGAACACCTGCGCTGTGCAAAATTTCGGCCCACCCGAATCCCGCGTTTGTGATCCTGAGCGGCGCTCTTGCCGCGAAGGACCTATGCGCTAGGCCGGCAGCACGGAAGCTTCCGGCGATTGCATAGATCCTTCGGCCTGCAAAACCCGCAGGCCTCGGGATGACAAGGCTTGGAGGGTGCTACACTCATCCGTTTGCCGCAGGAGGCCTTCATGCGCCGTCTTCTTCTCTCCCTTCTCGTCCTTGCGTTCACCCTCCCCGCCCTGGCCCAGGCCAAGCATCCCTTCACCTTCGAAGACATGATGAAGCTGAAGCGCGTGGGCGATCCGCAGGTCTCGCCCGACGGCAAGTGGGTGATCTTCAGTGTGGTCGACGTTGACCTAGCGGCGAACACGAAGACGCCGCACATCTGGATCGTGCCACTGACCGGGGAGAAAGGTGCTCATGGAGGAACGGCCGCCCCGCCCGTCCAGGCCGAGCCAAGCTCGGCAGGCTCTTCGTCGGCAGAACGAATCCTCATCGCCGATCAAGACGGAGACCGCCCGCGCTGGGCGCCGGATGGCAAGCACTTCGCATTTCTGTCGACGAAAGAGGGTGGAACGCAGGTCTGGATTGCGGATTTTGATGGTGCGCCGGGGGCGGTAAATCGTGTGCACAAGCTGACATCGATCGCCACGGAAGCGACCGGTGAACTGTGGTCGCCCGATGGAAAAAACATTCTCTTCACCTCGGATGTCTATCCCGAATGCGATGGCGCACCGCTCGCAGAAGCGGCGTGTAATGCCCAACAGCTCAAGGAAGCGGAGCAGTCGAAAGTAAAGGCTCAGGTCTTTACGCACCTTCTCTATCGTCACTGGAATGCTTATAAAAAAGCCAAGAGAACCCATCTGTTCGTCAGCGGAGACTGCACGATGGTCGTACCGCCGAAGGTGTATGCCCCAAGTAACGTCAACGAGAAAGGGCGGCCAAAACTTGACCAGAGCGGAGAACCAGGATGCGGAAACGCTCCGCGCGACCTCACCCCCGGCGATTACGACGCTCCCGTATTCTCGCTGGGCGGGCAGGATGACTATGCCTTCTCGCCCGACGGGAAGGAGATCTGTTACGCGTCGAATCACGACAAGAATCCGGCGGCTTCGACCAACAACGATCTGTGGATCGTCCCGGTTAGCGGAGGGCCGGCCGGATCTGTCCAAGCAAAGAACATCACCGCCGACAATCCCGCCAGCGACACCTCGCCGCTCTATTCCCCCGATGGCCGCTACATCGCCTACCGCGCCCAGCAGCGTCCGGGATACGAGAGCGACCGCTTTGACTTGATGCTGTATGACCGTGAGCACCGGCAATCTAGAGAACAGTTTTCACCGCTGCTAAGCCAGACTGGGTCGGGGACGTTCATCTGGTCGCCGGACTCCTCGCGAGTCTATTACGTCACGAACCACGAGGAAGGACGCAACAGAGGGGCAGCAAAATGTCGTCTGGTCAAACAACCGTCGGGAATCCCGGCATTCCGTAAGCCAAAAATGCTCAGACCGTAAGGACTCTGGGTATTCCGATTACCCGAATGTAATGATAAGGGTGGGCTCGCGGATACGCTGACGACCTGACGTTTCTCTCCCGACGGAAAGGCTCTTCTTTTCACACGAATGTCCATCGAAAGGCCGAATGAAATTCGCAAAGTTTCCTTGCCTAAGAACGGACTGACCCATACCATCTTCCAAAAGACGAGCAAGTGACTCACTTCAACGATGCCCTTCTCTCTGCAAATCGACATGTCCCCGCTCGAATCATTCTGGTTTAAGGGCGCGAACGACGACGAAGTCCAAGGCTTCCTGGTCAAGCCGCCGAACTTCGATGCCTCGAAGAAGTATCCCGTGAAGTTCCTCATTCACGGAGGCCCGCAAGGCGCTTGGGGAGATGACTGGACCTATCGCTGGAATCCCGAACTGTTCGCGTCACCAACTTCAGCGACAACCCTCGGGCTACGTCGTCATCATGATCAATTTCCACGGCTCGACTGGATACGGGCAGAAGTTTATTGACGCCATCAACGGCGACTGGGGCGGCGCTCCGTACGAAGACCTGATGAAGGGCCTCGATTACGCGGAGCAAACCTACCCGTTCATCGACAAAAACGCGCGAGTGCGCCCTCGGCGCCAGTTATGGCGGATACGCGATCAACTGGATCCTCGGCCACACCGACCGCTTCAAGTGCCTGGTGTCGCACGACGGCATGTTCAACGCCGAGTCGGCCTGGGGCACGACCGAAGAACTCTGGTTCAACGACTGGGAGTTCAAAGGCACTCCCTACGACAATCGCGCGAGTTACGAGAAGTGGTCGCCGCACCAGTACGCCAAGAATTTCAAGACGCCGACGCTGGTCATCCACGGCCAGCGCGACTACCGTCTCGACGTGAGCGAAGGCTTCCAGCTTTTCACCACGCTGCAGATGGAAGGCGTGCCGTCAAAGATGCTCTACTTCCCCGACGAAGGCCACTGGGTGCTGAAGCCGCAGAACTCGCGGCTTTGGTACAAAACGGTCAACGACTGGGTGGACCAGTGGACGAAGTGAGGCGGACCTCGGACCTCAGACCTTAGCCTTTGGCAATGCCCATGTGGGGACGGACGCATTCGTCCGTCCAGCCGAGCAAGGCTCGGCTGGGTGGAGTGTACACTCCGTCCGGTTTACGCCGACTGACTGAAACTTGAGCCTGGAGATCAAACGGGAAGGGCACGACTTCCAGTCGTGCCAATGAGACCCACGCGTGACGCGGGCTTTAGCCCCTGAGGTTCGCTTCTGGCCGCCCCGCCGATCCTATTCCTCTCCACCTCCATCAGGTCGGACGGGCCACCGCAATGGCGACCGGCTTGGCGGCCCCTTTTCAGATGCTTGCCCGTTCGCCGGCGCCGGCAGCACCTGGAGTGGGTCGTCGATCAGTGCATTGGTTCCCGCCGTGATCGACACGTCCACTTCCACGGGTGGGCTGAAGCCGCCGCTGGATGGCACGATGCTCGCCATTCCATTCGCATCCGTAGTAGCCGCACTCTGGCTCACCTGCAGAATTACAGGCATCACCGGATTGCCGGGATTGCCTTCTCCAGTTCCCGAAGAACCGCCTCCGGGCCGCAGAACCGTGGTCTGGAACAGAACCGGCGCGGCGACCACCGAATTCGGCGGCGACGACAAATCGGTGACGCGCACCACGACGGGCTGAAATGCCTGGCCCGTCGACACTTGCCCGGCTCCCGCGACCGGCTGCAGGAGTTGTTGCGCCAGCGGCACGGGGTTCGCATAGACAACCGCACACGGAGCGTTTCCCGGCGCGACGCAAACGCTCACCTGCACGAGCGCCGCGAACTGGCCCACGGTCAGCGTGACCGAAGCATACCCGCTGGAATTCGTCATCGCGCTGGGGCTGCTCAAGGTTCCTGAGCCACTTACGACGGTGAAGTTTACCTGAGCATTCCCTCGCGGGACGCCGCTGCTCATGACGCGTGCCGTGAGCGGAAAGCTGGTGCTCGCGCCCTGTGAAATCCAAAGATACGGCGTCGTGACTCCGATGTCCGATGCCGATTCGGTTCCATTGACCGTGGCCGTCACCGATTTCGACGGAGGGTAGACGCCGGGAGCTAGAGTCGCAATAATGCTCGCCGCGCCCGTGGTCGCGGGTGTGAGCCAGGTGGCGGCGTCCCCGTTCTGGTCGGTAACGACCGAGCAGGAGGTAGCGCCCCCGCAGGCGGAGAGCTGCACGCCGTGAGTGGTGCTCCATCCGACCGTCGCGCCGTCCACCGGAGTGACTCCATCAGCGGCGAGCACCCGCACGCTGACCGGATTCGTTGCCTGCGTTCCCACCGGAGCGGGCGGATTCGATCCCTTTAGCAGGACGATGTTGTCGGAGGCCGCCGCGCCGTAGTTCAACGCGTTCGTCATGTTTGACGAGGCGCCGCTCACCGGGTCGTTGATGGTGATACTCTGCGGGCCATCAGTGTTCGCGGGCGCGGTGATCATGATCTGGCCGGCGCTTACAGTGAGTTGCGTTGCAGAAGTGGCTCCGATCGCTGCGGAGAGTCCCGGGCCAAAGCCTGTGCCTGCAACTGTGACCACGCCACCATTCACGCTCACGCGCGCGGGAGAAACATTGTCCGCGTAAAGCACGTGTGCGTGATAACGGTAGTCCGGACGTCCGTCGCCGCGCACGTCGGATATGCCTACCAGGAAATTGCTCGATGCGAGAATCTGCGCGTCCAACCGAGTCATGGCGAACGGGAGTTCATTAAACGGAGACGGCGTGAACGCGGGCGGCGCCGTGCCCGAAGGATCGGCTGCAGTCCACATGCCGACGACGGGTTGCGCTTTCACCTCGCTCGCAGCGCCAGACTCGTCGAGCGCGGTTACCGCAATCGATAACGTGCGATTGGCCTGCGCGGAAAGAAGGTAGTAGGCCATGTTTCCGTAGCCGCTGAGGGATGAGGTCCAGTCACCACTGGAAGGCAGGGCGGCAGGGATAGTCCAGGAGGACGGTGCTTGCGGCAGCGGCTGTGCGCTGCCGCTCATCAGAATGTCCTGCTCCTGGTCGCTGCCCGCCGTGACGGTTACGGTGATCGGAGAGGCGAGACCTGAGGGCGCAACCGGGCCGGGGGCATACGGACCGACTGCAGTCGACCAAAAGGGGTCAAGTGCTTCCACCGTAAGCTGGTACTGAGCGGTGCCGCCATTCGGTAAAGGCAAACCGGCGAGATCAAAGAAGCCTTCGACCGTCTGATTATTGGATCCCCATTCGGCGTAGGGATCTCCCAGTGCGTCATCGAGGCCGGTGACTGGATTGCCGGCATTGCCCGTGAACAAGAAACCTGACACCGAACTCGCAGCATAACGGCGCGACGGGCCGGTCTTGGGATCGACGAAGCGCGCGACTACGTTGACGCCCTGCATGGGCTGCTTGCGATTGCCGTTAGTGTCGATGAACCAGACCGATCCGTGAACGCGCCCCGTGACTGCAGAAAAAACTTGTTTGCCCGGGAAGCTGGATTGATTCGCCGCCGTGACCGGATACAGTCGAGAGATGGCGGCCGTGTCGTCCACGGACAACTGGTAAGGGTTCGCATAACAGCGAGTGATGGGCACGCAGCTCCAGGAGTCGGTGAAGTGCATGACCGGGAATCCAGCGTAGTCGTCGGAGGTTGGCGGCGGGGAGTTGGTCTGGACGTTGAGGTTGAGCTGGGACCATCCTAGGCCGAGCACGCCTCCGATCGTACGCACCAGACGGTATTCGACGTCGGGAAGTTGCGTCGACTGCTGGGCACACTGGCCGTTGATGACGATGAGCGCGTGCTGGTAGGTGGCGAACGAACCGTAATTGTCGTTGCCTCCAAAGACAGCGTTGAAAAAGCACTGGCCGGTCCCACCGGCCCCGCTGCCCAGGAAGGCATCGGTGACTGAGCCGTCGTAGTCGTAAACAATGCCGATAGGAGTGCCGGTCGCGGTCGGCTGAATGTCGGTGGGCATGGAAATCGTGCCATCGGAATTGACGGTGACGTTTGTTCCGTTCACATCCTCGGCGAGTTGGCCAGCGGCCGTGGTGGAAAGAGCCGCAGTCGGGACAGCTGTCCACTGGCTGAACGCGGAGGCTACGAAGCTGTTGGCGGACGCATTCGGCAGAATGGGGCTGAGGTCGCCCTGATCGGTGTAATAAGTGATCACTCCCTGGGGCCAGAGGAGAGGCTGGCCGGTCATGGTCGAATCGAAGTAGGCGGTGCCGGCTACGCATTTCGGCCCGCCTGCGCGGCATAAGAGCGCGAACAGCAAAACGGCGAACCCGCCACAGGCCAGCCTGAGGAGGAATGAGCGAGCGGTACACCCCATGCTAGTTGTCATGGTCACCTCTGGATGGACTCATTCCTCCTCGTCGGCCTGCCGCACCGCCAAGGCGAAATCGCTGAGACGTAGGCGCGACTTCCCACCAAGGACGGGATCCGTTCGAAAGAGTGAAAGATGTTGCGCGGAAAGCAAGACACGGCCCCAGGCATCGATCTGGAACCGGCCGATCGATCCGGCCACACAACTGGTGAGGCCCAACTTGCTGGGCGGATAGAGGAATAGCAGGACGCGTTCCCCGACACGATAACGCTGCCCGCTTGACCACAGGCCGATCCACTGCGCGATCGTGAGATCTTGTCCAGGGGTAGCGCCCCGAATCGCATTCTCGATGTGGAAGGTGATAGCAACGGTTTCGATTGCCTGTCCGACGGCGGGGCGCCGTTCCACGCGGGTGACCGTGCCGGAAAAAATCAGGCCCGCGGCACGCGAGATGGCAGGAAAATTAATCGTGATCGGGGATGAAATCGGCGGGCGGATTGGAATTTGATCGCGAGTTGGCAGCGGCGCTACATCAGGCTGCGAAACGAAGTTCTGGACGACACGCGGATTCGGTTCAGCTCGATCCGTCTGGCAGGGCGAGTACTGTGGCGCCAGAATCAGACTTGCGAGCAGACCGAGGCAATTCCTCCCAAACACAGTTCTGCAAAACACGGGAAGACCTCAACAATAATGACATCTGCTCGGAGGGAAACCGGGAAACGTGACAGCCTATTCTTCCGCAAAAGCGAAATCAGTGATGGATGTCACAATGGCCTGTGGATTTCGAGAATTGCGAGCGACAGCTGCTCGATCCGGTTTTTGTGGAGTGGTAAACCCCCATTTTTCCCGTCAGATCTAGTCCCCGAAAGAATCTTGTTAACCGAAGTCTCCCTGGTTCGTTGTATGCATAGGAGATCGCGAGGTTTCCATGCACAGGGGGGACATTGAAAATGCATAAGGACCGTTGGCCTGCCGGATTGATTCACGCAGCGGTGTTGGGTTTTTTGTTCACGAACCTGGCTGTCGCACAGAACAAGGTAGCCAGTCCCAGCCCGGAAACGACTGCGACGCAGTCGGTGGAGAGCGAAAAAGAGCTGGCTGCTACCCAGGAGCAGTTGGTGAAATTGTTGCGCGTCAGCCCGACTCTCACGGAGGTCGTCGCCCGCGATCCGTCGCTGCTCTCCAATCAGGAGTACGTGAGCCGTAATAATCCCGAGCTGGCGAGGTTCCTGCAGAGCCATCCGGAGATTGCGCGCAACCCCGACTTTTACCTGTTTACCAATTTGAATCGCGACAACGGTGAGCCGAGCGAGGCGCTGGAGCGAAAAGTGTGGCCCGATCTGCCTCGGGAACGAAGACAAGATACGGCGATGCGAGACTTCATGAGCGATGCCGTTCCATTCATGGTATTCATCTGCGTGTTGAGCGCGCTGCTTTGGTTGATCCATGTGGTTCTGGAAAACCGCCGGTGGAGCAAGATCTTCAAGCTGCAAAGCGAAGTGCACGGCAAGGTGATGGATAAGTTCGCCAACTCCCAGGAGCTGATGGCTTACATGAACACGGATGTCGGCAAGCGCTTTCTCGAAGCCGCCCCAATCCCCGTCGGGTTTGAGCGAAACCAGCCCGTTCCCAGCCCGGTCGCGCGAGTACTCACGCCCTTGCAGATTGGGGTAGTCATGACGCTGCTGGGCATCGGCTTCTTTTTCCTTACCCACAGCCTGCCCGAAGACGCCACTCCATTGCTGATCGTGGGAGTTGTACTGTTGATGCCGGGGCTCGGGTTTATCATCTCCGCGGGCATCACATGGATTTTGGCGCGGCATCTCGGTCTGATGCCGCAGAATAACGAACCACGCAACTAGGATCACCTCGCTGCCTGACTCCAAGAACCAACAGCGAGGTCGACTGCCGGATGAGGCAGCTCTGAGGAGAACGGTTACGACGGGCGAATACGTCATTCCGGGTGTTGCAGCCGCCGAGGCATTGCAGACGACCAGTGTGCCCATGGACAGCGAGGCCTTCGCCGGATTCTACGAGCGTTCAAGCCGGGCGTTGTGGATTTATCTGGCGCGGGTGTCCGGGGATCCGGCGCTGGCCGACGATCTCACCCAGGAAAGCTATCTGCGGTTCCTGTGTGCGTCACGGCCGGACGAGGGTGAAATTGCTCACCGGAAGTATTTGTTCCGGATCGGAACCAACCTGCTGCGGGACCACTGGCGGCGGCCACGGCTCACGCCGATCGACGAGCTTCCCGAGAGTTTCTTTGCCGCAGATTTTGATTCGAGCCAGGTGGATTTACAGGTCGAACTGGGCCCGGCGCTTGCACGCATGCGCCCGCGGGACCGGCAATTGTTGTGGCTGGCTCATGCGGAGGGTTATTCGCATCGCGAGATTGCCGAGATCACCGGGCTGGCGAGCACGAGCGTCCGCCTACTGTTGTTTCGCGGGCGGCGAAAGATGGCGTGGCTGCTGCGAGAACAGGCTTCCGGAGATCGGAGAAAGAAATGACGAATTCCTGTTCTCATGGAAAAGAGATTGCCGAGGCACTCGAGAGCGGGCGCTGGCCCCATGCTTGCGGCACGGAATTGCGCAATCATGCGGAGACTTGCCGCAGTTGCAGCGACCTGGTTTTGCTGACGCAAACTTTTCAGCGAGCACGGCGCGCGATGCCGCAAGGAGCGCATTTCGATTCTCCGAGCCTGCTTTGGTGGCGAGCGCAGTTGCGACAGAGGAACGCAGCGGTTGAGCGCGTGGACAAGCCACTTAAGGTCGCTTACATCTTTGCACTGCTGGTGAATGTCATCATCGTTGCGGGCTTTGTGGCGTGGCAATTCTGGAGCGGGGTGCGATGGGCCGCGATCTGGTCGGGAGTCTTGCGGGCGCAGACATTGCATCTGGATACGCCTTGGTCTTTTGCGTCCATGAAGCTGGAATGGATTCTGATGCTGCTGATTCCTGGGATTGCTGTGGCGTCGCTATTGAGTCTCGTTGTTTTGTACCTCGCTTCCGAAGAACGGTGAGACCCAATCGCGCCGTTCCCGCCGGCATCTCTGGGCTGAGTTATAATCACGCGCACCGATGGCGCTAACTTCTGGGACGAAACTGGGGCCGTATGAGATTCAATCGCCGATTGGGGCGGGCGGCATGGGCGAGGTGTATCGCGCACGCGATACGCGGCTGAACCGCGACGTGGCCATCAAGATTCTGCCGGCATCTTTTTCTGCCGATCCGGACCGCCTGCAGCGCTTTGCGCAGGAATCCCGGGCCGCGGCAGCATTAAACCATCCCAATATTCTTTCCATCTACGATATTGGTGAGGAGCGCGGTGCGCCCTACGTCGTCTCCGAATTGCTGGAGGGGGAAACGCTCCGCGACCGTCTGCGCAATGGCGCGCTCTCTTCGCGCAAGGCGATCGATTATGCACAGCAAGTGGCAAAGGGACTGGCGGCGGCGCATGAGAAGGGCATCGTCCACCGCGACTTGAAGCCGGAAAATCTTTTTATTACGAACGACGGGCGAGTGAAGATTCTCGACTTCGGGCTGGCGAAATTCACGCGTCCGGAGGCGAATCTCGCGGACGACGCTCCGACCATGCAGGTGGCTACCGAAGCGGGAACGGTGATGGGCACTGCGGGATACATGTCGCCCGAGCAGGTGCGCGGGAAGCCGGCCGACTCGCGGTGTGACATCTTTTCATTCGGCGCGATTCTTTACGAGATGCTGTCCGGGAAGCGGGCATTTCACGGAGATTCTGCTGCCGACACGATGAGCGCCATCCTGAAAGAAGAGCCGGCCGATCTGAGCGAGACCAATCGCAACATTTCGCCGGCGCTCGACAGAATCGTACGGCATTGTCTGGAAAAAAATCCGGCGGAACGGTTTCAGTCGGCGCGCGACGTGGCTTTCAACCTGGAAGCGCTGACGGACATCTCGACGACCAGCCGTGGCGGGATACGGGCTCTCCCGGAACAGCAGCCTGCGCGTCGATGGCTGTTGCCGCTGCTTGCCGCGCTGCTGGTAGTTGCGTCGTGGGCTGGCGTCTACGGATATGCGCGGCGGGGAGCGGTGGTTTCGTCTCCCACCTTCCACGAAGTTACCTTCCGCAACGGGACCATCTGGGATGCCCGTTTTGCGCCGGACGGGCAGTCGATCGTTTACGCGGCGGCGTGGGACGGCGGCAATTGGGAGACGTTCTCCACCCGCTTCGACAGTTCCGACTCGCGTTCAATCGGCCTACCGCCTGCACAGATTCTTTCCATCTCGTCGAAGGGCGAGATGGCCGTTATGCTTCATCCGGGCACGAGCGGGGCGTTCGCCTTCTCCGGAACGTTGGCACGGGTCCCGCTGGATGGTGGTGCTCCGCGTGAGATTCTGGACAATGTTCAGTCGGCGGACTGGACGCCCGATGGGAAATCTCTCGCGGTCATTCGTCAGGGCAATGTACCTGGGTCGGTTCATTTGGAGTTTCCCATCGGTACCGTGATTTATGAGCCGAAGAACTGGGTCAGTCATGTTCGGTTTTCGCCCAGTGGGGAGTTTCTGGCCATCGCCGATCACGTGCAGAACGGGGACGATGGCCGCGTCGTCATTCTTGACCGGCAGGGGAATCGCAAGGCCAGCTCTTCGTACTACTCAAGTGTGCAGGGCGTGGCGTGGGCGCCAAGCGGAAAGGAAGTCTGGTTCTCTGCTGTGCCGGGCGGAGCGGCGCGCTCGATTTATGCCCTCGATTTCTCCGGCAAGGAGCGACTGATCTATCGCTCACCCGGCGGGCTGACGATCCATGATATTAGCCGCACTGGCGTCGTTCTGCTGACTGCGGACAAGACTCGCCTTGGTATGTTTGCGCTCGCGCCGGAAGAGACTCGCGAACGAAGCCTCTCGTGGTTTGACTGGTCGCTGCTGACGGACCTTTCGGCTGACGGCAAGACGATTGTTTTCTCCGAGACTGGGGAAGCGACGGCCGGGCATTACAGCGTCTTCCTCCGCAAGACCGACGGATCGCCCGCGGTGCGCCTGGGTGACGGCGGATTTGGTTACATCTCTCCAGACGGGAAATGGGTTGTCGCGCGTGATGGTGCCCCGGCCAAGCTCGTGCTTCTACCCACTGGCGTAGGAGAGCCGCGGCAGCTCACCGACGACAGGATCGATCACTTTAATGTCGCTTGGATGCCCGATGGCAAGTCGATTCTGTATTCCGCCGCCGTAGAGGGCCACTTGGCTCGAACCTACCTGCTCGCCATCGATGGCGGAATTCCGCGCCCGCTGACCCCGGAAGGGACGGTTGGGTCGCTGGCGACTCCCGACAGCAGGTTCCTGCTGGCCATTGACATTAAACGTCAGCGCTGGTTGTATCCGATTACCGGCGGGGAGCCGCAGAAGTTTGCGATTGCGATCGAGCCGAACGAGCGCGTGATGACCTTCTTCGGCGGGGGCAAGAGCGTCTTGGTACGCACCGCGACAGTGCCCGTGAAAGTGACCCGGATCGACATTGCGACCGGGCGCCGCGATCCGTGGAAGGAAATCGCTCCGCCCGATCCGGCTGGTGTGAACAGTATCCCCAGCCTCAAATTCAGCGCAGATGGAAAGGCTTATGCGTATTCCGCCGGGCGGCTGATCTCGGATTTATATGTGGTGGACGGGCTGAAGTAGAAGAGCGACGCCTTTTCATTGTCCCCTTTTCGTTACGCAATCCCGAGCGTCAACGTTTGAGTTGTGATAGCGGGCGCGCGTGACCCCCTTGATCCCAACCTTCCTCAACTAGCCTCAATGTTTATTCGCGGGAGACGGGCTTGCGGCGCGACTTTCGCCGATCCCTCGGTTTTAAGCCAAGGGATATCGGCGGTTTCCGGAGGGTTTGTATGCGAGTTGCAAGATTTTTCACTCAGACGGCAGTGGCTGCTTTTTGTGGCACGGCCCTGTTGGCTTCGGCGAGCGCGCAAAGCGTGACTGCCGTTTGTACTCCGAAGATCATCGCCAACACAATCGTTGCAACGGCGGCGCAGCGGGAAGCCGCGGGAGATATCGCGCAGCCCCCGTTGACCGATCAGGCCAATGGATTTGCCTGGCCGGACACTCCGCTGGGGGTGGTGAAGCTGGACGGCGCATATGCTTTTTTCGGCAGCGACGGAGCCTTCCATGCGCGGCAGCAATGGCACGGAGCGTGGTATGGCAACGAGAAGTATGGATCGATCACGAGGGTGCTGGGCACGCTCGACGCACCGCTCGGCACCCAGCCTCCGGTCGACGTGACCATTCACGCCAATCCGGATCCGGCTGTGAACCCGTTTTATGCCAGCTACGATTACATGGGTGGCGGGCCGGTGTACAAAGTTCCGGCAGGGATGCCCGGGGCCGGGAATCTGCTGATGGTCTACCACGCCGAGATTCCGACAATCCAGACGCAGAGCTTTTATTCGGTGCTCGCGCTGGCGACATCGACTGATCAGGGCCTCAACTGGACCGACCTGGGAGAGATCGTTCGCATCAACCAGGGATATCGCACAGACATTGACGGATTTGACATCGGCGATTCGACGCTGGTCGCTTCTCCCGACGGTCAGTATTTCTATATTTTCTTCCCCGACTGGCGGGCGAACGGTACCACGCACTGGGGGAGTACGGTGACGTCGATCTCGGTTGCACGCGCCGACATTCGCAAAACGCTGATTGCGGCCTTCGGTGAAAAACCGCATGCCGTTGCGTTCCAGAAATATTACGCGGGGTGGAATCTGGATCAGGCGCTGGGTGGATATTCGGACGACCTCAACACGCAAACGCCGTACGGCGGCAACCTGAACGTTGCATATAACGCCGATCTGAAACGCTACCAGGCGATGATTAACGCCGGAGTGGTTGTCTACTACATGGAGTCGCCGGACGGGCTAAGTTGGTCTCCGCTCAGCTTGCTGTATGACTTCCGCAATCAGGCAGATCAGCCGAGCGTGTATGTCACTTTTGTTGGAATGGGCGACGATCCAAGTGTTCTCGGCAAAGAGTTTTACGTCTTCTATACCAACTATCCGGGCAACGGGACGGGATGGAACGGGGCATCGCTGCGGCGTTTCACGGTATCGTGCCAATAAGAGATCTGCCAAATCTAGAATTACGTGTGCTCCACAGACTTTGGAGAGTGGCAACTACTCGCTCGGCATGACGAGCGTTGACTTGGCTTGCTCGCGCACGTAGCATTCGACTCCTGTGATCGGACAGACTATCTCTCATTACCGCATTGTGGACAAGCTTGGCGGCGGGGGAATGGGCGTCGTCTACAAAGCGGAAGACACGGAGCTTGGCCGCTTTGTGGCGCTGAAATTCCTGCCTGAAGATCTGGCCCGCGACCCGCAGGCGCTGGAGCGCTTTCGCCGGGAGGCCCGGGCGGCTTCCGCGCTCAACCATCCCAACATCTGCACGATCTACGAAATCGGCAAGTACGAGGACCAGTCGTTTATTGCCATGGAGTATCTCGATGGGGAAACGCTGAAGCATCGTATTGCGGGCAAGCCCATGGAAATCGAAGATGCTCCTGGCGCTGGGGATTGAGATGGCCGATGCCTTGAATGCGGCGCATGCCAAGGGCGTGGTTCATCGCGATATCAAGCCGGCAAATGTTCTGGTCACGCAGGCGGGACACGCCAAGATCCTGGACTTTGGACTGGCGAAAGTGTCTTCCTCAGGTTCGCGCGTTCCTGAGAGTGCGGTGATGCTACAGGCTACGGCGGACGCCGGACCGGCAGATCTGACGAGTCCGGGTACGGCCCTGGGTACGGTCGCCTACATGTCCCCGGAGCAGGTGCGGGGCAAAGAGTTGGATGCCCGTACGGACTTGTTTTCGTTCGGCGTGGTGCTTTATGAAATGGCAACCGGCACCTTGCCGTTTCGCGGCGATACCTCGGGAGTGATCTTCGAGTCGATTCTGAACAAGGCTCCTGCTTCCCCGGTGCGGATCAATCCCGAAGTGAATCCTGAGCTGGAGCGAATCATCGATAAGGCGCTGGAGAAGGACCGAGACACGCGCTATCAACATGCCGGGGACTTGCTCGCCGATCTGAAGCGGCTGAAGCGTCAGACGGAATCGAGCCGCGTGGCCGTGGCGCAGGCTGTGCCGGAGAAGAGGCTTAGGGGACACACAGCGTGGATTGCCGCCGCCGGTGTCGTGCTGATTGTGCTCGTGGCTGCGGCGGTGTGGTATTTGCGGATGGGCAGGGCATCGCAGATCGAATCGATTGCCGTCCTTCCGTTCGCCAATGTCAGTGGAGATGCGAGCGCGGACTACCTGAGTGACGGCATCACCGAATCCCTGATTTCGAGCCTTACCCATGTGCCCGGGTTGAAGGTGAAATCGCGCAACTCGGTCTTCCGCTACAAAGGCAAAGATGTCGACGCGCAGAAGGCGGGCAGCGAATTGGGAGTGGCAGCTCTGGTGAGTGGACGGGTCACACCGCGTGGCGACAATGTAGAAGTTAGCGCGGAATTGACCGACGTCCGGGACAACAACGAGCTTTGGGGAGAGCACTACAGCGGCAAGAGCACGGAGATCATCTCTTTGGAGAAGCAACTAGCCGGCGATCTGGCCGCGAAGTTGCGTTCGGGCATGAGCACATCTGAGAAACAGCTGGTCACCAAGCAGGGTACGCAGAATCCAGAAGCCTACGAGCTGTATTTGAAGGGACGCTACGCCTGGAATAAACGAACAGCCGCAGATCTGGAGACAGCTATCTCCTATTTCAATCAGGCCATCGCCAAAGATCCCGGCTACGCATTGGCGTATTCGGCCCTGGGCGATGTGTACACGGTGTACCCGGTCTACGGCGCCAAGTCGGGGGAGGTTGTTCCGAAGTCGAATGCCGCGGCCCGCAAGGCTCTGGAACTCGATCCGACGTTGGCCCATCCTCATGCCGTTCTCGGTGGCAACTATATGGAGTATGACTGGGACTTTGCCGGAGGGGCGGCTGAGTACAAGAAGGCACTCGAATTAGATCCGAACGATGCCTCGGCCCACCAGTGGTACGGGCAGGATATTGGCTTTATTGGCGGTCACGACCAGGAAGCGCTGGCCGAGATGAATCGGGCTCACCAGCTGGATCCACTGTCCCCGATCATCACCGAGACCCTGGGACTGGTTCAAACTACAGCACGAAAGTACGACGACGCCATCGCCACCTGCCAAAAATCTGCGACCGACAACCCGACGTTCGCGCAGGCACATATTTGTTTAGCAAACGCGTATTGGGCCAAGGGCATGTACCCGCAGGTCGTGGAAGAATACAAGCTCCTTGGCCAACTTAACCGGAATCCGAAGGATATTGAGTTTGCTGCTGCCCTCGAACAGGGATTTCATTCCGGAGGCTGGAAGGGCGCGCTGGCCAAGGGCATTGAAGTCCGTCAGGCTCAGCGGAGGGTGAGCTACTGGTCTGCGTACGACATTGCCGATCTCTACGCCGCATTGGCAAACAAAGACGAAGTCTTCCGCTGGCTTAACGTCGCGTACGAAGAGCGCGACTACCAGATGGAAGGCTTGAGGACCGATCCCCATCTCGACTACGTGCATTCCGATCCGCGCTTCGCCGAACTGGTGCGGAAAATCGGGCTGCCGCAGTAAGTCGAGACCCTCGGCTCACCAGATCCGGCAGCGATTTTCCTTCGCCATCGGCTGGCCCGCCTTGCACGAGAATGCTTTCTCGAACTCCGGCATGTTCACCACTAAACCGTTGACGCGATATTTGCCGGGCGAATGCGGATTGGTGATGGCGTTCAGCCGCTGGTTTTCGGGGCGGTCGTTCTCGCACGCCCATTGCGCGTTGCCGACGAAGAAACGCTGCTCGGGGGTGAGTCCGTCGCGGCTTTCCAGGTGCATGCTCTTGGTCTGATCTTTCCATGCCATCCACGCGAGGATCAGGCCTCCTAGATCGGCGATGTCTTCTCCCTCCGTGAGCTTGCTGTTGATCTTGACGTCGTCGACGACGACGTACTGCGCATACTGATCGACAACGCACTGCGCGCGGGCTTCGAAGTTCTTGTTATCTTCTGGAGTCCACCAGTCTTTCAAGTTGCCCTGCGCGTCGAATTTGCGGCCTTGATCATCGAAGCCGTGCGTCAGTTCGTGCCCGATGGTTCCTCCGGTGTCGCCATAATTCGGGGCATCATCCATTTTCGGATCGTAAAGCGGCGGCTGCAGCACTCCCGCGGGGAAGTTGATGTCGTTCATGCGGGCACTGTAGTAGGCATTGACGGTGGGCGGAGTCATGCCCCACTCGCCGCGATCGACAGGCTTGCCGATCTTGTTCAACTGGCGCTTCGACTCGAACACGGTGGCCCGTTCGACATTGCCGGCAAAATCATTGCGCGAAATTGCGACTGACGAATAATCGCGCCACTTGTCGGGATAGCCGATCTTGTTCACGATCGTGTGCAGCTTAGCCAGCGCGTTCTGCTTGGTCTCTGGACCCATCCATGAAAGTTGCTGGATCTCGATCGCCATGGCCTGCTCGATTTGCGTGGTCATGGTTACGGTTTTCTGCTTCATCTCCGGACTGAACGCGCGGCTGACGAATTCCTGGCCGAGAGCTTCGCCGAGCTGGCGATCCACCAGGCTCACGCAGCGCTTCCATCGCGGGCGGAGTTGAGGCACTCCGCGCAGCGTCTTGCTGTAAAAATCGAAATCCTCGTTGACGAAGTTCGAGGACAGATAGGGCGCAGCGGAGTGAACAACGTGCCAGCGCAAATAGTTCTTGATGTCGTCGAGGCTGGCGGCATCGAGTTGCTTGTCGAGTTCCTGATAAAAGGCCGGCTCGGTTACGTTGAAGGTATTGGACTGACCGAGGCCGGATTCGCGAAGGTACACGCTCCAGTCGAAGCCCGGCGATAGCGCCTGGAAATGAGCCAAGTCCATCTTGTGGTAAAGATTGTGCGGCTCGCGGCGTTCCACACGCGTGAGCGATGCTTTGGCCAATGCAGTTTCGATGGCCATGATGTTTGCTGTTTCGCGCTGCGCCGCGTCGGGCTGATCGCCCAAGAGTACGAGCATCCGCTGCACGTGGGCGACATACTTCTGGCGGAGTTCTTCCGACTTGGGATCGGTCTTGAGATAGTAATCGCGGTCAGGAAGTCCCAGCCCGCCCGCGGTGGCGAAGGCGATCACCTGAGTGGAGTCACCGAAATCCTGGTTCGACCCGAATCCGAAAAACATGCCGTTGCCTTGAGTGCGGAGGTGGAACCGGGCCAGGAGCGCCGGCAGTTGTTTCTTCGAAGTTAGGCTGTGGATCTGATCGAGGTAGGGTTTCAAAGCGCTGGCTCCCAGCTTCTCGACCGCAGATTCGTCCATGCAGGCGGCGAAGTAATCGCCAATCTTTTGTTGGTTGGGATTGCGCTTCGCTGTCGTCTTGCTCAGATCGTCCAGAATGCCCCAGAGGAATCGCTGGTTATCCTGGGCGAGCTTGCCGTAAACACCCCAGTTGGCCTGGTCGGAGGGAATCGGGTTGATCTTCATCCAGCCGCCGCAGCTGTATTGGTAGAAATCCACGCAGGGGTCGGCGCTGCGATCCATAAAATCCGGATCGAGACTCGGCGTGTAAGGCAGTGCGGTAATCGGAGCATCGGCGGCCTGAGGCGTTCCCGGCGGATTCGACGGAGCGGTTTGGCCATATGCTGCGGCAAGAAGAGCGATTAATAGAAGAGAAACCGTGCTGACCGACCGAGTGCGCATTTCTTCCCTCCGAATGAGCGGCGAGTTTAATACGGCGAATTGGGAGAGATCAACCGGTTGGATTTCGGCGTCGGTTTGCCCATCTCTCGCGGCCAATGGGACAATAGAGTTATATGGCTAAAAAGCTCAACATGATGCTTACCTTTGTGGCAGCCGGGACGATGCTGCTGGGCAATGCCCAGGCGCAGCAGAGTCCGGCGGCTACCTCCGCTCAACCGACCCAACCCGCTTCCGGCCAATCGATGACTTCAGCTCCGGCAAAGGCTCCCGTGGCCAAGAAACCGACCGCCAAAGTCGCTCCCGCCTTTACTTTGAAAACGCAGAAAGATAAAGCCAGCTATGCGCTGGGAATGAGCATCGGCTCGGGGTTGCATCGGCAGGGAATCGGTGTAGACCCGGCGATTGTCGCGCGCGGACTGAAGGACGCAATGGCCGGCAGAAAGATGCTGATGACGGAAGATGAGATGAAAGCTGCGCTGCAGCAGTTGAAGAATGATGTGGGCAAGGCCCAGGAAGCCAAGGCACACGCCGCCGACGAAGCCAACCGAAAAGAAGGGGAAGCATTCCTTGCTGCCAACAAGTCCAAGGAGGGGGTGGTCGTGCTGCCCAGTGGCCTGGAATACAAGATCCTGAAAGAGGGCACCGGACCAAAGCCGACGGCGAACGATACTGTCACTTGCAACTACAAGGGAACGCTCGTCAACGGCAAGGAATTTGACAGTTCGTACAAGCGCGGGCAGCCGGCGTCGTTTCCTGTTAGCGGTGTCATTAAGGGATGGACCGAGGCGTTGCAGTTGATGCCGGTCGGTTCAAAGTGGGAACTGTTTATTCCGGCCGATCTGGCGTACGGCGACCATCCCCCGAGCCCCGACATCGGGCCGGGTGACACTTTGATATTTGAAGTGGAATTGCTTTCGATCGCGGAGCAGAAGGATCAGAAGCAGTAACGCTTACTCCGGTTTTCGTTCGCAGCAGGCCGTCTGCCACGCGTAGACGGCTTTTTTCCTGCTGACTACAACGCACTTCCCAAGTGCTCTTCTGCCGACAGATTGGCGCCCGCCAGCAGCAGCAATCCAGATAGAAACGCCCAGAACATCATGCTCACTGACAGAGCGAAAGGACCGTAGACTTCCTGAAAGTTCAGCCAGGGCAGAGCCAGAATGTAGGCGTACTTCAAAGCCTCGGAGAGCAGTCCCATGACAATGGCTGCGGGCAGAACAGCGCGCGCAGGAACCTTACCGTTGGGCAAAACCCAGTAAATCAGGAAGAAGATGGCAATGCTGGCGGCAATGGCGAAGATCTTCAATACCAGGAATTCCACCACACGAACGAACCCGGTGCCGTAGCCGTGCAAGAGAAACTCGAGGAATCCAACGGGAATGGCGGTTAGCGCAATCGAGGTCAGGGCCAGTGCGCCGCAGGCGAGCGCGAGGCCGAACGACACTAATTGATTTCCCAGATACGAGCGATTGCGCTCAAAGCGCCAGATACGGTTGAGCGCAACTTCGAGCGGAAGAAATACCCCCGAAGAAGTCACGAGCAGAATCACCAGCGAGACGAACTGAACGCGCTGGCGCGAGTTCACCATGGCGTTGAGATTGCGGATGACGAAGTCCTGGCCGGCGGGCAGCGTATCGCGCAGCAATTCCAGCACAACTTCATACATCACCCGGGAGTGAAAAACGCGGCGGATGATGGTCATCATCAGCACCACGAAAGGGAAGAAAGACAGAATCGAATTGGCCGCGACGGAAAAGGCGAAGGTGTGCACGTCGGTCCGCATCAGATATTTCAAGGTGGAGACAACCAGGCTAGACGAACGGGGATGCGGCCGCCTTAGCGGGCGTGGCGGGAGCTGCGGAGGGGCCGGTAATGTCGGAATAGGGGGATTGGCCACGTAAGAATAGTAAATCCTGGCAGGCGGCGCGCAGCGCCAAATCGCCGTAAACCAAAGTTTCGAAGGAAGTTACCGAGCTATTTCTTAATCTTAGTTAAAGTTATGGGGAACCCCGATAGGGCAGGTTTCGTTTCCCTTCTAATTTCCCTTGCGAAACGTTTTAATACTGCTTATTATCTGTTGCTCAGAACCGGGAAATGGTCCGGTGGTGAGACCAGTAAAGCAGGTTGACGTTTGTTGGGTGTGGTGGAAACGCGCCAAATTGTCGGGCTCCGAAAGTTCTCGCAGCGGAAGAAGTACCGCGGTGGGAGACTGAGGAGTCTTTTCCTTTTTGGAAGAAATTCCCCCTGCACATCGTAGACGCAACCGAAAAATTCTACCGGCTTCCTTTGAGGGGGGCTTCAGACGATCGGGGCGACGATCCGAGGAAGCCGGAGAACATTCTTCGCGATTGGTGAAAGGAGTTTTATCCGTGAGAGAGAAAGGTACAGTGAAGTGGTTCAACGGGGCGAAGGGATATGGATTTATCCAGCGCTCCACGGGGGAGGATGTATTCGTGCACTTTTCCGCAATCCAGGAGAACGGCTACCGCACCCTGAATGAGGGCGAGACCGTTGAGTTCGACCTGCTGAAGGGCCCCAAAGGCTTCCAGGCGGCGAACGTCGTCCGCGCATAACCCGCGAACCATTCGAGAACCCTCCCGGCCCCCAGCGGGAGGGTTTTTTGCTGCGCAGGATAACGTTGGAAACCACGAGCGCTGTTCTCGAGTGAGCTCACACCATTCTTTGACTACCTTTCAGAACCGCGGCGCATCTTAGCTCCGACCTCATGGCGGCAGCTTGGGGATGGGGTATTTTTGTGGCGCGTCTTTTTTCGGGTCTCTTCCTTTTTGGTCTGCTTACAGTTTTTATCGTCATTCTCACTGGCTGCGGAAGCGGCAGGGCCGCGTTCAATCCCGTGGAGACGCTGACTGTCACCATGACGGGGACTGGATCTGGAACGGTGACCAGCAGTCCCGCTGGAATCAGCTGCCCCACGATTTGCACGGCCAGCTTTCCCGCGGATACCCATGTCAATTTGAGCGAAACGCCCGGCGGGAATGCGGTATTCACCGCATGGAATGGCGCTTGCACAGGGACGACCACCTGCAGCGTTACGTTGAGTTCAACCAATGCAGTCACGGCAATGTTCAGTGCCGGCAGCGGCGGCGGCAGTTCTCCGGAGACATTCATCTACGTTTCGAACACGGTGAACAGCGCGACCAACAAGATTGAGGCATTCGCTGCGGACGCTACCGGGCAACTTACGGCGATTCCCGGATCTCCGTTCGCCGACAACGTGGGCGGTCTGGCGGTGAACGGCCAATATTTATTCGGCACCGATGGCGCGAATATCTACTCGTATTCCATCGCGTCCAGCGGAGCCATAACACAGGTCGCTTCCTTGAACGCAAGGCAATATAACAATCCGGTCAAATGCAGTGGCGGACCGGGGATCCTGTTCCTGGACAATACCGGAGCAACGTTATATGACCTGGATTACGACAGTGACTGTGCCAACAATCAGTACCAATCGTTCAGTGTTGATAGCTCCAGCGGAGCACTGACGTATCTGGGCGGGACCGCAGCGGTGAGTCCGGTCTTCCAGACCAAGCTCAGCTTCCTCGGTAACAACAACTACGCCTTCGGCGCAAGTTGCTATCACTATCTTCAGGAAATCTTCGGGTTCGGGCGGAGCAACGACGGAACGCTGACTTTGAACGGCAGCCTGAATGCAAACCTCCCGCTCCCGACTGCGCCTGCGGGGGATGCTTACTGCCCATGGCTCGCGGCTGCAGATCCGACCGATCATGTGGTCATCTCGCTTACGCCCATGAATGGCTCGACTTTTCAGGCGGCCGGCCCCGCACAACTGGCGTCCTACACCGCCGACAGTACCGGAAATCTGACCACGACGAATTCCGCCTCGAACATGCCCGCGGTTGCTACCGGCGGAATCAACGACATGGAAATGTCTAAGTCAGGTAACTATCTCGCGGTGGCCGGGACGGGCCTGCAAGTATTTCAGTTCAATGGGGCGGATCCGCTCACGCGGCTGAGTGGACTGATCCTTAACGATCAGGTAGATCAGGTGCTCTGGGACAAGAACGATCACCTCTATGCCATTAGCCCCGCGAGTGGCAAGCTATTTGTATTTAGCGTGACCGCTAGTGGAGTGGTCCAGGCTCCGGGCTCACCGTACGCGGTCACCAAGCCGGGGTACATGACGATCTTGTCCAATTAGACCGTCTACGAATCGCTGCCCAGGTTGGTTCGCAGCGCGCTTCATTTTTATTGCACTTGATTCTTAGCGCACTTCGAGGGATACCAGGTCGCCATCCCCAGTGCCGCTGGGCTTGTAGTTGACGGTAACCTGGCGATCCCGCCAGTCGCAGGAGAAATCGTCGGCACCAATCAGCAGGAGAGATTTGTAATCGGCGGCGCGAAGCTTGAGGGAAGCTCCGCCGGCGGCAACGGTCAGAATGGCGGCTGGAGGTTTCGAGCAATCGACCGCGACCAGGCGGCCTTTGATGAACTTCGTGGCGCGTTTGTCTTGGGGCCCGGCGGTCTGGGCCGCGCTGTCTGCGGCACACGCTTGGCGGCGTCCTCTTCGAGTACGTCGAAGGGAGATTTCTGCGGCGCATACTTGGGTTGATCTACGCCGCCGGCGTTCGTCGGAATACCGTATTTGCGTTCGGCTCCGGCTTGCGAGAGCAGGTCACGAGCCAGCGCAGCGATTTGCGGATTGCTGCTGTTCTTCAGCCGATCGAGCCTGGCGTTGGCGGCGTCCCAGTTCTTGCTGGCCAGGTAAATCTCCGCGAGATGCAAGACATAGCGCTCCTCCCGTGGACTGAGATCGATGGCGGCGCGCTCGGCCTGCATTGCGGCGGATGGGCCTCCTCCGGCGGTGCGCGCCAGAGCCAACAGATCATATGCATCCGCCATTTCCGGATACCACTCGAGAACCGCTTTCAGGTCGAGCATCATGTTGGCTAAGCCGAGCATATCCGTATGCCGGGTTTGCGCCATGCGGTACTTGGCCGACGAGAGGTAATATCGCACCCACATATCGCGTGGATTGAGCGAGGCGGCTTCGCCGATTTCCGTGAAGGCTTCTTCGAATTCTCCGTGCTGAATGTGATCCCAAGCCAGAATGCGGTGGGCAATCGGATTTCCCACGGCATTATTGGGGAGTTGTTCGGCGTCTTCGCCCACTCGCTTGGTTTGCCGTGCTTCCGATTTCTGATCGGCCACCGTCGGCGTGGTCGCCAGATCGTGCAGGGTTTTGAGGCCGATTTCGCGGCGCTCGGGGATGCGGATCTGAATCCCGGCATAGAGGGCGCGCGCATCCGAGTCGGGCAACGGCCTTGCCGTGATCGCCGAATCATCCGGCCCGACAGGGGTGGGGAAGTGATCGATCTGCCCAGCGCTGGTGTCATTGGGACGGGTCGGATCTACGGTGGTTTGACGGGCACTTTCGAGCGCGGTTTGCAGAGGCGCGAGCGAGTGGAAATAATCCTTCACCGCTTGCTCCATTTGCGCCGCGCTCATGCCATACGCCTTCTGGATGGCTTCTTCCACGGGCAGATGCTGGTTCAAAACCATACCAAGGTACGCGCCGGTTTCCGGCAACTTCTTCTCGTGGAGAAGATAGTGCATCACGATCCACGATTCGGCGTAGTAGAGCGTGTGATGCGTCCCTTCATTTCTGGTCGAAGGATCGTGCTTCATGGAGAAAAGATCGGGCAAAGAGAGCCAGACCTGAGCGGCGAGCAATTCGGTCAGAGACTTGGGAGGAGTGGTCTCACGCTGGTTCCCGAGCAGATCCTCGGCGACTGAGGAACGCAGTTCGGGATCAGCTCCGATCTCGACTTGCTTATTGTCGACGCGAATCGAGCTGAAATATTCCGCCAGGCCTTCGTCAAACCATCCCTGGGCGGGGGGATAGTTGTAGTTCAACAGCATATAAGCGAAATCGTGGGTGACAGCGCGCCACGACTCTTCCTCAAACAGATTCAAAACGATGAAGTCCTGGTCGTCGCCGGGGAGAAAAAATCCGGGGGCGTCGATGGGTTGGCCCTGGCGCAGGGGCGCGGCCTGGTAGTAGGTCTTGTCGCTTTTGAACGCGAGAATGGTGAGCGGGATCGACTGGTGGAGGCGATCCTTGCCAAGCAGTGTGGCGAAGACGGCGCGCATCTGCTCGAAGCGCAGGGCGACTTCGCGGCCTTTCTTGTCGCCGGCGTCGGTGATCACGGTGAAGTGTGCGGAATGAATCTCGATCCAACCGGGTTGTTCGGCGGCAGACGCATGGAGGCAGAACAGGAGTACGAGAAATAAGAGGCACAGCGGGATGGAGCGGTTACGGAGCATTGGCCGCCAGGAGGGAGAAGCTTCAACGAAATGCTATCACGGTGGTCGGATGCGCGCTTTTGAAGATTCGATCCGTTCCCCACTCAACCGCCGTTATAATGCTCGGTCCATGTTCGAGCGCCCCGGAATTCGTGTGTGCATTCTGCGGTTCGTCGCCATCCTGTGCGCAGTGCCGATTGCAGCTGCCCTGGCGGGCAATTCGTGGAGCGGAGTTTTAAGCGACGTTGCGGGAAATCCTGTCTCCGGCGCAATCGTAAAACTGCATTCGTCTTCGGGACGCCAGGACTATTCGGCCACCACCGCCGATGACGGTCGATTCTCGTTCAACGAAATTTCCAGCGGCACCTATGAGTTGGTGGTCGAGAGTGCGGGGAAGGAATGGAAGTCGCCGGCTCCTTTTGTTGTTGAGGATGAAAGCGCGCTGAGCGTATCACTGCAGCTGACAGCATCGGGGCAGGTACAACTCGGGCAAAGCGGAGCAGTTCCTGCCAGCAATCTTCCAGCTCCGAAGGGATCTGGCTCCAAGCGAGCCGGCGGAGGCGAGCATCTCTCGGGGACGGAAGTGTCGAGTCTTCCGCTGAATGTGCGGGACTTCAGCAAGCTGCTGTTGCTGGCCGCGGGCACGATGACCGACACCAATGGGGCTGCCAACTTTACCCAGCAATTCGCGGTCAATGGGCAGCGCGGCGTCACGACTGTTTTCGCCACGGATGGGTTCGACACGACCGATCCGGAGATGGGCGGCGCAACTTTTTCGAATTTCAACGTCGATGCCATTCAGGAGGTGCAGAACAGTTCCGGAATTTTGCCGGCGGACGTGGGACACGGCGCCGCAAGCTTTACCAATGTGCTGACCAAGTCAGGAACCAACGATATCCACGGCAGCGTGTTCGAGTTTGTGCGCAATGCCGCATTCGATGCGCGCAATTACTTCGATTACCTGGATCCGACGGGACGGCATCGTATTCCTCCGTTCGCCCGAAACGAATTCGGATTCGCCAACGGCGGCCCCATCGTGATCCCCGGAATTTACGACGGCCGCAACCGGACGTTCTATTACGGCGAGTACCAGGGATTTCGGCAGGTGCTAAGCACGACGCAGGTGATTCCGGTGCCAACCGTAGCAGAGCGGCAGGGAATTGACACGACTACCTTTCCCGGCGACACGCTGACCGTTCCAGTCAATGCCGAAGCCGCAGGCGTGCTCAATGGATATCCGCTGCCGAACGAGCCAACGGGTGCGTTTGGCGATCGAACCTATGCCGCTGCTTCGAAGGTAATGACGACCACCGACCAGTTTTCGATCCGCATCGATCACACCATTTCAAATCAGGCGTCGCTGCTGACGAGATTCAGTTTGAATCAGGTCACAGGCCCGCTGACCAATCCGGATCAGACGGCGATCAATCCGACGTTCGGAGTTCAGTTTTTCGATCATCAGCGGAACGTTGGAGTGAAGTACACGCGGGCGATCTCACCGCACATGACGTCGGAGACTTCGCTCAGCTACATTCGCAGCACGCCATTCTTCCCGGCCGACAACCACATCCAGCCGGGGATTACTTTCGCCGATGGCCTATATCAGCCCTACAACCAGCCCAGCGGATCGATCTTTGGCTCGTACAGCAATCTTTATCAGTTCAAAGAGGACATGGCGTGGACGCGCGGGTCGCATGGCTTGAAGTGGGGTACCGAGATCCGGGTCAACCGCGATTCGACGATTTTCGGGGTCAATCCGAACGGGATTTATGAATTTGGCGGAGGCACGGCCTACTCGCCGGTGACGATTCCTTCGATGAGCGGGACCCACGACATTCAGGTAGGCGATCCGCTTCCCGACTCGTTGACCGGGCTGCTGACAGCGACGCCCTATTCCTACAATATTATGGCGGCAGCCAGCATCACGCCGGTGGGGGGAAAGTTCAACGAGGCGGGCGTGCGGCGCGAGGCCTATAACTTTTATTTTGAGGATGCATGGAAGGCGACGAAGCAGCTTACCGTCAGCTACGGTCTGCGCTACGAGGTGAACAGCCGCATCCACGAGGCGACCAAGCGCACTTCGCTCCCTATCTTTCTGGACGCGAATGGCAAGACGGTACCGTATGGGGACCCGAATGCGCATCAGCAGGTGCTGATCAATCCACAGCCGCCCTACGATCAGGACTGGAATGGCTGGGGACCGCGGCTTGCGCTGGATTATGCGGCGAGCCCCCGCACCGTGCTGCACCTTGGCGGAGCCATCACGACGTTGATTCCGAACCTGTGGCAGGACAATTTTCTGACGGCCGCGATTCCCTATGTCTTCACTCCATCGATTTATGCCCAGCCGAATGAGCCGGTGGCGTTCCAAAATACTTTTGTCCCACTGAGCTTGCCCACGGCGTACAACATTCAGGGCCAGCCCATTTTCGCGACGGGCCGGTCCCAGGATGTGCCGGCGAATACCGTGTTTGACTATGCCCGTTTTCAGACGGACTTGAACGCGCTGGCGCCAGGGAACGTTCAGTTGCTGAGCATTACCGGCATCGCAAAGAATTTCGGAAACGGTTACATCGGAAGCTGGACGGCGGGAGTCGATCACGATTTCGGAGACTTCAAATTCAACGCTTCGTACGTGGCCACAGCCGGCATTCATCTGGCAAGAGCGTATAGCCCCAATAGCTACGGAGGGGCGTGCCAAGGCTTCGCGCCCTTTACTCAGTTCGATACCCCTTGCCATGCCACGGGAGGTTTTGGACCGGAATCCATCATGACCAGCGGTTCGCACTCGACGTATCATGCGCTGCAAACCAGTCTGAATAAAACCTCCCCTCGCTACGGGCTTGGCCTGCAGGCCAGCTACACCTACGCCAAGGCGCTCGATGATACGAGCGCAGTGCTAGCCGGACTGTTGGGCGGTTCGGGCACGATCCTGCAGACGGCGCCGCAGAATCCGTGGGACCCATCTGCGGATAAAGGGCCGTCCACCTTCGACGTGACGCATGTGTTTGCGGCAAGCGTGATCCAGTTGCTCCCGCTCGACCGGATCGGATTTCTACGGCCATTGGGCAAGCCGCTGACCAAAGGTTGGCAGGTTCTGAACATCACAACGCTGACGACAGGGTCCCCGTTCAGCGTGTATTCCGGCATCCAGCAGACCGGGGCTGGAGCGGGGGGCGCAGACCGTCCGGATCTGGTCTCTATGCCGCATTTTTCGACGAGCCGGGCTGTCCGCGACGACTATTTCGGCTTGGGTGCCAACAATGCTTCGTTCTTTGATATTCCGATCAATGTTCCAGGCGGGACGGGTCCGAATCAGGGACTCTTCGGGACACTCGGGCGCAATACGTTCCGCGGCCCTGGTTATCACGACTTTGACTTCGCGATGGTCAAAGACACTCCCTTTGGGCATAGGGGAAGCGGGGAACTGGGGACGGTGGAATTTCGCGCGGAGTTCTTCAACGTGTTCAATATCGTGAACTTCGGCCTGCCGTCAAACATCCTGCGAGGAAGCGGATTTGGCATCATCAGCAAAACGGCCGGAACCTCGCGGCAGATTCAGTTTTCGCTGAAAGTGATCTACTGAGCAGGCGAAAGAAGGCAGGGAATTGCTATCGCTAGTTTGTGAGGGTGCAACCGAATCTAATCGCCGCTGGCGTGGTTCTGCGAGGGGACTAAGACCAGGCGAGGACGGGCCGGTTCCGCTTGCGAAGCGGGGCCGAAGGCGTGGAGAATGCAAATGACGGCGGCGTAAGCGGCGAAAATCCCGAAACTGACCGAGGCGACGACGGTAGCGAAGAGAATAATGGGCATCAAGAGCGAATTCACGATCGACCAACCTTTACCGAAGCTGTTATCTGATGCACCGCCCGTAACATCCGTATAGTGAATTCTTCCAACAGGGCGAACCTTCAATCTAACTGCGTTGACGCTCCCCGCTGTTGACGACTAAGATACGGAGTAGAGCTGTGCATTCCTACTTTCGGACAATTCTGTTTCCCTGTCGACGTTACGGAAGGGACATCACCCTCGGCGAATAATGGCGATTACCAAGATTTCCGTCCGGGGTGCCCGGCAACACAATCTGAAGGACATCAGCGTTGAGATCCCTCGCAACACGCTCACGGTCGTCACCGGTCTGAGCGGGTCGGGAAAGTCGTCGCTGGCCTTCGACACGATTTATGCCGAAGGCCAGCGACGGTATGTGGAGACGCTATCGGCTTACGCGCGGCAGTTCCTCGATCAGATGGAACGCCCGGATGTTGATGCCATTGATGGACTTAGCCCGTCCATTTCGATCGAGCAGAAGACCACCAGCCGCAGCCCTCGCTCTACCGTCGGAACCATCACCGAAATTTACGACTATCTTCGCCTTTTGTACGCTTCGATTGGAGTGCCGCATTGCCCGAAGTGCGGGCAGGCGATCAGCCGCCAGTCGGCGGACCAGATTGTCCAGCGCGTCATGGCGCTGAGTCCCGAGGCTCGCGTCATGGTGATGGCGCCCATCGTGCGCGGACGCAAGGGCGAGTTCAAGAAAGAGATGGAGACTCTCGTGAAGCACGGCTACACGAGGGCGCGGATTGATGGCGCACTGGTGAGTCTGGACGACGATGTCGCCGGCAGCGTTGTTCTCGACAAGCGGAAGAATCACACCATCGAAGTTGTGATTGACCGCCTGCTGGTGAAGCCGGGGATCGAGCATCGGCTCGAAATGTCGGTTGGGTTGGCAATGAAGCTGGCGGGCGGGCTGGTGCAGGTCGCGGTGGTCGGAGGCGAAGAGCATCTTTATTCCGAAAAGCTGGCGTGTCCGGATTGCGGGATCAGCGTGCCGCAGCTGGAGCCGCGATCGTTTTCCTTCAACAGCATGTATGGAGCCTGTCCGGAGTGCCACGGGCTGGGCAGCAAGTATGACTTCGATCCGGCGAAGGTGATCAGCGACTGGTCGAAGCCGCTGCTCGATGGCGGGCTGGGGCCGGGATCGGCATCGCAAAATCTGATTCATCAATTGCAGATCGTTGCCGCAACCTGCGGAATTGACTTGAGTACGCCGTTCGAGAAGTTCCCGGAGAAGACGCAGGACTTTTTGCTCAACGGTGAGGCCGGACCAGCGAGGAAGACGGGCTTTCACGGCATCTTCGGATATCTCAAGCAGAATCTGGAGGAGTCGACGTCGGAGGGTTACCGGGACTGGCTGATGGACCACATGTCGGCGACGGAATGTCCGGCGTGTCACGGGAAGCGGCTGCGACCTGAGAGTCTGGCGGTGAAAGTCAATGGCATGTCGATCGCGGATTTCACTGCGATGCCGGTGGCGCGGTCGCTGGCGGTCGCCCAAGGTATTAAGCTGGCGGGCCGCGAGGCGACGATTGCCGGGCGGGTCATGCACGAAGTGGTGGAGCGGTTGCAGTTCTTGAATGCAGTTGGATTGGGATACATCTCGCTCGATCGTTCGGCGGCGACTTTGTCTGGCGGCGAGGGACAGCGGATCCGGCTAGCGACTCAGATTGGATCGAAGCTGCGCGGCGTGTTGTATGTGCTCGACGAGCCTTCGATTGGATTGCATCATCGCGACAATGGACGGCTGCTGACGGCGCTGGGGAACCTGCGGGACTTGGGCAATACGGTGCTGGTGGTTGAGCACGATGAAGAGACGATCCGGCGTGCGGATTACGTGGTCGATCTTGGGCCGGGCGCGGGACGGCACGGCGGAGGCCTGGTGGCGCATGGCACTCCGGAAGAAATCATGCGCGACCCGAATTCGCTGACTGGGGCGTACATCTCGGGCCGTGTATCGATTGCGATGCGGCCGGAACGCCGGCATGCGAACGGCGCGGCGCTGACGATTCTGGGCGCGAAAGAAAACAACCTCAAAAATCTCGATGCCACGTTTCCGCTCGGTGTCATGACAGTGGTGACCGGGGTTTCCGGATCCGGCAAGTCGACCCTGGTGAATGACATTTTGTACCGCGCATTGGCCCGGCAGCTTTATCGCTCGCGGGAAAAAGCGGGCGACCACAAGGCGATTTCCGGCGCGGAGAACATCGACAAAGTCATCCGCATTGACCAGTCCCCGATCGGGCGGACTCCGCGCTCGAATCCCGCGACCTATACCGGGGTCTTCACGGCGATTCGCGATTTATATGCCATGCTGCCCGAGTCGCGCGAGCGCGGCTACAAGGCAGGGAGATTCTCGTTCAACGTTTCCGGAGGGCGGTGCGAGGCGTGCCAGGGAGAAGGGCAGCGCCGCATCGAGATGAATTTTCTTCCCGATGTATACGTTCTCTGCGAAGTGTGCGGCGGACGTCGCTATAACCACGAAACTTTGGCCGTAAAATACAACGGCAACTCGATTGCCGACCTGCTGGAGATGCCGGTTGCCGATGCGCTGCCGATTCTCGAGAACATTCCCCAAGTGAAGCAAAAGCTGCAGACCCTGGTCGATGTCGGGCTGGGATATATCCATCTGGGGCAGTCGGCGGTTACGCTCTCTGGTGGAGAAGCGCAACGGATCAAACTGGCGCGCGAGTTGAGCAAGCGGCAAACCGGCAAGACTCTTTACCTGCTGGATGAGCCGACGACCGGGCTGCACTTCGATGACGTCAAGAAACTGCTCGACGTGCTGCACCGGTTGACCGATCTGGGGAACTCGATCATCATCATCGAACACAATCTGGATGTGATCCGTAATGCAGATTGGATCATTGATCTGGGGCCCGAAGGCGGCGAAGAAGGCGGACGCATCGTGGCACAGGGAACGCCGGAGCAGGTGGCGCGGGTGAAGAAGTCGTATACCGGACAGGCCTTGGCGGGGTATTTCGGGAAGGCAGTGGACAAGACCGTTCTCAGTTCTCAGTAGTTAGTTCTCAGTGAAGGCCGCATCGTTTGTCATCATCGGACAATCCGCAGTTTGAACCACAGACTACCGTGAGTTCCGAAGAGCATCGACTCACGCCGGTGGGCGCGCCTGATCCCTTTCTTCCGCAGAACTTGCCGCAGGTTACGGCTCCGCCAGTTGAAAATCCCGTGTGGAACGGCTGGGATGTCGTATTGATTGCCCTTCTGACCTTTGTGGCGATGGTGGTTCTGCAACTTGCTGTCACTCTCGCCGCGCGCCGACTTTTGTACCCCCACGCGTCCTGGTCGGATGTTTTGCAGAAACCCATCGTACTGTTGATTTCGCAGCTACTTATCTACCTTGTGGTCGGCGCCTTTATGGTGTTTCTGGTCGAGGGGAAATATCACGTACCGTTCTGGAAGTCGATTCATTGGGATTGGCCGCGATCCGCATGGAAATTGCTGGCCCTGGGCGCTGGTCTGCTGTTCGCGCTGGATATATTGCAGAACTTCTTGCCGCTTCCGAAAGACACACCGTTCGAGCATTTGTTCGAGCGACCCCGCGACGCGTACCTGCTCTCGATCATTGCGGTGACGATTGGGCCTTTGATGGAAGAGTTGTTTTTCCGGGGCTTTCTCTATCCTGTCGTGGCGCGGCGCTTGGGGGTGATGTGGGGCATCCTTCTGACAGCGCTTCCGTTCGGGATCATTCACCTGCCGCAGTATGGCTACGCATGGGGTGTTGCGCTGGTGATTGTGCTGGTCGGAGTTGCCTGCGGGGCAGTTCGCGCTATGACCAAGTCGGTGGGAGCGAGCTTTCTGGTGCACGTGGGATACAACGGGATGCAGATGCTGATTGCCGTAGTGGCGACGCGCGGTTTCACGCACATGCTGAAAGGCCTAGTTTTCTGATGCGGGCCCTTTCCTCCGCTTTGTAAATTTTGCTTCAAGCACCGTATTCCTGGGAATTTTTCGAGTATAGTATCCAAACCGTGCATACCGCGGTGCAGTATGGACCAAAGGGTTTTCGATCCAAACCAGGAAGCGCAGTCCCACAAGAAAAGCGTGGCCGAGACCCTGCTGTCCCCTTCCATTCTCGAGGCTATTCCCGACGCCGTCGCTGCCGTGAACGAAAAGGGCATCATCATTCAGGTCAATTCCCAGACTGAGATGCTCTTTGGCTATACGCGCGATGAGTTGCTCGGGCAGAGCATCGAGATCCTGGTGCCCGAGCGCCAGCGTCCTCACCATCACCTGCATCGAGAGCGTTACCATCAGCAACCGAAGATCCGGCGGATGGGTTCTGGCCTGGATCTTTATGGAAGGCGCCGCGATGGCTCAGAACTCCCGGTGGAGATCAGCCTCAGCCCGGTTGCCATGGGCGAGGACATCGTTGTGCTGACGGTGATCCGGGATATCAGTGACCGCAAGCGGATTGAGGAGGACCTTCGCCGTGCGAATGACGAATTGGAGAAAAGAAAGAGTCGGGAGTTGCGGGATTCGCAAAACCGGCTGGCACTGATCGTCGACTCCTCGCAGGATGCGATTATTGGCAAGAACCTGGACGGCATTGTCACGCACTGGAATAAAGGTGCGGAACAAATCTACGGTTACACCGCCCAGGAGATGATTGGGCGGCCGATCTCGGTACTGGCACCGAAAGAGCGCGAGGACGAAATTCTTACAATCCTCGAGAAGATCCGGAAGGGTCAGCGGGTCGAATATTTCGAGTCGGTACGCGTCACCAAGGACAGACGAACCCGGAACGTCTCGATCTCTGTATCTCCCATCCATGACGCCGAGGGCAAGGTGGTGGGCGCCTCAACCATCGCCCGCGATATTACCAGTCAAAAAAAGATCGAGAACCAGCTGCGGCAGTCGCAGAAGATGGAGGCCGTGGGCCGATTGGCGGGTGGCGTGGCGCACGACTTTAATAACCTGCTGGGTATTGTGACCGCCTGCACCGAGTTACTGCGCGACCGGCTGGATGCGAGCAGCCTGGAGTATGTCGATAACATTCAGGAGGCAGCCAAGCGGGGAGCGTCCCTAACCCGTCAACTCCTGGCATTCAGCCGCCGCCAACCGATGCAATCGCAATTATTCGACTTGAACGATCGGCTCAAGGAAGTCAAAAAGCTATTGGCTCCGCTCATGGGAGACGACGTCGAGATCGTGCTGCGGCCGCGATCGAATACAGCGATCGTCGATGCGGACGCCGGCCAGTTCGATCAGGTTGTCGTCAACCTCGCGGTGAACGCGCGCGACGCGATGCCCCGCGGCGGAAAGCTGATTATCGAGACTTCGGTCTTCGACTTCGATCAATCCTTTGCCCATGAGCATCCGTCGATGAGCGCGGGTCGCTACGTGATGATGGCGATCAGCGACAACGGCACAGGCATGGACGAGGTGACGCGGTCGCGCATCTTCGAGCCTTTCTTCACCACAAAAGAGACGGGGAAGGGGACGGGGCTTGGGCTGGCCGTGGTATACGGAATCGTGAAGCAGGCCAAGGGACACATCTGGGTCTACAGTGAACCCGGGCACGGCACGACGTTCAAGATCTACCTTCCAAGTGCCGACAGCAAGCTCGAATCCGCTCCGGAACATCAACTGGAAACCTTGCCACCGCGTCGCGACGGCGTCACGATCCTTCTGGCGGAAGACGATGCGGTCATGCGCAGATTGACCCGCAAGATGCTCGAAGGCCACGGCTACAAAGTGATCGAGGCCGAAGACGGGAAGTCGGCACTCGCCGCGATTGCTTCCAGCGAAGCGCCCGTGGACCTGGCTTTGACCGATGTTGTCATGAAAGGGATGAGCGGGCCGGAGCTGGTCTTACGGCTGACCGAATCCCATCCCGCCATGAAAGTCGTGTATATGTCAGGTTATACCGGAGAGTTGGTGATGCATCAGGGACTCGATGCCCGCATCCGGTTATTGGAAAAGCCCTTCACGCGAGCGGCCCTGCTGAAGATGCTCGACAGCACGTTGGGATAATTTTGCATCTTCGGAGAAGCGGTTGCGGGCGCCTGCGTCATTCCCACATATTGGGTTAAAGTTCGGGCATATGGCCAAGGCGGGTTCGATGTGCTATATACTCGTGTCCGGTTGGAAGGAGTTCGTCGATGAAGGGCAATCCTAAAGTCATTGCGGAGTTGAACAAGGCATTGCGCGAGGAGTTGACCGCGATCAACCAGTATTTTCTTCACGCTGAGATGTGCGAGAACTGGGGCTATCACAAGCTTTCCGACTTCATCAAGAAGCAATCCATTGGCGAAATGAAACACGCCGAGGTACTGATGGAGAGGATTTTGTTCCTGGACGGCACTCCATCGATGCAACCGCTGGAGTTAACGGTCGGCGGCACGGTCAAGGCGATGATCGAGAGCGATCTCGCCCTGGAGGTCGGCGCGGTGAAGCAGTACAACGATGCAGTCGCGATCGCCACCAAAGAAGGCGACAACGGCTCGCGGGATCTATTTGTGACCCTGCTGAAGGATGAAGAAGGTCACGTGGACTTTCTCGAAGCGCAGATGCACCAGATCAAGGAACTAGGCTACGAGCGGTACCTCACACAACAACTGGGCGAGCACGAAGAAGAGTAGGAATGGTGGTGTGGAGCGGGCACTTCTGCCCGCGACTGCCGGCGGCGTATAAAAAACCGGCTTTTGCGCAGCCCTCAACCCTTAGTGTCTTCAATCATCGCAGTTCTCCACATGCCTCAAGTTTGCTTCTGGTTAGATTGCGCGGGCAGGAGTGCCCGCGCCACACATGCCTTGCCCCACACGACTACTTACTTCACCGTGACTGTCAGCAACTGCGCGCCGCTCACTACATAATCGAGGGCGGGGGTAGCGGTCTCGTCTACGTTCGATTCGCCGCTGACAATCATCTCCTGGTTGCCGCGCATGCCGTCCATCACGTTCATGACGGAAATCGGCAATGTGGGCATGACTTTGTCCGCCACGCGGGCCTCGGGATCGGCCTCAAGCAGAGATACATACAGGCGGTTGTTGGAGTGCTCTTTGTTCAGCAGGGCGATGGTCGAAGCCAGATCGAGTTTCCGGCCGAATGCCGGATTCGTGCGGCTGGCGCGGTCGAGCGTGTCGCCATCGCTGACCAGAATGCGCAAGGTTCCTTTGCTGGCAGACGTCGGAATCTTGACGGGAATCTGGCGCACGACGCGCTCGCCGCGATACGGAGCGAGCACGGTTTCCACGATGATTTCGTCCCCCGGGCGGGCTTCGGTCACGTCGGTGCGGGCGCTCTCGAGGCGAGCCCAACGGCGCTCGCGCACGAGATCGAAATCCAGCTTCACGCTGTTGACCGCCGGAGCATTGTAGGGATTGTCGTAGATGCGGCCGAATCGTTCGCCTAACGACATGGCAGCGGCCATGGCGGCTGGCTGACCGTTGTCGGCGGGGACAAACATGTTCCGCAGGCCGACTTCCGGAAAGCCCTTGACGTTGATGCTGCCATTCAGGCGATAGGTGATTTCCTCGCCAAACTCATTCACACCATGCAGCGCGTTAAAGATGGTGGCCATCATTGCCACGGGGCTGAGACGAGGATTGTTCAGCACTTCATAGTGGAATGTCTTCGAGCTTCCGCTGCCGTGGATGGTCAGCGTCACCGGAATCATGTCGGGCTGTTTGCCGAAGACGCCGAGAATGCCGGTGTGGCGATCCTGGACGAAAACTCCGGCGCGCTCGGTCGTGTTGACGATCTTAAAAGCGTTCAGCGGCGAGGGCAGCGTGGCCAGCACCTGCGCCTTGTTCATGGGCAGATCGACGGAGCCAAACTGCAGCAGAGGATGTCCGCAGGCCAGTAGGCGCTGAGGATCGATATAGGTAACGGTGCAGGTGGCGGCGATATCCATATCGCCGCGGACCAGAATTGCGCTCACGGCCGAACCAGCTTCCAGCGGTTCCGGCTGCTTCTCCTCGCTCACGGAGCCGGCTCCCATCACGGGAACGACCCCGGCGGAAGCGAACTGTCCGGCGAAGCGGCGTACGGTATCTTCGGAGAATCCGTTGAAGACCAGCGGCGTGTCGATTGGTTTCAGGACCTGGGCGAAGCCTTCGGTCGATCCCGGCAAGGATGCGCCATCGCCCGGGGAAGCGGTTTTTCCGGCTGCGTTGGTGATAGCGGGCTTGGTTGCAGAAGCTTCCTCGGCCGGAGACTTGTCGAGCGCGTTGATCTCGAGCATGTCGGCGATCGGAGTGACTCCGGCGATGGGTTCTTTGGAGAATTCGCCGATACGGAAAGCCAGTGCTCCCGCGAGTTTACCGTCCAGATAGACGGGGCTACCGCTCATTCCAGCGACTACTCCCGTATATTCGACTTTTGCTCCGTGTAAACGGATCAGGATGATATCCCCCTTGGGTCCGTTCACGTTGTGCAGAACGCCGAGCACTTCCACGTCCATGGATTCGGGCTTTACGCCTTGAAACACCGTGAGGGCATAGCCGCGCATCCCGGGATGAATCTGATCCACAGGAATTGTAGGCTGTGCAGTTTGAGCGTTCAGGACGAAACCGGGTAGGGAAAGACCTAGGACGAGAAGCGAGAGAACCACTTTTCTCATTGAATGCCCCGACAAGGACCCGCCAACGGGCCCAATAAACTTAGATCCAGACCAACTGCGAGTCGTTGCCACGAGGGGAACTATCTGGGAGCTGGCAAAACATCCCAATTGCGAATCCGTGCGTCTATACTAGCACAGAGGTTTTCGGGGTTCATCATGTTTAATCATCAGACAGACAAGACTTTAGATCGCCGCAAAGGCGAGTTTTTATTGACTTTGACGGGGGTTCTTTTCTTCGTCGTCTTATGCGGTTGCGCGTCGCTGTGGGCGCAAAACCCGCAAGATCAGACGCCGGCCAATCCGCCGCAGACGCAAGATAACGGCAAGCCCAAGCAGGATGTTCCGGCCGAGGCTGGAGGTCCGGGCGACAATGTGGGCCCGTATGCGATTCCGAAAAAGAAGCCGGAAGATGCGCCGCCGCCACCGCCACCCGTGGCGCCGAGAAAGCCCGACGACCTTCCCGACTACTCGCTGAAGGTGAACGTACCACTGGTCAACGTGGACGTAATGGTCACTACCAAAGACGGGCAGTTTGTACCTGGGCTCAAGCAGGAGAATTTCCGCATTCTCGAAGACGGAGTGCCGCAACAGGTGACGCACTTCACCGTGTCGCAGGCTCCGATTACGGCCGTGCTGCTGGTGGAGTTTGCTTCGACCAGCTACTTTTTTCTGAGAGACGCTTTGCAAGCGTCGTACGCGTTCGCGGGTTCGCTGAAGAAAGACGACTGGGTCGCGGTGTCGTATTACGACATGCAGCCGCATATCCTGGTCGACTTCACCCAGGACAAGAGGGCTATTTACGGAGCGCTGAACCAATTGCGAATTCCGGGCTTCTCGGAGACCAATCTGTTCGACGCGTTGTACGACACTCTGGATCGACTGGACCGGGTGGAAGGGAAGAAGTACGTCATTCTGGTGACGACCGGTATCGATAGTTTCAGCAAGCTCACCCTGGATAAGATCATGAAGAAGATCAAGGACACGAAGGACGTGACCATCTTCCCCATCAGCGTAGGGTGGATGTTTCGGAACTATTGCGAAACGAACCGAGGTTCACCATACTGCCGCAACTCGCATGGCATCGGAATCCCTGTCGGGCAGATGGACTATCTGCAAGGCGACAATGAAATGCGAACTTTCGCGGCCATGACCGGCGGACGCGCCTACTTCCCGCGCTTCCCGGCAGAATACTCTGAGGAATTTCAGTCTATTTCGGAAGACATTCGCAAAGCGTACACGCTTTCGTATGCTCCCACGAATTCGAAGCTGGATGGAACTTATCGAAAACTCAAAGTGCAGGTGGTCGCGCCGGACGGAGGCCAGCTTAAGGTCAAGGATCAGAAGGGGAAAGATGTGAAGGTCGACGTAGTTGCGCGCGAGGGCTATACGGCGAAACACACGGTGGATTAGTGCCGATGCCGAGTACTTAGTACCCAGGGTGAGGTGGCGTTTTCCAGTCGATTCTTTGGGCGCCGGGTACGAGCTACCGGGTGCTGCCTCAGAGCGCATGAAACAATTGGTCGAGCAGCAAGAAGACCCCTGCGCCTACGAAAACCAGCAGCGCCATTTTCATGGCCGGTTCCTTATTAACCTCAGGAATCAGATCGGAGGCCGCGACGTAGATAGTGACTCCGGCCGCCAGCGGCAGGCCCGCGCCTACGTGATGGCGGAACAGGGCCATGGTTAAAACCCCAGCCAGGGTTGATCCTCCCAGAACTGCCGACGCGCCCCAGGCTGTGCCCCGGCTGGTTCCGCTGGCCAGCATGACGGAGCTCACAGTAAAGCCTTCGGGAATTTTGTGCAGGAAGATGGCAAGGAAAATCAGCCATCCCAGCCAGTTGGATACGAGAAATCCCGACGCGATGGCGATGCCATCGAAGAACGTGTGAATGATCAGGCCGAGTAAAACCGAATAACTCTTGTGCGAGTGAATGAACTCGTCGCGATGCGTCTCCTCGCCGAAATGAAAATGGGGAGTTACGGTGTGCTCGAAGAAATGGATCATGAGGTACCCCAAAAGCACCAGGAACGCGGCTGATCTGCCGCGCAGCTCCAGGCTTTCCGGAACCATCTCGACCAGAGCGGTGGCGAGCATGAACCCCGCGCCCAGCGCGACGAAGTAGCGTAAGTACCGCCGCTCCCAATGCCGCTGCACAATAATCGCCCCGCCGAAAACATTGGCGGCCGCGGCGGTCAGGCCGAGCAGGACGCTGGTGAGGATGGGGTTCATAGGTAGAGTACCGTGTACCGAGTACCGAGACGAATCTGACTACTACACTTTTTCCTTCAAAGAGTTGATGAGGCCGCTCAGAATTCGGCTCACTTCGTCGGCGCGCTTCAACAGGTCCGACGCCTGACTCTCCGATAGATAGTTCCTACGCTGAGCAATGATCAGCTGAGTTTCCAGTTCGGCCAGCGAGCCGCGGGAGTGTCGAAGAAAGTGAAGAAATTCACGGTTGCTGTAATGCGCTTGGCCCTCGGCGCTGTTACTAGGGATCGACACAACAGCGCGACGAAGCTGGTCGGTCAAGCTGTAAGTTTCACGCTTGGGAAATCCATCGGTCGCATCATAGACGGCATTGACGAGGTCCATTGCCTTCTGCCACACGATCAGATCTTTGTAATGCTGCGCCATCACCCCTTAGCATATAGCCAATCCTCGGTACTCGGTACGCGCAACTCGGGGCTCATCCGCTATGCCGGATATGCATGACGTCGCCGTCCTGCACGATGTAATCCTTGCCTTCCAGCCGAAGCGTGCCTTTGGCCCGGGCGTTGGCTTCGGAGCCGGCTTCGAGAAGCTGGTCCCAGCGAATCGTCTCGGCGCGGATGAAATGCTTTTCCAGGTCGGAGTGAATGGCGCCGGCGGCCTCTTGCGCGCGGCTTTTGGCCGGGATCTGCCAGGCGCGGCATTCGTCCTCGCCGGCGGTGAAGAAGGAAATCAATCCAAGCAACTGGTAGGTCGTGCGGATCAGGCGAACCAGCCCGCTCTCGTGGAGTCCATAGCTCGAAAGAAACTCGGCTGCGTCGGCGTCACTCATTTCCGAAAGTTCGGCTTCGACTTTGCCGCAGATCGCGGTCGCCGCGGCATTCGGACGCGCCGCGATTTCCGTCAGCTTGTACTTGTTCACGGCCTCGTCGAGTTCCTTCCCTAATTCGGTCGACTCGCCGATGTTCAGCACGTAGAAGATTGGCTTCTCGCTGAGGAACATGAAACCGCGCAGCCGCTTCTTATCCTCGGGAGTCATCTCCATCTCCCGCAGCGGCTTTTCCGATCCCAGATGCGTGTTTGCGCGTTTCAGCAATTCGAACTCTTTTTCGAGTTCCGGAGTCTTCATCTTCTTCAGATCTTTTTCCAGCCGCTCCAGTCGTTTTTCGATCTGGCCGAGATCGCTGACCATGAGATCGAATTCGACGTTCTTAATGTCGCGCAACGGGTCGATCTCCGCGACCAGGGGGACTGCGGGATCCTCGAATACCCGAACGACGTGGGCCAACGCGTCCACCTGGCGCAGGTGGCCGATGTAGGCGGTTTCTTTGAGCGCGTCCTGGCCGATCGCCCCGACGTCAACATATTCGACGGAGGTATGGGTCAGTTTCTTGGGGTTGTAGAGCGCGGCCAGACGATCGAGGCGGTCGTCCGGGACCTTGGCCACGCCAATGTGCGCTTCGCGCGGATTGTTCGCTTGCGCGGACAGATGCGCCTTCGTAAGGATGCGGAACAGCGATGTTTTGCCTACCTGGGGCAGGCCGATGATGCCAGTTTTCATAAGGGACTCGTAGTTTGCTCAGCACTGCTCGGGAAGAAGACAGGATGAACGACGTGCATCGCCAAGCGTGAGACAACCTTTGAGGATAAACGATTCCCGAGGAATTGCCCAAACCACCCGCTTGTAGGTCAGCGTTTTTCCTGCGGAAAGTTCAGGCGCACCCCGATGCGGTAAAGCGTCGGCGGCCCGATATTGAAAAGCGAGCCGCCGGAAACCGGGGTGTTCGCCACGTTGTAGCGCTCATCGAGTATGTTCTCCGCCGCAGCGAAGATCTCGAGATTTCTGGTCAGGTTGCGGCCGATTTGCAGATCCATCGTGTAGAAGCGGCCGAGGGGATACTGATTCTGATCATCATCAAACTGGTTTCCCACGAAGCGGCCTTGCACGCTGAACATGATCCGCGAAGGATTCCAGTAGCGCGCCTCCCAGGTGAAAACGTTGCGCGGGACTTGCGCCACCGCATTGCCCAGCAGAGAAACCTGGCCCGCCGGCACCGTATAGTTGACGACGGTGGCAGCCGTGAATTCGTAGCCTGCCGAGAGCTGAATATCGCGACGAATGTGGACCACGCTGTCCAGTTCCAGCCCGCGCGATCGAATGCGCCCCAGATTTTCCTTCTGCCGAAGGACGGGCGTGGAAGTCGGATCGGTGGTGACGTTTTCGACGGGATCCACAATGTCGCTCCAGAAGAAAGTCCCGCGAAGATCGAGTTTGTGCTCGAACGCCGATACATTGACTCCCGCTTCCGCTCCTGTCAGCCGTTCGGCATTCAAGAATGGATTGTTCAGCGTCAGCACATTGGCCAGGCGGAAGCTGCGGTACAACTCGTTCAGTGTTGGGGCGCGAAAGGCGCGATACATCGAAGCGGTTAGAGAGACGTTGCGTCTGAAAGAACGCAGCACCGACAGCCGCGGGCTGAACGCCAGGTCGCTTCGCGAAGGATATAACGTGCTCGGGGACGTACACACGCCGGAGAGCGGCGTGCAGATCGAACTGGCGTCGAAGTTATTCCAGTCATCGACGCGGCCGGCAAAAATGACCGTCCAATCCTTCCAGCGGACCAGGTCTTCTCCGAAAACTCCCAGGATGCGTTGGCGACCTCCGGCGGCGTTGTTACGGGTGTTGACGCCCGAGGTGAAGAACTGTTCGTCGCTTGCGCCCATCACCTCCATCAGGTCCGCGCCGCCAATCAGCGTCTGATGCTTGCCGAGGAAGTGCGTCCATTGTGCTCCGCCGCCGCCGACTTGCTCGGGAACGTATTGCAGATCGGTCAGCGATTCACTATCCCGGTCCGCAGCAACTGATGAGAATCGCTGGTCGTATCCCTGCACCTGGCCGTACGCGCGGAAGGTGAGGGAATCGCTCGTTCCAAATTGTTGATCCAGCCCGAATGCTCCCTCGCCCATGACCGTATCGTTGGTCTGAATGGGAGTGCCGTTGTTGCGGAACTCGGTGTAGTAAGTTCCGCGAGCAAAGATGCGGCCTTTTTCTCCGATTTTATGGCCCGCGGTCAATTCGACGCTCGCGTCTTTCGAATTCGCGTCGACATCGACAGTGCCGCGCTGCCAGGTCGGCACGATGATGTATCCATCGGTGCGAAACATCTCTGAAGCCAGCGAAAGATCCCATTGGCCGGCGCGAGTTCCGGTCCAGAAGGAAAGATCGGGAGTGCGTTCATTTCCGTACGAGGTTTCGAGCGCGAATGCGGGCGCCTGGGGCTGGCGCGTGATGAATTGCACGACTCCGCCGAGGGCATCGCTGCCGTAGAGATTCGACGCCCCGCCGCGAAACACCTCAAGGTTGGAGATGGACGTCCGGGGCACGCGATCCCAATAGACCCAGCCGCCGAAGGCATCGACCAGGGGCAATCCATCTTCAAGCACGAGCGCGCGGCTCGAGGCGGACCCGCCGAGACCTCTGAGAGACACTCCCTGGTTCGAGGCGTTCGCCGTCCGACTGTCGGATCGCCGGTAGAGCGAAAAGCCCGGCACTTGGCGCAATACGTCGTCCATGCGCAGCGCTGGAGTCGCGCTTCACATCGGTTTCCGAGAGCAGAACCGTGCTGCCCGGGGTTTCGGCGAGACGCACTTCCGTCCGCGCCGCCGATACCGTCACCTGCTCGCTGCCGGAAGCCGGCTGCAGCAGGATTTCGAGGTGAACGCTGGCTGTCGTCCCCGCATTCCACGCCTGCTGGACCGCGCCGAATCCTTCAGAGCTGACGTCTACGGTTCCGGACGAGCCCGGCACCGATGGAAAGGCGAAATGTCCTCGATCATCGGTCGTGACATTTGCCCGGTAGGAGTCTGCCCGTAGGACCACCGAGACGCTCTCCATCACGGCGCCACTGGAATCGCGGACCGTGCCTTCCACGGTGGTGGTCTGTGCCGCCAACCCGAGGGCTATGGCCGCAATGAAAAACCCCAGAAGAACGACACGATTGAGCTTCACCGGCAGAGAGTCTCCACGTTCGCTAACTTAGCAGACTTGCACCTTAAGCCCCAGGCGGCAGCTCGCACCGTCCGGGCCCAGCAACATTGTATGTGATCGTAATCACACTCAGCCGTGATGGCCAGGATGGAGCCACTGTCCCGACGCAAATAAGCTGCCTTCTAGCAGCAGTTCCACCGGGCTGGGTGTTGGCTGCGGGGAATTTGTTGAAATTTCATGCCTCGAGGTGACGCATGTTAGCCAATCCCACAGCCAGTTGGTATCACAGCAACCGGTATAACGCGCAGGCCGCCTGCGAGCATTGCGGTGGCATCGTCCGCCATGAGAAGTGGTGTATTACCTGCGACGCGCTGGTGCAGTACGCCTACGGCGTCGTATTAGATCCGGAAAAATTGACGCTTCGCGACCGGCTGATCCTGCACGCGCTAGGAGTGTCGTGGGTTGAGAACCGGTGCCCGAGTGCGTGCCAGAAGCTGGTGAAGGTCTAGCGAGCCGCGGTTGCTGCGGCTGCGACCGGAACGGAAATCTTCACTGAGTCGGGCTGAGTCCACTGCGCCTTGCCGTTGGTCAGGTCGAGGCGGTTCATCGTCACCTTGATGTCCTGGTGATCCACCTCGACCAGCAGGTAGTGATAATTCACCTCTTTGCTCTGGAAGGGATCATCGGGAGCCCGCTCAATTGGGTAGGCATGCGCGGCTCCGCCTCCCGAAACAAAATAAGTGACTCCGCCGTGCTCGTGGCGCTCATAGTTATGAACATGTCCGGAGAAAACCACCATACGGTAATGGGCGTGTGCTTGTCTCTGTTCCAGGGACTTTGCCAAAGCCCGTTCGGTGGACCGGGCAGAGTGCCCGCCGCCAAATTTCTTGTCGTCGGAAGAACTCGTGTAAGGCGGGTGGTGGTCCATCACGAAAACAAAGTCGACGTCGGCGGGCACATGATCGAGCTTGTCTGCCAGCCATAAGCCTTGTGGCCCCGCAACTTCGTCCAGAGAGCTATCGAGAACCAGCAGCAAAACGTTGGCGGCGCGCAGGGAATAGTAGCGGCTGTTCTTCAGATCGGGAAAGCGCTGGAAGTAGTTGCCCAGCGCTACGGCTGCGTCGCCGTGCAGGTCGTGATTGCCCAGAGCGGGATAAATCGGGATTTGTTTGTCGCGCCAGATGCTGGTCTCGTTGTCCCAAACCTTCCAGTCATTGGTGTCGTAGCCGTTGTAGACAATGTCTCCGGTAAAGCACACAAACGCCGGATTCACGTCGGCGATCGCCTTGACGAGCGCCACTCGCACCGCCGGATTCGCGGCTTCGGTATCGGTTGGATCGTGGAAGCGGGTGTCGCCATAGGCGACGAAGCGGAACGGTGTTTTCACATCGAGATGCAGGTCGATCGTGGTGGTCTGCGCGGTCGATTTCTTGGTGCAGCCGGTGAGCGAAAATAAAATCGCCAGAACGAGCGCCATCAGCAGGCGTTCAGCAACGGATCTATGGTGTGAATTCATCGGAGCGCCTATTGTCCCACGACCAGCACTTCGAACTGGCCATTTTCGGCCGTGGAGAGAAAAAGCCGGTGAGTCTTGGGATCGAGTGCCATGGTCTTGGCCCGCGGCAAAGTCTTCACGGTTTCGACGACGGAATATTTGTCGGGGCTATCCTGATGAATTACGGTGATGGTGCCCTCGCCGTTGGAGTTTAAAATCAGCTTCGTCTCGTTGTCGAAGGCGGTGGCGTCGACGTGATCGCCAATCGGCAGTGTGGTGATGACTTTTCCAGAATCCGCATCGACTACTGCCATGACTTTGCTACGGCAGCCAAGAAACAACCGGCGGTTGGCGCGGTCCATAGCCATGCTGCTGGGAGAAGAGCAGGGAGCGACCGGCCAGCGCTGCTCGACTTTGAGTTCGCGGGAGTTGATCTTCAGCAGCAGACTCTCGTCTTCC
>CAVXVD010000122.1:0-7651 GCA_963765015.1 uncultured Acidobacteriota bacterium | reverse complement strand
GAAGCATGGCCGCCGGCAGCTAAACCCAATCCTTTTATACCGTATCCATTGCAAATTCAAACACAAATGCCGCACTCATCCGCCAATCGAGAATTAATTTATACTCAGCAAATCATGCATCGTTTATTACACAGCGCGGAGGAAAATTATCTTCAGTTCACCGCAGCGAGAAGGTGATAAAATATTGCGGCCAAGCCAGTTAGTTTTAGCGATTCCTGAAATCGCGCTTGATGATTTGCCGCTGGCTGAGGAAAAAAATTACCGCGCTCATTAGTGGCACAAACTCAATTAGAAATTCTGATTGATGATCGCGCACCCTCAATTACCAGCGAAGAATTAATTCAAGGCGGCAGCCAGATTTTCAAACAACAAGCGGCCTGCCCTTTTCGAGCCTTCGCTGAATTGCGTCTGCGCGCCAAACCTTTAGAACAAGCCATAAGCGGTATTCCTGCTACTAAACGGGGCGTCTTAATTCATCGCATCTTGGATCGGGTTTGGCAACAAATTCAAACTCAGGATAATTTAGGTAAATTCTCCGAAAATGATTTATCCCAGTTAGTCACAGGGACTATTAATCTGGTGATTAATGAAATGCTTAATCAGGAACTGGTTTATATTAGTCCGCGGGTGATTGCAATAGAACGTCAACGTCTCAAAAAAATTATTCTGGACTGGTTAGCGGAAGAAGCTAAACGGCCAATTTTTAAAGTAGTACAGCGTGAACTCAGCCGCCAAATCCATGTCGGCACACTTTCTATCAATATTCAAATTGACCGCATTGACCAATTGAGCGATGACAGTTTTCTGATTATCGATTACAAAACGGCTGCCGGAAAAATTCAATCTTGGTTTGGCGAACGACCGAAAGAACCGCAACTACCCATTTATGCCGTCTATGGAATGACAGAAACTGAGAGCAATATCTCTGGAATTACTTTTGCTCAAGTTAGTGCAGGGCAAATGAAATTTAATGGTTTATTTTGCGAAGAACAACCACACCAAGCGAACATTTTCTCCCAAATTATTCCACTTAATCGCTGCCGCTACAATGAAGAAGCACAAAACTGGCAGCACCTACTTGTTACGTGGAAAATAAATTTAGATCAATTAGCGCTTAATTTCGCCCAAGGTGCCGCGCAGGTAGATCCACTTGATGCGACAACCTGTAATTACTGTGATCTTCAACCATTGTGCCGGATACATCAATCATGAGTAATTTAAATCAAGATCAACAATCACGCCAACGCGCATTAGATCCAAACCAATCTTTTATCGTACAAGCGCCCGCTGGATCAGGAAAAACGGAACTCTTAACTCAACACTCTCGTTTATTAGCCAATGCCGTTCGCGAGCCTGAGGAAATTGTGGCGATTACCTTTACCCGCAAAGCAGCAGTTGAAATGCGCGAACGTATCCTTTGTTCCAGAACCCGATTCGATTTGCAGAATCTCGATGGATGACTTCCCCGATTGGTTTCCAATCGCCAATCTAAAATCGAAATCTACAATCGCCAATCTTGATAACCCGCCCGGCCAGCTTTAGTTGTGCGTCGTATCTATTATGTGATGTAAACGGCCTGATGTCCTGCAGGGCCGCTTATGCCAGGTGGTAGCCTGCTCGTAGGCATGCGCCAACCGTAACACGAGATCCTCGCGCCAGGGCGGTCCTGCAATCTGCAATCCTATGGGCAACCCTCGCTCGGTAAATCCACAAGGAACTGAGACCGCGGGCAGCCCCCAGACATTAAATGGCCGCGTGTTGCGCAGCAGTTTCAACTCCGCCGGACGCAACGCATCCGGAGTGGCGTTCAGATCAGCAATCGTCGGAGCCGGCATCGGCGTCGTCGGAGTCACCAGCAAGTCTACCTCGGCGAGCACGCGCCGCACCCTGCGCCGATCGTCCTCCAACTCACGTTTCCGCTGGATATATTCTGCTGCTGTTACGTTTTCTCCCGTCCGAATCCGACGGAGCGTCTCGGCCTGATACTTCTCTGGATCCTTCGCCACATTCTCCGCGTGATAGGCATACGATTCCGCCGCTTGCAGCGTTCGATCGGTAGGAACGCTCAGCTGGATCTCTTTCACCTCGGCACCGAGCCTGTGAATTCCCGCCACCGCGTGTTCCATCGCCGAGGAGACTTCCGGATCCAGATCGTCAAAGAAATAGTCGCGCAGCACGCCGACGCGCAACCACTTCACGCCTTCCTGCGAAGCCGCTCCATAATCGGATACGGGGATATCCTTTGTCGTGATGTCGGCTGCATCGTATCCCGCAATGGCCTGGAGCAAGATCGCAGCATCCGTCACCGTTGTAGTCAGCGGCCCAATATGATCGAGCGACGTCGAAAGCGGAATCACGCCGCGGGCTGATACGCGCCCATACGTCGGCTTGATTCCCACGCATCCGCACAACGCCGCCGGTTCGCGAATCGATCCTGCCGTGTCCGTCCCAATCGCCGCATAAACGAGTCCCGCCGCCACGGCCGCCGCTGACCCTCCCGACGATCCACCCGCAATGCGACTGACATCCCACGGATTGTGAACTTCGCCAAAATGACTGACCACAGAACTGCCGCCATACGCGAACTCGTGCAGATTGTTTTTCCCGACGATAACGGCTCCGGCCTGGCGCAGCCGCCGAACCACCTCTGCATCTTCGTTCGGAACTCGCGCCTGCAGTGCGCTAGCTGCCGTGGTGGGCACCCCCGCCATGTCGATCAAGTCCTTCAGCGCGATGGGAACGCCATGCAGCGGCCCGCGCCACTGCCCACGCTGTATTTCCTCTTCCGCTGCATGCGCTTCGGCCAGCGCCGACTCTGCCGTTACCGTGATGAACGCGTTGAGCGCGGGACTCCTCTTTTCTTTCTCGATACGATCCAGACACGCTCGCGTAACCTCAACTGGAGAGATTTCTTTTCGCCGTAAGCGCTGCGCCAGCTCGGAAATTGTCGTCAACGTATCCATACCGACGCGACCAATTGTAAAGGTTTCCCCAGCGTCGCTCTGTGCCCTCTGTGGTTCAGCATTTTTCTTAAACCGCTCCGCATCCCGCAGCATCCAAAGTCCTATAATTGGAAAGTCCGTTTCTGGGGGCCAGAAGAACATGTCGGAGATGACGATTGCGCCGGTTGCGACGCATGGTTTCTTTGTCGATGGCCGGTGGCATGAGGACGGCGACCTCGTTGAGATTCGAGCCCCCTATGACGGCGGCCTGATCGCCCGCGTCGTTCAGGGGCGCAAAGAGCATGCTGAGGCTGCCATCGCCGCTGCTGTCAAAGCCTTCGGTACCACGCGCCGCCTTCCGGCTTTCGAGCGCCAGCGTGTCCTCCGTCGCATTTCCGCGTCCATGGCCGAACGCAAAGAGGAGTTCGCCCGCACTCTCGCGCAGGAAGCCGGCAAGCCCATCAAGGCCGCGCGCACCGAAGTCGAGCGCGCCATCTTCACCTTCAACGTCGCCGCCGAAGAGACCACTCGGATATATGGCGACTACCTTCCGCTCGACTGGCAGGAATCCACCGCCGGACGATGGGGCATCGTGCGCCGCTTCCCGATCGGTCCCATCGCTGGCATCACGCCCTTTAATTTTCCGATCAATCTGGTGGCGCACAAAGTGGCTCCCGCCATGGCTGCCGGATGCCCCATGGTCCTCAAGCCCGCGCCCCAGACGCCTCTCTGCTCATTGCTTCTGGCGGAATGTGTACAGCAGGCGGGTTGGCCCGATGGCGGGCTCAATGTCCTTCCGCTTTCCAACGAAGACGCCAGCTTGCTGGTCACCGACGACCGCATCAAGCTCATCAGCTTTACCGGCAGCGTGCCCGTGGGATGGGACATCAAGCGCCGCGCCGGAAAAAAGAAAGTTGTCCTCGAACTCGGTGGTAATGCCGCCGTCATCGTTCATAGCGACGCCGATCTCGAATATGCCGCCGACCGTTGCGTCACCGGAGGTTTCGGATATGCCGGCCAGACCTGCATCTCTGTTCAGCGCATCCTGGTCGAGCACTCAGTTTATGGAAAATTCACGGACCTGTTCGTAGCAGCGGTCAAGAAGCTGAAGACCGGCGATCCGCTCGACGAGTCTACCGACGTCGGCCCACTCATTCGCAACAGCGACGCCGTGCGCACCGTGGCCTGGGTCGAGGATGCGGTCAGCGCCGGCGCTCGCCTCTTGTGCGGTGGCGTACGCAAGGGACAGATTGTGGAGCCGACCGTTCTCACCGGGACAAAGCCCGACATGAAAGTAAACTGCCAGGAAATTTTTGGCCCCGTCGTGACCGTCGAGCCCTACCAGGATTTCGATCAGGCCCTGCGCCAGGCCAACAACTCCGCCTATGGCATGCAAGCCGGTGTCTTCACCCGCGACGCCAAGTTAATTTTCCATGCCTACGAAGAACTCGAAGTCGGAGGCGTGATTGCTGGAGATGTTCCGTCGTTCCGCATCGATCACATGCCCTACGGCGGCGTCAAAGATTCCGGCCTTGGCCGCGAAGGGCTGCGCTATGCCATCGAAGAGATGACCGAGCCCAAACTCATGGTCATGAACCTGCGCTGAGAAAAATTGGGGCAGCATATGAAAATCTAGAAAGATGAATGAACATGTGGGGACGGTCGCCCTCGGCCGACGTCGAGCGCAGCTCGACTCCAGACCATGAAATCGCCACAGCCGCAGTCGCACTCTGAGACTCCCTACAGCTTTCCTAGTAGTTGAAAATTTAAACATTTCTTCAGCGCCAGTTCCTCCACAAGTTTTTTCTTTGCTGAATTTCCAAAAACCCGCGACAAAGTCCGACGAAATATTTATAATTTCGAGTTTCACAGACACTCAGAAAACCAGTGGGTGGTTTTCTTCTCTGACATAAACTGTCGCACCTAACAGCGGACGATCCGCCGGGTCTCTTTCGCCAGATCTAAAAAGGGAATGTCGCAGATCTTTCATCGCAGTACGAATACTCTTTCGCGCGCCACCATCTTCGGCGCGGTATTCATCATTGCGGCACTGGGCGGCATGGCCTATGAGATTCAGGGCTCTCCTTACGTAACGTATTCCGGAGTGCGCAAGCCGCAGCCGGTGCCCTTCAGCCATCAACACCACGTGACCGGACTCGGCATCGACTGCCGTTACTGCCACACCTCGGTCGAGACCTCGAGCTTTGCCGGCATTCCTCCGACCAAGACCTGCATGAATTGCCACTCGCAGATCTGGACCAACGCGCAGCTCCTCGAGCCCGTGAGAGCCAGCTATCGCAGCGGCGAGTCGCTGCAGTGGACCCGCGTCAACCAGCTTCCCGACTTCGTCTATTTCAACCACAGCATTCATGTGACCAAGGGCGTCGGTTGCAACACGTGTCATGGTCCGGTGGATCAGATGCCTTTGATGTACCAGCAGGAAAGCCTGCAGATGGAGTGGTGTCTCGGCTGCCATCGCGCCCCGGAGAAGCATCTCCGCCCGCGCGATCAGGTATTCAACATGCGTTACCAGCAGCCCACGGGAACGAATCCCGTGCAAGTGGACGGACAGGGTTATACCGATCAGGCCGCGCTCGGCGCCGCTCTGATCAAGAAGTACAACGTGCGCAGCGTCAAGGACATCACCACCTGCAGCACCTGCCACCGGTAAGGGGCAGGGGAGTCGGCGAAGGGTTTTTGGCGAGCGGGTTTTGGTGGAAGCGGCCGACTTTAGCCGGGGGTCAGGAAGGCGAAGAAGGTGGAAGAGCCCGGCTTTAGCCGGGCGTTAGGAAGCTGAAATAAAGGGGCTTTAGCCCCGGTCCAGCCCCGAAGGGCGGCACGATTTTCGTGAACGATTTATCCGCATGACGAACGAAAAAAATAACGGCGATCTGATCCAGATCAAGAAGCGCGAAGACGTCTGTCCGTCCAAAACCCTGGACCTGGCGACCGTCCGCGAACGCCTCGACGCCGCGACCGCCCACGATGCCGCCGAAAAAACTGGGCCCGAATATTGGCGCTCTCTCGAAGAACTGGCCGGCACCGACGCTTTCAAAGACGCCCTGCACCGCGAATTCCCCAAAGGCGCCTCCGAATGGCTCGACACCGTTTCGCGCCGCGGATTCCTCAAGGTCATGGGCGCCTCGCTCGGCCTCGCCGGCATGACCGGATGCGTCCGCCTCCCGCTCGAACCGATCGTCCCTTACGTGCGTCAGCCGGAAGGCGTCATCCCCGGTCGCCCCGTGTATTACTCGACCGCCGTTACGCTCGGCGGATACGCCAGCCCCGTGCTGGTCGAAAGCCATCTCGGACGCCCGACAAAGATAGAAGGGAACGATCTCCATCCCGCATCGATGGGCGGTACCGATATTTTCACGCAGGCCTCGCTCCTCGGCCTCTACGATCCCGACCGCTCCCAGACCGTCATGTCGATGGGTGATGTGCGCTCGTGGCAGGCGTTCCTCGGCGCCATCCGCGGTCCACTCAGCGCGCAAAAAGCATTGCAAGGCGCGGGCATCCGTATTCTGACGCCGACCATTTCTTCGCCCACGCTCGCCGACCAGCTGCGCAACTTCCTGAAGCTCTATCCGCAAGCCAAGTGGCACGTTTACGAGCCGGTGAATCGTGACAACGTCCTCGAAGGCGCGAAGCTCGCCTTCGGACAGCCCGTCGAGACGCGCTACGATTTCTCGAAAGCCGACGTCATCGTCTCGCTCGACGCCGACTTCCTGTACGCCGGATTCCCGGGAAACAGCAAATACATCCGCGACTTCGCCAGCCGCCGCAATCCAGATAGCGGCAACATGAACCGGCTTTACGTAATCGAGAGCACGCCGAGTTCAACGGGCGCGAAGGCGGATCATCGGATTGGAGTTAAGGCAAGCGACATCGGCATGTTGGCGCAGCAAATGGCCTTCTATCCTACGATGCGCGAAATGTTTACCGTAGCAAGCGTCGGTGTCGACTATGGACGAGTCCTGTCCGCTGCAGCAATGGATTTACAGTCTCACCAAGGCGCCAGCGTGGTAATTGCAGGGGATCATCAGCCACCGGCTGTGCATGCACTCGCTCATGCCATCAACGCCAAATTGGGCAACGTCGGGAAGACGGTCTTCTACAGCGATCCGGTAGACGCGAATCCGGTCAATCAGACGGAATCGATCAGAGATCTCGTGGCCGACATGAATGGCGGCAAAGTCGACCTGCTGATCGTCCTCGGCGGCAATCCTGCCTATGATGCCCCGGCCGATCTCAACTTCGCTGACGCGCTAAAAAGTGGCAAGACTCCGCTGCGAGTGCATTACGGCCTCTATCAGAACGAAACCGCAGAGCTCTGCCAGTGGCATGTCAACGCTACGCACGAGCTCGAAGCCTGGGGCGATGCCCGCGCCTACGACGGAACCGTCAGCATCATCCAGCCGCTGATTGCGCCTCTCTATAACGGCAAGAGCCCGCTGGAGTTCGTCGCGTTGTTATCCGGTCAGGCTGATGCTACAGGATACGATCTGACGCGCGCCTACTGGCAGAAGCAACACACGGGCGCCGACTTTGAACAATTCTGGCGCAAGTCTCTGCACGACGGCTGGGTCGAAGGAACTACATTCCCGCCGAAGTCGGTTCGGGCGAAGCAGGATACCTTGTCTTCGCTGGCTCCTGCCTCCGAGATGGCGCAAGCGAAGGCGCGAGCTGAAGGCAGAACCGTTTCACTC
>CAVXVD010000121.1:0-5210 GCA_963765015.1 uncultured Acidobacteriota bacterium | reverse complement strand
CCTCCCTGCCGACCAACTGGTTCAGTTGCGTCTTGCTGGCCTCGGATGGAGCAAAGACCTACAGCAGGATCGTGGCGATGTGCGGTCGGCCGAACATCAAAATCGGCGAACTCTGTGGTCGAGTCGCCGGGCTTCGCCCCTTCGACTTGCTGCGCACGCTCAGGGCAGGCTCTGGCGAGCCAGCCGAGGCGGCTGTCGCCACACGTGCATTACTTTTGTACCGCGGTGCGCGTGAATCGCTTCGATAAATTCTTTGAATTGGACGGCTGCACCGGTTGTGTTGCATAGTGGAATCACTTCGCTAACCAGCTCAGCAGCCGGTCCCGCGAAGCTGATGTTTGCATGCCAGCCCAGCAGCGGGCATTGCAAATCTCCTGACCTAGTCGATCTCAACCGAAATCTGAGCCCATGCCAATCTGCCTCGTGCGGAACAGCGTGCTCGTCAGACATGCCCCTTCACTGCGGGCAGAAACAGGAGATTCGATGACTTCCATTCGTAAATTCGCATTCGCCACGTTGTTGGCGATCACCACCTTGAACCTCGCTCCCAGCCTCGCTTCAGCGCAGGAACCGGCGAAAGGCAAGTTCACCCTTGCGCACGACGTTCGCTGGGGCAGCGCGAAAGTGCCCGCAGGCGACTACGAATTCTCGTTCAACACCGTCAGCATCTCGCCGGTGTTGAGCCTGACCAAGACCAGCGGCACACCCGCCGGATTCATGGTGCTCGTGCCCATGGCGGAAGAAAACAAGCCTTCCGACTTGAATCGTCTGACGCTCGAAAATACTGCAGATGGCACGTATGTCAGCTCCATGCAGTTACCGGACTTCGGCATGACGCTGTATTTCAACGTGCCTTCCCACCCGGCCGAGAAGCAGATGGCAAAGGTCGTAACCACGGCCTCGGCCTCGCGATAGAGGTCCTACTTGCACAAAAAGGGCGGACACTCAACCAGGTGTCCGCCCTCTTTTTATTCGGGTTCGATCCGCCCACTGCAGGAAATAAACGCGCGACGGCCGGATTCGTGCTTCAACCTAGGTTGGTTGTACTTGCGAATTCCCCCGCACGTCGTCGCTCAGTACAATCGCCTCTGCAATTTCCTTCATCGGCCTGCGCTTCTGCCGGCTCTGCCGTTGCAAAGCGAGGTAAGCCTGCTCCTCGTTCAGCCCTAGATCCCGTTGCAGGATGCCTTTGGCCCGCTCCACAACCTTTCTAGTTTGCAGCTGTTCCGCCAGGGTCAAGTTGGCTTCTTCCAGCCGCGCCATCTCAATTTCGGCGCCCACCAGAAATCCCACGGTCGAAATCATGCGAATCTCGCGGCGGCGATAGACGTGGTGCTTGCTGTGCTGCAGATTAATCACGCCCACGACGCGGCCCCGGCACATCAAAGGCACCGACAGGAATGCCTCGTAACTGTCCTCCGGCAACTCGTGGAAGAATTGAAAGCGCGGATCGAGCGCGGCTTTTTCCGGAATCGCAACCGGTTCGCGATGCTCAGCCACCCATCCCGTAATGCCCTGCCCCACTCGGAGTTTCAGGCGGTCGACCGCCTCCGGATGCGGGTTCTTGGAGGCCCGCAACACCAGTTCGTCGCCTTCGAGAACATAGATCAAGCACGAGTCGCACTTGACCAGCGCAGAAGCAAATTCAACGACGCGGCTCAACACTTCGTGAAATCCGTCCGCCGAATTCAGGCGGACGCTGATTTCGTGGAGTACATCTACGTGTGATTCCTCGACAGATAATAAGGGGTCCATGAAATACATTATTGATTTTGTAGAGATTAAGTCCAATTCCAAATTTTGATGGCGCCGATAAAGGAATTCCGGCGTAATTGTTACCAAGGTTTAACATCTTTTTCCGGGCGCGCGCATCGACTTCAGGAACGGCGCGACTGGGACAATTAGGAGACGCTGCGTCTGCTTTCTTTCAGCCGCTTTGTCGATCGCACTTTCGGCGAGGCCGTTCCAGTTTCCCAAGCGCTTGTGATACATAACTTCAATGCCTGAAAAGATCGCCGTAATGACTGGCTCTTCGAGCGGGTTCGGACTGCTGGCCTCCATCGAACTGGCAAAGGCAGGATTCCGCGTCATCGCTACGATGCGCGATGTTAGCCGCCGTGATCGCCTGGTGCAGGCCGCGGCAGCCGCCGCGGTCTCCGACAAAATCGACATCCGCGCGCTCGATGTAACACACTTCGACACGATTTCCGGCTTTGTCGACACTCTGGTCCGCGACTATGGACGGGTCGACGTGCTGGTCAACAATGCCGGATTCCCGCTCGCTGGTTTTGCCGAAGACATCAGCCTCGAGGAACTGCGCTCCCAGTTCGAGACGAATTTCTTCGGCGCCGTCGCGATGACCAAAGCGGTCCTGCCGGTGATGCGACACCAGCGCTCCGGGCACATCATTCAGATTTCCTCGATCGCGGGTTTGAACGGGTCAGCGACGCTTGGCAGCTACGCCGCGTCCAAGCACGCGCTGGAGGGATGGAGCGAATCGCTTCGCATGGAGGTGAACTCGCTCGGTATCAGGGTAGTTCTGGTTGAGCCAGGAGCGTTTCAGACCGATATTTGGACGCGCGGCGCAGTCATTGGAAAGGCAGCGACGCAAGACAGCTCGCCCAACCTGCAGCGCAGTCTGCGGATGCGATCCTTCGTCGAGAAACTTCCCAAGGCCGATCCCCTCATCGTGGCCCGTCTGATTGCCGCGATTGCGCAGGACCCGAATCCCAGGCTGCGCTATTTGGCAGGACGCGACGCAAAATTACAACTGGCGTTGAAGCGCATCTTGCCTTCGAAGTGGCACGAGAAGCTCATCGCCAACTTTCTGAAGATCGACTCAAAACAATAACCACAGAGGACAAGGGGGAGCAGAGGGTAAACCAGCATTATCGGGTCTTCCCCTGTGTCCTCTGTGGTGAAAGGCTCTAAGGTTTCGCGTCAAGCTCGACAGTCTTCACGGGCAAGTCCCAGTGCGCATCGAGGATCTCGAAGCGTCGCTGCTCTTCTCGCTGAAACGTCTCCTGATCGGGATACATTTGCTTCTGCAGCCCGGCCTCATCGAATGGCTCATTGGCGACCGTCGCGTTCTTGAACACGATGGTCACGCGGAAATCCCAGCGGCCGTCCTCGGTGGTGTGATAGCGCGGCTGGTCCATCCAGACCTTGGTGATGCGGCCCATCTCCGCTTCTTTCTTCAAGACGGGATAGTGATTTTTCTTGAACAGTTTCAGGAACTCGTCGGCGTGGCCCCATTTCGCTTTGTAGTAATACTCGACGACAAGGGGGCGGTCGGACGCAGCGGTAGATTGGGCGCGGACCGAGATGGGAACGGCGACGGCGATCAACAACAGTACGGCGAGAACGTGGCGCATGAATCCTCCTTGGAACGGGTGCTTTGCTTGTACACCAAAGCGCGGTTCGCATCAATGGACTGGGGGCGTGGGAGAATCTCCCAGCCGCGATGGGGACCGCGGTTGCGGGGTAGGGATTCTTCGACTACGTGACCGTTCGCTTCGCGACCAGCCACTTCGCTCAGAATGACAATGCGTGAATGAGGATTGATTGTTGAACGACGAACAGCAAATCTTGCAGCTCTTTGAAGACGGCGATCGTGCAATCATCGCCGCCGATGCGGACGAACTCAAGCACATCTTTACAGACGACTATGTACAGTACGACGAGTCCGGCAACGTCTCGACCAAGGCTGAGGTGATCGAGAAGCTTACGTCAGGGACGATCCGATTCGTGTCGATGGTTTCAACCGGGCGGCGGATTCGACTGCTCTGCGACGACGTGGCCATCGTTCACGGATCGGAAGACGATGTCATCGAGCAACGCGGACAGCGGATGACAGTTCGCTACATCTACATGGATGTCGTGATGAAACGCGACGGACAATGGCAGATCGTGGCGTCCCAGCTGGCAAAATCCGCGCAAGAAAAGGCGTAGCGGAAGACGACCTTTCGCGAACTACTCCGCTGCCTGCAGACGATTCTGCCAGTGGCTCCAGACAAAGTAGGCAGCACCGGCGAGCAGCACGACTCCAATGACCGCATCGAACTTGTGGAAGTACTTGCCCAGTTCGCGCCAGTTCTCGCCCAGCTTCATGCCGAGGTAGGCCAATCCGAGGCACCATGGCCACGATCCCAGAAACGTGTAGAGATGGAAACGTCCTCGCGGCATGCGAGCGATTCCGGCTGGCAGCGCGATGAACGTACGGATGACCGGCAGCAGGCGTCCAATGAAAACCGCCAGGTATCCCCAGCGCGCGAAGAAGCGGTCGGCCCAATCGAGCTCGCGGTCGCCCATCAGAATCCAGCGGCCGTAGCGTTCGACCAGCGGCCGTCCGCCATAGCAGCCGATCTCATAAGCGACCAGCGACCCGAGGTTGCATCCGATCGCGCCCACCGTCGCCACCCACAGCAGTTTGAAAGTGCCCTGGAATACCAGGTAGCCGGCGAACGGCATGATCAATTCCGAGGGCAGCGGGATGCACGCGGATTCAATCGCCATGAGGATCGCAACCCCGGCATACCCGGTGACGGCGATCATCTTGCTGATAAAACTGAACAGGATTGCGAGGATTGTCTCAGTCATAAACAACAGTTCTCAGTTGTCGGTTCTCAGTTAAAAGCCCTTAGATTATTTTATGAAAATTAGAAATTGAGGCCTTATTTCAGTCTAACGGAAATTCTCAGATAGCGAATTGCGGCAACGAGGGTGATGTTACTGAGAACTGGCAACTGGGAACTGCTCTTAGAAGGAACCTTCTTGGGTGAAGGCATAGCCAGGGAGCGTCGCACCTTCGGGACTCTTGGCCACCTTCACGCGCACGGTCGGCGCATCGGGGGCGGTGATCCCCGCGGGCCGCAGCATGGCGAACTGAGTGAACACTTCGTTGTAAACCTTGGTGACAAGATAATCCTGGCCATCGGCTTCGCTGCGCCACACTTGCCCGAGTTGGATGGAATTTACGGCCATGGCACGTCCTGAAGGATGAAGTGCTTCCAGAGTACCGAGCGAGACGGAGGGCGTCAATTGCCTGCCAGGTTACCAAGGGACACTTACGCGTTCGCGCTCCGAACGCCGCCGCCCAGCACCAGCTTGGTGCAGCAGCCTTACGTCGCTGTTAGGATGTTGGGCTCAAGGAGACTTTCATGCCGCGTGGAGTCGTTCCCCGTCAGCCCGCTCGAACCGGCCGCCAGGAC
>CAVXVD010000120.1:0-43044 GCA_963765015.1 uncultured Acidobacteriota bacterium | reverse complement strand
CTCGCCATCATTTTGAGCCTGGGCGTAGGCTGCGCGAAGAAGCTCGACGACGCCAAAATGTCCAGCGACATTCAAAGCAAATTCAGCCAGGATTCCGGCCTGTCGTCGAAGCAACTGGCAGTTCAGGCCAACAATGGCGTGGTCACGCTCTCGGGAAACGTCGACAACACCGCGCAGCGAGACGCCGCGGGCCGGCAGGCGGCTTCCGTCCCCGGCGTAAAGACCGTGATCAACAATCTGCAAGTGGGTAATTTGCCCGTTCCCGCCAGCACAGCCGCCCCCGCAACCGTTGCCACGGCAGCAACCAAGCCTTCTCCTACGGACAATGCGAATCCAGCCACCGGAAAGCCGAGTGGGAAGCCAATGAAGACGCGAGCCGCAAAAGCTCCAGCCGCGCCACAGTTGGCGGATGATACCCCGAGCGATCAACTGCCATCCACCAACCAGCAGGCGCCTCCGGACTCAGCACCATCGGCACCGCCTCCTCAAGATAATCCTCCAGCCGAGGCTACGCCTCCACCTCCTCCTCGACCGAAGCAGTGGATCATCGATCAGGGGACAACCGTGACCGTGCGGCTGATCGATCCCATTGACAGCGAGAAGAATCAAATTGGAGACACGTTCCATGCGACGCTGCACGCTCCTCTGAGCTCCGACGGCGAGGAGGCTGTACCCGCGGGCGTAGAACTAACCGGGCATGTGGCCGACGTGAAGAGCGCCAGTCAATTCGCCGGAAAATCGGCGGTAGCGCTGCAGCTCGACAGCCTTTCGTACGCGGGCAAGACCTACAGCCTGCAAACCGACCAATACAAGAAGGAAGGCACATCGCGCGGGAAAAATACTGCCGAGAAAGTGGGCGGCGGCGCAATTCTGGGCGGCATCATCGGCGCGATTGCGGGCGGAGGTAAAGGTGCCGCCATCGGCACTGCGGCGGGCGCCGGCGTCGGAGGCGGTGTGCAGGCTGCTTCCAAGAGCCAGCAGATCAAGCTGCCCTCCGAAACCGTGCTGAACTTCACGCTCCAGGCTCCGTTCACCGTGGTCGAGGGAAAGAGTTCGGACGCCAACCGTCCGAAGCTCGGCGATTCGCAGTAGCGTGTTCAGTACTCACTAGCGAGCCTACGATTTTTTACTCACTTCGCTTACACTGCTGGGCAGACATTTCTTCCATGCCACGGATCACTGCCCTGCTCGAAACCCGCAACGACGCCCTGCGACTCGGCCGCTGCCTGGAGACGCTTTATCCTTGCGACGAGATTGTCGTGGTGGATCGCGGCTCCCGTGACGCTACCGCGCACATTGCCCGCCAATACGGGGCCCGGGTCGTGGAAGCGGTCAAGGGGGCCGCGTTCGATCACTGTCTGCGGTCGACTAATCCAGAGTGGATCTTGCATCTCGATCCCCACGAGTCCCTCACCGAAGCTTTGGCAGCCAGCTTGTATGAGTGGAAAATCGAGGCCCCCGCTCCTGATTCTCCGACCTCTGCCTTTTGCGTGTACCTGCGCGAGGAGACCACCGAGGGATGGGTAGAGCATCCGGCGGCGCTCACACGCCTCGTCCCGGCCGATTGGAACCGCTGGCAGGGTCGCTTCCCGGCTCCTGATGCCTCCGCCGTCGCACTGGAGGGGGAATTGTTGCGTTTTGTGCTTCCCTAAGCGCAGTATGGGCTGGTCGGATTCGTCACACCCTTTGGTGATTTCCGTCACATTCCTCGTATATCCCCGCGCCTAGACTGCTTAGTTGTGGCAGTTTGGGCCTCGAAGCCCTTGGAGGACAATCATGCGTGTAATGAAATTCATCAGTGCGGCCGCGATTCTGGTCCTGACCTCGGCCTTGGCCGTGGCGCAAGCAGCGCCGGCTCAGAGTTCTACTACCCTGAAACACGTTCCCATCACGAACTCCCCGCCGAACTCGGGGAAAGCGATGTTCAACAGCTACTGCGCGGTTTGCCATGGCACGGACGGCAAGGGAAATGGTCCAGCCGCCTCGGCGATGAAAACCACCCCCACCGATTTGACCGTTCTGGCACAGAAAGAAGGCGGGAAATACCCAGCGGCGCACGTTGCCGCCGTCATTCGTGGACAGGCGACCACACCGTCGCATGGCAGTCAGGACATGCCGGTCTGGGGGCCGCTCTTCTCGAGCATTAGCCAGGGACATGATAGCCAGGTGCAACAGCGGATCTCGAACCTGGTCGCGTATATCGAAAGCCTGCAGGCGAAGTAAGGCAATCGTCGAGTTTGAGTCCGGGGCCAATCCGGAGTGCAACTCGCGCTCCGGATTTCAACTGTCACCGCATGGCTGATGGGCGCTGGCCATTCCCTCGACTTCATTGTTGTCAGTTTTTCCAGTCCGAGATTTTTTCGTTTCTTGATTCGAGTTCGCGCAATTCGAGTCGGGAATCCCGCCTCTCGGGCGAGTGCGGCAGGCGAGTTCAGGCTGGCTCAGGCTACTTCCCCAGTAGCCTGAGCCACTGCCTTTCTCACAGCACAAAACCATGTAGCCCTGCGAGTCAGGCAAACCCTTTCGGAATCACGCCCCTTACTGGAGAAATCGGAAACGGTGGACAAAAGGCGACATCTAAAGCTGGATTTTTTTCTTCGCGGCGCCTGCCACCCAGATCAGTGCAAGGAGCCATTCCGGTTATGAGTTCTTCGCTTGGGGAAAGGCACAGTCTGCGCCTCATAGACCGTCAGGCCCGGATTCTGCACGCTCGGACCCCGCAGAAATTCGTGTCTCGTCGGTCGCGGGTAAGGCTGAGGGCATCCGGCCATCCGGAAGTCTAACCATTGCAAGGTCAATGGCTTACTCATCCCTTGGCCATTCGGACAGTGACTTCAGTACCTTAGTCCTACCCCAAGCAGTCGACTTATAATCCACTCAGAACTGGAAAGCTCAAGAATCTAGAAAAATCAGCGTTCTTTAGGAGAGACTCGCGCGGCACGGGTGCGAGCAAATCCTGCGACGCTTTATCGAGACTACTTGGATCCTGTCATCGCATCGGCGATTTTCCTCTTTGGGCTGCTCTTTGGCAGCTTTCTGAACGTGTGCATCTACCGCCTGCCGCGTGGGCTGTCGGTAGTCACCCCGCGTTCGGCCTGCCCTCACTGCAAGACGCAGATCGCGTTCTATGACAATCTTCCGGTTCTGAGCTGGCTGATTCTGCGTGGGCGTTGCCGCCATTGCAAGGCGCCGATTTCGCCGCGCTACTGGATGATCGAGTTGCTCACCGGCGCGATGTTTTTCGCCTGCTACTGGTATTTCGGACCGACGCTTTCCACGCTGAAGTACTGCGTGTTCGCCTTCCTGCTTCTGGGGCTCATCTTCACCGATGCGGAAACGAAATTATTGCCCGACAAGATGACCCTGCCGGGACTGGCGCTGGGCGTGATCTTCAGCCTCGTCGTTCCCGTCAACGATCTGGCCTCGCAGTTTCTACCCGGAATGATGAACCTGCCGTTCAGCGAAGACATTTCGTTGCGCTTGCTATCTCTGCTCGATTCCCTGCTGGGCGCGGCCGTGGGAGCGGCATTCATCTACGGCGCGGGTGCGATTTACTTGCGCTGGCGCGGCGCCGAGGGCATGGGATTCGGCGACGTCAAGCTCATGGCGATGGTGGGCGCATTTCTGGGAATCAAGCTCACCGTATTCACCATTTTCACAGCGTCCCTCATGGGTTCCGTATTTGGCCTGACCACGATCTTCGTCGTCTGGCTGAAGCGCACGCGGCGCTTCGCCAAGCGTTTGGCGGATGGAGCAGCAGCGCGCCGTCGCGCATGGCAGTCGGCGCAGGTGGTGTACCGCAATTATCAGATGCCGTTTGGAGTCTTTCTCGGCAGCATGGCAGTGTTAGCGGCATTCTTTGGCAATCGATTCCTGCACTGGTACGGGAGGCTCTGGTGAAACTCCTGGGCAATCCGATCCTGCTGCGCGGGCTCGTGGTCATGTTCTTTGCCGGCTGCGCCTTCGTAATGGGACTGGTCTTCGTGCGCCTGTTACGCAAGAGCATCACCGAAGAAGGCGAAATAACGGGCGAGGCCAAGCCTTCCCTCGAGACTCTGCCGATGCACGTCTACAACACCGTGATCCAACAACTCAAGCAGCAGAAGCACGAGTTGCAGGTTCAGACGCAGACCGAGCAGCAGCGGGCTCGCATGGGAGAAGTCTTCAACCAGGCCGTGCTGGCCAACTTGCCCTGCGGAGTGTTGGTCTTTGGAACCAATGGGCTGATCAAGAGCTCGAACCCCGCTGCAAAAGCGATTCTCGGCTTCGCCGCGACCACGGGAATGAATGCGGAGGACATATTTCGCGGGGCCCTCATCCGCACAACGAAAACCGCATTGGCCCCGGATTCAACCGAAGTGCCTGAGGAAGAATTGCCCGAAGCAGAATTGCCCGATGAGCCGGTTGGGCTCGCCGATGAGGTTCAAGTCGTGCTACGCGATGGCGGGAAAAGACAACAGGTGCAAGGCGACTACGAAACGCCTTCCGGAGAAAAACGTTTTCTCGCGATGACGGTGTCACCCGTTCCCGCAGGTGATGGCAATGTGCTGGGAGCCGCGTGCCTCATCCAGGATTTGAGCGAACTGGAGAGCATCCGGCAGCAACAGGAGTTGCATGGCGAGATTTCAGCGGAGAAAGCGCTGCAGCTGCGCACTTCGCTTGCGACTATCTCCGGCTACGCCCGGCAATTGGCCAGCAACCACGATGCCGAACTGGCGAAGCAACTCGCCATCGACATTGCGCAGGAGGCCGCGCAGCTTGACCAGAGTGTGGGAGGATTTTTGACGACGAAAGACGCCGCAAAAGGCGCGGCGGCCGGCAGTTCGGCGAACGCATGATTGGTAAGGGCAGGCGACAACGCCTGCCACAGACTCAAGCCGTCAGGAGAAGGTGGGAGCTATGAAACACATCGCAAACTGTGGAATCGGACTCGTCTTGTTGGTGGGACTGGCTGGCATTCCGGCCGCAGCTCAGGATCAGGCGACGTCGAACTCGCAAAGCTCGTCCTCCGGGCAATCGCTCGGGGATTATGCTCGCCAGGTCCGCAAGGATCCCGATGCGAAGAGCAAGCCGAAAGTTTTCGACAACGATAATCTGCCAAAAGACGACAAGCTCTCCGTGGTCGGCCAGGTAACTCCTCCCGCGAGCGACAAACCCGGCGACGCCAAGCCCGAAGACTCAGATAAGACCGCAGCTCCCGGAGAAGCTAAGCCCGCCGCCGAACAAAAAGCTCCCGAGAAAGCTACACCGGAAGTGAAGGGCGACGAAGAAGCGGCCAAGCAGGCGGCCTGGAAGCAGTGGGGCGACAAAATCACCTCGCAGCAATCCCAGATTGATTTGTCCGCCCGCGAGCTCGACGTGCTGCAGCGCGAATACCAGATGCGCGCCGCGGCCATGTACGCCGACGCCGGCAACCGCCTGCGCAACTCCTCCGATTGGGACAAACAAGACGCGCAGTACAAGCAGCAGATCGCCGACAAGCAGAAGAGTCTCGACGAAGCCAAGCAGAAGCTCGACGACATGAAAGAGGACGCGCGCAAAGCAGGCGTCCCGAACTCATACCGCGGCGACTAGTTCGCGATTGCAACAGAGTCACGAGCGCTGGAGCATACCTCCGGCGCTCTTTTATTTCAGGAGTACAAGTGAGGAAATCCATCGCGCACAAAAGCAAGACCTTCGATCAGTTCTTACTGCTTATTGCAGGCCTCGCTATGAGTGCGTGCGCATTCTGGGTGTGGTCTGTCATGGATCACCGAAGAATCCCAAACAGGATGGGCTTCTTCATCGTTCTTAACATTCTTACGGGCTTCGTCCTCACGTGGCAGGCGGTCGCACTGTTCAGGCGCACCCGGGATTTTGGGTTTTTCATCTGAGTTGGGCGGTTATTCATATCTGTGTCTACGGAGTCTGGGCCTACTCAGGAAATCGGATCGAACTGTGCGCGCTCACACTACCTTTTGAAGCCTACTGGTATATCCGAATTGCGCAACTTCGGCTTCTGAGAAGTCCGGAAACTACGAGACGACTCTCGTAACCTGCCGGCCGCGAGAGGGTCTTATTTTTCCCTTTCGACTGCAGCCATCTCTCTCCGCAGCCCTCGTATCTGCTTCACGTGATGACGGCCGTGCACCAGGTGAAAAGTCCGCCACTGGTTTACCGAGAACGGCCCGAGGATGGGATGATCCAGAACTTTGGTACGCGCACCGAATTTCGTCGCGCACCGGGACATGACTTCGTCCATGCCGGCGAGCGCTGTCGCAATCTCCGCCACAATTTTCTCCGGCGGAATTCCCCGCGGACGCGCGACTGCCGGGGCTTCCCGGCCGCTCGGCATGTAGCGCAATCCCACCACGATCATTGCCTGCGCCCGCTGCTTCCACGTCGGTACTCCCGCCAACGGCTTGCCGACTTCCACGACACGCCCAAATCCCTTCGATGTTCCCGTATACGTCAAATACAAATGCTCCAGGATTTCTGCGCTGCACCACTTTCCCGGAGTGTGCCATGCCAACTGCGAACCCGTGAGATCGGCCACCGCCACGGCAATTTCCTGCTGCAATCTTTTCAGCCCCGGGTCCAAGCGGGTTACTCACCTTTCCGGCGCTTTCAGTTAGAATGTTGCCGCGACCATAAAACTCATTCACGTTATATCAGGAAGGATGCCATGAAGACGGCTAGCGTCGCCCACTCAGAGCCCCCCGCTGCATCGGCGGAAATGTCAGGCACGGCTTTTCCAACTACTCATGCCATTCGCCGCTCGCGAAGCATTCGGTCCGCTTCGCTGTGCGCTGCGCTCGCCTTGGCATTCACCGTCGCGCTCCTCGCGGTGTTGAGCGCGTGCTCGTCGGATTCGGGAAAGCCGGCGGAGACCAAGCCCGAAGTTAAGGGTCCCGAGTTGCTCACGGCTCGTTCGGCATTTCAGAAGGTATACATCGCCGCGCGCGGCTGGAATCAGGATGCCAAGCCCTACCGCATTGAATCGGTAGCCAGCACCGATGGAAACGGCCACGATGGCAAGTGGGCCATCTGGCGCGGTAGCTTCGCGTCCGCGGCGCAGCGCTCTGAAAAGTCCTACACCTGGTCCGGTAGCGCCGCCGATGGCGCTCCAGCACGCGGCATCAATCCCGGCACCGAAGATAGCTACAGCGCTTCGAATGCCTCGACCCAGGTCTTCGACATGGCGTTTCTGAAGATCGATTCCGACCAGGCGTTCGCCACCGCCCAGAAGCATGGCGGGGACAAGATTCTCGAGAAAGAACCGGATACCCCGGTGATCTACATTTGCGACTGGAACCACAACACCAACGAACTGGTCTGGCACGTCATCTACGGCGCGGCCCGCGAGGGTGCGAAGCTGACGGTCGCCGTCAACGCCTCCACGGGTGAATTTATTCGGGTAGAAAAGTAAGGCGTCTCGGCCTTATCGACTCCTGGGGTTGGCGGGTAGCTTGCGGGATTTGCCTATCGTTTGCCGTCTGCCTTGTTTTTCTGGGCCTCGATTTGGGAAAAGAAACGAAACAAAGCCTCGGCCGAGGCGACCGCTTTCCTGAGAGCAACCGGGTCAGCGCAAGCGACCACGTCCTGCGGGGCATATTGGAGACGAATCCGATCCGTGGCACAATGTGCGCTTAATAGCTCGACGCTCGCAGCCGCCAGATCGGCTTTGAGGCGAGCCACATCCACCTGCTTCTTACTTCCAGACTGCATTGCCAAACTCCTGTTGGGGATCGCGGGAAAATGCGCGGGCAGGCCCGGGGACCGTATGGGGAGGACTGCCTCTTACACGGATCCCACGGAACCCACCCGCGTGGTCATCCGTTCTACTGGAATGACATTTAGTATACACCGTTAACATTACGCAGTGCAAGAAATTGATTCGCGGTAGCAAAGCCTTTGGAGAGAACATTTGCCCAGGCATCCTGATCCAGATTTGGAACAGCGGATTCTCGGCGCGGCCTCGCGGTTGTGGGCGCGCGGCGGAGAAAAAGCGCTGACCATGCGGGCCGTCGCAAAAGCCGCCGGCACCACCACTCCCACCGTCTATGAGCGCTACCGGGACCGCGAAGACATCCTGCGCGCCCTGCGCATCAAGACGCGCCAGGAGCTTTTTTCCGTGCTCAAAGGCACCCGTACGCTGCGCGAAGCCATTCAGCGGCAACTGGATTTTGCCCTCGAGAATAGTCACGCTTACGAAGTGCTGTTTGACGGTGTGGGTCGTCCCCCGTCGCTGTACGAACCGTGGCCGACCTTCAACCTGATGCGGGAGCGGGTCACAAAGCGACTGGGAGGCACTGCGCCACAACATAACCGGCTGATGATGTCGATCTGGTCGTTGATGCATGGCACTGCGATGCTGATCATTCGCGGCGGCTTCGAAGGGACCCTCCGAACCCAGACGATCCATGCCTGCATGGACTCTGTCGAGACGCTGCTGCGCGCAGCGGCAAAGTCCCATGCCTTGGTTCGAACCGGTCCAAAATGGCCCGCCAATCTGATTTTGGGCGAGGCCGAACAGAGCAAATTAGGGAACGGCCACGAGAGCAGCAGCAAAGGAATCGCGACCGCAAAGACACGCTCCCGCTGACGGACTTCCGGCCTGCAAGTTGCGCAAGCTCCATCCCAGCAACCCGTCGAGCCTTCGGCTTCCTACTTGGCCGGCTTGGAATTGTTCGCGGTAGTCCCCTTCAACTTCTCGATCGCCTTCTTGGCATCGGCGGATTGCGGCCCGTACGGCAGAATCTTCAAATAGGCTTCGAATTCAGTGCGCGCTGCGTCTGGCCGGTTCATCTTCTCCAGGCACACCGCCAAACGGTAGGTGGCGATGGCATCGTTCTCTTTGTAGAGCAGCGCTTCGCGATAGCGGTCTTCGGCAGCGGCATAGTTCTTGCGCTTGAAATAGAAGTCGCCCACCTCCACATCTTTCGCTGCCTTGTGCGGATCCCACGGGTGGAATTCGCCCACATCGCCGCTGCCCGATCCCTCATCTTCGAGCTTTTCTGCACTCTTGGGGTGGATCTTGGCATCGTCCGCCGGCGGACTCAGATCGATCTGCGTATCCTTGCTCGAACTCATGCCGTCACCACTCAGGTCGGCAGCGTTGACGCGGTCCGAGCGTGGCGGAGCCAGACTCGGCGTGCGCTGCTCGGCCGGCTTCGAGGCCGACGACGGCGCTTGGGAACTCGAAGGCGGGGCATCGGCTGGACTCGAGCTTTGAGCCCATGCCGCACCAACCAGCGCTGCACTCGAAGCAAACAATAAAATCAGGAACAGACTGCGCATCTCTTTATTTTACCGTCCTCCGTGCATCGCGCGGAATGCCTCCAGGCAGCGGCGCGCCGTTTCCAGCTCCGGAAAGCGGCTGCCCTCCTGCTCGACCAGATAGAATTCGACTCCGCCACCGTTCTCGGCCGCTTGAAAAATTCCTTTCCAGTCCGACTTCCCTTCTCCAAACAAGGCCTTGTAGCCGATGTTCGGATCCGGAGACCAGTCTTTACAATGGATGGAGCGAATGCGCCCCGGGTTGGCTCGGATCCAAGCCACCGGATCGGCGCCCGCTTCCACACACGTCCCCACATCCAATTGCAGCAGGACTTCAGGCTTCGTATTCTTGGCCAGAATGTCCATTGGGCGCTGCCCGTCCACAGGTTTCCACTCCGCATCGTGGTTGTGATAACCGACTTTCAATCCGCTGGGCGCAAGTTTCTCGGCGGCAGCGTTCAGTTGATCGGCAAGAGTCTTCCATCCATCGAGATCTGTCTTGGGATCGCTCCAGGCCTGCACCATGTACTTGGCGCCGAGAATCAGGTTCAGCTCCCGCGCATGTTCGAGTTTGGGCGCAGTGAAGAAGTCGTCGTCGTTGTGCGTGGAGTAGCAACGGATGCCGAGTTCGTCCATGAGCTTGCGCATTTGCTTGGCCTGGGCCTCAGTCCATTCGAAATAAGGGGCATAGAACTCGACCGCCTGATATCCCATCTGCGCGACAGCGCGAATCGTCCCATCGGGATCCTTCTTGAGCGCCTCGCGAACCGAGTACAGCTCGAGACCCACGGGGATGGAACCGGATGCCGCCAGGCCAGACGCAACTCCTCGCAGTGCCCAAGGCAATGCAGCCGACATGGCAACAAAAGACCGCCGGGAAATTTTGGAGTATGGCATGGCAGACATCTTACGCCTGCCGAGCAAGCATGTAGGGGCGGACGCCTTCGTCCGCCCCCAGCGCAGCGAGTGTCGTAGTCAGCCATGAGAACGGCGTTTAGATCCTGCATTTTCCGGCTGGACCTACTGCGTCGATCTGAGCCCGATTTTGCGCGCATTCGTACCTCGTAACATGCGCACGCGTTTGATTCTTCCGAGAGCGGTTGCTAAAGCCGCTGCTGGCGCGATCCCGTTCGGCTTTCGTAACAGAAGAACCCCCAGGTTCCACGTCCACAGGTCTCGGCTCTAGACTGCCGCACCACCATGGCTATCCCAAGGCTTGCGCGGTTCGCGAGCCTTGGCGCATCAGCCTGCGTTCAAATCCAGCTTCAGGAGGAAGTCTCATGAAATGGCTTCTCGTTACTCTCGCAGGATTGCTGTTTCTGCCTCAGGTACATGCATCTTCTTGCACCGTCACCGTTATGCCAGCGACAGGCACATTGCAAACCAACCAGACTGAAACCGTGACGGCATCCCTTGCCGGAACCGGTTGCGGCACCAGCACCTCTTGGCAAATCGTTTCGTGCTCTCCCTCGGGTAACTGCGGCACTCTCGCCAACCAAACTCGCACCACCGCCTTATACAAAGCCCCCACGACGGCTCCATCGGGCACGGTGAATCTCACCGTCACTGCTACCAACAACGGTTTCACCTGCAGCGGCAGCGGTTGTGCAGCGGTCAAGATCATTGTGCCTACCGGGCTCACCGTTACCCCAGCCAATTCTTCGATTTACTTGGGAAATACTCAGACTATTAGCGCTACGGAAAACTTCAACGATGGCTCGACGCAACCGAACGTTAGCGCCAGCTACACCAGTTCCAACACAAATGTCGCCACGGTCAGTGGTAGCACCGTGACCAGTGTGAATTTCAGCGCCATCCCCGGACCGCCTACCATTACCGGCAACTACACAGACCCTCAGACGCACGCCGTAGTCACCGGCAATACCTCGTTGAGCATAACCACCGCGGTTCAGATCAACGCGCTGTCGACAGGTGTGTCGTCCGGCGACATGGGCGCCTTCCAAACTGATGTTCTCGGAAACCCTTATGTATGGGGAGTCAATCCCACCATGAATTGGAATGCGGTGGAAACTTCTCAAGGAATTTACGATTTCACATCCTTCGACTCAACGCTGGTCGGTTCTTCGGGGCTATTCACTACCTTCCCCCCCAACAAGAAGATCAACATCATCGTGGCTCCGGTCACCGGAGGCTGCGCCATCTCTACTACTGGCAATCCGAATTGTGGAAACACCTCTACTCCCTCGTATGTTCTGGCCAGCATTCCCACTCCGCTCACTTGCTTCAGCTATCCAGGAAACGGTGGGAGCGGCAGCACAAATGGCGGGTTTCCAGAAGTTTTCAACTCCAATTTCCAAACGCCGTATCAATCCTTCATCGCGGCCGTGCTCAAACATTACTCCAATGATTGCGACAGCTCCACTGGGCCATGCAGTGGAAATGGCAATGCCAACGGCAAAGCATTGGCGCCCTACATCGGTTACATTCGCTTCGGACTATCCGCTGGTGGCGAAGCCTATCCCTTCTGCGCTTCTGGCAACTACTCCGTCGATACTGGCACCGACCAATGGATCAACTACATCAACTCAATGGACTCGGCCATCATCTCCTCCGAGGAAACCTACTTGTCTGCTCAGCAAGCCCTTGGAGCCAATATCCAGATGATGACTTCAATCAACCAGAATCACGGTCCGGAGGACTTTACCATCGCCGACGACGAAGCCGATAAGGCTTATGCCAATAGCCACTTTTCATCGCCGGTCGCAACCATGGGCTTTGGCAGCCAGGGACTTCAGAAGAGTGATGTTGCCAACTACGCTAGTGCCCCCAGTTGTACGCTCACGCCGGTTTATTGCCCCTGCACTTCCGACTGGTGCACCAAGTTCAATCAATACACCGGAGACATACCCTTGGAGTTGCAAACCGTATTGCTAAGCGATCCGACGGGGGTCAATCCCAACTCGCAGACTGGCTCACTCGCAACCCTAACGATCAACAACTCCCAGGTGACCGGGTTGATTCCGTTTGCTACCAGCCGGCACACCAATATCCTGGAGCTTTACGCCTACGACATGCTTTACACGTTCGATTCCACCTACTGCGCCCTCGGTGGAGCGGTTCCCTCTTTGTGTCCGTTGAACCTCACGTTGCAGTCAAACTACGTATCCGCCGTCGAGACCGCCGTGTCGGGACACTAAATGGAAGGTCAGTAGCTTCTACACTGGGGAGCGACCACCGGACTGTCGATCCGGCGGGAGTTCCCCTTTTTTGGAATAACTCGGCGAAAGCAGATGGCAGAGCGGGAAGGCGATTCCAGTCAGAAAGCCACCAACACACCAGCTGGCTAACCAAAAAAAAGCAGGCCGCTCAGGGGGAGGCGCGAGCGGCCTGGTTGGCGAAGTCCTCCGGGGAGGAGGGTAAAGTTGAGGCGCTTGCGCGGCGTCGGAGCCGCGCACCGAAATCCTGAGCAAAGCGAAGGATCCCGAGCGCTGCCCGTCCCTACATCGACGGGTTATTAGTTCCGGTAGCCGGGCTCGAAGCCGGGGTGGCGTTCCCCACCGTGTTGGTCATTAGGCGAACATCCACGCGGCGATTGTCCGCGCGGCCCGTGGCCGTCTTGTTCGACTCGACCGGCTTATCCTTACCCAGACCGATGACATAGATCTTGTGCGCGGGCACGTTGTACTTGGTGGCCAGGTACTGGATCACCGAGTTGGCGCGACGCTGGCTAAGATCATAGTTGTAATCGGCCGACCCCACGGAGTCCGTACCGCCTTCGAGCGCAATAATGTATCCCTTGGTCGAGGCAATGCTGGCCGCGAGCTGGTCCAGAGATTCCTGCGCCTTAGAGGTCAGGATGTCTTTGTTAAAGCCGAACTTCACCGACGTCTCGGCGACGGCATGATAGTTGTCGAGGTTGGCTACCGTATTGGTCAGCACGCCTACGCGGTTGTTGGCGGCATCGGCCATCTGCTGCGCGGAGCTGGCGGTCTGTCCGGCAGTCGTGGCCTTCTGTTCGACTTCCGCAGTCTTGGCGTTGACGGCTTGGATGCCGGCCTGAGCACGGGCATCGACGTCTTTGATGTCCTTGGAATTCTTGGCGGTCAGATCATCGAGCTCGTTGGTCTTGTTGATGAGCGGCGTGGTCTGCTGTTTGACATAGTTCTTGCTGGCGCAACCGACGGTGGCGACCATGCTGGCTGCGAGGCAAATCACTAACGAAGTGCGGTTCATAGGGTGAGGCTCCTTGTTTCCATCGTGGCGCGTCCTGGGTTGCCCCGCGCGCTGAAAATGCAATTTTAAGCCCTGGGATATGACTTACTAGAGTGCAACTCCCACCGCTACTTTTGCACGGGAGATGCCAGTTGTAAGGATTCGTTCGTACTTGTGTAAGTATATACATTTCAATGGTTTGCGCCAATCACTTGTAGTGGTCCGACCGTCGCACCAGTCGGCCAACAAACGCAAACCAACATCATGCATGGAAATTTTACCGGATTGGCGAAATCCCTGAGTGCTCGAGACTAAGGTCTCAGACCCGGAAACCGCATCGGTGGACCTTCCCTCGCACCTCATTTCCAGATGCCGGTAATTGGTTGGGCGTTGCGATCGTTTTCGGTCAGCGGCGCCAATCCGAAGTTGTCTTCGATCGTGCGCAGTACGCTGTAGTGCGTATAGCGCTTGCCCAATGCCGCGGGATCCTGTTGGCTGGCAGGTTTCACCATGTCTCCCAGAAACAAAGTGAAAATGCGGTTGTCTTCATTGCCTCCCGATTCGTCGAAGGTGATGACCACCAGCGTTCCCTGCCGCAGTTTTGCTGGAAAGCTTTCGTCAAGGAACTTCTTCACCCACTCCCCGGACACCTGCGCGGTAGTGTCATGTCCGTCATGGTTCATATTGGGCGTGTAGAACGAGTAAGCGACCAGCCCCTTCTTCGCGTCCTGCACAAAAAAATTGTCGGACTTGCCGGAGTCCACGCGGATCACCCGATCGCAGAACTTCTCTTGCACCTCCCGAAAACTGAGAAACGGCACGTGCCGGCGCGCATAGTTGCCCCGCTTTTCGGCAACGTGCTGCCCGGAAACGCTCCACGGGCAGGGGCCGTCGGGCAATTCCTCGGCGTACTGCTTGAAGTCGAGGCCGGCGGCGAGCAGGCGGTCCGCGATCGTCTTGTGTTCCGCATCGTTCGGAAAATTCACCTGTTTGTCTCCCAGGTAGCTTCCGCGACGGTGAATGCCATAGTCCGTCCCGGCAATCATGGCCAGATAATTCGGATAGGACGGATGAAACAGGGCATGGAAGTTGGTGAAGCTGGCGCCCTGCGCGGCGAGAGCGGCCAGGTTCGGATCCTGCAGCGCGCGCTCGTAATCGGTATTCTCCAGCACGATGATCAGGACGCGATCGAAATGGCGCGCCGTCGCTCGCGTTGCGGCCCGAGCCGCCTCTTCTTTTTTTCCTTCCGGACTTTTCGTGATTTGCGGTTCCGACTGCGGATCGGGCTGAATACTCTGCGCCAAAGCGGGACTGGTCGCGGCGAATAGGAGCATCATCCAAGTCAAAACTGCCAGGGACCATGACGACGGGAAGAGATTCCGGGGCAGGGCCGCCCGGGCGGGAACAATAGGGCTCATCTTCCCTTTTTGTAACACAATGCGCCCCCTCGCCATCCAATAGAATGAAGAAACTCCCGGTAAAATAAGAAGATCCAATTCCATGGATTTGCTCGCAAGAATTCGCACCATTCCCACCGAACCCGGCGTGTATCTCTACAAGAACGCCGAGGGCGAGGTCATTTATGTGGGCAAGGCGAAGAACCTGCGCAGCCGCGTGGCCAGCTACTTCCATGAGGGTCGATGGGAAGATGCCAAGACCGGAACCCTGGTCCGCGAGGCCGTCGATGTCGAATACATCGTGGTGGCCAATAACAAAGAGGCGCTCGCGCTCGAAAACAACCTCATCAAGCAACGCAAGCCCCGCTTCAACATCCTTCTGCGGGACGACAAGACTTATCCCTATGTGAAGCTGACGCTGGGCGAGCGTTGGCCCCGGGTCTACGTGACGCGCAAGCTGCGCAAGGACGGCAGCGCCTATTACGGACCGTACTTCCCTGCGAACCTCGCTTATCGCATCGTCGATTTGATCCATCGCAATTTTCTGATTCCCTCGTGCAAGGTCGATCTCACGCGCTTTCATCCTCGCCCCTGCCTGCAGTACTACATCAAGCGCTGCCTCGGCCCGTGCGTGCAAGACCTCACCACGCCCGATGTTTATCAGGAGGCGGTTCACGATGTGAAGATGTTTCTGGAGGGCCGCCCAACGGACCTGGCGCGCTCGCTGCGCAGCCGTATGGAGCAGGCCGCGGCCGGTGAGGAGTACGAGCGCGCCGCCCGCTACCGCGATCTGATTTCGACTGTCGAGCAACTGCAGGAACGCCAGCGCATCGCCGCCGCCGAGGGCGATGACGCCGACGTCTTCGGATATCACTACGAAAACGGAATGCTGGCCGTGAATCTGTTCCACATGCGCGCCGGCAAAATGGTCGACCGCCGCGAATTCTTCTGGGAAGATCTCCCGGAATTTGGCGTGCCCACGAACGATGTGGGAACCAGCATGAACCAGTTGGGGACCACCACGAACCATGTGGGGACGGACGCCCTCGTCCGTCCGGGCGAGCAACGCTCGCCAGCGCCGTTGGCCGACATCTCCTCCGATTCGAACCAGGAAATCAGCCAAGAGCCATCGCCACAAGAACCCAGACCATTCGACGATCCATTTCATCCCGGAGAATTCTTCTCTGCCCTGCTGAAGCAGCTCTACATCGGCCAGCCCTACGTTCCCCGCAACCTCTATGTTCCGGTGGCCTTTGAGGATTGTGCGGAACTCGAGGACCTGCTCTCGGAGCAAAACGCCGGCGAGGGCGCCCGCTCCACACGCGTTCACATCATCGTCCCGCAGCGCGGCGACAAGCGCTCCCTCATCGATCTCGCCGGAAACAACGCCAAGCAGTCCTACGACCAGCGCTTCCGCGTGTCGAAACCCAATGCCCGGAAGATTCAGGAAGAATTGCAGGAAGTCATCGGCTTGCCCGAGCTTCCAAAGCGGATTGAGTGCTTCGACATCTCGCACATCCAGGGCGCGGAGACCGTGGCTTCAATGGTCGTGTGGGAAGACGGCAAAATGAAGAAGTCGGATTACCGCAAATTCATCATCCGCACAGTCGAAGGCGTGGACGACTTCGCCTCCATGCGCGAAGTAGTCACGCGCCGCTACAAGCGCCTGCAAGAAGAAAAAAAGAACATGCCGAGCCTCGTGCTGATCGATGGCGGCCTTGGACAGCTGCACGCCGCGGCCGAGGCTCTCGATTCGATCGAAATCATCAACCAGCCGCTGGCGGCGATCGCCAAGCGCGAAGAAATTCTTTATGTCTACGGGCAGGAGAAAGATCCCATCGCGCTCGATCATCATTCGCCCGTCCTGCACCTCATTCAGCAGATTCGCGACGAAGCCCACCGCTTTGCCGTAACTTTCCACCGCAAGCGCCGCCAGATGCGCGATCGTGCGACCGAGTTACTGGAAATTCCGGGCGTGGGGGCAAGCACCACGCGCAGGTTGCTCGAACATTTCGGCAGCGTGCGGGCTGTGCAGCAGGCCGATGCCTCCGCGCTATCCGCAGTCGTGACGCGGGTGCAGGCGGAGGCGATCCGGAACCATTTTCAGAAATAACATCGGCGCTTAAATCATGAACAGCAAGCCAGAAAGACATGTCGTCAGCGTTTCCGCCGTGATTCCGGCACGGCGCGAGCGTATTTATTCACTCCTCTCCAATTACCTCGACGGCCATTCGCGGATTCTTCCCAGGCAGTTCAGCGGACTGGTAGTCGAACAGGGTGGGGTTGGCGCCGGAACCGTGATTCGTTTTCAGATGAGCTTCTGGGGAAAGAAGCAGTCGTTTCGCGCCACCATTAGCGAACCCGAACCGGGCCACAAGCTGGTCGAAACCTATCTGGACGGGAACGACACGATAACCACCTTCACCGTTGATCCAGCATCGGCTCCGGCTGACTGCAATGTCACTATCTCGACCGAACTTCCGGTAAGAAGCGGCTTTCCCGGCCGCATCGAGAGAACTCTCTCCACATTATTGTTGCGGTCGATCTACGAAAAAGAATTGGAGAATCTGGCTCGCGTAGCGACCGGGCCCTTCGGAGCTTAGCCTTCCAACCCAGTTTGGTGCATCAAGCGGATCGACACTCATCAGCTCGCCGATTTCCCCTGTGGCCTCTGTGCCCTCCGTGGTGAGAGCCCTTCGTCGCGGATCTTTACGACTGACGCAACAGTTAATAATCAGCCCTTCGGCTCAGGCCGCGCGTTCCCCATGTCGAGAACCACCTTCCACTTTCCATCCTTCTGCAATTTCCAGATGCTGGTGTACTTGCCGTACTCGACGTGCGCCTTGCCGTCCTTATCTTTGGAGTGAAACTCGTAGTTACCGTACGTGTAGCCGAGATCGCCGGACGCCGAGATGTCGCCGCCGATCGGCGTCCACAGCAGTTGATTATTCTTGTCGTCGAGAAATCCCATCCCCTCGGCGATTTTCGCTTTCCCAGGAATCAGCGGGCCGCCATTCGGAACCTCGACGGCATCGTCGGCGTAATACGACATGTATCCCTGCGAGCCTTTCTCTAACGCCTTCTTCATGAATTCGCCTTCGAGTTGCTTCAGCGTCTCGACCGTCGCCTTGGGCGAGGCAGAGACTGGAGGACGAGCAACTGGCAGCGCGATGGTGACGACTAGAAGGGCGACTACGAGAATCGGAAGAAATGATTTCATGGGAGTCTCCGTGACGCCGACATTCTACTCCGCATAGCGCATTCGAAGAGCGTCCAAGAGATTGCCAGTGGCCAGCCAGCCGTCCTGCTAAACTAACACCTCATCCATGCGCAACTACATCCTGCCAGTCTTCATCTTGCCGCTCGTCCTTTCCGTGTGCGGAGCCATGGTCTTGCTCCCTCCTGCTCACGCCCAAACTTCCAATCCGCCCGACATGGCGACCCCACAGGAAAAGCACCTCCGCAATGTTCATCAGCTGACTTTCGGCGGTCAGAACGCCGAGGCCTACTTTTCGGCCGACGGAAAGCGACTGATTTACCAGTCGTCGCACGGCGACGTGAAGTGCGACCAGATTTTTACCATGAACATTGACGGCAGCGACCAGCACATGGTCTCCACCGGCAAGGGACGCACCACCTGCAGCTTCTTTTATCCCGACGGCAAAAAGATCCTCTACGCTTCAACCCACCTGGCCAGCCCGGAATGCCCACCGCGCCCCGATTACTCGAAAGGTTATGTGTGGGGCGTGTATGCCGGATATGACATTTTTACCGCGAACCCGGACGGCACCAACCTGAAGCAGCTGACCAACTCGCCCGGATATGACGCCGAGGCGACCATCTCACTCGACGGCAAGAAGATTGTCTTCACTTCTGTGCGCAACGGCGATCTCGACATCTACTCGATGGACGCCGACGGCAAGAACGTCAAGCAACTCACCCACGAACTTGGCTACGATGGCGGCCCAACGTTTTCTCCCGACCGCCAGTGGATTGTCTACCGCGCCTATCATCCTCAGACCGAAAAAGAGATCTCCGACTACAAGGAATTGCTGGCGCAGAATCTGATCCGGCCCACTTCGCTGGAAATCTGGATCATGAAGGCCGACGGCAGTGATAAGCGCCAGATCACCAACCTGGGCGCAGCCAGCTTCGGCCCGGCATTCACGGCAGATGGAAAGCGGATTATTTTTTCCTCGAATTACGATCCCGTCGCGCACTCCACCGGCGGCGAAGGAAATTTTGAGTTGTGGATGATGAACCCCGACGGTTCCGGCCTCGAACGCATTACTTACAGCCCCGGCTTCGACGGCTTCCCTATGTTTTCGCCCGACGGCAAAAAGTTGGTATGGGCCTCCAACCGGAACGGCAAAGCTCCGCATGAGACCAATGTTTTTATCGGAGACTGGGTTCCGTAGGAACTTCTGCGCCAGGATTTTTTGCTGGCAGCTTGGTTGCTTGATTCCTCGCGGCCGACAGCATGCCCACCCAAGCCGGTGGAGCTTCCTCTTCCTGCTTCCGCAGCGCCCGAACCCCCAGCCAGAGCACGCAACCGATCATCCCGCACCAGCCGAGCATCCGCACTACCGCCGCTATTCTTGTGTCGTATTCCAGCACACCGAGGCTGGCAAAAATGCGAAAGAAATCGTGCTCGACGAAATCCGGATCTCCGGTCGTCACCAGCGGCAGCACCTGCGCACGCGCATCGGCCATGTAAGTCGCGGTGTACAGCCAGTTTTCAAAAAAGAAAAACAGGCTGAAGACGAAGCCGGGAATCTGCCTCTCCGTGAAGAAATAGAGCGCTAACAGAAATGGCACCAGCCATTGCAGCAGCGTGCCTCCCCACAGACACATCGTCGGGCCGAACCATGCGAACAGATTGTGCCCGCCTTCGTGGACGACGAGATTGGCCCCGTCAATGAACAACCCCGCGCCATGCGCGTTAAACGCATATACCAGAAACCACAAATAAAAGATGAGCCACGCCCCCAGCGCCGGGCGCGAGACGGGCTTCCAAGGCCGTCCGATCAGGGATTGGAGATATTCGAGCATGCTTCGCTGATTTGTATTCCGCTGATTCGAATTTTACGCACGGCACGTTCCGCAGGGCAGATTACGAACGTGCGAAGCCATCGATCGATCCCGTCCGTCTTCCCCCTTGCTCGGCACCGCACGCATTAGTACCTGCGGCGTCGCAGGAAAGTGCCATTTCTTGCTACATTGAACAAAGTCTCCTGTGGCAAGAACCGCCGTTGGTTTTGAAATCTTCATGAGTTCGGAATCTTGATGAAAGTACGACAGTGGATTGTCGCGATTGTCCTGCTGATGCTGATCGCTTCGGCCGTCGCCGGCTGGGTTCTGACCCGTGAGGCGCCGGCGCCGAGCGAAGAGGCGGCCACCACCTCCTCCAGCAAGAAGGGACATAAAACGCCAGCGGTCGCGCAGCACGCGCTGGTCGACACCCGTCCCCTGCAGACGGCGCAGCGCATGGCGGCCGGTGCCAGCACCCCCGAAGAACAGGCGCTTGCCCACGAAGCGGAAAAAGTCGGCGATCACGAAGTCGACCTGGCATTCCTCGACGCTGTGCGCACTACAGAACAAAATCCTCCGCCGCTTTCGCCCGAGGCCAAACAGATCGCGGCGCGCAAGGCCAAAGCTCAGCAGACCATCAAAGACGATCAGGAAAGCATCACGCTGCTGACGCGCAAGCTCGCCGCGGCGCCCGAATCCCAGAAAGACAACTTGCAAGACCAGATCGACGTCGCCAAGGCGCAAATGGATCTGGATCAGGACGAGTTGGACGACGCTACGGAAGACCTCGAGCAGGCCGGCGGCGATCCGCAATCGAAGATCAAGCGCCTGCAGGCGGAGCACGAAGCCGGAGATCATAATCCGACCGCCGCCGTCGGTTCGGCAGTCAATCCGCACGAGCAGGATTTTCAGGCGCACACCCTGCTCAACGTCTTCCGCGCCTGGCAGGCGTTGCGCGAAAAGACCATGCTGCTCGAGCAGGCCCGCGCCGAGACCGTCGAAAAGCAGGCGTACTTAGCCACGCGCCACGCCCAACTGGAAGCGCAGGTCGAGAAGGATAAAGAAAATCGCGAGGCCGCCAAACAGCAGGCCAAGGGATTCGCCAAAGGCGCCGCAGCCGTGAGCCGCGAGGATTCCAGGGCGGGCGCCAAGGCCGCGCTTGATTCGCTGAAACAGTACACCCTCGATCAGAAAAATCTTGCCGACCGCGGTCGCCGCCTGCAGGACGAACAGGACCTCAGCGAGATCTACGCCAACTGGATCACCCTGGTCGAAACCCGCGAGCGCGCCGCGCTGCACCACATCGTCGAGTCGCTGCTGTGGATTCTGCTGGTGGTTTTCGCGGTTTATCTGGCAGCGCGTCTCATCGAACATCTCTTCACGGGAATGTCCGCCGAAAACAAGCGCGTCGACACGCTGCGGGCAGTCGTCACCTTTGCCGTCGAGGCCGTGGGCGCAATCGTGATCCTGTTCATCGTCTTCGGCATGCCCACGCAAACTACCACCGTCCTTGGCCTCGCCGGTGCCGGCCTCACCGTCGCCATGAAGGATTTCATTGTCGCGTTCTTCGGCTGGTTCGTGCTGATGGGGCGCAACGGCATCCGGGTCGGCGACTGGGTTGAGATCAACGGCGTCGGCGGCGAAGTGGTCGAAGTCGGCCTGCTGAAGACCGTCCTGCTCGAAACCGGTAGCTGGAACGACGCTGGACATCCCACCGGCCGCCGCGTTTCCTTCGTCAACAGCTTCGCCATCGAAGGACACTTCTTCAACTTCACCACCTCCGGCCAGTGGATGTGGGACGAATTGCAGGTGCTGATCCCGCCCACCCAGGATCCCTATCCGATCATCGATGGCATTCAGAAGATGGTGGAGAAAGAGACCGCCGACAACGCAGGCAAAGCGGAAGCCGAGTGGAAGCAAGCCACGACTCGCTATCGCGTGAAGGCCCTGTCCGCCGTGCCGGGCATTAATGTGGTGCCCACCGCAGCCGGAATTGAAGTGCATGTTCGTTACATCACGCGAGCCTCCGAGCGCCACGAGTCGCGCAAGCGTATGTACGAAGCTGTGGTCGTAATGATGCACGGCCGGCGCGAAGCGGTGCAGGCATAGCTCGCGGCTCTTAGCTTGCAACTCTTGGCTTGCAACTCTTGACTTTCGGCTCTTGGCTCGCAACTCCTCACTTTCACTTTAGCCAGGCGCACGAGCCAAATGCGTTTGCCGCGTGGAAGAGTGGCCCTTCAGAGCCGCAACAAGCGTGTAGACGTGGAAGAGTGGCCCTTCAGAGCCGCGACAAGCGTGTAGACGTGGAAGCGCGGCCCTTCAGAGCCGCGATAAGCGTAAAAATCCGGAGGGCTTTAGCCCCCGTGGCATCTATGGATAACAACGAAAATGCGGGCTCGCTCATCGTGACCGGCGCCAGCCGCGGGATTGGCGCGGCAATCGCCACACTCGCCGCAAAGCGCGGATATGCCGTTGCCGTCAACTTCTCCACGGGCGAAACCGAAGCGAACCGAATCGTTGCGGAAATTGCGGCGATAGGCGGCCGCGCCCTCGCGATTCACGCCGACATCTCGCGCGAAGACGAGATCGTGCGGATGTTCCAGACCGCGGAGCGCGAACTCGGCCGCATTACCGCTCTGGTCAACAATGCCGGCATCACTGGCGGATTCGCCCGCGTGGAAGAAGTCACCGCAGACGCCATCCAGAAAGCCTTCGCCGTGAACGTTACGGGGGCGATGCTGTGCGCCCGCGAAGCCGTGCGCCGCATGTCGACGCGCCGCGGAGGCACGGGCGGCGCCATCGTCAACATTTCGTCCCTCGCGGCCCGCACGGGAGCCGCCGGCGAGTGGGTGCACTACGCGGCAACCAAAGGAGCGATTGACAGTTTCACCATCGGCCTGGCGCGAGAGGTGGCCACCGAAGGCATTCGCGTGAACGCCGTTGCTCCCGGCCTGGTCGACACCGAACTGCACGCCGCCAACGGCGAGCCCGGCCGCCTGCAGCGCCTGATGGGTACAATCCCCATGCACCGCCCAGGTCAGTCCGCCGAAGTCGCGGAAGCAGTTCTGTGGCTGCTCTCGCCCGCGGCTTCGTACACGACAGGCACGATCCTCGAAGTCGGCGGCGGAAGATAGGGGTTAGTGATTATTGAGCGGCTGCGGTTGGGATTCCCAAAGTGCGGTTGCCCCACCCTTCCCGCGCTTTTTGCGGGAGGGTGGGCCTTCTCGCAGACTAGAATCGGCAAGGAATGCACCCAAGCCAGTCCGTTATCGGAATCAAGGCTGCCTGCACTTCATCACCGCTGCTGCATCGGCGAATGAAGTTGCTTGACTCCTTTGAATTTCACTGGAGCGCACGGAAGCAGGAACGTCTGGTAGGGGTGTCGACATTGCCAAAGACCCACTCTCCCGCACAAACCGCGCGAAGAGTGGGGCAACCATCCACGAGGGAATGGCAAATAGGATTGGCCATCCGCCCATTTCCAGTTAGGGGGCCCCACTCATGAAAAGAGCGTTGCTCTCTACGCGCTGGCGTTTTGCTTTAATAGCTCTTTTCGTCAGCGGCGCCCTTTGGCTGTTCGCGTATTCAGCCTTCTGGTTGAATCCGAGTCATCATCCGGGCTTGCTAATCCGTGTGGCGTGGTCCGATACGGCCATGACGTTGTTCAGTGGCCTCGTGCCTTCCGTCTTCCTTGGCGCGTTCGAACTCCCGGATTCAGGGTCGCTTGGCTTAGTCTTCTGGGACTGGGGATGCGCAGTACTGAGCCTGCTGATAGCCTTCATGCTGATATTGCGGGAAAGAATTGGCGTGGTTGTCACCGCCGTTGCGTCTGGGCTGAATGCAGCGATTCTTCTTTATCAGCTAATCTCCATTTGGTACGACGGAGGGCACGTTTATTCCATCAGTAGGGCAGTAGCTCAGTGGGGTGTCTTGTTGGCGGCCCTGATTGGCTACACGCTTCTTGCTCGCAGCCTCCTGAGGTTAGCTGTTCGCGAGCGCGTAATAAGTTTGAAGCGCTTCGGGCCGCTAATAACAATACGTTTCCTGGACAGCAAAGACACCCAGATCGATCCTCCAACGCGAGATCGAATAAATTGAAAAACCGGAAAAATCTGGGGACAGAAGGGACGTTCCCCACTTTCAAGAAAAACACAGAAGCCGTTGATGCAACTGGCCCGGCCGCCTACCTAACCGCTCGCATTCCCCGTTAAGTGCCCCTTCACCGACTCCGGCAGCCGCGAGGCATGCAGAATGTCGCGGAGTTGACTGGGCGGGAGGCGTCGCGCGAACTCCAGCGCTTTGGCTGGAGGAGTGTGCGCATTGCGCAGCAGCGCAATCTGTACCTCGCGGCGCACCGACCACTTCGCGTGCCCGCAAACGGCTTCGACAAACGGCCGCGTAGCACTCTCCCGAAGCAACGCCTTCACGATGGAAACTTCCGTGACGCGCGGATTTTCCAGCGCGGTTTGCCACACGCTCGTTTCTTTGTCGAGCAGCAGCGCGCCCGCCACCGTCCCGGAAGACCGCCGCGCCAGCGAAATTCGTTCCCCCAGCGTGATCGATGAAAGCCGCGACAGCAGCATCTCGTCGGCGACGCGCTTCAAGTCGGCAGCCGCGGCGGGAATTAAAGCGAACCGCATCAGTTCGAACGTATAGAGTTCGCGGATCAGCCGCAGCGCAATGCGCCTCGGCGTCCGTGGATGCGCGGCCACAGCCAGCCGCACCTTGCGCGATTTCATCAGCGCCGCGTTCTGGCTCAGTTGTTCGATCGCATCCGGCATGACGTCGCCGTGTTTGAGTTGAGCAAGCGCCGCGTCTTCCGCTGTACCGGCAGCGGGACTTACGCCGTCCATCGAGGCCGAGGATGCCTCAGTCCTTTCCAGTTGGTTTTCGGTTTGGGATTCTTCCGGCATCCTTCAGGCTCAAGCCCCATCTGCCGCCCTTCTCGCCATCCGCAGCGCGCCTTCCACCGGCTCCACTGGAGTGGGATCAATCTCGACCCGCGGGTCGAGTCGCCGCAGTTCATTGTAAAAAATCCCCTTCGTGAGTTCCGCATGACGAAAGACGCCTCCCGTCATGGCCACGGGGACAGGCCCTGCGACGTCCTTCGGAAACAGCCGCTGCGCCACCACCGCAGCCACCTCGGCCAATTCCCTTCCCGCATCCGACAGCACCTGCAGCGCAAGCGGGTCCTTGCTGGCCGCAACCGCGGGGAACAGCGCTGCGAAGTCCGGCGGAGGAACCGAGTTCGCGGCGCGAGCCAGGTCCAGCAGCGACGTTACGCCCCAGGCTTTGCACAAGCCGGCAGCGAGTTGCCCCTGCGGAAGTTTCTGCGGCGACTCACCCGTTCGATCGCTGGCGCGTAAAACCGCGCTGATCGCAGCGCGTCCGATCCAGTGGGCCGACCCTTCATCACCGATGGCAAAGCCCCATCCCCCAGCGCGCGCCGTGTTTTCCTGCCGGTCACGGCCGAAGGCAATCGAACCCGTGCCGGCCACGACCGCCACGCCAGGGCCCGCGCCGAATGCCGCTTCCAGCGCGATCTCCATGTCGCCAATCACATCGATGGGCGTCGAAAGAAGTTCCGCCAGCGCAGAGCGAACGACCTCGGCCAATTCCGGGCGAGCCGCACCGGAGCCGCCGACGCACGTCCGTGCCACCTGCTCCTGCGTGATTCCCGCAGCCACACAAGCCTGCCGCACCGACTGCTGCAACGACTCGCACGCCTGAAAGACTCCCACGCGAACAATGTTGCTGGGGCCAGCCACCGCCGTGGCGAGCGTTCGAGCCTCATCGCCGACCGCACAGGTCGTCTTCGTTCCGCCGCCGTCAATGCCAAGATAGTAGAGCACGCGTTATTTCTAACATAGCTGCCCCCGGACTACAGAGTCTCACTCGCGCAAATCCCCGTTTGCTTCGATAATGAGGGTCAGCCTTGCCATGACAATCATGACAGCGAAGATTCAAATTACCGAACTCGATAATCGTGGGGACGCGCGCGGATTCAGCTTCACCGCCCCCGCCGAGGCCCTCGCCTTCGTGGGACGCATGGCCGACGTGCATCTGGCCGCGACCAAACCCGGAGCCGTGCGTGGCAATCACTATCACCTGCGCCGCCGCGAAGCCATTGTGGTGTTGCCCGGAACGAAGTGGTCGCTGCACTGGGACGAAGGGGGCGAACCGGCCGAGCGTCGCGAATTTGATGGCGCTTCGGCTGTGATGGTTTTGATATCGGCCGGAGCATCGCACGCCGTGCGCAACGACGGCGAGCGCGATTTGTGGCTCGTAGCCATTTCTTCAGAAACTTACGATCCGGCGGAGAGTGTGACCCGGAAGGTGGTGTGATGGCGGCGCACAGACAGCTTGCTTCGCTTCGATCCGCCGTCAGCAGAACCAAGGTTGATGTTCGATAACGTCTCGCTTCCCGCATGGGCCTGAATCGAATTGATTTCGCGATTATCGCGCTCTATCTGGCAGGGATCACCCTGTTCGGGCTGCGCTTCCGCAAGAAGCAGCGCACCTTACGCGACTATTTTCTCGCTGGACGCGACATTCCCTGGTGGGCCATCGCCCTCTCCATTGTCGCCGCCGAAACCAGCACCCTCACCATCATCAGCATCCCCGGGCTCGCCTATGACACCAATCTGACCTTCCTCCAGGTCATCTTGGGATACGTGGTGGGCCGCGCGGTCATCAGCTTTCTGCTGCTGCCGCACTACTTCCGCGGCGATCTTTACACGGCCTATGAATTGATCGAGCGGCGCTTCGGGCGCGGTCTGCGCTCGCTGACTGCAGGACTTTTTCTACTCACTCGAGCAGCGGCCGAAGGCGTCCGCGTCTATGCCGTATCCATTGTGGTTTCCATTGCTTTGGGCACCGGGCAAATCTCATCGATCGCGATCATCACCGCATTGACGCTCATCTACACCTTCGAGGGCGGCCTCGCGGCGGTCATCTGGACTGACGTCGTGCAGACCGCCATCTATGTTGGCGGAACGCTGGTGGGGCTGTTCACGATTCTGCACCTCGTCCCCGGAGGTTGGCCCGCGATCCACGCGGCCGCCGCCGCCGCGGGCAAACTGCAAGTCTTCGATTTCCGCCCGAGCTTTTACATTCCTTACACCTTCTGGGCGGGCGTGATTGGCGGAACCTTTTTCACTACCGCCAGCCACGGCACTGATCAGCTGATCGTGCAGCGCCTGCTGGCCGCCCGCGGCCAGAAACAATCGGTGACCGCCCTGCTTGCCAGTGGAGTCGCCGTGTTCTTCCAGTTCGCGCTCTTTCTTACCGTAGGGATCATGCTCTGGGCCTACTACCGCGTACCCTCGGCAACATTTGGCCGGCCCGACCGGATTTATCCCACATTCATCGTGACCCGCATGCCGCACGGAATCTCGGGCCTGCTGATCGCCGCCATTCTGGCCGCTGCCATGTCGAATCTGAGCGCGGCGCTGAATTCTCTTTCGTCGAGCGCAATCATGGATTTTTATGCCAGCCTGCGTCCGCGAGCGGATGAAAAAACGAAGATGCGGCTCTCCCGCCTGGCAACACTCGCCTGGGCTCTCGTTCTATTCGGGCTGGCCGTAATTGCTCTGCACAAAGCAGGGCGCGTGGTCGAGGTCGGCTTGCAGATCGCCTCCGTCGCCTACGGCGCTCTGCTGGGAGCTTTCCTGCTAGGCGTGCTGACTCGCCGCGCCAACCAGACCGGCGCCATGATCGGGATGCTCTGCGGTTTTGGCGTTGATCTCTATTTGTGGCTCGGAACTCGGGTGCCCTGGACCTGGTGGGTCATGATCGGCTCCTGCACCACATTCGCCGTGGGATGGACCGCAAGCTGCTTTGCCGGGAAATCCAGCGGTCCCACAACCTCATGATCCAAGCAGTCCTGGGGCCATGGAAGTAGCATTCAGTCCCGGCCTGTGTGAGACTGTACGCATGCCAAAAGATCGCAAGAAGACGTTCTCGGATCACCAAGCAGAAGCATCTCGCGCCAAGAAACAGCCAAAGAAGAAAGAATCCGCGCGTGAGGATCTCAGACAAGCCCCTGCTCCGATGGTGAAAGCAACCACCAAGAATTAGGCTTGCTGCCCCAAACCGTGTGGTTTCGGGGTGCCCCATGCCTCGCGCTTTTTGCGAGACGTGGGATCGGTCCACGCAGCCTGCTCGAGCCGCAATTCGCCGTTAGCGATTTGAACGCCCACCTTTTGCCCGCCACCAATCCCATCCGCGCCCAAGTTTCTGCCTGCCTGCTTTCACCCGCGTTCTTCCGTTTCTCTTCCCTGTTTCGTCCGCCGGTTTGGATTTAGCTAGCCACAACGCCCGTCCCGCGCCCGTTTCGGGCCGTTTTCACAATTGGTCCTCCGCCAGGTTACCTAAGGTCAAGAGCCGTTGACACGTTTACCCCCTGTCCTATCTCCCGTATTTTGAAGACTCCAAGCTCCCGGTTTTCTCCCCAGCTGGGTCCCAATGGAGTGAAATGAATGGCAACAGCTTACGGCGGATTTCAACTCGGACTACTGCCCGAACGCAAGGTCAATAAGCGTGCGGTCGCGACGGCCTATGGCATTGTCGCGCTGCTCGTCATCATCGCGATCAACGCTAGCCTTCTGTTTCCGGACCAACTGCAGATGGTGCAGTATCACGTCACGGAACTGATTCCGATGCCTTCGCTGCGGCCAGAGCCGGCGCCTGAGCCGGTCAAGGTTGCCGAGGTGAAGCCGCGGCTGCTGCCCGCAGTCAAGCTGCCCGTCTTCGAACAACCCAAGCTGGTCATGCCCAAACCGGTTCGACGCGAAATTCCTCAGCCCGTCGAGGCGCCTAAGGTCGTGGTCAATCAATTTCAGCCGCCGCAATTGAAGCTGGCGGTCGGTGGCGCGCGCCCGCAACTGGTGCACACCGGAGATTTCAACGCCGGCAGTTCGCAGGTTCCTACCGTGAACGCCGCGGTCGACAAAGTTCAGACAGGCGGATTTGGCGATCCCAACGGATTGAAAGGTACTGGCAAGCAGGGCGCGAAATTGTACGCCGCGGCTGCTGGTGGCTTTGACATGCCGGTCGGTCAGGGACAAGGCAACGGATCCGGCGGCGCCAAAGGCATCAAGGGCACCGTCGCCAGCGCGGACTTCGGAAATGGCGTTGCCACTGGCGGCAACGGAGATGGCCGCAGCAACGGCAAAGGCGTGGCTACCGGCGGATTCGGCTCGGAGCAGGTCGTGCATCAGGGACCGAAAATCGCGCAGGCCGATACCGGCCCGGCAACCACTCCAGTCGAAATCACCTTCAAGCCGAATCCGGTTTACACCGACGAAGCCCGCAGTCTGAAGCTGGAAGGCGAAGTTCTTCTCGAAGTCAGTTTTGGAGCCAACGGAACCTTGCATGTGAATCGCGTCGTGCGCGGCTTGGGCCACGGACTGGATGAGGCTGCCATCTCGGCCGCCAATAAGATCCGCTTCAAGCCGGCATTGCGCTACAGCCAGCCGGTGGATTCGACGGCGGTGGTTCACGTGACATTCCAGATGGCGTACTAAAAAGTTTGGCGAAGTAATTTGGCTGTTGGCAGAACTTAGAAACGAACTCGGTTCACAGAAACTTGGAGAAAAGAGTCATGCGTACTTCGAAATGGATCCTCACGGCGGCGCTCGTGGCATCATTCAGCGCAGCCGCACAGCAAGCGGCGGATTCGCAACCGGCCGCGCAACCGCCTGCGCCCGATGCAACGCAGACCGCTCAACCGTCGCAGACGTCCGCTCCGGCTCCGGCCCAGACCGCTCAGGCCCAGCCTGCGCAGACTCAGGCTTCGCAGCCGGCGGCGAATGACCCGCAGCAGGCCCCCGAGCCGCCCCAGGCCGCTCCTACGACCATGGATCAGGTCGTGAATCTTTTCATCCAGCGCGAGCATGGACTCATCAAGATGCTCTCGAACCGCACTCCCGTGGTCGAGACCTATCTGCAGAACCTGACCGCCGATCCCCAGCTTGGCCCCGTGCCCAGCACGGACCACTATTTCCTTGGCCGCATGGATATGGGCGAGACCGTCGACCGCAAAGACTATCTGAAGGAACAAGAGAAAGGCATGCAGGAGCGCCTGCTCGGCGGCTTTCAGAAACTCTACAAGGTCCAGTACCAGCCCCTCGGCTTCTCCTGGATGGTCTATGCCGACCGCACCGACTTTGACCGCGAGCACTATGAGTTCCGCTATGCCCGCCGCGAATTTCTCGGCGACGTGCGCTGCCTGGTGTTCGACGTAACGCCGAAACCGAAATCCGGCCGTGGCCGTTTCCTCGGCCGCATCTGGGTGGAAGACCAGGGCTTCAATATCGTGCGCCTGAACGGGACGTACTATCCCGCGCCGCGCAACTCTTACTTCTTCCACATGGACAGCTGGCGCTTGAACCTGATCCCTGGCTACTGGGTACCTTCATTCATCTACAGCGAAGAAGGCGACTTCAGTGCCGGCGTGAAGAACAAGCTGGCCTTCAAGGCGCAGACCCGTATCTGGGGCTATGACCTGAAGAAAGGCGCCAAGGACGACGAGTTGACGCAGATCCGCGTCGACAGCGTGACCGACGAGAGTCCGACCGCGCAGGATGCCTCTCCTCTGCAGGCGGAGCGCGTTTGGCAGCAGCAGGCAGAAGACAACGTTGTCGAGCGCCTGACCAATGCCGGATTGCTCGCGCCCGAGGGCGACGTCGACCGCATTCTCCAGACTGTCGTCAACAACCTGGAAGTCACCAACAACATCGATCTGCCGCGCCCGGTTCGCACTCGCGTGCTGCTCACCGCTCCGCTCGAGACGTTCAGCGTCGGCAACACCATCGTTATCAGCCGCGGCCTGGTGGACGTGCTTCCCGACGAAGCCAGCCTCGCCGCCGTACTCTCTCACGAACTCGCGCACATCGTGCTCGGCCACAACCTGGGCTCGAAATACGCCTTCAACGATCGCATGCTGTTCTCCGACGAAGGCACGTACCAGAACCTCGGCTTCCGCCACATTCCGGAAGAAGAGACCGCTGCCGACAAGAAAGCGATCGAACTCCTGAAGAACTCGCCCTACGCCCAGAAATTGGACAACGTGGGCCTGTTCCTGAAGGCACTGCAAGCGCGCGCCGGAGCCTTGAATGCTTTGCTTACCACGCACCTGGGCAACCCGCTGGCGGAAGGTGGCACGGTAAATCGCTTGTCCGCTCTCTCCACCCAGGGCCCGGCACTCGACAATACGAAGCTCGATCAGATCGCGGCCCTGCCGTTGGGAGGACGCGTGAAGATCAATCCTTGGGACGACAAGGCAGAAATGGTGAAGACGGCTCCGGTCGCCATCACCTCGGCGCGTGACAAGATGCCGTTCGAAGTCACGCCCTTCTTCCCGCGGCTGTCCCGCATGGGCGCGAACGCAGCTCCGGCTGCCGCTCCTGCTCCGACCACTGCCTCGAACACAGGCACGGGCAACTAACACTTAACCTTTACTCCAAGTTGCACTAAGACGATGGCCGGGATCCGGAACTTTCCTTCCGGGATGCCCGGCCTTCGTTATTTAGCAAAGGGACGGGTGCCCCATTCAAGCCCGCCTTTGGCTTGAGTGGGCAGTTCCGACCGCATGGGTGCGTCAACCACTCGCATGCCTCCCTCCGCCGAATCAGCCGCGAAGCGGCGGTATGGGATAGCCCGATACGTAAACTGCCGGGGTGCGACCCCAGAAGATAAATGAGTCCCGTCAGGGACGACACAATTGGCCGTACGGGTAGCTCAAGCCGTCGCCAAATTGATTCAAGCCAACCAGTTTGCTAAGGTCGTCATGATGCCCGAGCTTTCCACCGACCAGCTCCGCGAATTGCTCGACTCCCTGTACCGCGTGGATTCGGGACGCATCCTGGCCACCCTGATCCGCCTGCTCGGCGACTTCGACCTTGCCGAGGAGGCGATGCACGAAGCCTTTGCCGCTGCGCTGAGCCTGTGGCCGACCACTGGAGTACCCGCCAACCCGCGCCCATGGCTGATTTCCACCGCCCGATTCAAAGCCATCGACACTCTGCGTCGACGCTCACGATTTGACGCGTCGCAGGACGAGCTCGCGCATTATCTGGAATCGCAAGGGAGTTCGGCGGAAACCCTCAATGAGGATGACTCCCTGGAAGACGACCGCCTGCGCCTGATTTTTACCTGCTGTCATCCTGCTCTCGCGCCGGAAGCCCACGTTGCGCTCACCCTGCGGGAGGTCTGCGGGCTCACCACTGAGGAGATCGCCAAGGCCTTCCTCACCACTCCGCGTACGCTGGCGCAGCGCATCGTGCGCGCCAAGACAAAGATTCGCGAGGAACGGATTCCCTACGAGGTGCCGACCCCCGAAGAATTGCCCGAGCGCCTGGGCGCGGTGCTTCAGGTCATCTATCTCGTCTTCAACGAGGGGTATTCAGCTGCCGCCGGAGCCAACGTAACGCGGGCCGAGCTCACCGGCGAGGCGATTCGACTCGGCCGCTTGCTTCTCGAACTCCAGGCCGAGCCGGAAATAACCGGGCTGCTCGCCCTGATGTTGCTCCAGGAGTCCCGTCGCGCCGCCAGAACTTCTCCCACCGGCGAGCTGATTTTGCTCGAGAATCAAGACCGCTCGCTCTGGAACCGCCAGCAGATCGCCGAGGGCGTAGCCTTGCTCGAGAAAGCCCTGGCGTATCAACAGAAGTCCGGCCGCTTCGGCTCCTACACCCTGCAGGCTGCAATCGCGGCCGTTCATGCCGAGGCGGAATCGGTCGCCGCGACCGACTGGCGGCAGATCGTTGCACTCTACGATCAATTGCTACGCATTCAGCCTTCGCCAGTTGTGCAGCTCAATCGTGCTGTGGCCATCGCCATGCGCGACGGCCCAGAGGCCGGCCTGGCGCACATCGACGCGGCGTTGGAACATGGCGAATTGGCCAACTATTACCTGGCCTATTCCGCCCGCGCCGACATGTACCGCCGTCTCGGCCGCACAGCCGAGGCTCGTGCTTCGTATGAGAAAGCTTTGGCCCTAACCCAACAGGAACCCGAGCGGCAATTCCTGCAGGAGCGAATTCGCCAGTTGAAAAATGCAGCGGGCTGATGAGGTAAAACCTGTCCCACGGGTGCCCCATTTCCCGCGTTCTTTGCGAGAAGTGGGGCTTTTCTCCGAGCGCCCTTTCTTACCGACTATTTGAGCAGCCGCCCTTGCTGCCGAAGGTTGTAGCCCCGGACAGGTAACCAGGTTCCTCAAAAGCACCATTGCTAAGGTCTCCGTCCGCGGCGGGAGCGATAAACAGCAGGAAAATGACTTCACCGGTGTCACTTCCGGTTTGGACGGACGCCACGAGGAGATGATTGATTACTTGAAAAGTCCCCGTGAGCGAAGTGGCACCGACCAATGAACCTGATAGCAAGACCGAACCGCTGTGTTGCCCCTTCGTGCCACTATCGACCAGCGAGAGGCACGCGGTGTGTGCGTAGTGGGGCGGAAGAGACACATTTACTGGCCAATTGCCGGTGTAGCTCTGGGCCATGGCGGCGTTGGCCGTCAGGGCCAAAACCGTCAACGTGACTGCCATGAAAATAATCATGCGTTTGTTCATTGTCCTACCCCTCCAGGGAAAAACCTAACTACTCGACGGTATCCAAGTTAGCGGGATAGGACTCAATCGGTTGTCACGGACATGTAAAGCCATTGTTAGAAATTATGATGCCTCCAGGGCCGGCCTTCAAACTGGAGAAGCCCCCACAACCACGGTTCCTCCGGCTCTCCCTGGTTTCCCCAAATCGTCAACCTCTATACACCCTCGCCGGGCTCCCAAAGCTCAATCTTGTTGCCATCCGGATCCTTGAGCCACGCGAAGTTCCCGTACTCGGGATACTCCGCGGTCTTTTCGATTTCCACGCCCTTGCTCTTCAGATGGTTCAGGATTTCTTTCATGCTCTTCACTCGATAATTAATCTGTCCCGTTCGTGGCTTGTCCTTGATAGCTTGATCCGTGGGCATAATCGCCCAGGCCATGGTTCTAACGATCTCCGGATTTTCTTTGTCCCGGGAGTCGAACGTTGCATAAACCGAATTACACTCGGCATCCTGGCCCGCAGCATCGATTCCGAGGCAATCGCGATACCAGGCTGCCAATCTCTTCGTATCATTAGAAAACAGAAAAACGCCGCCAATTCCGTCAATCATCGGTTTCTCCCCCTCCGCGTTTCCATTTCTGCCGATTTCCGCACCGGCAGGCACAGCTCCAATTCAAAGTGCGACCAGTCGGTCGCGCTTTCTTTATCCTGGAAAACCTCAAGTGCCGGCGCATGCTCGGGCTCATAGGCACTGTTAATCAGCCAATCTCGATAAAGGTAGTCCCAGGCCGTAGCTACCTTATGAATATCGCCCGAAACCTTGATGACGGCGTACTGCATGGCCGGCATTTTCAATTTCGACATTCCTTCCATGCATTGGAACGGAAGGCCCGACGCAAGGCAGACCTCATATCGATACAGATGCTTCGGCGTCACGTGTGGATCGTCTACCGACATCCCGAAAAGAATTCCTTCTGAAAACACACCCTCAGATTTGGCCCATTCGATCACCGTCTTGAAGGCTGCAAGCACTGTGTCCATTTCGAACGCATTGGTAACTCGAATATAGGCGCTTTGCCTTTCGGGAATGTCGATCAATCTCACGGGGAACGCGGCTCTCTTTTCTTCCGCGCTCATGGGGAGACCATATTCATCTTTGGGAAAGAGTTCTTTGCAAATCTTGCTCTTTTTGATCTCGCCGCTTTTTCGAAACTGGCTTGGCGAAATTTCGTATCCGGATCGGAAGGCACGGGAAAACGTGGCCGACGACGAAAAACCGCAATCTAAAGCTATATCGGTCAGGCCTTGTCCGGAATAACGAAGAAGCCGAGCGGCCTTTTCCAGTCGAAGCCGATTCGTAAAGCTGTTCAGGGTTTCGCCAGACACCGCTGTAAAAATCCGATGGAAGTGAAATTCAGAGAAGCATGCAACCTCAGCAAGCTCAGTCAGCTTTACCGGCCGATCCAGATGCTCGCGAAGATAGTCGATAACCCGATCAATTCTTTGGACATATTCGCTCTTCGCCGGCGCCTTCACCCCCGGAATGGATTTTGTCGACATCGCGTCGTAGGATACCCCAACTGGCTCGATCCTTTCAGCACTCAATCGTCTGACTGCTGCTCCGGCACATCGATCGCCGAGCAAGACAAAACCCCTGCGAATGGACAATGTTACGGGAGTTCTGAAGCGAGGCTGTCCCGCACATCCAGTTTTGATCCCTGGCACCCCCACGATCGCGGTCGGCGCCCCACTCGCACGGTTTTGTGGAAACTGGGCAGCCTTTTTCAGGCATGGCTCCCCTGGCGGCCGAAGAAAAACTTTGGACCCTTTGTCGAAATCCGCCCCGCTGTTCGACTATGTGGTGAAGGCCGGGCAACCGCGGAAAGTGTTTCCCGGCAGGCACGTTATGCGAAAAAATAGCAAATCGCGTGTCGATTTCGCGCCAACCAGTTCGACTAGGAAGTGGAGCCGAACCGCGCACTCGCCGCCTTACCGCCTTTTTGAGGCCCAACGCGGTCCAAAGCTCTTATATAAAAGTAGCGGTCCCCGATACGGTGTCCGCACAACCGTCAATACTCGATAGCCAAGGAGAACACCATGCGCTTCATGATGATCATGTATCCGAAAGACTACGCAAACGCAAAGGCCGGCACGGTGCCCGACTTCAAAGACATGGAGGCGATGGGCAAGTACAACGAGGAACTAGGGAAAGCCGGGGTGCTGGTCGCGCTCGACGGGCTCACCCCGCCCGCGACGATGAGCGCGCGCGTCACCTTCAAGAACGGCAAATCGAAAGTGACCGACGGACCGTTTACCGAAGCCAAGGAAGTCGTCGGCGGCTACTGGATTATCCAGGTGAAATCGCGCGAAGAGGCGCTGGAATGGGCCGCGCGCATCCCCGGCAAGGATAACGAAATGATCGAAGTTCGCCGGATGTTTGACATGACCGACTTCGATCCCGAGACCCAGAAGTATATCCAGGAGAAGTTCGGCGACGACATCGCCACCGAGATGCGCCAGTAGTACGAAGCGCTTCGCGGGGCCGGACCATTCATCGATTGTATTTCGCTCGCGCCGTTCCCACACCAAGGTCTCCCCACTCGCCGTGGCTTTCGACGAGTGGGGCAGCCTTTTCTGTTTATAGTGATCCGCTCACAATCAAGAATCAGGCGATATGGGCGAGCCGCCGGCGGTTCGGATCGGGAGGTTTATGGCATCTTGCTCTGCTGCCGCCGCGCAGGATGGTTGGGGTCGGTGAATTCGAGCAGTTCGATGGGCGTGCCGTTTTCGACGATAAACGCGACACGGACGCCGTCGGATGGGCTGTTGGGAGGAATCAGGATTTCGCGGCCAGCCAGCTCGGCGGCCAGATCCTCCACTTCAAACGCGACGTGCGGAACTTGCCGGACCAGATCCGGGACCGCCACGTCGGCTTCAAAACGCATCCACTCCACGCCAAATTCGCTTTTCTCGTGGCCCACGAGAAACAGTTTCAGGTGTTTCAAGTGGGTCTCCCCAGGCTTAGCTTCCGTAGTGGGGATTCCGATGTGATGGTACCGGCGCATGGCTTTTCTCCCGTGCAATTGGCACAAATTCTACGCTGTCGTTACGGCGTTGGAAATCGCCGAAATCCGCAACAGCTCTGCCGGAACACCCGCCCACAGTTCAAAAGACCGGAAGAAGAAAAATATCCTGGATGATTTGTCGAATTCAGGACCCACGTTCGACTATATGGTGAAGCCCGGGACAACCGGGCCATCCGGACGACGTTCCAGGAGAAGGAGAACTCGTGGCACAGTTTCTAGTTGCAATTCACCACCCCGACAACTACGACCCATCCGTCGAGGGCGAAGCGATGGTCCGCGATATCGGCGCGCTCAACCGCGAGATGATCGCTGCCGGTGCCAGACTTTTTGTTGGCGGCCTCAGCGCGCCCAGCAACGCCAAGTCGCTGCGCGCGCAACCCGGTGGAAAAGTGCTTATCACCGACGGACCGTACCTGGAGACCAAGGAGCACATCGGCGGTTTTTGGATACTGAAAGCCGCGATCTGGATGAGGCTCTCTCCTGGGGGCGCAAGGCTGCCGTCGCCTGTCGTGCGCCCGTCGAGGTGCGTGAAATATTTGTGAAGCCTTCCTGACGGCTGCCGTCCAGACACGGAGAACCGATGGAAGTGACTGAACGGCAGTATTGGGCATCGCCACTCTCAGGAGAAACACAATGCGGAAAAAGAAGGTTCACGCAGTCGGAGTCAAACGCTTCGCACTGCTGGTTGTGCTCGGTTCGGCGCACCTCGTGACGTCGAACCTCGGCACATCGAATCAGGCGATGGCACAGGATGCCGCAGCACCTCATCCGAACATGGCCCCGGCAAAGATGGGCCCGACCGAGATGGCCCCGATCGACCAGTACTTCATGGCGGATCGGGATGCGGAAATCGCCTTGGCGCGAAGTGCAGCGCCGGACTCCATTTCACGCGATGCTGAGGTCATGGTTCTTGCGCGGCGTGGTTTCGAAACCGCGGTCAAAGGCAAGAACGGATTCGTGTGTATCGTCGGGCGTGGGTGGACCTCCGCTGCCGATGACGACTTTTGGGATCCCAAAGTGCGCGTCCCGATGTGTGTAAATGCTGCCGCCGCGCATTCCTACCTCGTGCGCTTCACCAAAGAGACCGAGTGGGGACTGGCGGGGCGCACACCGGCACAGATGAAAGAGTCCATCGAAGCCGCCATCGCCAGAAAAGAATTGCCGCCGATGGAGCCCGGAGCGATGTGCTACATGCTGTCGAAGCAAGGCTACGGCGGCGCGAGCATTCCCCACTGGCCTCCCCATCTCATGTTTTTCTATTCAGATATCGACCCCGCAATTTGGGGAGCGAATCTCCCGGGTTCCCCCGTCGTTGGCATGAGCGACCCCGTGGAGCACTTGACGCAGTTCGTGATTCCTGTCGAACGCTGGTCAGACGGAACGGAAAACCGCTAGATGTTCGACTAGTGTGGATTCGGTCGAAGTATGAAGCAGTAGAAAACGAAAAACCTTGGAGAAAAGCAATGACCCGAAATCAAATACACAGCATCTTCCTAGGCGCATTCGTGCTCGCCTTGATCGCAACCCGGTCCGCAGCTGCGCAGGACTCCAGCCAGCCATATCCAACCATGGCCCCGGTCGAACAATATCTGATGGATCGCGACGCCGAAATCGCCTTAGCCCGCAGCGCCGCTCCTGACGCCATCTCCCGCGACGCCTCGGTCATCGTCTTAACCCGTCACGGCTATGAAACTGCAGTCGCAGGAAAAAACGGCTGGGTGTGCTGGGTCGGACGCGGCTGGCTGGCCATGTTCGATAACTCGGAATTCTGGAATCCAAAAGTCCGCGCCGCAGATTGCCTCAACCCACCAGCCGCCCGCTCCATCCTTCCCTACGCCTACAAACGGACCGACCTGCTCCTGGCAGGCCATTCCAAACCCGAAGCCATCGCCGCAATTCAAGCAGCGATCGACAAAAAAGAATTACCGCCACTCGAGCCAGGAACTTTCTCCTACATGATGTCGAAGGGCTCGTATCTAACCGACAACGGCGGCCACAACGGCCCCCACCTCATGTTCTATGAAACATCGAACGACGGTGCAGCCTGGGGCGCTAATCTCGCCAACTCCCCACTCATGTCCGTGAATTACTGGTACATCTCCGCGCAATCCTACCCACAACTCAAATCCTTCCCACCGCTGTCCGTCTTCCTGGTAGGAGTGGACAAATGGTCCGACGGAACGCCGGCGCCGCGCATGTAAACACGCAGCGCAAGGCTGTCCGACGGAACGGGCAACAAGCCGCACTGTGCAAGGTGCGCATAAGCGTTGCTACACAACAGAGGACAATCGAATGAGAAATTTAATCTACGCAATCAACCTTACCCTGGACGGCTGTTGCGACCACACCAAATTCAATCCCGATGACGACTTGCTTGAGCACTACACGCACCTCTTGCGAGATGAGGCCGACGTGCTCGTCTATGGGCGGAAGACCTATCAGTTGATGGTGCCTTATTGGCCTGATATCGCAAAAAGCCAGTCCGAGGCAAAAGCAGATATCGAATTTGCTCAAGCCTTTGTCTCCAGGAAGAAGGTTGTTTTTTCGCGATCCTTGGCCAGCGCTGAAGATGGAAGTTCAAGAATTGTCCGTACGAACCTTCGCGACGAAATCCTTAAACTGAAACAAGAACCAGGCAAAGATATTCTGGTCGGTGGTGTAGATATTCCTTCACAACTGACCGAGCTTGGCCTGATTGACGAATATCGTATTGTCGTTGCGCCAGTCATTGTTGGCGAAGGCAGACGGTTGTTTGAAGGCGTCAACCTGCAGGAGAAACACCGATTGAAGCTTGTTGAGTCAAAGACGTTTAAATCAGGAAGTGTTGCGCTTCGCTACTTGAAACCGTGACACAACAATCTGCCGACGATGTGGCCTTCAAACCGTCTTTTGGCTTGAGTGGAGCCTTTCCACGAGTGACCCTTTCTGGCAGTTTGCGACGTTAGGGCAGGGATTCTGACTCTTACGATGGAGCTAGGGGTTTGTAAATAAGACCGATGATTACGCCGACAATCGTCCACTGGACGAAGTAAGCCACAGCCTGTACCAGAGCGAGTCTCAGCCCGATGTTCAGGTTTACGTAGTTGTGCAGCACAAATCCGCAGACCACGAAAATGCCAATGAGAACGCCCAGGCGCGCACCTTCCGCAATGCCCGATCCGCTCTGATGGATCATCGCGAAAATGATCGCGACCACCACGATCGCGATCAAGGTTGCGCCCATTCCAATGGGCATCACGGCCATAATTTTTTCTTTGGGTCGAAAAACGGCCGGGTATTTGTGGGCTTCATTGATTAGAGCTGGCACCAGCCAAACCGCTAAGAAGCCAAAAACAAAATACGCGACCGTGCCCCCCAGCGCCGCCAGACCGATACGTGAATAGTTCATTTCCACTCCTTGAAAATTGCCAGGATTGTACACTGTGCTCTCGCTGGCACCGTTGGACAAAATACAGTTGTCGATGTTCCACCTCCCGCGGGTGGCCCATCCTTCGCCACTTTGCCAAGGGTGGGGGCCGGAAATGGCGGCGCGAAGTATTTCGCCCCTGCTGTCGATTTTCTCCGCGCTCGACGACTATAGGATGAACGATCCAGCGTGCAAGCTGGGCTGCTGGCTTCCACCGAGAGGAGAAAAACAATGAGATACCTCTGTTTGGGATACATCGAGCCAGGAAGATTCGAAGCGATGACCGACGACGAGCGCCACGCAGTGCTCGACGAATGCTTTGAGCACAATGACCGTCTTCGTGCAAACGGGCATCTGGTCGCCGACGTACCTCTTCAGCCTCAGGAAACCGCCGTGACCCTGGGCTGGAAAAACGGCAAAATCGCGACCACCGACGGCCCCTATGCCGAAACCAAAGAACAGGTCGGCGGCCTTCAAATCCTCGAAGCGCGAGACCTCAATCACGCCATTCAACTCGTCTCCCAGCTCCCCGGCTTTAAGTACGGGCTTGGACCGATTGAGATCCGCCCGGTGATGGATTTGACCGAAATCATAAGAGACAGCGAGCAGCGGCGACGGCGAAAAGATGCCTCGCACTGAGGCCGGCCACAAGCAGGCTTCCGAAAAACTCTGCCCGGAATTGGTCTTGGGCACGGCACGGTTTTGCGAAGGGCACGGTCTTGGGAAGGGCACGACTTCAGTCGTGCCGCGAAGCCCGCTAAAATCGTCCGCGCTTTAGCGCCTCAGGTTAGCGATCAATTGCAATCGACACATCTCATTGCTTTCCGGCTTGGCACTCTGAATCCGTCCAGCAAACCGTTTCCCTAAACAAAATCGGGGATGCCAATGGCATCCCCGATCCAACCCACTTCTATTTTCAGAACGCTTAGTCGCCCGCGGCGAATGACTCCGCCGGAGGCGCAATCAATCGTCCGTTGGGCGTCGCGACCAACCCCTGCTTGATCTCCGACAACTTCACGCGCTTGATGTCCCAGGCCAGCCCGAGCGTCTTCAACACCCAGATGCCGTACCAGTTCATGTCAACTTCGTACCAGGTAAAGCCATGCTGAGCCGCCGTCGGATGCGCGTGATGATTGTTATGCCAGCCTTCGCCAAACGTCAGCAGCGCCACCCACCAGCTGTTGGTCGACAGATCGCGAGTTGCGAAACGCCGCGAACCCCACGAGTGCGTCGCCGAATTCACCAGCCAGGTCGCATGCAGTCCCACTACTGTGCGCAGGAACGTGCCCCACAACAGGAACGGAAGGCCGCCAACGGCATATAGGATCACGCCAAGAATGACCTGCGGAACGTAATGATATTTCGTGATCCAGACGTGAAATTTATCTTTGGCGAGGTCGGGAACGTAGCGCGACAGGGTCGTCGTGTCATGGTGCATCGACTTGCCCATCAGAATCCAGCCCATGTGCGCCCACCATTTGCCGTCGATCGGCGAATGCGGATCGCCTTCCAGATCGGAATATTGATGATGGATGCGGTGCGTCGCTACCCAGAAAATCGGTCCGCCCTCGAGCGCCAGCGTGGCGCAGACGGTCAGAAAATATTCCATCCACTTCGGAGTCTTATAGCCGCGGTGCGTCAGCAGCCGGTGATAACTCATCCCGATGCCCAGGCTCCCCGACACCCACCACAGGAACATCGCGACGAACAATGCCTTCCACGTGAAGAAGAACAATGCGGCGATCGCTCCCACGTGAAACGCAGCCATGAATGCCGCCGTAATCCAGTTCACTTCATCTTTTTCCGCTTGAGGTTTTTCCAGATCTTGCAGTTCCATATCCAAGAAGGTCCCCATTTCGTGGTCGTTTGACTTCTGCCAACCCCAGATTCAAAGCTATCAAGCGAACGCGCAGCTTACTGTAATACTTGTGTAATAGCCGCCTTTTCGGGCATGACTCCGGTAATGCACGGTCACTCCCGTCCAGCTCATCCCGCACCCCACGGGGGCAGCCGCCCTCGGCTGTCCGGCACACCCAGGCTCCGCATTCTGACAAGCTAGGCAACAAATCGTGCTACACTCCCGTGCGAAGCGAGGGTCCCACTGTGACTTGCCAGTTAAGGCGCAGCCTCAAACAGCGCATCCTGTTTTCTCTAGCTTCGCTGCTCATTCTTTCCGCGAGCGCCCTGTCTCAGCGTGGCGTGTCGCAGGCCAACGAGTGGACCTGGCAGAACGGCAGCGCCATCTTTCCCGCTACCTGCAGCATCTACAACGACTACTGCGCCCAACCCGGTGTTTATGGCACCCAGGGAACTCCCGCTGCCGGGAACACGCCCGGAAGCCGCGGCGGATCGGCCAGTTCGGTCGACAGCCAGGGCAATCTGTGGCTCTTCGGTGGATCGAACCTGAACGATCTTTGGAAGTTCGACATTTCCCTCCAGCAATGGGAGTGGGTCAGCGGAAGCAGCACCACAACTGCCACTGGAAATTGGGGCACGCTCGGCGTACCCGCCGCCACGAACGTTCCCAGCGGCCGGCAGAATGCCGTGAGTTGGATTGACTCCAGCGGAAATTTCTGGATGTTCGGGGGTAACGGCACCGATTCGCAGGGCAATTTCGGCCTTCAGAATGACCTGTGGGAGTACACCGTATCCACCAAACAATGGACATGGGTGGCCGGCAGCAACGTCATGGAATGCACCCTGGTCTTTGAGAAGAATGTGTGCGTGCAGCCGGCCAACAACAGCGGCATCGTGGGTCAATTTTCCGCGAGCAATACCCCCGGTGGACGCTCTGGTGAGGTCACCTGGACCGACAGTCAAGGCAAATTTTGGCTGTTCGGTGGCAGCAGTTATGACAACAATAGTGTTGGCGGCAACTTCAACGACTTTTGGGAGATCGATCCAAGCACGGCCCAATGGGCGTATATGGGCGGTGTTACCGCGATTGATTGCGTCAACTATCCGCCGCAGGGCTTCTGCATTGGTTCCGAGTCGCCACAGCCCGTTTACGGAACCCTCGGCGTCGCCGCGGCGGGGAACAACCCGGGCGGCAGGGACCAGTCAGTCGGCTGGATCGACAGCAATGGCGATCTGTGGATCTTTGGCGGCATCAACGCGATCTACACGGTTCCACTGAATT